>NZ_JBFAEA010000028.1:0-89170 GCF_040641675.1 Streptomyces sp. NPDC020742
TGCAGGGCAATGGGGTGTTGTTGGAGCGGATCGCGTTGAATCTGGTGCAGAACGCGGTGCGGTACAACGTGCCGGAGGGGGGTTGGGTGGAGGTGGCTACGGAGCCGCAGTCGGGGTGTGCGGTGTTGGTGGTGTCCAATACGGGGCCGGTGGTGCCGGCGTATGAGGTGGAGAATCTCTTCGAGCCGTTCCGGCGGTTGCGGACCGAGCGGACCGGTAGTGACAAGGGTGTGGGGTTGGGGTTGTCCATCGTCCGCTCGGTGGTGCGGGCCCATGACGGGACCATCACCGCCGTACCCCGTGAGGGCGGCGGCTTGGACATGCGCGTCGTCCTCCCCCTCTGACCTGCCGCTCCGGGCCGGCCGCACGGGGGCTGTACGCCCGCAGGAGCGGCCGGCCACCCCGGTGCGAGGTCGCAGGACATCTGTGCGTACGATCGCCCGTCTCGCGGGCGTACGCCGCTCTGCCTCCCGGTTTGACGAAACGGGGGGTGGGCGGGGATCCTTCGCCACGTTCGCTTTGCGCGGAATTGCACCGGTCCTCGTGCCGGGCTGTGCGTGTGTGATCTCTCACAGGCGCGAATTTCCGGCCATCTACGTTCTGTGATCAAAATGCCTGGTGGAATGCCGGGGACGTCCGGGTTTCCCGGGGGTGGGATCACGGGAAGTACAGGTGATGGGCTGCGCGAGGTGCGACATTCGGACCGTGTACGGTCCTGATCGCCATCCAAACCGATCACCTCTTCAGGGGTGCGGTTGGGTGTCGATTGAGTAACAGACCTTGATGTGAGGCAAAATCTCCGCCTCAGGTCGGGCACAAAGTCCGGCCTCTCACGCGTTACGAGCGCTGAGACACCGCAGACACCCAGAGGGGGAGAGCGAAAATGGCTACGGATTACGACACCCCACGCAAGACCGACGACGACCTCAACGAGGACAGCATTGAAGAGCTGAAGTCGCGGCGGAACGACAAGTCCGCCTCGGCCGTCGACGTCGACGAGTTCGAGCAGGCCGAGGGCCTTGAGCTGCCCGGTGCGGACCTTTCCAACGAAGAGCTCGCGGTGCGCGTGCTGCCCAAGCAGCAGGATGAGTTCACCTGCATGAGCTGCTTCCTGGTCCACCACCGCAGCCAGCTGGCGGAGGAGAAGAACGGTCAGCCGATCTGCCGCGACTGCGCGGCCTGAGACCGGCCTACGCCGTGACAGGCGTGAACCCGTTCCGTAAGGGCGCCAAGGGCGTCCGCGGCTCGGCGGCCGGCGCACGATCACGCGACGAAACCGCGCCCGTGCCCGCCGACCCGACCGCCCTTCCCGCGGAGCGGACGGCCGGTGTGCCGCTGGAGGGGCGAGGCCGTACGGCCTCGCTCGAAGCCATGGGCGACACCGGCGCGGCCGGAGCGGGCGACGCCCGGCAGCGGAGCCGGGTGCGGGCGTGGCTAGCCGTGATCGCCGACCGGATCATCGCCACCGCCCCGCGGATCCCGGTCCGCGACCTCGGCACCCTCCGCGCACAGTTCCCCGGCCTGACCCCCGAGGAGCTGGCGGACAAGCTGGTCGCGGGCGCCTGTGCGGGCACCGCCACCGTCGGCGCGGGCGTCGGTGCGGCAGCGATGCTGCCCGTACCGCCCGCCATGCCGGCCGAGCTGGCCGCCGAGGTCACCGGTGTGGCCTCGGTCGAGATCAAACTCATCGCCGAACTGCACGAGGTCTACGGACTCCGGCCGCCGGGCACCTTCCGGCAGCGTGCGATGGCCTATCTGACCTCCTGGACCGAGGAGCGGGGCATCGACCTCGCCGCACCGGCCTCGCTGAACATCGCCCTCGGCGGGCAGATGAAGCGCGAACTGCGCCAGCAGATCATGAAGCGCACCCTGCGCAACCTCCCCAACCTCACGCCGTTCCTGGTCGGCGCCGCCGTCGGTGCCTTCATGAACCGCCGCGACACCAGGAGGCTGGCGCAGAAGATCCGCAAGGACCTGCGCAGGCGGCAGATCCCCTGGGACGCCCCTCCCGCCCTCGACGGCTGACGCCGGCCCCGGGAGCCCAGGTCAGTCGCGTACCGCCGTCAGCGCCGCCACCAGGCGCTCCGGCTGCCGCGTCGAGAGGTAGGCGTAGGGCGTGGGGTCGTCGGGATCCGCGATCTCCACCCGCACCGCGGTACGGATGTAGCTGCGCAGCAGCATGAACGCCCGGGCGTCGGCCTTGTGCGTCCGCCATGCCAGCGCCGCGTCGGCATCCAGCACCTCGGCCCGGCCCAGGGCCGATACCGGGATCTTCGCCTCGCCGGCGATCAGCGCACCGCCCACCACCCGGATCCGCGCCGAGCCGTACGAGCTCACCGCCACCGCCGAGAGCGCCGCGCCGCCGATCAGCCCGCCGAGCATCGGCAGCGTCCCCACCGGGAGCAGCATCAGGGCGCAGGCGACGCCGATCAGTGCGGCGATCACCCACCAGGACCGGGGTGCGGTGAGGCGTTCCTCGTACGACTGCATGGCTCCAGCTTGGCACGGCGGCACGGGCCCCTTACGCGCGCGGGTAGGGTCTGCACTCGTGAGTGGAACTGACGAACCCAGGGCGCGGCTCGTGCCTCCGAAGGACGCCGTGGCCCCGGCCCGGCACGCCGACGCGCCGGCGCCCGGCGAACTCCTCGGCGCGCACTACGACCGCTGCTTCGGCTGTGGCACCGGACAGCCGCACGGGCTGCACCTGGAGGCGCGGGCCGGCGAGGGGGTGAGCGTACGGGCCGAGTTCACCGTCAAGGAGGCCCACCAGGGCGCTCCCGGCCTGGCGCACGGCGGGGTGCTGGCCACCGCGCTGGACGAGACGCTCGGCTCGCTGAACTGGCTGCTGCGGGTGATCGCGGTGACCGGCCGGCTGGAGACCGACTTCGTACGGCCGGTGCCGCTGGGCACCGTGCTCCATCTGGATGCGCGGGTCACCGCGGTGCACGGGCGGAAGATCTACTCGACGGCAGTGGGGCGGATAGGCGCGCCGGACGGCCCGGTGGCGGTGCGTGCCGAGGCCGTCTTCATCGAGGTGAAGGTTGACCACTTCATCGAGAACGGAAGGGCCGAGGAGATCCAGGCGGCGATGTCCGACCCGGACCAGGCCAAGCGAGCGCGTGCCTTCGAGGTGAACCCGTGAGTCAGGTGCGGAATCCCGTGGATGTGCTGCTGCGGCGGCTGGACCCGGACGTGCCCGTCCCGTCGTACGGGCATCCGGGCGACGCGGGGGTGGATCTGGTGACCACCGAGGCGGCCGAGCTGGCGCCGGGGGAGCGCGCCGTGCTGCCGACCGGGGTGTCCATCGCCCTGCCCGATGGGTATGCGGCTTTTGTCCACCCGCGGTCCGGGCTGGCAGCGCGCTGCGGACTGGCGCTGGTGAATGCCCCCGGGACGGTGGATGCCGGGTACCGTGGAGAGATCAAGGTGATCGTGGTCAATCTGGACCCGCGCGAGAGTGTGCGGTTCGAACGATTGGACCGGATCGCCCAACTGGTCGTCCAGCAGGTCGAGAAGGTGCGCTTCCACGAGGTGGCGGAACTTCCCGGCTCGGCGCGGGCCGAGGGGGGATTCGGTTCCACCGGCGGTCATGCGGCGGTGGACGGCTCCACGGGCGGGAATGAATACGCATCGGTCGGTGCCGACCGGGAAGGACAGTGACGTGTTCGGACGTCGCAAGAAGAACGAGGCTCCTGAAGAGCTGGCCGAGGACACCACGCTCGACGAGCGAGCGGTGAGCGACGCCGACGAGGACGAGGCGGAGCAGGAGCGGCTCAGCCTGCCGCCCGCCCCGCGCCCCGACGGCCCGTGGGACGTGTCGGAGGTCCATGATCCCGGCGAGGGCCGGGTGGACCTCGGTGGGCTCTTCGTGCCCGGTGTCGAGGGCATGGAGCTGCGGGTGGAGGTCGCCGGTGACGCGATCGTCGCCGCGACGGTGGTGCTGCAGGACAGCGCCGTACAGCTGCAGGCGTTCGCCGCCCCCCGGAACGAGGGGATCTGGGCGGAGGTCCGCGAGGAGATCGCGACCGGCATCACCCAGCAGGGCGGTGTCGTGGACGTGGTCGAGGGGCCGCTGGGCTGGGAGCTGCGCGCCCAGGTGCCGGTCCAGCTGCCGGACGGTACGAACGGCGTGCAGGTCGTGCGGTTCGTCGGCGTCGACGGCCCCCGGTGGTTCCTGCGCGGAGTGATCTCCGGCCAGGGCGCGGTGCAGCCGCAGGCCGCCGGTGTGCTGGAGCACATCTTCCGGGACACCGTCATCGTCCGGGGCGAAGGCCCGATGGCGCCGAGGGACCCGATCGTCCTGAAGCTGCCGGACGACGCCCAGATGGTCCCGGACGGCGTCCAGCAGGACTCGGCCGAGCAGTCCCGCTTCGGCGGTGGCGTGGACCGGCTGGAGCGCGGACCGGAGATCACCGAGATCCGCTGACACCTCCGAGGTCGGGGCGCCGCGGCGCCCCGACGACGGCTGGAACGTGACGCTCGCAAGGGCCCGTACCCCCTTCTGAGGGGTGCGGGCCCTTGTCGTTTGCGCAGGTCAGATCGGGACGCGTATGGGTTCCGTCAACGGGGCGCTAATGGCCGTAAGGGAGGCGTCAACGCCGTTCCGGCGGCATCGGATGGGCGCTTTGCTGTGGGAGTCCTGATCCGCCTCCCCTCTAGGAGCACACGATGGCCGACGTGGCCTTCGTCGTCGTCACGATCGCGGTGTTCGCGCTGGTGGCCCTCGTCGCCAAGGGGGTGACGAAGCTATGACCATCGAGAACGTCGTCGGCCTGATCGTCGCCGTCGCCCTGCTGGGCTACCTGGTCCTCGCCCTCGTCTTCCCGGAGAGGTTCTGAGCACCGTATGAGCCCCGTCCTCGCAGGCGTGCTCCAGCTGATAGCGCTCGTCGCGGCGCTGGCCCTGGCGTACCGCCCCCTCGGCGACTACATGGCCGCCGTCTACCGCTCTCCCAAGCACCTCCGCATCGAGAAGGTCATCTACCGCTGCATCGGCGCCCACGCGGACACGGAGATGCGCTGGCCCGCGTACCTGCGCGGGGTCCTGGCGTTCTCCGCGGCGGGTGTGCTCTTCCTCTACCTGCTCCAGCGGGTCCAGGGCAGCATGCCGCTCTCCCTCGGCTTCGCCTCGATCAGCCCGGACCAGGCGTTCAATACCGCGGCGTCGTTCGTCGCCAACACCAACTGGCAGTCCTACAGCGGCGAGCAGGCCATGGGCCACGTCGTGCAGACCGCCGGCCTGGCCGTGCAGAACTTCGTCTCCGCCGCCACCGGTATGGCCGTCGCCATCGCCCTGGTCCGCGGCTTCGCCCGGTCCCGCACCGGCGAACTGGGGAACTTCTGGGCCGACCTGGTCCGCGGCACCGTACGGGTGCTGGTCCCGATCGCGGTCGTCGGTGCGCTCGTCCTGGTCGCCTGCGGTGCCGTCCAGAACTTCTCCGGCATCCACGAGGTCGGCCAGTTCATGGGCGGCTCCCAGCAGACCAACGGCGGCGCGGTGGCCTCCCAGGAGGTCATCAAGGAGCTGGGCACCAACGGAGGCGGCTACTTCAACGCCAACTCCGCCCATCCCTTCGAGAACCCCAACGCCTTCACCAACCTCTTCGAGATCTTCCTGATCCTGGTCATCCCGTTCGCGATGACCCGCACGTTCGGCAGGCTCGTCGGCAATGTGAAGCAGGGCTACGCCGTGCTGGCCACCATGGGCATCATCTGGCTCGGCTTCACCGCGCTGATGATGTGGACCGAGTTCGCGCACGGCGGGCCGGCCCTGCAGGCCGCGGGTGCCGCCATGGAGGGCAAGGAGACCCGCTTCGGCGTCGGCTCCTCCGCGATCTTCTCGGTGGCCACCACCCTCACCTCCACCGGGGCGGTGGACTCCTTCCACTCCTCCTTCACCGCCTTCGGCGGCGGCATCCAGCTGCTCGGCATGATGCTCGGTGAGATCGCGCCCGGCGGTGTGGGCTCCGGCCTCTACGGCATGCTGGTCATGGCGATCATCGCGGTGTTCATCGCTGGCCTGATGGTGGGCCGTACGCCCGAGTACCTGGGCAAGAAGATCGGCACCCGCGAGATCAAGCTGGCCGCCTGCTACATCCTCATCACCCCGACGCTGGTGCTCGGCTTCACCGCGGTGTCGATGGTGCTGCCGGACGCGCTGGGCTCGATGCTCAACACCAAGGCGCTGGGTGCGGGCTCGCACGGTTTCTCCGAGGTGCTCTACGCGTTCACCTCCGGCGCCAACAACAACGGCTCCGCCTTCGCGGGCCTGAACGCCAACACGCCCTGGTATAACACCGCGATCGGTCTGGCGATGCTGCTCGGCCGCTTCCTGCCGATGGTGTTCGTGCTCGCCCTGGCCGGCTCGCTCGCCGAGCAGAAGCCGATCCCGGAGACCGCGGGCACCCTGCGTACCGAAAAGCCGCTCTTCGCCGGGCTGCTGGTCGGCACGATCCTGATCATCACCGGTCTGACCTACTTCCCGGCGCTGGCCCTCGGGCCGCTGGCGGAGGGCCTGTCATGACCACCCCTGTGAAACCAGAGGAGCCGGGCTCCATGGCCTCCAGCTCGACAGCTACTCCGACCCGCGCCCCGCACCAGGACGTCCCCAGCGGGCACAAGCCCGGCGACGGACGGGTGGGCGGCGGTCTCTTCGACCCCAAGCAGCTGATCACGTCCTTCCCGGACGCGATACGCAAGCTCGACCCACGGGTGATGGTCAAGTCCCCCGTGATGTTCGTGGTCGAGGTCGGCTCCGTGCTGACCACGATCTTCGCCGTGATGTCCCCCTCGGACTGGTTCGGCTGGGCGATCGCCGTCTGGCTGTGGCTGACCGTCCTCTTCGCCAACCTGGCTGAGGCGGTCGCCGAGGGCCGCGGCAAGGCGCAGGCCGACACCCTGCGCAAGGCCAAGACCGACACCGTGGCGCGCCGGCTCGACGGTGCGACGGAGCAGCAGATCCCCGGCACCGAGCTGCGCATCGGTGACCTGGTCGTCTGCGAGGCCGGCGACATCATCCCCGGTGACGGCGATGTCGTCGAAGGCGTCGCGTCGGTCGACGAGTCGGCGATCACCGGTGAATCGGCGCCGGTCATCCGGGAGTCGGGCGGAGACCGCTCCGCGGTGACCGGCGGTACGAAGGTGCTGTCCGACCGCATCGTCATCAAGATCACGACGAAGCCCGGCGAGACCTTCATCGACCGGATGATCAACCTCGTCGAGGGCGCCGCGCGGCAGAAGACCCCCAACGAGATCGCGCTGAACATCCTGCTGGCCTCGCTCACCATCGTCTTCCTGCTGGCGGTGGTCACCCTCCAGCCGTTCGCGATCTACGCGGGCGCCGAGCAGCCCATGATCGTGCTGCTCGCGCTGCTGGTCTGCCTGATCCCGACGACCATCGGCGCCCTGCTCTCGGCCATCGGCATCGCCGGCATGGACCGGCTGGTCCAGCGCAATGTCCTGGCGATGTCCGGCCGAGCCGTCGAGGCCGCCGGCGACGTCTCGACGCTGTTGCTGGACAAGACCGGCACCATCACCCTCGGCAACCGCCAGGCGGCCGAGTTCGTCCCGGTCCGCGGCACCACCGAGGCCGAGGTCGCGGATGCCGCCCAGCTCTCCTCGCTCGCCGACGAGACCCCCGAGGGACGTTCCATCGTCGTCCTCGCCAAGGAGAAGTACGGCCTGCGCGAACGGCACCAGGGTGAGCTGGTGGACGCGGAGTGGATCCCGTTCACCGCACAGACCCGGATGTCGGGCGTGGACGTCGACGGCCGCAAGATCCGTAAGGGCGCCTCCGGTTCGGTCATGGCGTGGGTCAAGGAGCGCGGTGGCGAGGTCGCCGACGACGCCCAGCAGCTGACCGACGCCATCTCCCAGGCCGGCGGCACCCCGCTGCTGGTGGCGCTGGAGGACGAGCACGGCCCGCGGGTCCTGGGGGTCATCCACCTCAAGGACGTCGTCAAGGACGGCATGCGCGAGCGGTTCGTCGAACTGCGCAAGATGGGCATCAAGACCGTGATGATCACGGGCGACAACCCGCTGACGGCCAAGGCCATCGCCGATGAGGCGGGGGTGGACGACTTCCTCGCCGAGGCCACGCCCGAGGACAAGATGGCGCTCATCAAGCGCGAACAGGCCGGCGGCAAGCTGGTCGCGATGACCGGCGACGGCACCAACGACGCGCCGGCGCTGGCCCAGGCGGACGTCGGCGTGGCGATGAACACCGGCACCTCGGCCGCCAAGGAGGCCGGGAACATGGTGGACCTGGACTCCAACCCGACCAAGCTCATCGAGATCGTCGAGATCGGCAAGCAACTGCTCATCACCCGGGGCGCGCTGACGACCTTCTCGATCGCCAACGACGTCGCGAAGTACTTCGCGATCATCCCGGCGATGTTCGCGGTGGCCTATCCGGGCCTGGACACCCTCAACATCATGCGGCTGTCCAGCCCCAACTCCGCGATCCTCTCGGCGATCATCTTCAATGCGCTGATCATCGTCGCGCTGGTCCCGCTCGCCCTCAAGGGCGTGCAGTACCGCCCGGTCAGCGCGGACCGGATGCTGCGCCGCAACCTCGCCGTCTATGGGCTCGGCGGCCTGATCGCCCCGTTCATCGGCATCAAGCTGATCGATCTGCTCATCTCCCTCATCCCCGGGCTGCACTGATTCAGGATTTGGTGACCGACATGAACAACTCGGTACGCAACACCGCCCGGTTGCTCGGGGCCGGGCTGCGCGCCCTCCTCGTCCTGACCGTGGTCTGCGGGGTCCTCTACCCGCTGGTGGTCACCGGAGTGGCGCAGGCGGCCTTCTCCGGCAAGGCCAATGGGTCGGAGGTGACGTCCCACGGCCGGACCGTCGGTTCGGCGCTGCTCGGGCAGCGTTACGACAAGGGGATGGACAAGGCCGGCAACCCGGTCCCGGACCTGCGGTTCTTCCAGCCCCGCCCGTCGGCTGGGCTGGGCAGCAACAAGACCAACGGCGTCAACACCCAGTACGACCTCCAGGTCTCCGGTGCCTCCAACCTGGGCGCCACCAACACCGACCTCACCAAGGCGGTGAAGGAGCGCAAGAAGTGGGTCTCGGAGACGTACGGCGTGCCGGAGTCCAAGGTCCCGGCGGACGCGGTGACGTCCTCTGGCTCCGGCCTGGACCCGGACATCTCTCCGGAGTTCGCCCGGCTGCAGGCCGACCGGGTCGCCGGGGAGAACCAGCTGCCCGCCGGCGCGGTGCGGAAGCTGGTCGAGGACCACACCGACGGCCGGCAGCTCGGCTTCATGGGGGAACCGCGGGTGAACGTCCTGCAGTTGAACATCGCGCTGAAGGACCTGGTGCGCAGCCACGGCAAGGGCTGATCGCGCGGCGGAGCAGGTGGGCGGCGGCCTCCGGGGAGTTCCTCGGGGGCCGCCGCCGCATGCCGTGTCCTTGCCGGTCCTGCCGTGCGGAGCGCGGGGCGGGAACGGGCCGAGGGCGAGGCTGGGGCCGGAGCCAGGGGCAGAGCGGGGCAGGGCGGGACTGGGGCGGGCTGGGGGGCGGAGCGGGGCTGGGCCGGAGCCGACCGGGGCGATCCGGAAACGGTCCGGGAGTTTTCCACAGGCGTTGTCTGCCGAACCGCGCGGTACGCATACTGGCGCAACCGGCAGGCGGCGCGGGTCCGGAGAGGCCGGGGTCGATTCGCCGAATGGAACAAGGGGCCGCCTTCCAGCGGGAGTTGACCAGGAAGGCGGGGGCGTTGGTGTGGAAGACAGGGGGGCTTGATTCGGAACGAGGGGGAGGCCGGCGCGTAGGGGACGCCGAGCGAAATGCAGGAGAAGCCGGTGCCGTACGCGGGGAGGGCGACGCGGAATGCGGGAGACGAGGACGCGGACCCAGGCGCCTACGCACCTAGCGGCGGACGCGCACAGACGCAGGAACGGACACGGGGGAGTGGGCACACCATGAACGACAGGGGCACAGCGAGGAAGACCACCGGCAGCGGCGCGGAGCCGACGGCGGCCGGGGCGGCGACGATCGATGCCATGGTCGTGGTCGAGGACCTGCAGCGCGGCTATGGCGAGGGCGCCCGCGCCGTGGCCGCCCTACGCGGGGTGAACTGCCGCGTCCCGCGCGGCGAACTGGTCGCGCTGCGCGGCCGTTCCGGATCCGGCAAGACCACGCTGCTCAACCTCATCGGCGGCCTGGACACCCCCGACTCCGGGCGGGTCACCGTCGACGGCACCCCGCTCGGCGGCCTCGGGGAGAGCGAGCTGCTGGAGATGCGGCGCGACCAGATCGGCTTTGTGTTCCAGTCCTTCGGGCTGATCCCGATACTCAGCGCCGCCGAGAACGTCGGGGTGCCGCTGCGGCTGCGCAAGGTCCCTCCGCGGGAGCGCGAGGAGCGCGTCGCCCTGCTGCTGTCGCTGGTGGGCCTCGCCGACCACGCCGAGCAGCGGCCCGGTGAACTCTCCGGCGGCCAGCAGCAGCGCGTCGCCATCGCCCGCGCCCTGGCCAACCGCCCCGCCCTGCTGCTCGCCGATGAACCGACCGGCCAACTGGACGCGGACACCGGTATGGAGGTGATGGAGCTGTTGCGCGCGGTGGTCCGCAGCGAGGGCGTCACGGCGCTGGTCGCCACCCACGACACAAACCTCCTCGGTCTCGCCGACCGGGTCCTGGAGCTGAACGACGGGCTGATAACGGAGCAGCCGCGGAGCTGACCGGGTGCACCGGCGTACGGTGCCGCAGGGGCGGGGCGTGCGGCCGGGGCGCGGCCTGCGGCCGGCGTGCGGCCGGGGCGCGGCGTGCTGCCCGTCACCCGGCAGCGGTCACCAGACGTCGCCGTCGCGCCAGTCGCAGGTGAGGTCAGCGTCGAGGGTGAGCGGGACCGCCGGGGTGGGCAGCACATAGATGCATCCGTCCTCGTCGGCGGTACGCCGGAGGCCGTCTGGTGTGAGCGCCCATGAGGCGCCGCGCCAGAGCTCCCAGCCGCGGGCCGCGTAGAAGGCGGCGGCCTCGTCGGAGGCGCCGAGGCCGCCGAGGTCGTAACCGTCGTGGATCACCCGTTCCAGAGCGTCCATCAGGGCCGCGCCATGGCCGCGTCCGCGCCGGTCCGCGCGGACGCCCACCCCCTCGACATAGCCGCAGCGCAGCGCCCGGCCGCCGTGCAGCAGCCGCCGTTGGACGACGGACGCATGGCCGATCAGCTCGCCGTCTTCGTGGATCAGGGCGTGCAGTCCGCCGAGGGCGTGTTCCCAGTCCTCGGTGGTCATGTCGTCGAAGACGTCATAGAGGAGGGCACGGGCCGCCCGGCGGGTGGCGGGGTCCAGATCCGCGGTGTGGGCGATGCGGAGGGTCGCGGTGCGGGGCGACGCGGGCAGGGGCGCCGCCGTCGGATGAGCGTCGGTCATACGGGCATGGTCGCAGCCGGGACGGTGTAACAGCCGCAGAAGCAGAAGCAGAAGCAGGAGCAGCGGTAGCCGTAGGCCGTCAGTGATGCGTCAGGGAAGGAGGGTTGGAGTGGTACTGGGGGAGTGGGTCCGTTGTCATGGGACAGGACCGGGTCCGCCGTGCCGCCGGATCGCCCGCCCCACCGCGGTGCCGGAGCGGGTGCGGTGCCCGGACCGGGCGGCCGGCCGGCCGCCACGGCGGGCGTCGCGTACCTCTTCGCGCGGCGCCCGCCGGAAGGGCTGGTCAGCGAAGGGCCGGTGCGGCTTGGACCGGTCCGCGAAGGCCGGTGCGGCTTGGACCGGTCCGCGAAGGGGCGTGCGGGAAGGGCCGGTCCGCGAAGCCGGTTCCGGAACGGCCGGAGGCGCGCCGGCATCTCGGTGGGCGGTGCCCGCCCGGAGGCGCCCTACCCGTACGGGTGGTGTTGCCGGCTTCCCCGCGTCCCCGTCGGCCGAAGCGACAGGCCGGCCCGCCCCACCTGCTTCCCATGACCGTTGCCCTGTCCCGTGCCGTCGCAGTATCAGAGTCGCGTCAAGACCGGGCGCGTAGTCGTTACCTGGGGCTTTTGTCCCCTTGGTCGGTCGGTAGGGTCGCAGCAGGTCCAGCCCGGTGGGGGCGGCCTTCACGTAAGACAATGGGGCCATGGCACGCGGCAAGCTACGGATATATCTCGGTGCGGCACCGGGCGTCGGCAAGACGTACGCGATGCTGTCCGAGGCACACCGGCGCGTGGAGCGGGGAACGGACGTCGTGGTGGCGTTCGTCGAGCACCACGGCCGGCCCCGCACCGAGGTCATGCTGCACGGCCTGGAGCAGATCCAGCGCCGGGAGCTGGAGTACCGCGACACCCGGTTCACCGAAATGGACGTCGATGCGGTGCTGGAACGCAAGCCTGCCGTGGCGCTCGTCGATGAGATGGCCCACACCAACGTGCCCGGTTCGCGCAACCAGAAGCGTTGGCAGGACATCGAGGAGCTGCTGGAAGCCGGGATCGATGTGATCTCGACGGTGAACATCCAGCACTTGGAGTCGCTCGGGGACGTCGTCGAGTCGATAACGGGTGTCCGGCAGCGCGAGACCGTTCCGGACGAGGTGGTCCGCCGGGCCGACCAGATCGAGCTGGTCGACATGACCCCGCAGGCTATCCGCCGGCGGATGGCCCACGGCAACATCTATCAGCCCGACAAGGTGGACGCCGCCCTCTCCAACTACTTCCGCCCGGGCAACCTCACGGCGTTGCGCGAACTGGCGCTGCTGTGGGTCGCCGACCGGGTGGACGAGTACCTCCAGGAGTACCGGGCCGAGCACTCCATCCGCTCCACCTGGCAGGCGCGGGAGCGGATCGTGGTGGGGCTGACGGGTGGGCCCGAGGGGCGGACGCTCATCCGTCGCGCCGCCCGGATGGCGGCCAAGGGCTCGGGCAGCGAGGTGCTCGCCGTCTACATAGCCCGCAGTGACGGGCTGACCTCGGCCTCGCCCAAGGAGCTCGCCGTCCAGCGGACCCTGGTCGAGGACCTGGGCGGGACGTTCCATCACGTCATCGGCGACGACATACCGAGCGCGCTGCTGGAGTTCGCGCGCGGCGTCAACGCCACCCAGATCGTGCTCGGGTCCAGCCGCCGCAAGGCCTGGCAGTACATCTTCGGGCCGGGCGTGGGCGCGACCGTCGCCCGCGACTCCGGACCCGACCTCGACGTGCACATCGTCACCCACGACGAGGTCGCCAAGGGCCGGGGGCTGCCGGTAGCGCGCGGTGCGCGGCTGGGCCGGACCCGGATCATCGCCGGCTGGCTCGTCGGCGTCGTCGGACCCGCGCTGCTCTCGCTGCTGCTGACCAGCATCGCCAACGGCCCCGGGCTCGCCAATGACGTCCTGCTGTTCCTGTTCCTGACCGTCCTGGCCGCGCTGCTCGGCGGACAGCTGCCGGCGCTGGCCTCGGCCGCGGTCGGCTCCCTGCTGCTGAACTTCTACTTCACCCCGCCCACCCACACCCTCACGGTCAGCGACCCCAAGAACATCGTCGCCATCGTGATCTTCTTCGCGGTGGCGGTGGCCGTCGCCTCTGTGGTGGACCTCGCCGCGCGCCGCACCCACCAGGCCGCCCGGCTGCGCGCCGAGTCGGAGATCCTCTCCTTCCTGGCGGGCAGCGTGCTGCGCGGCGAGACGACGCTGGACGCGCTGCTGGAGCGGGTGCGCGAGACCTTCGGCATGGAGACGGTGGCGCTGCTGGAGCGCAGCAGCGATGTCGCCCCGTGGACCTGTGCCGGCCGGGCCGGCGGCTCCGATGAGGCCCGGCCGCTGCTGCGGCCCGAGGACGCGGACGTCGACATGCCGGTGGGGGACCACATGGCGCTGGCGCTGACCGGCCGGGTGCTGCCGGCGGAGGACCGCCGGGTGCTGGCCGCGTTCGCCGCCCAGGCCGCCGTCGTACTGGACCGGCAGCGGCTGGTGGGCGAGGCCGAACGGGCCCGCGAACTGGCCGAGGGCAACCGCATCAGGACGGCGCTGCTGGCCGCGGTCAGCCACGACCTGCGCACCCCGCTGGCCGGCATCAAGGCCTCGGTCACCTCCCTGCGCTCGGACGACGTGGCCTGGTCCCCGGAGGACGAGGCGGAGCTGCTGGCCGGCATCGAGGCGGGCGCGGACCGACTGGACCACCTGGTGGGCAACCTGCTGGACATGTCCCGGCTGCAGACCGGCACGGTCACCCCGCTGATCCGTGAGATCGACCTCGACGAGGTGGTCCCGATGGCGCTAGGCGGCGTACCGGAGGGCAGCGTCACCCTCGACATCCCCGAGGAGCTGCCGATGGTCGCGGTCGACCCGGGGCTGCTGGAACGTTCGGTCGCCAACCTCGTCGAGAACGCCGTGAAGTACAGCCCGGACGGCGAGGTGGTGCTGGTCGCCGCCAGTGCGCTGGGCGAGCGGGTGGAGCTACGGATCGCCGACCGCGGCCCGGGCGTTCCCGACACCGCCAAGGACCGGATCTTCGAACCGTTCCAGCGCTACGGTGATGCCCCGCGCGGCGCCGGTGTGGGCCTGGGCCTGGCCGTGGCGCGCGGCTTCGCGGAGGCGATGGGCGGCACCCTCGCCGCCGAGGACACCCCCGGAGGCGGGATGACGATGGTCCTCACCCTCCGGGCCGCCGCCGGCCGGCCGCCGGTCAGGCCCGACCTTCCCGCCCAGGTCACGACATGACCCGGGCCGTACGGACCACACTCACCAGCCACCCCGCGGGCCCACCCCGTGCGGGGACGACACCACGAGGAGAACGCCAGTGAACCGGGTGCTTGTGGTCGATGACGAGCCGCAGATCGTCCGCGCCCTCGTGATCAACCTGAAAGCGCGCAAGTACGAGGTCGACGCCGCCCCCGACGGGGCCACCGCCCTCAAGCTCGCCGCCGCCCGCCACCCCGACGTCATCGTCCTTGACCTCGGCCTGCCCGATATGGACGGCGTCGAGGTGATCAAGGGACTGCGGGGCTGGACGCGGGTGCCGATCCTGGTGCTCTCCGCCCGGCAGACCTCCGACGAGAAGGTGGAGGCGCTGGACGCGGGCGCGGACGACTACGTCACCAAGCCCTTCGGCATGGACGAGCTGCTGGCCCGGCTGCGGGCGGCGGTGCGCCGGGCCGAGCCGACCGGCCCGGCCGACGACGAGGTGATCGTGGAGACCGAGGGCTTCACCGTCGACCTCGCCGCCAAGAAGGTCAACCGCGACGGCCGGGACATCCGCCTCACCCCCACGGAGTGGCACCTGCTGGAGGTCCTGGTCCGCAATGCCGGGCGGCTGGTCAGCCAGAAGCAGCTGCTCCAGGAGGTCTGGGGCCCCTCGTACGGCACCGAGACCAACTACCTGCGGGTCTACATGGCCCAGCTCCGCCGCAAGCTGGAGGGCGATCCCTCGCACCCGAAGCACTTCATCACCGAGCCGGGGATGGGTTACCGCTTCGAGCAGTGACGGGCCGGGCCGGGGGCCGGGGGACGGCTCCCGGGGGATGCCGTATCACCGAGCCCGGGTACGGACTCTCACCAAGCCGGGGACGGACTTCCACTTCGAGCAGTGACGGACGGGCCCCGACGCCGGGTGCGCGGGCCCACGGACCGGCCCGGACACCGTGATCCCGCGGTCCGGCCACCGGTACGCTGGGGCCATGAGTGCAGGTACCCGACCCGAGAAGCCGGCCGGTCGTTTCCGCCGGCTGCTCGACAGGCTGTCCTCCTCCGAGGAGGAGCTGCAGTCCGCCGAGCTGCAGCAGGACGCGGAGGACGCGGGGTGCACCCGTATCTCCGACTGCGACGACCGCCAGATAGTGAAGGTCACCGGCACCCTGCGGCATGTCACGCTGCGGCCGCGCGCCGGCGTGCCCGCGCTCGAAGCGGAGCTGTTCGACGGCTCCGCGGCGCTCGACGTGGTGTGGCTGGGCCGCCGCTCCATCGTCGGGATAGAGCCGGGCCGTAAGCTCATCGCCTCGGGCCGGGTCTCCTTGAGCCACGGACGCCGGGTGCTCTTCAACCCGAAGTACGAACTCCGACCGCTCGGACAGGAGTAGCCGGTGACGTCTTACGACCGACCGACCAGCGACGTGGACCCCCAGGGCACCGACGCTTCCGCAGAATCCCCGCCCCAGGAAGGTGCCGACGGCAGACAGGTGACCGAGGCGGCGCTGTTCGAGGCGTTCGGCGGCGTCCGCGGCATGGTGGAGACCGTCGTCCCCGGTCTGCTGTTCGTCGCGATCTTCACGGTCAACAAGGACCTGCACAGCTCGGCGATCGCCGCGCTGGCCGTCTCGCTGGTGCTCGCGGCCGTCCGGCTGGTCCGCAAGGACACCGTCAAGCACGCCTTCAGCGGTGTCTTCGGGGTGGCCTTCGGCGTGGTCTTCGCGATGATGACCGGCAACGCCAAGGACTTCTACCTGCCGGGCATGCTCTACACCCTCGGGCTGGCCCTGGCGTACCTCATCACCACCCTCGCCGGGGTCCCGCTGATCGGGCTGATGCTGGGCCCGGTGTTCAAGGAGAACCTCTCCTGGCGCACCCGCAACCCGGGCCGGAAGAAGGCATACGCCAAGGCCAGCTGGGCCTGGGGACTGATCCTGCTCGCCAAGTGCGCGATCCTCTTCCCGCTGTACTGGTGGGCGGACACCACCCAGCTGGGCTGGGTGCTGATCGCGCTGAAGATCCCGCCGTTCCTGCTCGCGGTCTACCTCACCTGGGTCTTCCTGGTGAAGGCGCCGCCGCCGATCGACGTCTTCGCCGAGATGGAGGCGAAGGAGAAGGCCGAGCAGGAGGCGGAGGAGCGCCGCCGCACCGAACGCCAGACGCTGGACCAGGCCGCCGGCGACCTCTACGGGGACGTCGGGCCGGAGGCCGCGACCGAGCCGCCCGCCGACCGTCCGCGGGGCCGGGCCCGGCACCGCCGCTGACGCCTCCGCACGGACCACGCGCCGGGGCCCGGGAACCGCTTGGTTCCCGGGCCCCGGCGCGTATGTGCGGCCTGCGGCCGGACGTCAGGCGTCCTCCCGCCGGACCGACAGCAGGTCCTCCAGCTGTTCCTCACGCGACTGGGCCGCTACGAACAGCAGCTCGTCGCCCGCCTCCAGTGCGTCGTCCTTGTTGGGCGTGAGCACCCGCGTGCCGCGGATGATGGTGACCAGCGAGGTGTCCTCGGGCCACTCCACATCGCCCACCCGGGTACCGGCCAGCGCCGCCTCGGGCGGCAGCGTCAGCTCGACGAGGTTGGCGTCGCCGTGGCTGAAGCGCAGCAGCCGCACCAGGTCGCCGACGCTCACCGCCTCCTCGACCAGCGCCGACATCAGACGCGGTGTCGAGACCGCGACGTCCACGCCCCACGACTCGTTGAACAGCCACTCGTTCTTCGGGTTGTTGACCCGCGCGACCACCCGGGGAACGCCGTACTCGGTCTTGGCGAGCAGCGAGACGACCAGGTTGACCTTGTCGTCGCCGGTCGCTGCGATCACGACGTTGCAGCGCTGCAGCGCCGCCTCGTCCAGCGAGGTGATCTCGCAGGCGTCGGCCAGCAGCCACTCCGCCAGCGGCACCCGCTCGACCGAGATGGCGGTCGGCGCCTTGTCGATAAGCAGGATCTCGTGCCCGTTCTCCAGCAGCTCACCGGCGATGGAACGGCCCACCGCGCCGGCGCCCGCAATGGCGACCCTCATGCGTGCGCCCCTTCCGGACCCGTGGCGAATGCCGCTTCTACCTTCTCGACCTCATCGGCGCGCATCATCACATGCACCAGGTCGCCCTCCTGCAGCACCGTCTGCGAGGTCGGCAGCATCGCCTCGCCCAGCCGGGTGAGGAAGGCGACGCGGACCCCGGTCTCCTCCTGCAGCGTGCTGATCTTGTGCCCGACCCAGGAGGGAGCGGTGTGCACCTCGGCGAGCTGGACCGCGCCGCTCGGGTCCCGCCACAGCGGCTCGGCCCCCGAGGGCAGCAGCCGGCGCAGCATCTGATCTGCCGTCCAGCGCACCGTGGCGACGGTCGGGATGCCCAGGCGCTGGTAGACCTCGGCGCGGCGCGGGTCGTAGATGCGCGCCGCGACGTTCTCCACACCGAACATCTCGCGGGCCACCCGGGCCGCGATGATGTTGGAGTTGTCGCCGCTGGAGACGGCCGCGAAGGCGCCCGCCTCCTCGATGCCGGCCTCCCGCAGGGTGTCCTGGTCGAAGCCGACGCCGGTCACCCGCCGGCCGCCGAAGGCCGAGCCCAGGCGGCGGAACGCGGTCGGGTCCTGGTCGACCACCGCGATGGTGTGCCCCTGGCTCTCCAGGGTCTGCGCGAGCGCGGAACCCACCCGCCCGCACCCCATGATGACGATGTGCATGCTGTTACCCCGTGCCCTGTACTAGCGCGCTGACCTGCACAAACACCCTGCTCACTACTTTCTACTCCCAGTACCGGCGACACGAGGACAGAGCTCGTGACACGGACCGGGGCGCGGCAGCGGCAGCGCCGGTCGCACCGCGGTCCGGTACAACCGTATCCGTAATGCCGCTTCCTGTAGGGGGCGCGGTGGGGAGGTCGTGGAGGCGGACCGGACCACGGGTGCGACGGCGTCCCACGCCGGGCTGCGCCGAGGGACGCACGTAAGGCACGCTACGAGGCGTGCCCAACCTGCCACTCCAGCCCCAACAGGGCTTCCCCACACCGCATATGGTCGTCTGCGGCGACGATGCGCTCGCACACCGGCTGGCCGCCGAGCTCCGGGACGTCTACGACGAACGGGTGACGCTGGTCGTCCCCTCCGCGCGGGAGCCGCACCGCCCCAGGATCCCCTCGCCGGCCCGCGCCCTAGGTCGGGCCACCGCACTGCTCGGCCGGGTCTCGGCAGCAATGGCGCGCACCACGCCGCCACCGCCGGAGGCGCCGACCGACGCTGAGGGGGAGGCACCGGAGCAGACCTTACGGATCCTGGAGTCCGCCCAGCCGGACGATGCGGCGCTGCACGCGGCGGGCATCACCGAGGCGGAGGCGCTGGCGCTGGTCTACGACGACGACGAGCTCAACATCCACGCCGCCCTGCGCGCCCGCCGGCTCAACCCCCGGCTGCGCCTGGTCATCCGGCTCTACAACCGCAAACTCGGTCAGCACCTGGAGGAGCTGCTGGACCAGGCCGCGGCGGTCGCGGCGGCCGCCGGGGAGGCAGTGGGCGGCAGCGGCCCCGGCAGCGACCCGGCCGACGACGCCTCCACCACCGTGCTGTCCGACGCCGACACCGTGGCCCCGGCCCTGGTGGCCACCGCGGTCGCCGGGACCAGCAAGGTCATTGAGGCGGACGGGCTGATGCTGCGGGCCGTGGAACGCATGCCCCAACCTCCAAGGCGGCCGGACGCCCCCGGGCTGTGCACCCTGGCGGTGCTCTCCGCCTCCGCAGCCGACCCTGCCGCGGCCGGTTCCCCGGCGGAGGCGCCGCGGAACGGCCTGACCGACGAGGGGCCGGTGATGCTGCCGGACGAGGCCGCCGCCTCGGCTGCCGCCGGTCGTGGCACCGTCGTCCTGGAGATCGTCTCCTATACGGGGCGGCGGGTGCGCCGTCGCGGGCTGCGCGGCCGGGGCGCCCCGCTGGCCTCGCTCTTCTCCCGGCGGCTGCGCTGGTCCCTGGCCGGCGTCGTCGGCGCGGTGCTGGCGCTGGCCGTCGCCGCCTGGCTCACCACCGGCGAGAAGCCCGTGCACGCCGCCTACCTCACCCTGCTGGACCTCTTCGCGATCAACGATCCGGCGGTCGACGAGCCGCTGCCCCGCAAGATCCTCCAACTGCTGTCCGGGCTGACCGGGCTGTTGCTGCTGCCGGTGCTGGTCGCCGCGGCGTTCGAAGGGCTGGGCACCTTCCGCAGCGCCTCGGCGCTCCGCCGCCCGCCGCGCGGCCTGTCGGGCCATGTGGTGCTGCTCGGCCTCGGCAAGGTCGGCACCCGGGTTCTGGCGCGGTTGCACGAGATGGGCATCCCCGTCGTCTGCATCGAGGGCGACCCCGAGGCGCGGGGCATCGCACTGGCCCGGCGGCTGCGGGTGCCCACCGTCCTGGGGGACGTCACACAGGAAGGCGTGCTGGAGGCCGCACTGGTCGAGCGGGCCGCCACCCTGCTCGCGCTGACCAGCTCGGACACCACGAATCTGGAGGCCGCCCTCTACGCCCGCTCGATCCACCCCCGGCTGCGGGTGACGCTGCGACTGTTCGACGACCGCTTCGCCACCGCTGTCTACCGCACCCTGCGCGCCGCCCACCCCCGGGCCCTGACCCGCAGCCGTAGCACCTCGTTCCTGGCCGCGCCCGCCTTCGCGGGCGCCATGATGGGCCGGCAGATCCTGGGGGCCATTCCGGTTGAGCGCCGGGTGCTGCTGGTCGCCCGGGTCGAGGTGCGCGGCCATGCCGCACTGGAGGGCCGTACGGTCGGCGAAGTCCTGCGGCCGGGCAGGCTGCGGGTGCTGGCGGTGGACACCTCGGCGCCCGACGACCCGGACCCGGAGGCCGCGGCCACCGCCGCACCCCAGGACAAGGACCGCGAGCCGGCCCGCCTGGTGCACGAACTGGGCGACGGCTACGTCCTGCGGCCTCAGGACCGGGTGCTGCTGGTCGCCACCCGCCAAGGGCTCGGTGACCTGCACTCCCGGCATGCGCGGGCGGTGGGCACGGGCGTGCCGGGGCCGACGTGACGAACGCCACGGAGCCCGGCCGGGGCGGCGGCCGAGGTGCGTACGGCGTGCAAATCCTGTGCAGGCGCCGCGCTGAGCTGGGCTTCGAGGCAGGCCAGGGGCGCTGTGGCGAGGAGCCCTCCTACCACTGGTACGGACAGTGGCTGGGCATGACCCTTGACGAACCCTTAGCATCCTCGGGTGTCCAAACTGACCGACGTGCCCAAACGGATCTTGATCGGGCGCGCACTGCGCAGCGACCGGCTGGGCGAGACCCTTCTCCCCAAGCGCATCGCACTCCCCGTCTTCGCCTCCGACCCGCTCTCCTCCGTGGCCTACGCGCCCGGCGAGGTGCTGCTCGTCCTGTCCGTCGCGGGGGTCTCTGCGTACAGCTTCAGCCCCTGGATCGCCGTCGCGGTCGTGGTGCTGATGTTCACCGTCGTCGCGTCGTACCGGCAGAACGTGCACGCCTACCCGAGCGGCGGCGGTGACTACGAGGTCGCCACCACCAACCTGGGCCCCAAGGCCGGCCTCACCGTCGCCAGCGCCCTGCTGGTCGACTACGTACTGACGGTAGCGGTCTCCATCTCCTCCGGAATCGAGAACCTGGGCTCGGCGATCCCGTTCGTCGTCGAGCACAAGACGCTCTGCGCGGTCCTGGTCATCGTCCTGCTGACCCTGATGAACCTGCGCGGGGTCAAGGAGTCCGGCAAGCTCTTCGCGATCCCCACGTACGTCTTCGTGGCCGGCGTCTTCATCATGATCGTCTGGGGCGTGATCCGCGCGGTGGTCCTGGGCCACTCCATGGAGGCGCCCACCGCCGGCTACACCATCCACGCCGAGCAGGGCGGCCTGGCCGGCTTCGCGCTGATCTTCCTCCTGCTGCGCGCCTTCTCCTCCGGCTGTGCCGCGCTCACCGGCGTCGAGGCCATCTCCAACGGCGTCCCCGCCTTCCGCAAGCCGAAGTCCAAGAACGCCGCCACGACCCTGGCCCTCATGGGCGGCCTGGCCGTCACCATGTTCTGCGGCATCATCGGCCTGGCCATGGCCACCCACGTCAGGATGGCCGAGAACCCCGCCACGGACCTGCTCGACCACGGCAAGCCGTTGGGCGCCGGATACACCCAGAACCCGGTGATCTCGCAGGTCGCCGAGGCGGTCTTCGGCAAGGGCAGCTTCCTGTTCGTCGTCCTCGCGGCCGCCACCGCACTGGTGCTGTTCCTCGCCGCCAACACCGCCTACAACGGCTTCCCGCTGCTCGGCTCGATCCTCGCCCAGGACCGCTACCTGCCCCGCCAGCTGCACACCCGAGGCGACCGGCTGGCGTTCTCCAACGGCATCGTGCTGCTGGCCGGCGCCGCGGCGATCCTGGTCTACCTCTACGGCGCGGACTCCACCCGCCTGATCCAGCTGTACATCGTCGGCGTCTTCGTCTCCTTCACCCTCAGCCAGACCGGCATGGTCCGACACTGGAACCGCCATCTGCTCACCGAGAAGGACCCGGCCAAGCGCAACCGGATGCACCGCTCCCGCGCCATCAACGCCTTCGGTGCCTTCTTCACCGGCCTGGTGCTGGTCGTCGTCCTCCTGACGAAGTTCACCCACGGCGCCTGGGTCGCCCTGCTCGGCATGGTCATCTTCTTTGTGACCATGTCCGCGATCCGCCGCCACTACGACCGGGTCGCCGACGAGCTCGCCGCCGACGACGACCCCGACGACGACGTCGTACGCCCCTCCCGGGTGCACTCCCTCGTCCTGGTCTCCAAGGTGCACAAGCCCACCCTGCGCGCCCTGAACTACGCCAAGCTGATGCGCACCGACA
The DNA here is from genome assembly GCF_040641675.1 of Streptomyces sp. NPDC020742. NCBI lineage: Bacteria > Bacillati > Actinomycetota > Actinomycetes > Kitasatosporales > Streptomycetaceae > Streptomyces > Streptomyces sp. NPDC020742. The sequence continues at coordinate 22,396 of NZ_JBFAEA010000028.1, forward strand.
CCCTCGAAGCGGTCAGCGTCGACGTCGACCACGCCGACACCAAGGCACTGCGGCAGGAGTGGGAGCGCCGCGGCATCGACGTACCGCTGAAGGTCCTGGCCTCCCCGTACCGGGAGATCACCCGCCCGATCATCGACCACGTCAAGTCGCTGCGCCGGGAGAGCCCGCGCGTCGCGGTCTCCGTCTACATCCCCGAGTACGTCGTCGGCCACTGGTACGAGCACCTGCTCCACAACCAGTCCGCGCTCCGCCTCAAGGGCCGCCTGCTGTTCACCCCCGGGGTCATGGTCACCTCCGTTCCCTGGCAGCTGGACTCTTCCGAGGCCGCCAAGCTGCGCGCCCGCAAGCGCGCGGAGTGGAACGCACCGGGTGCGGTGCGCCGTGGCCCGGTGGCCCAGCCGAAGAAGGAGAAGGCCGAGAAGGCCGCCGCCAAGAAGTAGGCGGTCGGCCCCCGCCGCGGGACCGGCTCCGGCCCCCGCCGGCGGGGGCCGGGGCACCGCACACGGGACGTAGAATTGACGGCTGGCCTCCCTCCGGAGGTCGGCCACCGTCCCCGCTCACCACCCACCTCAGGAGCCCTCCCGCCATGCAGGCAGAACCCAAGAAGTCGCTGGTCGGCGAGGAGTACGAGGTCGAGGTCGGCCCGGTGGCTCACGGCGGGCACTGCGTCGCCCGCACCGACGAGGGCCAGGTCCTCTTCGTCCGCCACGCCCTCCCCGGCGAGCGCGTCATCGCCCGGGTCACCGATGGCGAGGAGGGCGCCCGCTTCCTGCGCGCGGACGCCGTCGACATCCTTCAGGCCTCCAAGGACCGCATCGAGGCCCCCTGCCCGTTCTCCGGCCCCGGCCGCTGCGGCGGCTGCGACTGGCAGCACGCCAAGCCCGGCGCCCAGCGCCGCCTCAAGGGCGAGGTGGTGGCCGAGCAGCTGATGCGGCTGGCCGGGCTGACCCCCGAGGCGGCCGGCTGGGACGGCACCGTCGAGCCCGCCCCCGGCGACAAGGTCGCCAAGGGCGAGGTACCGGCCTGGCGCACCCGCGTCCAGTACGCCGTCGACAACGACGGCCGCGCGGGCCTGCGCAAGCACCGCTCGCACGACATCGAGCCGGTCACCCACTGCATGATCGCCGCCCCCGGTGTCTCCGAACTCGGCATCGAAAAGCGCGACTGGCCCCAGATGGACACCGTCGAGGCCATCGCCGCCACCGGCTCCCACGACCGCCAGGTCATCCTCACCCCGCGCCCCGGCGGCCGCCTTCCGATCGTCGAACTCGACAAGCCGGTCTCGGTCCTCCGCGTCAACGAGAAGGACGGCGGCGTCCACCGCGTCCACGGCCGCCCCTTCGTCCGCGAACGCGCCGCCGGCCGCACCTGGCGGGTCGGCAACGGAGGCTTCTGGCAGATCCACCCGAAGGCCGCCGACCTCCTGGTCGAGGCCGTCATGCAGGGCCTGATGCCGAAGAAGGGCGATATGGCCCTCGATCTCTACTGCGGCGTCGGCCTGTTCGCCGGGGCCCTCGCCGAACGCGTCGGGGACAAGGGCGCCGTCCTCGGCATCGAATCCGGCAAGCGCGCCGTCGAGGACGCCCGCCACAACCTCGCCGACCTCGACCGCGTCCGCATCGAACACGGCAAGGTCGACCGCATCCTCCCGCGCACCGGCATCACCGACGTCGACCTCGTCGTCCTCGACCCGCCCCGCGCCGGCGCCGGCAAGTCCACCGTCCACCACCTGGCCACCCTCACCCCCCGCCGCATCGCCTACGTCGCCTGCGACCCGGCGGCCCTGGCCCGCGACCTCAAGTACTTCGCCGAGGCGGGCTATGCGCCGCGGCGGATGCGGGTGTTTGATCTGTTTCCGATGACGCATCATGTGGAGTGCGTCGTGGTGCTGGAGAAGGCGGCAAAGGGCACCTGACCTGCGGTTTTGCGCGTGCGCATTATGTGCAGTGTGGGCGTTACGGGCGATATCTTGACGCTGAAATGACGCTCGTGACGCTCATTTGACGCTCGTCCTGATGGGTCGTCAGCTACTCTGTGTCGCTGGTCAGACGCCCTGCTGGCTGCGTGAGTACGGTGGGGCGTTGAGAGTCCGAGGCGCTGAGTGGAGTCGGCTGTACAGGTGTCCGGAACGCTCAGCAGGTTCTTCGTCTGCTGGTGGTACAGCGCTCATAGTGGTGCTGGCCTGTGGAAATGGCTGCTGTAACGGCCGTCTCTGGAGCGTTGGTCCGTGCATGGTCCGGATCTTGGCGTCAGCTACCTGATTGCCGGGCCATGGCGGCGGCAGCGCCAGGAAGGGTGACAGCCTCCAGGCCGCCGGCGCGTGATGAGGATCAGCGAGGCGTGGGGGAGGGGCCGGGAACCGCTGACATGTATGGGCATGGCGGTCTGGCCGTGTGCTGGGCGCGGTGCCTCTTTGGCTTCCATTGGCACCAGGTTGGTGGCCGTGTTGTGGGTGTAGCGGGTTGGCCAGCATCTTTGCAGCTCAGAGGTGGTGCAGGTCGGATTGGTACATGTGCATGTGTCGCCACCTGTCACCACCTCTGGTAGGACGCATGCTGACTCAATGCTGACTTTCCTGACGGTATGTCAGATACATCTGATGGTGCGTCACAGCGTCCTTCGTCTGACCTGGATTGGGGAACGGGTGGCCTCGGGCATCGAGCGGCTCTGCAGGCTCGATTTTCGGAGTTGGCTCGCCATTTAACGTCTTTCTTGGGAACGGGCTGGCTGACATTCCGAGGGGCGCTAGAAGCGGGATGGCTTATCTGCAGTGCACCTTCGTGAGCTTTGTATCCGCCGCTTCCCTGCGGCCCTAGGATTGCCTCATGGTGCAGAGGATTGTCGCCATTTTCACGGACGACCTCACGGGCGAAGAGGCGTATGAGCTGCTACCCACACCTTCGCTCTCAGGGTGTGTCGTATGAGATCGTCCTCGAACCCGGAACCCTACGGGCGGACGCTCGGGGCTTTCGGCCCTTCCGCTAAGGCGGCCCGGAAGGCTGGGAGGTCAAAGGGTAGGCAGCTGAGCGCTTGGCCAAGGCTGGAGAGGGTGCTGCAAGGATCTGTGCGTGGGCGAGGGAAATGGCTACGAGGTCAACGACCGCGGCCGAGTGCCTGCTGAAATCCGCGACGCCTTCCACAAGGCGCACTGGCAGACGTGAAGAGCTTGGAGCCCCCAGGGGCAGGGGTCTCTTCGCCATGTCTACTCGGGTGTGAGGTGCGGTGCCCGTGTGCTTGTTCTGTACGAGTTGCAGGCGACTGTAGGGGTGTCGCCGTGACAGTGGGCGTGTGGGGCAGAGCAGGTCTGATACCAGTATGCGCAGTCACTTGTTCACCGTGCCGACGTAGTGGCCGCCCGTCCATCTGGAATGGATCGGGGCGTCGCTGTGCATCACCGTTAGCTACCAAAGCGGAAGGTGATCCCGCCGAGCGAAATCGCCACCGCATCACGCGCCTCGTTTGCCTTGCATCGCCGGCACCACTCCGGACTCCGCCATAGTTGGCGGATCAGATGCCACATTGCCGACCGCGCCCTATTAGGCGGCTATCCTTGAACAGTGTCGGCAAGTCGCCCGTCTGTGTTGGCTTCCGGCTCTCGGTCAACAAGGTCTTCATCACTGCCCGCTGCGTCGACGGCCAAGACGCTGGCAAGCCGGACGTGCAATATGGCGGCACGGAGTGTGGAAAGCTGCCTTTTAAAGCGAGGTCTCGGAGATCAGCATCAACCGTTTCAACGTCCGTCTTCGCCACTCGGCCCTGCGCGATGTGTATCTGCGCCAGGTGATCAGAGTCAGATGGCGAGTATCCGGACGATAGGTCCTGTCACCGTGTCCACTGTGAACGCAGTCTCGAGCGTGGTGAACAGCAGGTAGGGCACATTCATGTCCCAGCCTTCGATTGCGAACCGGTCGGGGGCTTCCGGATCGTATTGGACCGTGACGCGCTGCCAACCCGAGCTTGAAGTAACTGGCCGCCGCAGGGTGACCCTGCACGCCCTGGCCCCAAACACGCACCAGTCCTCGCCCGCATCCACAGCAGCTCCTCCGGTCCGGCACACCACCGGCATGGCGGATCACCTCCGCCGCTCGCGCGGAGAGCAAGCCGCTTGGCTGCTGGCGGCCGCCACCATCGCCGGCCCGCCTCCGCCTTCGCGGAGAACTCGGCGGCTTTGACATTCGTTCACCATCGAACCTTTTGTCACACACTCGTCACATGCTCTCCATGGCGTCGACACGGTGACGAGACGCTGCAAAGCTCAGCGGACCATCCCAAACAAGGGGGACTTTTGACTCGCACCATCACACGTCCGGCGCTTCGTATCCGAAGCGCGTTGGCCGCCGTTGTGCTTAGCGCCGCCGTCATCGCACCCGTAGCCGTCGGCACAGGCACGGCTCAGGCCGCCACAGTCCACTGTGCCCACCACACCACTGGCACTTGCGGCACCCACATCAAGCACCCCAAGGGCGTTATGGCCAAGTGCAAAGACGGCACCTGGTCGTACTCGAAGCACTTCTCCGGCACCTGCTCCCACCACCGCGGCGTGAAGTACTGGTTCAAGTAAGCCAGCCCGACGCGTGCAGCGTTGGCGTACCGGCACCTCGATTGCGCTATCGACGGGCAACCGGCAGCTGTATGCCGGTTGCCCTGGCCAGCTCAAACCTACCTCCGGCTGCGCGGAGAACTCATCTGCGTCATTCCCATGAAGCGCACCTCGAACGGCTCACCTCCGCCTGCGCGGAGATGACGCATCCAGGATGTCTGGTTCATGCGCCCTGGCCGGCTCACCTCCGCCTGCGCGGAGATGACCTTCGCGACCTGCGGCGTTAGAAGTGCTTTGCCAATTCGTGATTCAAGGAACGCCGGTCATGCACCCGCCTGAATCTACCGGGGCCGCACGGCCTCGCGCAGGCACTGACCGGCGCACGGCCGCACACCTCCTTTGTCGCCGCGGCGGGCAGGCCCGCACAGTGCCGTTGAGGACTGCCGCGGCCCACCTCCGCCTGCGCGGAGAGCACCTTCGTGTTGGTCATCCCGTGTCACCCGGCGATCCGCGCGTGACGGACGTCTACCCAGTGTTCGTACCGGAAGCCGCCCTCCTTTCAGGAGATCAAACGGCCAATTCGGACCAGATCAACTGAGATCTGAGGCAACCGAGTGTCTCCAATGATCTGTCGCCGCAGGTCAGGAACCTGCTCGCAGACCTGATCATTTGAGACGGGACACCCGGCTTGGGCGCCGCGTGAATGGAACTGATGAGCCCATGGGGCGTAAGGGAAAGCCCCTAATGCTCCAGCAGTGGGGCGATCTTCCAGCAGTGGAGATCTTTTGAAAGCTGCGCGCGGCGCGTGTCGGGCAGGCCGTGGACGGCGACCGTTTGCAGTGTCTCGGGGCTGTTGGAGGTCTCAGCGTCTGAGGCGATGATTCCGGGCCAGTCGCCGCATGACCAGTACAGGCGATGCCGTCCGGGCGCCAGGGGGAGGACCCCTACCAGATTCGCCCTGTCTGTCGAGTGCATCGTCTCTGGGGCCAGGACAGCCGGTTCCTGCTGTTCCTGGTCTCCTCGGATGTCGAGGAGGTCAAGGGTCAGGGACGGCATCTGCGACAGGTCGCCTTCGTCGTCGCGGTAAAAGGTCCGGTAGAAGGGGTCTGCGGTCTGGGCGGCCCGCACGATCTGGAGGACTTCGCCGGCAGCGATGATGATCTCGTCCTGGATCAGGGGGATTTCGTAGACATTCAGGTCCGGTGCACACGCGTCCTTCGTGCCGACGGCAACGCAGACCGCTTCCTCCCCGCCCTGTGGTGGGAGTACTCCCCGCATGTAGGTGTTCCCGTGCACCGGGAGGGACAGGTGGCGCAGGACCAGGTGGACCACCTGTGTCTGTATGCGGGTGCTGTAGAGAGAGGAGGAAGGCGTCAACGTCGACTCCGATCAGCAGATCAGACGGATTCGGTCACACCCCGCATTTGGCGCGGCGGACCTTGGTTACGGCCTTCACTGGGGTGTCGGCGACGCCGATGATGTCAGTGCCGATGACGCTGCCCCGCTCGCGCGGAGAGCACGTGCCATTCCCCCAACACCCCCACAGCGTTCACCGGCCCACCTCTGCTCGCGCGGAGAGCACTCACGTGCGGTTCCGACGAGCTCGGGATGCAGCGGTGCACCTCCGCTCGCGCGGAGACCACTGCTGTTCAGGTGGCTGGGCCTGTGGTGGCGGCTTCTGTCTGCAGACCGTGAGAGGTGACCAGGCGGGCGCTTCCGTCAGCCAGTCGGTAGGACAGGCCCACTACGGCCGTGCGTCCGGCGGCAACTTGGTCGGCGAGGGCCCGGGAGCGGTCCAGGAGCAGGTCGACGGTGTGCCGAATGTGTTCGGCGATGATGTCGTCGTCGCTGGTGAGCCCGGCTGCGTGAGCGGCCAGGACGCTGGGGGTGACGCGTTCGATGACGTCGCGTACGTACCCGGTGGCGGCGACGCCATCGGACAGGGCTGCACGGGTGGCTGCGACCGCGCCGCACGAGTCGTGGCCGAGCACCACGACCAGCGGGCAGTCCAGCACGCTCACCCCGTACTCGATGCTGCCCAACACCTCCGGACCCGCGACATGGCCCGCGGTGCGGACCACGAACAGGTCGCCCAGGCCCTGGTCGAAGATGATCTCGGCGGCCAGGCGTGAGTCGGAGCAGCCGAAGAGCACGGCGAAGGGGCGCTGGCCGGGGGCCGTCTGGGCACGGCGTGCGGCATCCTGGTTCGGGTGCTCTGGGGCGCCGGCAACGAAGCGCTGATTGCCGGCCAGCAGCAGCTCGACCGCTTCGGAGGGGGACGGAGGCGGGGCGTCAGTCATGCCAGCAGGCTACGGCCGACCCCAACCCGCCGCAGTACCGGGGCCGCCAAAGGCAGGCACAGGTGCAGCACCTGCTGACATCACCAGCGGTACCGGTGTCCGGGAACAGCGCCACCAGCTCAAGCTCTCACGCCGCATAGCTGTCTGCATGGATCGCGGTGATGCCGCGTGCGCGGGCTTGCTGGCTGGTGGACGGCATCGCCTGACTGGCTTCCACACAGGGCGTCCGCGGCTGCGTTTGGGCAGGCTGAGGGTATGCCCGAGTCTCTGCCTCTCATCGTGGTGCACCCGCCGAGCCCCTCCGGGGGCCGTTGGGTTCGTGTCGCTGATGTGGACTGCGGTGTTGCTTACGGTGTGGTGGATCTGCTGGAGTTCCTGCGCCGAGCCGGTCTGGACCCCGAGGAAGTTCGGCTGAACGACCCGGCGATCAAATGGCGCGGGGGCGGGCCCCATGTCTGGGGCACTGAAGCCGTCTGACCGTACGGCAGGCACGTAATGCGCTCTGGCTCCGCCGAGCGGACTGCGGGTTCTTCGGCGCGGGCGTCGTGTCCGACGCTGCCTCTCCTCGGGGGCGGTTCCCCGTGGTGGCCCGCTGCCGGAGCGGGCGCGGTAGTCGGTCTCTGGGGCCAGGCTGGGGCCATGGGGAAACATCCTCCTCTCCGTATCTGTCCGCCTGCCAGCAGTGGAGGACGCCCGGTGCTCCTCGGCGGCGTGGCGCTGGGTGTGGCCTGCAGCCGCGATGATCTGCACAAGCTTCTGCGCCAGGCCGGCATCGACGAAGAGTTCGTTGCCCTCGATGACGACAGGCTGATCGACTGGGAGGGCGGCGGGCCGGACGTGTGGGACTGAAATCAGGCGTCCCGAGCCGGGGCAGTCTCACGGTGCTCCTCCCGCGCGCTGACAGCGGTACTACGCCATCTGCCTTCTGCGTCGCGCAGGGGCCCGGAACCCCGTGAGGTCATGGGGATACCACTCCGGCCGGAGCCTGACCGCACACGCCCCAAGGAGAACAGATGGCAGCCTGCGATGTCTGCGGCAACGACTACACGATGGCCTTCGAGGTCCACATGGTCGGCGGCGCCGCCTACACCTTCGACAGCCTCGAATGCGCGGCGCACAAACTCGCTCCCCTCTGCGACCACTGCGGCTGCCGCATCCTGGGCCACGGCCACCAGACCGACGGAAAGTTCTTCTGCTGCGCCCACTGCGCCCGCGCCAAGGGCCACACCGCGCTCACCGACCACGCATGAACGACCACGGCCTCGTCCCCGCGACCAGCGTTCGCGCGGCGCGCAGCCACGGCAGTAGGGCTCAGCATCGCCGGCGCGCGGCGCGGTACCGCTCTGAGGAGGCAGCCGTGAAGCAACGGCGCACCGGCGCGGAGCCGGTGACCGCCCAGGGTCCTGTGCGATTGCGGCGGACCTTGGCGCCGGCGCGGTGGTGCTCCTCGTCGCACTGAGCTGCGGTTAGCGATCGCAGTTCGTGGAGCGCCCGTCACCCGGAGCGCACTGGAGGTGGACTTGTCTTGATCATTCCGTCGTCCTTGGCCTGGAGGTCTTGATCGTCTGGGAGGGCTGCGGGCCGGACGTGTGGGTGGAACGGTTAGCGCCTCAGGCCGCGGCCGCGGTGCGTATACGCGTTCGCCTCTCGGTGCTCACGGCAGCGGTGTTCCGCCGGTGGCGTTGACGATCTCGGCGGTGATGTAGCTGGCCTGCGGGGAGGCGAGAAAGACGTAGGCGGGGGCCATTTCCGCGGGCTGGGCCGGTCGTCCGAGGGGGGCTTGTTTGCCTAAGGTGGTGGTGTCCGGCATGGTCGCTGGGATCAGCGGTGTCCATACCGGGCCGGGAGCTACCGCGTTCACGCGGATGCCGTCGGAGGCCAGCATCTGTGCCAGTCCCTGGGTGAAGGTGACGATGGCCCCCTTTGTGGTGGCGTAGTCGAGCAGGTGAGGGCTGGGTTTGTATGCCTGGACCGAAGCGGTATTGATGATGCAGCCACCGGCGGGGATGTGCGGCAGCGCCATTTTGGACAGCCAGAACATCCCGTAGAGGTTGGTGCGCATCACCCGGTCGAACTGCTCGGTGGTGATGGCCTGGATCCCGTCGGGCTGTGACATCTGGTACGCCGCGTTGTTCACCAGGATGTCGATCCGGCCGAACTCGGTGACGGCACGCTCGACGAGCAGCCGGCACTGCTCCTCCTCCCGGATGTCGCAGGCGATCGGTACGGCGCTGCGGCCTGCTTCGGTGACGAGTCGCGTGGTCGCTGCCGCTTCGTCCTCTTCGGCGGGCAGGAAGGTGAAGAGCACATCCGCGCCCTCCCGGGCGAACGCCAAGGCGACGGCCCGGCCGATGCCGGAGTCTCCTCCGGTGATCACCGTCTTGCGTCCTTCGAGGAGGCCGCTGCCCCGGTAGGACTCCTCGCCGTGATCGGGCGGCGGGTCCATCGGCCCCGTCCAGCCCGGGTGGCTCTGGTCCTGCTGCGGGAACTCAGGCTGCGGATGCTTGCTGACCGGGTCCTCGGGGTCCCGTTCTTCAGCCGCCATGTCGACCTCCTGCTGCGTTCAACCATCGGCCGCGCTCGCCCGGCCTCGTGCAACCGCACCCGGCATACGGTGGGCTGCGGCTTCAGGGGGTGAGGACTGTCTTGATCATTCCGTCGTCCTTGGCCTGGAAGGTCTTGTACGCCTGGGGGCCGTCTTCGAGGGGGAGCGTGTGGGTGGCGAAGTGGTCGACGCCCAGCACGTCCTCGTCGTTGAGCAGGGGCAGGATGTCGTCGACCCAGTGCTTGACGTTGGCCTGGCCCATCCTGAGCTGGATCTGCTTGTCGAACAGGGTCAGCATGGGCACGGGGTCGACGGCGCCGCCGTAGACGCCGATCAGGGAGATGGTGCCCCCTCGACGCACGGCGTCCACGGCCGTGTTGAAAGCCGTCATGCTGTCCACACCCGCCCTGGCCATGAGCCGTTCGCCGAGGGCGTCGGGCAGCAATGAGGCCATGTTCTGCGCGGCGCGCGTGAGCGGGGCGCCGTGAGCCTCCATACCGACCGCCTCGATGACGGAGTCCGTGCCGCGCCCGTCGGTCAGGCGCCGGATCTCCTCCGCAAGGCCCTTGCCGTGCTCGTTCAGGTCGAGGGTGTGGACACCGCGTTCCCGGGCCCGTGCGAGGCGTTCGGGGACCAGGTCGACGCCGATGACCTTGCTTGCGCCTTGGTGGAGGGCGATGCGGGCGGCCATGTCGCCGATGGGGCCGAGTCCGAGGACGGTGACGCTGCCGCCCGGCGGGATGGCGGCGTAGGCGACGGCCTGCCAGGCCGTGGGCAGGACGTCGGAGAGGTAGACGAACCGCTGGTCCGGCGGACCTTTCGGGACCTTGATGGGGAGCGTGTTGCCGAACGGCACCCGCAGGAGTTCGGCCTGCCCGCCGGGGACTTGGCCGTAGAGCTTGGTGAATCCGAAGAGGGAGGCGCCCATTCCCCGGTCGGTGACCTGGGTGGTCTCGCACTGTGATTGAAGGCCGCGTCGGCACATCCAGCACGTGCCGCAGGAGACGTTGAACGGAACAACCACGCGGTCGCCGACCGAGACCTCGGTGACCTCGGGGCCGGTCTCCTCGACGATGCCCATGGGCTCGTGCCCGAGGATGTCTCCGGGGTCGAGGTAGGGGCCGAAGATCTCGTAGAGGTGCAGATCCGACCCGCAGATGCCCGTGGAGGTGACACGCACGATGATGTCGGTCGGATCCTGGATTTTCGGGTCGGGGACCGTCTCCACACGCACGTCTCGTTTTCCGTGCCAGGTCAGAGCTCTCATCGCTACTCCTCGCCAGTACCCCCGGCAAATGGCTCCCCGCTACCACCATGCGTCCGCCCCCGGGCATACGCAGCGAAGCACAGACAGTGCGCGCCCGGCCACTTTCCGCATCTCCTTGCAGTCTCTGGCTGGGATGCGAAGGCTCCGGAAGGTATCCAGGCTGGAGGTAGGCGGCGCGGGCCCTTAAGCCACGGCGATCCGGATCGCGGCACGGCCCGCGGTGCCCCGGAGCAGGAGGCGACATGTCCAAGGACCGGAAGTCCTCGCACCCGGAAATGGGCGAGGGCCCCAGCAGGCACAAGGGTAGCGAACAGCACGGGTGGTCGCCGGACGTCGACGAGACCCGTCAGCAGGAGAACAAGAGCGCGCACCGGTCCTTCCACCCGGAGCGCTACGCCCCCGAGGCGGACCGCAGCAAGGAGGGCACGGGGCAGGAGAAGGTGCCGCCGGCGAGCGAGGTGAAGAGCGAGACCAAGGGCGGCGAACGCCGCGCCGAGGAGTCCGACGAGAAGGGCATGCGCAAGACCGGCACCAAGGGGCGCTCGCGCCGGCCGACCGGCACCAAGGATGCCGAGGCGCACACCGGCGTGGACCCGCAAAACCCGTGACAGCGGGGCCAGCCGGGGCCGTCAGCGCCGGTGCAGCAGACCGTCCTCCTCGCGCTGGGCGAAGCCGGAGTGTCACAGCGGCCTTCTAGCGGTGCAAACGCTGAACGCAGCGAGCGTCTCGTCACCTGCCGGGTACAAGCAGCAACTCTGTGGCCTGCGCTGTCTGGCGTGCTGGTCACTCGCTCTGCGGCCAGCGGCGGTCAGGCGGGTGATGCGGGCCCGGTAAGGGCTGCCCTCACGCCGGAAGGGCCCCTCTACGCGACGGCCCACCTGGACGGTGACGACCGCCCATGTCTGAGCGGGCCGGGTGCGCCAGCTGGGGCCGTGCCTGCGTTGGGTCAGCGTTTGACGCGGTTGCGAACGGCCAGGACCGCGAGACCCAGCAGCACGGGTTCGGCCACGCGGGAGGCCATCTCGATGTAGGTGCCGGAGGTGGTCAGGTCCTGGCCGGCGGAGCGAAACACCACCGAGTTGAGCGTGACGTTCAGCGCCTTCTCGAAGCGCTCGCCTGTGAACCGATTCCCGGTGGGATTCTGGGGATCTGCTTTGTCGATCTCGAAGCTGACCTTGCCAGCACCGGGAGGCACGATGCCGGTCGCTTCCTGCTTCGGGGAATCCTTCGGGATCCCGAAGCCCATCAGCAACAGGACGGTCACAAGCATGGCAGCAGCGAGCCAGCCCAGGGCTCGGGAGGCGCGCAGGCCGTAGCCGGACAGCAGCCAGTAGCCGTGCAGCAGTCCACGCTCGGCGCGGGTGGTGCCAGTGGGGTCGTGGCGACGCATTTCCATCTCGCCGTAGTAGAAGTCCGCCGCTCCTGGCTCGTTCTTGCTGTCTTCGAGCGCCTTGCGCAGCGCGCGGTACACCGGCGCCAGCTGCGCCGGCCCGACGGGTCTAACTCCGGACATTGCATTCCAGCCTGGGACCGCTGCTGGCTGGAACGCACGCCAGTGGTGCTCCTCAGCCAGGATGCGGCGCTGGGTGAACCGTACCGGGGGCCACCACCGCCATTGCGCTGGCGGGACCTTGCCGAAGGAGCAGCTGCCCTCCAGCCGCACCTGGTCCAGATGCACGGTCCCGGTGAACAGGCACCCCGACAGGTCGACGTCGGCGAGGGCCAGGTGGGCTGCGTCCGCCCCATGCAGCGAGGCGATCCGCACCGTGGCATCGGGTTCGCCGGCAAGAGCATGTTCCGCCACCGGCTGTCCGTTGGGGAACATGAACGGCTCGGTCTCCGCGGCGATGGTGAGTGGGTATTCGAAGACCGCGTGGGCGAAGTCCACCGTGGCGTAGCGCAGACGTAGCTCGGCCGTTGACGACCATCGGGTCCGACGGCATTCCAGGTGGGGTGTGGCGAGCGAGAGGGTAAGCGGGCCGCCGAACACCGCCCCGGACAGCACAACCCGCCCGGCGCAGGTAAACGGCCCGAGGTTGGCCAACCGCTCGAAAGCCGCCCCCTCGAACATGGCAGTGCCGAGCAGAGCCACCGCGTCGAGCTGGATGTCGCCCTGGAAGGTCGCCGAGACGAAATCGGCGTCTCTCTGGAAGGTCGCCGAGTGGAAGGAGACGTCACTCTGGAAGATCGCCCTGTGGAACCAGGCTGGGCCGTGGAAGGCCGTCGAGAAGAACTCGGCGTCGCTCTGGAAGGTCGCCGAACCGAACCAGGCGGCGCTCTGGAACGTCGCCGAACCGAACCAAGCGGCGCCCTGGAAGGTCGTCTTGTCGAACTGAGTCGTGCTGTGGAAGGTCGCCCTGCGGAACCAGGCTAGGCCGTGGAAAGTTGCCGAGTCGAACCGAGCCTCACCGTGGAAGGCCGCCGAACCGAACCAGGCGTGGGCGTGAAAGGCCGCAGAGTCGAACCTGCTGTTGCGCTGGAAGGTCGCCGAGTCGAAGGAGGCGTCGCTCTGGAAGACCGCCGCGACGAACCAGGCATCGCTCTGGAAGGTCGCCGATCCGAACTCTGCATTGCCGTGGAAGGTCGCCCAGCCGAACTTGGCCTCGCCCTGGAAGGTCGCCGAGAGGAAGGAGACGTCGTCATGGAAGGTCGCTAAGCCGAACCGGGCGAGGCCGAAGCATGGATGACCAGTGGCAGGGTCGCGGAGCGCGTCGAGGAGAGCACCGAGAAGGGGGCCGGTGAACGTGGTGCCGCGGTGGTCAATATCGCTGCCTGGGGTCAGGTCGGCCAGGTAGGCGTCACGGTCGGCGTCGGCCAGGTGGGCGAAGCATGCGGCGTGGCCAGACACGTGGATACCGCGGCAGCCAACCGGATTCTCAGCCGTAGCGCCGTGGCCACAAAGCGGCCAGTCAGCCGCTGGGGACGGTACGGGACTCGGATGCGTCATGCCCAAAGGACGACCAAGCACGGCCAAATAGTTGCTCGCACCGCATCTCTGAGCACCTCACTGAACCGTCGGCGCGGCGCTGGAAGACGCACTGAAACGAATCGTGCGCCAATGAACCTCCATGGGGTCCGACACGGCTACCGAGGGGTACACCGGTATCGGTCCGCAGGCTCGCTCTGACAGAAGCCCATCAGTTCACGGGGCCCTGAACGCTGATCCGAGGGCCCGGTGGAATGGTCGGCCCCCAGGACGTCCTCGTCGTTGAACCGGGGCGCGATGTCGTCGACCAAGTGCTCCGGGACGCCGAGGCACACACCGGAGTGGACCCGCAAGACCGGTGACGGCGGGCCCCGGCCGGTGCCGTCAGCGCCGGTGCAGGAGGCCGTCCTTCTCGTACTGCGCCAGCGCCAGGCCGAGACCGAAGAAGGTGGGAGCCCATTCGCCGACGAAGATGCCCCACCGGTCGGCCCGGTCCACATCGGCGGCCTTCTCCAGCTTGGTGGAGGCGGCCCAGCTCAGGAACGAGATGCCGATGGACCCCAGAGCGGCGCAGTAGGCGTGCTCACTGCGCAGCCCGGCTTCGTGCAGCTTCTTGATGATCACAGCATTCTCCTCGGTGAAGGACGTCGGTCCTCAAAGAAGACCACCGCGCCACGGCCCGCGCTCCTCGTGCTGCGCCGAATGCATGGACGGCAACGGCACCCGCGGTAGGCCCCTGCCGCATCGCGTTCTGTCCCTCACCAGTGGTCGGCGTCGGCGGTGCTGCCCGACGGTGGTGGCGCGCCCGCCTCTTTCGCCGCCCGCGAGGTGGAGGAGCCTGCGGCGGTGGCGGGTGCAGCGGCCACCGCGCACACCAGGGCGTGGAGCCGCCAGCGGGCGCTGGGTTCCAGATCGGCGGAGTTCAGGTGGTGCGTGCTGTGCCTGACGAGCCGGATGATCTTCGTCTCGACTGCCGTTCGGGCACCGGTGACGACGAGCACGTGCCGTACCGCGGTGAGGTCCTCGGGGGTCAGGCCGGGGCAGCCGACACAATCGTCCAGGACAGCCAGGGAGGCTGCGTCGCCGTTGGCCAGCGCTCGCGCGCGGGCCACGGCGACGAGAGGGGTGAGCTTGCCCTGCCGGAGGTCGTCGCCCGAGGGCTTTCCGGTCTGCCCGGGGTCACCGAAGGCGCCGTGGAGGTCGTCGCGGAGTTGGAAGGCGATTCCGGCGCTGCGGCCGGCCGCCCGCAGCGCCCGGGCGGAGGTTTCGTCGGCGCCGGCCAGGGCTGCGCCGAGCGCCAGGGGCCGCTCCACCGAATACAAGGCGCTCTTGAGGTAGGCGATGCGGATCGCGGCGGACAGCGAGGTCGATCCGGTGGCCTGAGCGTGCAGGTCGAGGTATTGGCCTGCGGCCATCTCGGTCCGCATGGCGGTCCAAATCTCCCGGATGCGGCGGCCGGTCTGTGCCGGCAGTTCGAGGTGGGCGACGGTGTCGTCCGCCCAGGCCAGCGCGAGGTCGCCGCCGAGCAGGGCTCCAGCGACGCCCAGCGCCTCGCCCGCTGCCGGCCGAGGGGCCGCGGCGTACTGGGCGGCGATGTCGACCTGCAGGGTAGGTCTGCCACGGCGAAGCCGGGAAGCATCCAACAAGTCGTCATGCACGAGCGCGCAGGTCTGGAGGAGTTCGAGTGCGGCAGCGAGACGCAGCGCGCGGCGGACCTGCTCGTGGTCGTGGCCTCCTCGGCAGGCACGCAAGGCCCACCACAGGAACTGTGACCGCATCCGCTTGCCGCCGTCGAGCGTGAACCGGGCGACGCGCTCGGCGACATCACGCCCGAAGACGCCGTCCAGGCCACAGGCCGAGCTCGCTCTCTCGCGCAGGACATCAGCGAGCACGGAGCCGACGGCAACCGCCACGTCCCGGTCGACGGATGCTGCTCCTCGCCACGCCACCGCACGACAGCTTCTGGGCCCGCGGGCACGAGCAGGACCCGGAGGGTCCGGCTGCTGGCCCCTGGGGGAAGTTGGGAGATGCTGGGAGGGTTGCTGTGCCCCCATGTGGTGCATTCCCTCTCCTCTGTGACACTTTCAGCAATGACCAGAAACGGACCACAGTTCACTCAGTCGATCACGGGGAGCACTCTCCGGCACGCGGAGCGTCGGGCCAGGACACCGCGTCGCGCCGCCGACTCTGCGGACCGGGACCTGTTACTCGGGGCCGAGGAGGCTTCAGTTGGGGTGTTGTCGGCCCTGTGCCGCTGGGTGCCCCGGGGGAGAGTGGGGTGGGCACAGGGCCGCCGGCCGGTGAGGGGTGGCCGGGACAACGGGTGGAACGGATCGCACCCACCCTGATGGTCTGTCCTCCAGCGCGCAGGGTGTGGATGCCACGCCCGTACGTCAGGCGGTTGGGGCCATTCCGGGCATGCCGGTGTCATGCGTGTGACGTCTGGGAACTCGTGGTGCGTCAGCCGGAGGAACCGGCTGCCGGAGGAGAGGCGGCGCGCTGTGGAGCATGACGGGGATGTGATTGCGGAGCTGACCGCCGATCACCGGGAGCTCGGGGAGCTCTTTGCACGGTTCGACCAGGCACCCCGGGCAGCAAGGACCGCAAACGGCTCGTGGACGCTCTGGCGATCGAGCTGGTGCGGCACTCCGTTGCCCAGGAGCAGTACCTCTACCCTCACCGAGCTCCAGCGGCGCGAGGCCCTGGACGAGGACTTCGAGTACCTGGTGCGCAGGCTGTGCACCGAGGTGACCGCACACGTCGACGACAAGGAGAACACCCTCTTCACCCGTCTGCGCGAAGGCGTGCACCCCTACGTCGTGGAAGAGCTGGGCAACAAGGTCCGCCAGGCGAAGAAGAACGCCCCCGCCCGCCCGCATCCCGGTGCGCCGAGTACACCGCTTTGAGAGCCGGTCGCGCGGCTACGGCGCTGCCCGCCAGCCACGCGGTGCGAGCATGAGCCCTTCCACCTCTTCGATAGTAGGAACGTAGCCGTCCAGCGCATCGCGGGCCTCGCCTGCCGAGCGCGCCCATTCAGCCAACGTCAAATACCATCCGTCATGCGGGTGTTGGGCTGAGACGTTCGGGCATGGCTTCGGCATGCTGCCTGAACCAGATCACCCCAGGGTCAAGGGGAGTCCGGTCGTTTCGATCGAGGATTACCAGCGCGCATGCGTCGTCGTCCTGCAAGGAGACCTTGACCACGACGACCAGGATCTGCTGCGCCTCACGATGCGAACGGCTCGGCTCTCTGGCAAACAGGTCATCATCGACCTCTCACGCGTCAGCTTCCTGGATGTGGCAACGGTAGGAACCCTGCTTCGGGCGGGGAAGGCCCCTCTTTGTCTCGCAGGACCTCTCGCACTCAACCCTCAACGTGTGCTGGCGCTCATCGGGACCGAGGGCGTTTTCCGTGTGTTTCCCAGCCTGGCCGACGCTCTGGTCGAGCCGTGGCTCATCAGCCTGCAACCACCCCGATCGAGGCTCTGGCAACTGATGTCAGACGGTTCGGCGCGGGCGTACTGCTCAGTCCGTCGGCGGCGACGAGCGCGGCGACACTCCCGGGGAGCACGCCGTCGTGCACGACGATCCGCAGTGGGCAAGGGCGGCGGTGCCTGTGGCGAGGCACACCGTTAGGTGGTCATCTGGCGCCTGACGCGGTGGCCGGCAACGATCCGGTGCAGGAGACGCTGGCCACGAGCGCACCCGCAGCGGCCGCACCCGCCGCGAGGTACCGGTGGCACCGCCGCGGCGGGTTGCCGTCGGTCGGCCGCGGAAGCGGCTGGTCGACGAGATCACGGCCCCAGCTGCCGATGTTCATAAGCGGCTGCTGCCACTCACCATCCCGCTGGGCCAACGCCGGGTCGAGCTCACCCCTCATCGGTGACAGCGCGCGCCCCTTGCTCATCGACGGGCGTTCTGCCTGCCGCTCGTCTCGCTGACGATCATGTCGATTCCCTGCAGTTCTCAGAGCTTGCGAGTGTCGCGGGGCTCGGCGTAGGGCTCGTCACCCGGGGGATGGCCGCGTTGGGTGGCGCGTCCGCGTTCGAGTTCGGCATTGAACTCCAGCCCGAGCAGGATCGCGATGTTGGTGAGCCACAGCCAGATCAGCGCGACGATAGGAGTGGCGAAGGTTCCGTAGGTCTTGTTGTAGCTGCTGAAATTGGCGACGTAGAGGGCGAACAGTGCAGAGGCGATGAGCCAGATGGCGACGGCCAGGACGCCGCCGGGCAGCACGCGCCGGATGCGGCGTTTGACGTTCGGGGCTGCCCAGTACAGCACCATGACACTCAGAGCGACCAGGATGAGCATGACGGGCCACTTGGCGACATTCCACACGGTCACTGCCGTGTCACCCAGGCCCAGGATCGACCCCATTTTCTTGGCCACGGTGCCGGTGAACACGACCCCGACCGCGGTGAGGGCCAGAAGGATCACCACGGCGACGGTGATGCCGAGACGGACCCACAGCGTCTTCCACACCGGCCGGCCCTCACCGATGTCGTAGACGACATTGGACGCCCGCATGAAGGCGGCGACGTAGCCGGAGGCCGACCACAGAGCCAGGGCAATACCGATGATCAAGGCGAGCAGGGCCTTGCCCTGGCCGCCCTTCAGCTGCTCCAGGATGGTGGTGAGGAGGCTGCGCACGGACCCGGGCGCGACGGTGGAGAGGTTCTTGATCATTGAGTCGATGGCGGAAGGACCCAGCAGACCCAGAATGGATACCAGAGCCAGCAGGGCAGGGAAGATCGCCAGTACTCCGTAGTAGGTCAGGGCAGCCGCCCAGTCCGTGAGATTGTCCTTTTTGAACTCCCGCAACGTGCGCTTCACGACGCCCGTAGACAAACCACCCTCGGCGGCACCTTTCCGGGACGGACGACCGGCCTCGCCGCCGTCGCCATCCTCGTCTGCGTGGGAGCGACGCGCGCCGCCACCGTCGCCGCTCGGGCGTCTGTGAGCGCTACCACCGTGGTCAGCGTCGTCGACCTCGTGGTGTTCTCGGTCCGGACCATCCGAGGAGGGCGTGGCCACCGTGACTCCTTTCGCGAGAGTCGGCGCCCGCAGCGGCCGGCGCGCTCAACTCTGCTTCGCATACAACCTCGCTGGCCGGCAGTACTGGCTCGGGACGCTGTCCGCTGAGACGGTCGCAGGACCGCGTCCCCATCACACCCGCTGAGCTGGCTGCTGACACCCGGACGGCACCCACCTGGACCAGCCGCCCCACCTGCGGGTGCGCATCCCCGCCCCATGCGAGGGGGCGCGGATGCGCATGTTCGGTGACCGCGGTCTTGGGAGATCTCGTGCGAGCGGCCTTGAGCGACCGGGGCCGCAGTGTGACCGTATCCGGCATGGGAACCAGGTCTCTTCAAGAACGCGATCGACCTGGAGCTGTGCCCAGCTGCTGCTGTACCGGCTGTACCGGCTGTCCGAGCGGCGCATCGACCGCGGCGACGGTCAGGGCCTCTATTGCGTGGCCGGCCCGGAGCGTGTCCTGGGTCGGAGACGAAAGCACTGGGCGACGCCGACCGGGCGGCTCGCCGGACCCCGACACCAGGGGAGGCGCAGGTCCCGGCCCCGCACACTGGTGGATCTCAAGGTGCGGGGGCGTCGCACGGGACCGCAGACTACTCACGAGACCGATGACGTGGCGGAGAGGAGCCGAGGGTGGGGATTCCCGTGCCGCCCGCGGGGACCGGGGCGGCCTCCGCAGCCCGGCCGGGCGCGCCGGACCCGTTTCAGGCGGTCGCCGAGCAGTTCGCCGGGTTGGTCGAAGGGCACGTCCTGGACCTTCCCCTGCCCGGCTCCGGGCGGACCGGTGAGCGGTTCGGGGCCCTGCGGGCCCTGGGACGGCAGGAGCTGTCCGTAGCCCGGCTGGCCGAAGGGCATGTCGATGCGGCGGCGATCCTCGACGAACTGGACGGCTGCGCGGCGAATCCGGGAGAGCGGTGGGGCGTGTGGGCGGCCCATCCGCCCGGCCCGGAGCTCCACGCCGACAACGACGGCACCGGCTGGCGCCTGCGGGGCGTCAAGCAGTACTGCTCCGGAGCACGGATCTGCACCCACGCGCTGGTGACGGCCGAGACCGGCCGGGGGCGGCGCCTGTTCGCCGTGCGCCTCGCCGACCGGGGCGTGGCACCGGTGCCGGACAGCTGGCAGGCGCTGGGCATGGTGGGCAGCGACACCCTCGACGTCACCTTCCACGACGTTCCCGCGGAGCCGGTTGGTGAGGTGGAGGGCTATGTGCAGCGGGCGGGCTTCCAGCACGGCGGTGTCGGGGTCGCGGCCTGCTGGCTGGGAGGCGCTCAAGCAGTCGCCGACACTCTGCTGGACGCGGCGGGGCGGCACCCGCTGGACGGGCACGCCGCCGCCCACCTGGGACAGGCGGACTCCCTGTTGCATGCCGCCGAGACGGTCCTCGACCGCGCGGCGCTAGAGATCGACGAGGACTTCCTGGACCGGAGCAGGAAAGGCCGGGTGCGCAGCCTGCGGGTGCGGGCCTTCGTGGAGAAGGTCTGCACCGAGGTGCTGCAGCACGTCGGACGGGCCACCGGCGCCGGTCCGCTGTGCCGGAACGCGGCGCACGCCCGCGCGGTGGCGGACCTCACCGTCTACCTCCGCCAGCACCACGCCGAGCGCAGTGACGCGGAACTGGGCACCCTGCTGGCGCGCGGCGAGGGGGCGGCGTGAGCGCAGACCTCCGGCAGGCCGCTGCCGACGCCATCGATGCCCCGGGCACCTCAGAGGGACTGTGGGCGGCGTGGGACGCCCTGCACCGTCTGCCCACCGCGGCCCTGCCCGGCGGTCCGGTCGTCGCCGTGGCCGCCCACCCCGACGACGAGGTGCTGGGCTTCGGCGGCACCCTCGCCCGCCTCGCCGCCGCCGGCACCGAGGTCCACGTCATGACCATCACCGATGGCGAGCTGTCGCATCCGCACAGCACCGTTGTCACGCCACAGCAGCTGGCCCGCACACGCAGCTCCGAACTCCGTTCCGCTCTGGCCGTGTTGGGTCTACCGGACGTGCGGCCGGTGCGTCTCGGCGTGCCCGACACCCAGGTCGACCGCCACGAAGCCGCGGTGGCCGGACGGCTCGCCGCTCTGCTGCGCGAGACCGGCGCCGCCTGGTGTGCCGCCCCGTGGTCCGGGGATCTGCACAGTGACCACGAGGCGGCCGGACGGGCCGCCCGCCGCGTGTGCCGGCAGGCGGGGGTGCGGCTGTGGATGTATCCGGTGTGGATGTGGCACTGGGCCCGCCCGGGCGATCCACGTGTCCCCTGGGGCGACGCCGCGCTGCTGCGGCTGCCGGCCGATGTCGCGGCGCTGAAGGCCGCGGCGATCGGGCAGTTCGTCAGCCAGCTCCACCCCCTGGGCGAGGGCGCGCACAACGCGGCGATCCTTCCACCGGAGGAGGTCGCACACCACGCCCGGCGCTTCGAGGTGGTGTTCCGTTGAGCACCCCACCCGGCTACTTCGATGCCATGTACGAAGCCTCGACGGACCCCTGGGACCTGGCCGGCCGCTGGTACGAGCACCGCAAGTACGCCCTGACCCTCGCCTCGCTGCCCCGGCAGCACTACCGGGCCGGCTTCGAGCCGGGCTGCTCCGTCGGCGTCCTGACCCGCCAACTCGCCGCCCGCTGCGACCATCTGCTCGCGACCGACCGCGTCGCCTCCGCCGTCGCCACCGCCGACGCGCGCAACCGCGACCTCCCGCACGTCGACGTGCGCCGGCTCACCGTCCCCGACCAGTGGCCAGAAGGCACCTTCGACCTCGTCGTCCTCTCCGAACTCCTCTACTACTTCGACGACACGACACTGCAAAACACCCTCGACCAGGCCGTGGCCTGCCTGGAACCCGGAGGCACGCTGATCACCGTGCACTGGAACCACCCCGTACCCGAGCATGTGCGCACCGGTCCCGAAGTCGCCACCGCGGTCGCCGCCACCCCGCAGCTGTCCCTGCTCACCGAGGTCCGCGACGCGGACTTCACCCTCCAGACCCTGCTGCGCCGCCGCGGCAACCACAGCGCCCCGCGCTCGCCCGCCCAGCACAAGGACCTGGTGTGAAACGGCCACCACCCCCTCCCTCGGCGCTCGCCGTGGTCATCCCCGCGCACAACGAAGCGCACGAACTCCCGGCCGCACTGGCCGCCCTCCGCATGGCTCTCCGCCACCCGGAGGCAGCCGCAGTGCCCGTGGTGACAGTGGTCGCCGCAGACGCCTGCACAGACACCACGGCCGCGATCGCCGCGCACTGGGGCGCGGCGATCGTCGAACTGCCGGCGCACAACGTCGGGGCCGCCCGAGCCGCTGGCGTGGCGTGCGCCCTCCGCCTGCTCGGCTCCCGAGCGGAGCGGGCATGGATCGCGACGACGGACGCCGACTCCCTCGTACCGCCACGATGGCTGGCCCACCAGCTGCGGTGCGCGCGCCAGGGCTGGCACTGCGTCGTCGGCACCGTGCGCATCCGCCCGCACGCCGCGCTCGCCCCTCGGACGGCGGCCCGGCACCGTGCCCACTACTTCGCCGGCCGTCCCGCACCACCCCACCCCTGGGGGCACCCGCACGTCCACGGCGCCAACCTCGGCGTAGCAGCCGCGCCCTACCGCGCGACGGGCGGATTCGCCGCTCTCGCCCACGGAGAGGACCGCTCGCTCGTAGCCGCTCTCGAACAGCGCGACTACCGCATCCTGCGCACCGACGCCTGCCCGGTGCACACCTCGGCCCGACCCGACTCCCGGGCCCCGCACGGCTTCGGCGCCTTCCTGCGGCGCATAGCGCTTGACGACACACCACAGGGAGACATGCCTCTACGCGCCGCAGACCCGGAGGCGGAGCAGCCATCGACCGCACAGGACGAACGGGGCCGACCCGCCGTGTCTCCGAGCGGAGGAGCAGCTGTTGAGCGCGCGGGCCAGAAGGCAACAGCGCCAGCGCAGCGACCATCTCCTTGACGGGCGCCTCCGGTACCGAGGTGCCATAGGCGAGGACACATATCTCATCGAGGATGCTGCGCTGCGCCTGCCCCCATCGGCCTCGACGGTCGCGCGTGCATGCGGGGCTTCGGCCTGGGCCTTGGCTGCTTCCCTCTCGTCCTTGCGTCGGGGGTGCGGACTGCGCGGCAGCCCGCAGCAGGGGGCTCATTGCGTCGCACACCGGCGGCCTCCCGGCTGACGTCGGCCCTCTCGTCCGTGATCACGGTCGGCGTGAGGTGGGTGAGGTTATCGCGGCTCTTTCACGGCCGCGATGCTGAGGGGCCGAAACCAGGAGAGCGGTCCGCCCGTACCGACCCTGTCGCCCCGGGCCACGCACTCTGGCGGGCAGCACCGGTCACCCGCAGGTATGGACTCACCGGCACTTGGTAGAGGGCATCGGTGGCGGGCCCAGACCGAAGCCGGCGCGGCGTGTCGCGCACCAGCAGAGCTGTCGGCTTCCAGGCAGCGGAAGGCCGCCGACTCGGACCAGCCGATAGACCTGGCCCCAAGAGTTCCAGCGTCTCGCGCAGTACAGCGACGGCCCGGGCTTTGCGGTCCACGCCAGTGTGCGCCGCGGCATCCCAGGCTCCGGTCGGCCGATGAGCGACTCTCGGAGCCGGTCTGTCCTCACGCCCTTCTCGTCGGTCTGCGCCGCTCGGGGTTCGCTGCCCTTGGTCTCGCTTTTCATCTCGTTCGCCGGTGGCGCCTTCTCCTGCCCTGTGTCCTCCTTGCGGTGGTCCACCTTGGGCACGTAGCGCTCCGGCTGGGAGGACCGGTTGCGCTCTCGTTCTTCTGCTGGCGGTGTTCCGAACTCGGGGCTCTTGCATCGCGCGCAACTGCTGAAGAAGGTGCCCGGTGGTGCCTGCGAGCGGATGGGTGCAGCCTGATAACAGCGCTTTCGGGTGATTATCAGGAGTTCGTCATGATTGTGATTCTCGGAGTCATCCTCTTGATCGCTGCGGTAGTCGTCGGCGTCGCCGCCGTTGTTACCAACATGGGTAGCGCACACGAGCTGACGGCAGCGTTCAAGGTATTCGGGTACCACATGACCGGATCCACCGGCATGTTGTTCCTCTTGGGTGCCATCATCGGCGCGGTGGCAGTGCTCGGGCTGAGTCTGCTGCTCGGCGGCATGCGCCGCAGCACCCGCAAGAAGCACGCAATGCGTCAAGCGCTCAAAGGGGAGCGCCACGATGCAGCCGCTGCACGCGGCACGGACCACGAGGGCCGCGTCGACCACCCTGACACGAGGAGCGACCTGGGAACGGCGGCACGGCAGGACGGCAGCTCTCCTCGGGGTGGCCGACCCGACGGTGACGGACACCGTCACAAGTGGCACCTGCTCGGACATCGACCTGCCCACCGGTAGGTCATGAGCCGAGCGAGTCGTCCGCATCATCGCGCGCGCCGGGAGCCACTCACCGAGGTGGCCGAGTCGCCCTCCAGTGCGCCGTCAGCACGGCGAACGTAGAGCGTCACGGTGTACCTCGCGACAAGCGCCGAGCGGTACGCCGCCCGAAGCTTGCCGGGTAGCCGTGCTGTCGCCCGCCTGTTCGGCGGAGCCTCAGGAAGCCCGTGACCGTCACTGACCCTAGACGACCGCGGGCTTCAGGCAGGGAATTTCCCCTGAGGTGTGTGGGTGGGGTGGACGGGTCACATATGCCGAACGCCGCCACCCAGAAGCTGCTGCGGCTTTCATGGCTTTGCGCGAGGGCGTCACAGGGTGACGTTTTCTCTGTTGGCTCGAACTATTCGAATGCATTGTGTGCGATTATTGCTTCTAGCAGCTGGGCGCGAGAAAGAAGCGAATCGTGAGCGCGAGCGAAAAGGCGAAGGCGAAGGCCGAGCAGGTCAAAGGCACGGTGAAGAAAGAAGCCGGTCGATCCGTCGGCAACGAGGGCATGACCGTCAAAGGTCAAGCACAGCAGAGTAAGGGTTCCGCCCGTGAGGCCAAGGAGAAGGCGAAGGACACTTTCAAGAACAGAGGCTAATTTCACGGAACGGTAGGTCACGTTCCGAAACTCTGAGTTGCCGCCCCGCCTGCGCGCAATTCGGTACCGCCCCGCATCATGGGTGCCGGGAGACGGTGAATGCCCACCCGGGGGAGACTGGGGCGCAGCTCGCGGGCGGAGGCGTCAAAACCCGTCGTCGGTGGCGGGCCGATCCAGGCCGCCCAGCCCTTTTGCGCGGCGGGGTGAGGTTGCCTGGGTGATCTGAGCCGTGCCAGTGCGAGCACGGAGCCGGCTCGCTATCACGTCAATGCCGGATTGTGGTCATTAGACGGTGTCCTATGTGGCGAGGCGGACCAGGCGCCTGTAGTAAACGTCGCGGTCGAAGTCGGGCGGGCGATCACCTGACCTGACAGCCTCGCCGCAGGCGGGGCCGATCTGTTCGAGGGGCTGCCGCGCGGATGCCTCGGCGTCGCAGGTGACGGCGGATGGCGGACTGAGTGAGCCCGGCCGACCAGCACGGCGAGGGGCTGGCTCTCGGCCTGCCCGGGCCGTTTCGCGGCACGGGGATGCCAGACATCGCCGTCGCGAAGGTAGGGGCGTCACCGGCTTGGCCTGCGGTGACGGTGAAGGTCAGAGGCCGTGCAGCGCCGTCGGCGGCC
This sequence comes from Streptomyces sp. NPDC020742, assembly GCF_040641675.1. NCBI lineage: Bacteria > Bacillati > Actinomycetota > Actinomycetes > Kitasatosporales > Streptomycetaceae > Streptomyces > Streptomyces sp. NPDC020742. The sequence goes on from NZ_JBFAEA010000028.1 coordinate 47,561, forward strand.
AGGTGTGCCTTGGTGTTCAGCTCGCCGCGGGAGCGTCCAAGTGCGCGATCGGCAGGCTCGCCGGAGCGCGTCGCCTCTTTTTGCGTGCTCCCGCGGCGTGCTGGTGGGCCCGGATGCCCGTGGAGTCCACCGGCGTCGTCCAGTCGATGTCGTCGTCGGCGTCTGCGGGTGCCAGGACGGCGGCCGGCGCTCTTTCGCCGTCGGGAGGCGTCGTCAGGCGGGCAAACGCTCCCACCGTGGACCGGGCGTCCCGGCCAAGGACCAGCACTACGAAGAGGTCAAAGAAGAATAGTGAGGGCCGTTTCAACTATGGGCAAGGAGCAGCTGCGGCGGGCTTACGGGCAGCTGAACCTCTTGCCCCGGCAGGCCCATGCGGAGCAAGTGGCAGGCTGTCAGCAGCAGTTGAGGTGCTGTTCAGTCAGTCGGTGGCCAGCATCTCTTCCCGCAGGTGTGTGCAGATGCGGGTGATGAGGCGGGAGACGTGCATCTGGGAGAGGCCGAGTTCCTCGCCGATTTCGCTCTGGGTCATCTCGGCGCCGAAGCGGAGTTCGAGGAGAGTGCGGTCGCGGTCGCCGAGCTCGGCCAGGTGTGGCTTGAGAGCCTGGATGTCTTCTGCCAGTGCGAGGGCAGGATCCTCGGTGCCGATGAGGTCGGCGACAAAGCCGGTCTGCTGATTGGAGCCGGAGGCTTGAACGGGCCGGTCTATGGAGTCACTCTCGTAGCCGTTGGAAGCAACAACTCCTTCCCCCACCTCCGCCTCGTCCAGATCAAGGCGAGCGGCGAGATCGGCGACGCTCGGCTCGTGGACGCCCTGGCCTTCGAGCTGTTCGCGGGCTCGGGCAAGGTCGATGCGCAGTTCCTGCAGGCGTCGGGGCACGTGGACCGACCAGGTGGTGTCGCGGAAGAACCGCTTGATCTCACCCTGGATGTAAGGGACGGCGAGCGTGGTGAACTCCACGCCGCGCGAGACGTCGTAGCGGTCGATGGCCTTGATCAGACCGATTGTGCCGACCTGCAGCATGTCCTCGGCCGACTCCCGACGGCCGGAGAAGCGGCGGGCGACGTAGCGCACTAAGGTCAGGTTCATCTCGATAAGGGTGTTGCGCACGTACTGGTACTCGCGCGTCCCCTCTTCCAGCGCGTCAAGTCGCTGCAGGAATACCTTCGTGAGCTCGCGCGCGTCGGCGGGAGGCATGTGCTGAGGGTCCTCGATCTGCGGCAGCACCGTCGGGGCCGGGACGGCACACACCTTCGACGTGGTCCCCTGCGCTGCTCGTGCCGTCATGGTGCTGTTGCTCATGACCGGCTCCCTCCGATTGCTGAGCCCCCGTCACCAGCCCCCTACCCGGCACGGCCACGAGCACACCCTGCCAGCCGCGTCGGGTCCGCTCACCCATCGGAACGGGTGGACCTGACGTCTGATCGTTCGACAGTTGGTCGCGGCGTCGGGTGCGGAAACAGGATTACGGCCACGCACGCGGGCCCGATCGACTCCACAGACAGCTGTTTCGGGGGTGGCTCGTGCCGCCCGGACCGGGCGACATCCGCCGCGCCCGTACCTGGCGCGGCAGAGCCGGATACTCGTTCGGCCCGCCGGATAGCGCGAGACGAAAGCCGCACCGCGTCCTGGCGAAACCGCTCTCCCGGCATACGAAGCCGGCAAATCAGGCATCCGTACCCGGGGCGGACGGCAGGATCGACAAGTCCGTCCCGGCCGACCGGGGCGGAAAGGAAGCTGTGCCGGCCTGACGTCCGGTCGCACCCCGGACCCCGCAGCGGTCTCCGGGTGGACTCATCGTGCAGTGAATGCGGACGGACTGTTCACGGGGCGGACCGGGCTCCCTGTGGGGAGCCTGATCACGCGCAAGTCATCAGCGATCGTGATTCGAAAGCCTCGTGAGCACCTGGAGCTCTACGAGTTCGTCAGGCAAACCCGAACTGTGTCGTCGAGGTGTGGTCCGGCACCGAGGGCGATTTACCTGGGGAGATGCGCGTCTGAGGATGTGGGGTGAAGGTGGGAGAAGAGAGCTTCTGCTCCCAAGAGGCGCTGCGAGACATCTGGGGAGTCTCGCACCGGGGTCGCACGGTGCCTGAGCGGCGCGATCCCACGAACGTGACATGAGGCCATTCATGGAAACCGATACGAAAGTCACTCTGGCTGCAGCGCTCGCGGCTGGATATGTACTGGGCCGCACCAAGAAGGGCAAACTCGCCATCGGGGTCGCCTCGATGGTCGCCGGTCAGGCGCTGAGTCCGCGCGAGTTGATCGGTCAAGCGCTGCGCAGCCTCGCGGCCACTCCCCAGGCCGCCCAGCTCATGGACCAGGTTCGTGGTGAGCTCTTGGAGTCCGGTCGCACCGCGCTGTCTGCGACAGCCGACCGCAGTCTCGGGGCACTTGCCGGTGCCCTGCAGAAACGCACCAGCGCCCTTCAGGGGCCCCCGGAGGACGAGGAGCCAGCCGAGGGCGAAGAGCCGGCCGAGGATGAAGAAGAGGGCGAGGCCGAGGACGAAGAAGGACCGGCTGACGACGAGGAAGAAAGCGCGGACGAGAGCGAAGAAGCAGAGGGCGAAGAGGAGAAGCCCTCCGGGCGGCGACCGGAGAAGTCTTCGGCGAGCCGTGCCCGCACAACGAAGTCCCCGGGCAAGAAGGCTCCGGCGAAGAAGGCTGCCTCCGGTAAGCCGGCGGCGAAGAAGAAATCCGCCAAGAAGACGGCTGCCAAGAAGACATCCCGCCGTACCAGTCGCAGGAGGTAGGTCATGGCCACGAAGGAGGGCGACTCCACTCCGGACAAGGCTTCCGGCCTTGACATGCTCAAGGAGCAGCTGGCCGGATTCGCCGAAGCGCAGGGCCAGAGGCTGGTGGACAAGGCCGGAGAAAAGATCAGTGACCTTGCACAGGGGCTGGGCGACGTGGGGGACGGCAACAGCACCCTGCTCAATGTCGGGAAGCGGGTGCTCGGCGGCGGCGAGTCACCTGTAAAGGCTTTCCTCAGCGAGAAGGCCGGTGACCTCAAGGACAAGGCAGTCGACACCGTGAAAGGGTTCTTCGGCGGTGGCGGCAAGGCCGGGGACAAGAAGGTCACCAACATCGTCGAGGTGATCGACATCGGTATGCCCCTGCGTACCGTGTATGACCGATGGACCCAGCTTGAGGAGTTCAGCGGCTTCACCAAGGGCGTCAAGAGTGTCACGCAGTCGGACGAGATCGAGAGCGACTGGAAGCTGAAGGTGGCTTTCTCCAACCGCAGTTGGAAAGCGACCGTACAAGAGCAGATTCCCGATGAGCGCATCGTGTGGAACTCCGAAGGGGGCAAGGGCACCACACGCGGTGCCATAAGCTTCCATGAACTCACCCCGGAACTCACCCGCATTGTCGCTGTCGTCGAGTACTACCCCGCCGGCTTCTTCGAAAAGACCGGCAACATCTGGCGCGCTCAGGGACGGCGCCTGCGTCTGGACCTCAAGCACTTCCAGCGGTACGTCACGCTCACCGACAACGAGGACCTCGAAGGCTGGCGCGGCGAGATCCGCGATGGCGAAGTCGTCCGAACCCACGAAGAGGGACTCGAAGACGACGAAGATCGAGACGCCGAAGGCGAAGAGGACCAAGAGGTCGAGGATGAGGAAGACTCCGAAGACCTGGAGGACGAGCCCGAAGAGGACGAGCCCCCCGAAGAAGACGAGCCCGAAGAGGACGACGAAGACGCTGAATACGAAGAGGAAGAAGAATAAGATGCGCCGGAAGGAAACGCACGTCGGTGCAACTGCGGGTGCAGTTTATGGCGCGTGAAATGCGTCTGAAATTCTCGGCGATTTCATAATTCTGCGGCGTGAACTATCCTGGCAGTGACGCCACGCTCGCCGGCTCGCGGCGCGGCGTACACGAGAGGCGGATCCGCTCATGACCAAGCATGAAAAAACACCCCACCCTTCCCACGGCGAAGGGCCGAGCCGCCACAAGGGAACCAAACAGCACGGATGGTCTCCTGATATCGACGAAACCACGCAACAAGACAATCCGAGCGCGCACCGGTCGTTCCACCCTGACCAGTACGCCCCCGAGACCGGACCTCGCAAGGAAACGTCCCAGGAAGAGATGGAGGGCGTCACGGGCGACACCGTCAAAAGTTCCTCCCGTCGCGGAGAAAAGCAGGGCGGCAGGGCCAAGGAGAAGGGAATGCACGACGAAGGCCGGCGAGGCCCTTCGCAGCGCCCCAGCGGCAGCAGGGATGCCGAGGCATCCTCCGGCGTCGACCCGCAGGAACCGCGCTCCAAGTCGGACTGAGCTGCCCAGCTGACGCATCACGACCGCACGGCGATCCGCAGCACGTCGCCCACCGCGGTCGAGGAGACCCTTGGAGGATCGACATGCTCACGGCCATAGCAGACGTACTCAGGTCTATCGGCGGGGCCATCGCCACCGTCGTCACCCTCCCCTTTCGAGCCGTCGCCCGGCTGTTCGGCGGAGCTGCCGACAGCGCCCACGGACGCCACTGAACCCTCGCTCTGCCCAGGCCGCGGACTGGAACATCCCGGCAGGCCGGGCGGCGCCCCCAACTAAGCGACCAGCGCGGCCTGCGTTGGCTCGCCGCTGCCCTGTCCTTCAGCTGCGTCCCGAACCGTGAACGGGACGTGGTGTCATTCGACGCGGTGTGCTCTGTGGTGGGCGACGCTCAGGTCGACACGGACGGGGAGGTTGCCCCAGCCGGCGGATCGTCGTGCCCGTTCGACGGCGTCGTGCAGGCCCTCCAGGATCTGCTCCGGACCGGTGCCCGGGCCAAGGGCGAGGCCGATACGGGCCTGTGGGTGCGTGTACTTGCCGTAGAACAGTGCTCGGCTGTCCCGGACGCCCGGCAGCACGGCGAGGTCGGTGGCGAGCGCATCGCTCAACGCGTGGTTGCTGACCGTCACCGTCTCCTCGGATGAGTCTGCGACGGTCAGTTGGCGCGGGTGGTGCCGATGCTGGGACAGCAGCCACGCCAGGGCGAGCAGCAGGAGCAGGGCCAGTGCCGCAATGACGGTCGGCGACCACCAGCTCGTGTCCGTCCACCGGGTCTGATCGGCGGACGGGACCAGGACGTTGCGCGCGGTGGTGAGCGGCCAGCCGGCCGGGGGTACGAGGTGCCGACGCCGGTAGAGGTCGGCGCCGCCGGCGAGCACCAGGAGGCCGCCGCCCAGCAGCACGAGTCCGAGCAGAGCGAGCAGAGTTCGGTTGGTCTTGGCGTGTTCCCTCATCATGTTCTCCAGGGAGTCTCTGCGTACCCGGTCCGGCCTCGTTACTTCGTGCTCCGGCGTACGCGGACCCTCAGCCGAGGTGGGCGTGCCAGAGCGAGTTGGTCGCGTTCCTCGCGGCGGAGGGTGCCAGTGAGGTCGTCCTTCACATCGGCGGTATCACGAAAGCCCACGCCGGCACGGACGGTGATGCGGCGCCGGCGCACCCGCACTCGCACCGTGCTGACCCCCGGGACACGCATGGCCGCGTCGCGCAGCAGCAGCAGCGCCGCGCCCTTGCGCGCGAGTACGGCATGCATCCGTATGCGGCTGTTGTTCGGCACACGCAAGGGCAGCTGGTGCCGTAGGCCAGGGGTGAGGGCCAGGATGATGAGCCACAGGCCCAGGGCTGCGGCGACGGCGGCACCGGTGAGGATCCAGAGGTTGCCGAGCGTGCGGGTGGCGAGCTGGTCTGTGAGGCTTGTCCACCATGCGGTGGCCCGGTGTCCGGTGCGTATCCAGATCGCTTCGAAGAGCAGTGCCCCGGCTGTGAGCAGGATCAGCGAGGCGGCCACACAGGCGGGGGTGCGACGCGCCGACCAAGGTCGGCGGGAGCGGTCTTTCGCCGGCACGCTGTACTGCGTTGGTCCAGCGGGCCGGGAATGTGTGGTGGCCGGCTGTGATTGCGGGAGATCGCCGTCGTGGCCGGGCGGGGCGTGTGGAGTGGGGGAGGTCATGATGTTCCTGTCGTGGCGCGGGCTCAGGTCATGCGGCCCGGCCTTGTCGCAGGCTTTCGTCGGATACGAGCCGCTGGACGGAGACGGTGAGGTCGTCGATGCGCAGGCCGGTCAGGTCGGACACCCGGTCGGTGATGTAGCGCCGGATTTCGCCGCAGGTGCGGGCGATATCGATGGGGTAGGGAAGGTCCAGGGAGACCTTCAGACGTGCTGAGCCTTCGTGCACGGCGGCCGTGGAGTGGGCAGGGCCCAAACCGAGACGTGCGGGTGGCCGGCCGGTATGCCGGATGAGCGCTTCGCGTGCCGCCCGGACCGCAATGCGGGCCACCACGGTCTCGGGGATCAGCGTGGCACCGCGCCGGGCGGGCGGGGGAAGCGAGGGCGTGCGTGGGCTCTCACCTTCCGGGCCGCTTCGGAGGGGAGGCGACGGGAGGTGGGTTGTCATCGGACTCGCCCGGTGCGCCCGGTGCGGGGCGGCCCGGGGCTGTAGGTGCTGCGAGGGCGGTCGAAGGTCTCGCGGCGCCCGTCGCCCTCGCGGGTGTGTACGTAGTCGCTGAGGTGCACGTCGCTGCGTGCCAAGTGGCCGATGATCAGGCCCACCAGGCCCATGGCGGCGACCACGAGGAAGGCCCCGAAGCCGCCGAAGTAGCCCGCGAAGCCCAGGGTCAGACCGGTCAGCAGTCCCACCACGGTTGCATTCATCGTTCCTTCACCCGTCTCGTGTTGTCGTCTCGTCGCGCCGTGCGGGCGCGGCCGGGAGGAGTCCGGGGGAGGTCACTCCACCCGCTGCTCGCTGCCGTCGTCCTCGTCCCCCGGTATGTCGACGTCATTGACGGCGATGTTCACCTCGACGACCTCCAGGCCGGTCATCCTTTCCAGCGCCGCGATGACATTGGTACGAACGTCTGCGGCGACCTCGGTGATGGGATAGCCGTAGTCGACGACCACATCCAGGTCCACCGCCGCCTGGCGCTCGCCCACTTCGACGCTGACACCGCGGGTGGCGCTGGGCTGCCCGCCGGGCATCCGCTCACGCACGCCCCCGAGGGCCCGGGCCATGCCGGAGCCGAGGTTGTGGATGCCCGGTACCTCGCGGGCCGCCATCCCGGCGATCTTCGCCGCGACGGTGTCCGCGATCGTGGTCCGGCCCCGGCTCTCCGGCGAGAGGACACCTCGCTTCGGATCTTGCTGTGCCGTGGTCTCGTCGGCGGTCCTGCGCCCTTCCGAGGCAGGGCGGAATGTCGCGTTCGTCATGGCGTTCTCCTGGGCGAGTGGCGCGGGCGCCGGACCGGCGCCCGTCACAAGATTGGACACATCTGGGGCGAAATCGTCACGCTTGAATGTGGCCTGCATCACGTAGGCTGGTCGGTGGCTGCCTGACCGGGCCTGCGCCATCAGGGAGCCGGCGGGGGACGGCGAGCCTCGCGGCCCGCGAGACGCCTCACGTAGGAAGCGAACAGTGGATGTGGAGCACGAGGGATTCTCGTCACCCCGGCGCGCGGAGCCGCCTCCGCCCACCGGGGCGAAGCGTCCCCGCGAGCCGGATCTCGGGGAGGTGGCGGACCGGATCCTGGTCGCCCGCGCCGCCGAAGGCGATGATGATGCGTTCGCGGTACTCGTGCACCGCCACAGCGGCCCGCTGCTCGCCCTGGCGTACCACATGCTCGGCAACCTCTCGGATGCCGAGGAGGCTGTGCAGGACGGCTTCATCAGCGCGTGGCGGCGCCTTCCCCAGTTCCGCAGGGACGCGGCGTTCCGCACCTGGATGTACCGCATCGTCACCAACCGGTGCCTCAACGTCCGCCGCGCCCAGACCCCTTCCGTCGCCCTCGACGCCGTCGCCGAGCCGGCGGCCCACGACGCCGGCGGCGAACCCGCCCGTGCTGCCGAAAGCACGGCAGCCACCGCCGCGTTGGCCCAGGCACTCGCACACCTGCGGCCCGGACAGCGCGCCTGCTGGATCCTGCGGGAGCTGCACGGACTGTCGTACGAAGAGATCGCGCACGTGGTGGGGGAGAGCGAACAGACCGTACGCGGCAGGCTCTTTCGCGCACGACGCACACTGATGAAGGAGATGGCCTCATGGCGCTAGAAGACCCCCGTGCCACCTCCCCACCCGAGAACGCGCCCGCATCGCACCGGGACACCGACCCGGCACGGCTCATCGGCGACGAACGGCTGCCCTGCGGACGTCTGGTCAGCCACGTCTGGGACCAGGCCCGCACCGGAAACGATCAGCCCGACGCGCACACGGCCGACTGCACGTACTGCCGGGAGGCAACCGAGGGACTGACAGCCCTGGACGCCACCACCCGCACACTGCGGGCGCAGCGGCCCAGCGCCCGCACGGTCGCCGACCGGGTCGTGCGCGCCGTACGCGCGGAGGCACACCTCGGCCGGATACTGCCCCTGGACGACCCCGCACACGAACTGCGGATCGCGGAAACCACCGTGGCCAAGATCCTGCGCCGCGCCGCCGACCGCATCCCCGGAGTACGCGCCGCGAGCTGCCGCCTGACCCCCAACGAGGCCGGCACCACCGTGACGATCACCATGACCCTCGCCGCCACCCTCGACCAACCCCTGCCCGGCCGAGCCGCCCAGGTGCGCCGGGCCGTCGCCGACGCCTCGGCACACGAGATCGGCCTCGCCGTCAGCAGCATCGACCTGAGCATCGTGTCCGAACTGGAGTCCTTGACGTCCGCCGAGCCCACCGAACCCACCCCACGGAACGGAACCGGGCCATGATCACCGTCGACACGGCCAGCATTGAGCAGACCGCGGCCCGGGCCGCGCTGGCAGTCCCCGGCGTGCAGGAACTCCAACCCAGCCTGCGCCACTCCCTGGCCGACGCCGCAACCTACATCCGGCGGACCTTCGGCTCGCGCACACCGTTCCCCGAAGCCGGCATCCATGCCAGGCACACGTCCGAAACCGATGCATGGCACCTCGAAGTCCGCTGTGCAGTCAACGACCACCGCCGCGCCCTCGACACCGCACGCGACGTCCGTGAAAGCGTCCAAACGGCCGTCAGCTCACAGTTGAAGGCCCGCGGCGGACCAGCAAGCGTCACCATCGTCACCGTGACCCGCATCACCGGAGATCGAGCACCACTCCACCTGTGCGCCGACCTGTAATCCTCACCTGCGTGAAAGACGTTGGGGGCTGCCGGGCCAGGAGGCGGCCGACGGTCAGATTTCGTCCGGCCGGTCTCATGTGGCTGATGCCTGGCTCGTTGTCCTGCCCCCAGGGGCCGGGGAGCTTGACCGACGCGGAGCGGGCCCGGTTGCGGCCGCTGACGGAGCGCACGGAGGATTTCAGTGGGCGAGGCTGTGACCTGGGCACTGAAATCTTCCGTGCGGCGGTCCGCGACCGAGCGGGTGCACCGGTTGGTTCAGTGGGGGTAGCTGCGGCTCTCTGCCGCCCATTCCGCGGGTGCGGTGGGTCAGCGCTTGACGCGATTGCGGACAGCCAGGACCGCGAGGCCGAGCAAAACGGGCTCGGTTACGCGGGATGCCATCTCGATGTAGGTGCCGGCCGTGGTCAGGTCATTGTTGGAAGAGCGGAACACCACCGAGTTGAGTGTGACGTTCAGGGCTTTCTCGAAGCGCTTGCCAGTGAACCTGTCTTTGGCGGGGTTCTGGGGGTCCGCTTTAGTTTTTCTGCAAGGCGCGCGTGACTCCCGCGATGACCGCGGTCGTCAGCACCCACCCGAAGGCGATCAGTAGGTAGGCCAGCCACTGGAGGCTGCCGTTCGACCAGTACCAGGCCGTGCGCTGACCCAGACCCCCGATGGGGATCAAGAGGTCGAGGGTGTAGACGAGGGGCTGGAAGGGGGCGCCTTCGCCTTGTTTGACCGGGGTGGGGGAGTGCGCGTGGAAGGAGAGGGTGCCCAGCAGGGTCAGCGCGAGGAGCCAGACGCCGGCCAGCCAGGGGCGGTAGCCATAGCCGACGGTCACGTCGAGGACGTGGCCCCAAGCACGCGCGGCCGGGGACAGCGTACGGCGCCGGTGGCGCTGTTTGGCCAGGAGCACGCGGCGGGCGTCGTCGTCGTGGCCGGCCGTCCGGTACCAGCTCGCCAGCTGCTCATACGGCTGTGGGCTGTAGCCGGGGCTGCGTCGTATCCATGCCAGACGGTCTGCCACAGACTTTCGACGCCCCACCGCCTCCCGCCGTTCGCCTGCCTCTACCGTCTTGATGGAACCGTAGACAAAGCCTTCCAGCTCCACCACGTCCGGCCAGCTGTACTCGTTGTCATGGAGATGGGACACCTGCGCGCCCCGCAGGTCCACGATGCCGGAAGGTCGTCGGGCGAGGGTGAAGTCGAAGTCGGTCACCTGCACCAGAAGGCCGGCCAGGGCCGGGCCGTCACCATCGGGTGTCGCATTCAGGACGGCTCCTTCGAAGGTCAGATTGTCCGAGACGCGGGCGCCCCGCAGCCTCACAGTCCCGTCTGCGGTGAAGCCGTCGGAGAAGTTGAGCGTCGAGGCCACGGCGTTGTCCAGGGCAAGAGCCACTCCGCGCGGACCAGGGCGTCCCAACGGTACGGGGCGCTCCAGGTGTGCACCTTGCATGAACAGTCCGCCCGGCAACTGCGCTCCCAGCAGGCGTATCCCGCCACGGGCGGTGAAGCCGTGCATGCAGAAGACACCGCCTCCCATGTCGAGTCCGTCCGCGATCACGGCCCAGCCCTCGGACACGCATACCCGCGTGCCATGCAGCACCAACTCGCCGGCCACCGAGGCATTGAGAAGGTCCAGGCACCCCTCCACGCGCGACCGTGACAGATCAAGGTGCCCCTCGACATGCACCAGAGCGGCTTCGAGGCCCGGCAGCCAGCTGTCCACGATGCGGATCGTCCGGGCCGACGCCCCGTGGAGCTTCGGCGCCTTCTCGAACCAGCACTCCTCGATTCGGAGAGCCTGACCGAGTTGCATGTCCGAGAGATCCAGACAGCCGCTGATGCGCGCGCCGACGAGCCTCACACATGGGGTGGCGCCTGGTTGCCCGGCGTTCGCACCTGAGAGCAGCGCCGCGATCACGGCGGCACGGACCACCCGCTCGGGGCCCCATTGGCCACCTTCGGCGACACGATCGTCATCGAGCACACCGGTGCGCAGGTCCACGCGGTGTCCATCGGGGAACGCGTCCCAAAGCTCACGCTCGGGCGAAGTCAACTCGTCACATGAGAGCACTCGTGCAGAGTAGCGATCTTCCTCCGCGCCCGCCTCGCCCAACTACCACGGATCGGAGACCAGCCCACTCTGTTAGCTGCGGGCGGACCGCCCAGATGGTCATGGGCCCTGTGATCCGATGGCGGAACCAGCGAAAGCCCCTAAGGGTAAGCCCCGGTCAGAACCAGGGCCGGGCCTCGTCGTCAGAGACGATCCGTCGCGGTGCGGCGATCAGCAATATGAGTGCGGTCGAAATCGCCCAGACGTGCCTTCCACACCTAGGAGTTGGCGTCCATGAAGCCTCGTATCCGCACCCACGCCGCTGTCGCTGTCTTACTTGCCGGCGTCATGGTCGGCCCGCTGGGTGCTGTGCCCGCTCATGCTGCATCGGCCCCTGGAGCCGTAACGCGGCAACAGCAGGGGTGCGGACCCGATACCGAGGCCCTGCGCAAGGCCGTCTCCGGCCTGCCGGACTCCGACACCTCGGCGGCGCTGATCCGGGTTGGCGGGAGGGGAAGCTGGGTCGGGACTGCGGGCGTAAGAGACCGGTACACCGGCGCTCCGGCCCTTGAGCACGCGCGTTTCCGTGCCGGATCGACCACGAAGGTGGTGACCGCCTCGATCGTCATGCAGCTTGCCGCCGAAGGGCAAGTCGACCTTGACGCCCCGGTCTCCCGCTATCTGCCCGGCTTGCTTCCGGACTCGTTCACCCCGCCGCCCACGGTGCGGCAGCTGCTGACCTTCACCAGCGGCCTCCAGCCCGGCGCCAGCCTGGGGGAGACCCCACAGGAGATGTACGCGAACCGATTCCGGACACTCTCCCCGCGCAAAGTGGTCGCCACATCAGTCGCCAAAGGACCGGCCTTCAAGCCGGGTGTGCGGCAGGTCTATCAGAACATCGACTACACCGTTCTCGGCATGCTGATCGAGAAGGTGACCGGCGACCGCTACGCCCACCAGGCCGAGATACGGATCTTCCGACCGCTCGGCATGCGGCACACCGGCTTCCCCAAGGGACCCGACCCGCAGATCCACGGCCCGCACAACCGGGCTTACGCCGAACTCGACGGCCATACCGTCGACGTCACCGAATGGAACATGTCCGACCGATGGGCGGCCGGCGACATGATCTCCACCACCGCCGACCTGGAGCGCCTCCTCACCGCACTGTTCTCCGGCCGCATCGTGCCCGAACCGCAGCTCACCCAGATGTTCACCATCCCGGACATCAAGGGCGCGACACACGGAGTGGCACTCCAGCGCTTCGTCGTCAACGGCAAGGAGATCTGGGGCAAGACGGGTTCACGCCCCGGCTACCACACGGTGATTGCCGCGACCCGCGACCTGTCCCGCACCCTCGTGTACTCGGTGAACAGCAAGAGCGCCCGAGAAGACGGCTTCGCACTGGTGCAACGCTTCGGCTTGCCGGCCTTCAACCGCTAGTACCAACGCCGTTCGGTTAGGGCGGGGTCGGGGGTGTCAAGACTGGTGAACGAGGCAGCGGAGCTGCTGTAGAAGAGGTCTGTCACTCCAAGACATCCTCACCACAGGAGCTCCGCTGTTGGAACAGGCTGCCATAACAAGGACGGTCGGGGTAGCGGCCGGGGGGTTCGCGCCGGGGCATATCGGGGAGCTGACCAGGATCGTTCCGTTCGAGATGGTCGACGAGGTGTTGGCAGAGACCGGTGCGGTGCAGCGCAGGGTCCGGCTGATGCCGGCGCGAGTCACGGTGTACCTGCTGCTGGCCGCGGCACTCTTCAACGGGCTGGGCTACCAGCAGGTTTTCGACCGGTTGTGCGCCGGGCTGGCGGGTCTGCCGCTGCTCCGGCCCAGCGGCAGCGCTCTTCGCCTAGCCCGCCAGCGGCTGGGTCCGGCACCGATGAAAGCGCTGTTCCACCTGGTGAGCGGACCTGCGGCCACGACCGCTGCCGCCGGGCGGTGGCGGGGACTGAGGGTCGTCGCGGTCGACGGCACCCTGCTGCCGGTCCCGGACTGCCCAGCCAACCTCGCGGTATTCACCCGGCAGCGGCTCGGCAACGGGACCTCGGGCTACCCGCAACTGCGTCTGGCCGCGCTGGTGGCCTGCGGCACGAAGTCGAAGTGCTGGTGGGCGGACTCGTCCTTGGCGGGGTGCGCGTCGATGGGGTGGACGTCGCGATGTGGAGGGGGGCTGGCTGTGTGGGGTGATCGCGTGGGAATGAGCCGACTGCGTTCGTGGGCTTCCCTCATCGGCTGATGAAGCTTGTCCATCGGTTCCTGCTGGGAGCTCGGCTGTGTCCGAGTAATCGTGCCTGCTCCCTCTTGAGCTGTGTGAATCTGTCGCGGATGTGCTCTCGGAGCGCCCGGCCCGGGAAGGAGATGACCGACAGGTGCTCTTCATAGTTGCCTCGGGCCCAGCGCGCAGCAGTGATCTCGTAGCCCGAGACGTGTGCGCAAAGCTGGAGTAGGGCCTGAGGCATCTCCTCCTCGATGAGGAGGTCGGCCTTGGTAACCACGACGTCTCGCATGGCCTGGATGTTGGGGATGAAGACGGTTGTGGCCCAGGTGCGCCACTCCGCAAGTTCCTGCTCGGTGGGAGGAGTGTCGTGGCGGAACGGGTCGCGACCGTCAGGACGGGCGTACTTCGCTGACCAGGTGTCATAGGTGCGGCCGTTGGCTTCCATCAGAGCGAACAGCGGCCCGTAGAAGTCGCTCAACTGCTGATTGACGCGTGTGAGTCGAGCCTGTCGCTGCGCCAGACGCAGCCCGTTCAGATAGGTCGCCAGGTAGCCGATGAACGCTAGCCCCACGGTCACGATCACTGTAGCCATGACCAGCGATGCTAAGGACTGTCCAGTAAATGATCTACAGAAGCTGGCTGGCCTGCTGGATTCTCGTCATCCGGCGAGGGCCAGGTGCCTGGACGCACCCACGCACCGACAGCGGGTACTGGCCGCGATGCACACCGAGATCCAGCCTCAGGTCAACACCTACTACGAGTCCCGCAAGGCGTCCCATACGCTGGTGTCTGACGAGAGCAGCCAGCCCCTGGCCCCCGCCGACGTGCACGTCTCCGACTTCCGCGGCCCGCGCTTCCACGACATCGCGATCGAGTACGTCCAGGCCGCCGGCGGCTTCGACGCCATGACCGCAGAGACGGCGCGGGGACTCGCCCTGTTCACCGACCGCACCCTGGCAGAGCGCTGGCACGCCCACCACCAGGAGCACTCCGTTCTCGGGCTGCTGTCAGCCAAGGAGAACCTTCGCCGCCCGCGCGTGTAGCGGTGTGGACGGCAGGAGCATGCCCACGCGCCACGAACGAAGGCGCCGGCCCTTGGCCGGACGGCACCACACCGAGCATCCCGTACCCGCAGGCCGGAGTGGTCGACCACACCCCCGACACATCACCACCTGCCGGAGCCAGTACTGGCTGATCGACGCCAGCGGCCTCTGACCAACCGACCGGCACCGGCGGCCTGCGCGGCCGGCAGGCGCTGGTCGGAGGCGGGCAGGACCAGGTGGTCGATGTGGTGGTGCTCGACCTCGACCGCGCGGCCATCGCCCTCGACCTGCGGGTGTGCGAGGGCCTCACTGGCACCAACGGCGGGGCCGAGTACGGATCGTTGAGGCGGCGGGCGTCAGTTGGACACGTCCGTCTCCAGGCGGGGTTCGCCGAGTTCGTGTCGCATGGCGTGACGCAGTTCGCGTAGGACGGTCCCATAAGCGTGGATGGCGTCGGCCAGTTCCGGGGAGTCGGGATTGGCCCCGGAGCCGACGACATCGCGGAACGTCTTCAAGCGGTTGAACGCCAGGTCCGCGGTCGCAACGACGGGCTCGCGGCCCGACAGCACGAGCCGTTCCCTGATGGCGTAGACCTGATGGTTGCCGAAGGCGGCGCGTGCGGCGAGATCCCGTGTCAGGTCGGTGGGGTGGCGGCCGTAAGCGACCGCGAACAGCGATTCCTGGGCAAGGTTGAGGGCGGTGAGGAACTCGCCGTAGAGGGCGCGCCTGTTTTGCAGCGCCTGGGTCTGGACCTCGCGGCCCCATCGGGCCCGGTCGGCCAGCAGCGTTGAGCCGACTCCGACAACGGCGCCAAGGAGCGTGGAGAGAAGCGTCAGCCAATTCACGCGATTACCTTATGAATCGCTCTTGCGGGCCTTGGCAGGAGGTCCGCAACAAGGGGAACGCTCAAGGTTTCTGGCTGGTGGCTTGCGGAGACAGAGGTCCAGGACGTGCCCGGCTTGAAGTAGACCTGGGGAAGCTGGTGCGCCAGAGGAGCGATGCGTTGATCTCGAAGCCCTGATGAGGTGACGGCCCTCCGTGCCAAAGCTGTCGCCTGGCCGTGGCATCGGGAACGACGGGTTGATCTGGGCTCGTGGACGATGGGCGCCGCCGTGGGAGCATCATGGCCGTGGTCACTGCGGTGGCGAGGATGAGCTTGATCAACTGCCGAGCGAGTCACCCACCTCTTGGCAGCTCTACGACACCACCTGGCAAAGCCCTACTGGGGAAGGCGTCTGCCGTCAGCGCAGCCGGACCGGCAGGGTGAGCAGTCCGCGGTGCCGCGGGTTGTCCTGCCAGGCGGGGGCGCGGTCCGGGGCGGCCAGGCGTAGAGCGGGAAAGCGCCGCAGTACGTGGCCGAAGGCGATCTCGGCCTGGAGGCGCGCCAGCGGCGCGCCGAGGCAGCGGTGGATGCCGTGGCCGAACGCCAGGTGGCCGTAGGCGTCACGGGTGAGGTCGAACCGGTCGGGGTCCGTGAAGACCTCCGGATCGCGGTTGGCGGCCAGCAGCGCGATCTGCACGAACTCCCCGGCCGGGATCGTCGTGCCCGCGATCGTCACCGGCTGCGTGGTGTAGCGCAGGCTCGCAATGCTGAACGGGCTCTCGTGCCGCAGGACTTCCTCGGTCAGGCGCGGGAGCAGCGAGGCACGGCCCGGAGGTGCTTAGAAGCCATCTCATTTGGCCAGTTCGGTAGTCTGTGGTTGTGGGGATAGCGGAGCGTCTGGTGCCAGATGAGTTGTGGGAGCTGTTCCAGCGAGTGGTGCCTGAGACGCCGACTCGACCGCAGGATGGTGGCAGGCGTCGGCATGGTGACCGCGAGGTACTGGCGGCGATCGTGTTCGTGGCCACGTCGGGCTGCACGTGGCAGCAGCTTCCAGCGGCATCGTTCGGGCCGTCGAGTGCGACTGCCCACCGGCGTTTTACAGAGTGGGCGAAGGCCCGGGTCTGGGCCAAGCTGCACCGCCTGGTCCTCGATGAGCTCGGCGCCCGCGGCGAGTTGGACTGGTCGCGGGCGCCATTGACTCCGTGAACGTGCGGGCCATGAAAAGGGGGATCTGACCGGCCCGAATCCTGTGGATCGGGGCAAGTGCGGGTCGAAGATCCACTTGATCACGGAGCGGACCGGCCTGCCCCTGTCCATCGGCGTCTCCGGAGCCAATCTCCACGACAGCCAGGCGCTCGAACCACTCGTGCGCGGCATCCCGCCGATCCGATCTCGCCGAGGCCCCCGCCGACGCCGCCCGGCCAAGCTGCACGCCGACAAGGCGTATGACAACCGCCCTCTGCGCCACTGGCTCCGCAGCAGGAACATCACGCCCCGCATCGCCCGCAAGGGCATCGAGTCCTCCCAGCGACTCGGATTCCATCGCTGGACGATCGAGCGCGCCATGTCGTGGCTGGCCGGCTGCCGTCGCCTTCACCGCCGCTATGAGCGCAAGGCCGCCCACTTCCTGGCCTTCACCAGCATCGCCTGCACCCTCATCTGCTACCGCAGACTGTCCGCTCCCCTCAGCCCTCGGCGTTGAGAATCATGAAGTTCTCGGGGTTTGGTACCGGGGAGAACCCGGCCTTCGCGTAGACCTCGTGCGCGTCGAGGGTCGACAGGAGGACGCGCTTGAGCCGATAGGGAGCAAGGTGGTCGCGCACCGTTGTCGCAAGCCACGTCCCGAGTCCCTTGCCACGGTGGGCCGGAGCAACGTAAACGTCGCAAAGCCAAGTGAAGGTGGCACGGTCGGTGACGACGCGAGCGTAGGCAACTTGGTCGCCGCTGGCGTCGTAGATGGCGAAGTTCAGCGAGCCGCGCACCGACTCCTCGACAGTTTCCCGGGTACGCCCCAGGGCCCAGAACGCGTCCGTCGAGAGCCAACGGTGCACTTGTTCCACGTCGAGGCGATCCGGGTCTGTAGAGAGCTCGTACCCGTCACTTCCACCGCTAGTGATCATGGAGCGGCAGCGTAGCCGCGTCGCTTGGTTTTTCCAAGTGAACTCCGTACCAAATGAGATGACCTGTTAGGGGTGAATCGGCTCACCGCCCGCTACAGGCCGAAGTTCGACACCGAGATCTCGCACGGCGCCAATCGCCCCGATCAGATGTTCAGGAATGTGCAGGCGTCGCGCCTTCTCTTGAGCGCTGAAGAGCGGGCCGAGTTCGTCCCAGCCGGTTCCTGGCACGAAGCGGCACCGGAGCCATGGTTGATCGGCGCTCATGTCTCAGAGCGCACCGATCAAGGTGTCGCGATACCAGACCTCGTATGCGCCGGTCTCCTCCACGCGTACCTCTCAGTCCTTTGCCGGACCAGATATCCCACACACTCCGCATTCGGGTGAAGCGCAGGGAAGGGGGTCAGCGGCTGTTCGTCCAGCGGGTCAGTTCCTCGCGGGTCGCGCGGACGCGTGGGTGGCCGGGGCCGAGTATCCGGGTCTGTTCGTCGAGGAGGTAGGTGAGGGAGGTTGCGGCGCCCGCCGGGTCTCCGGCGCGGCCGCGCCAGTGTGCGTGGCCGTGGTGGGCGTCGAAGACGTCGAACCAGTTGGGGCGGACTACCAGAACGCCCACGAAGGTCTCGGTGGGGAGGGTAGGTCCGCCTCTTTGGCGCGTCACGCGTAGCAGGTCGTGCATCAGGGCCTCATACGCCATGGCGGCCCCGTACGCATCACCTGATTCGCCTTGCCACTGCGCCAGTTGCGCGCGAGTTTCGAAGACGTCCGGATGATCCGGACTGTGCTTGTGCTGTTGCAGAGGGAGGAGTTGGGCGTAGGCGCCCGCCGCACCGGCCGCATCTCCCGCCCTGCCGTGCCAGCGCCCCAGCGCGGCCCGGGTGGTGAAGGTGATCTCGTGGTGGGGGCCGAAGAGACGAATTTCCTCGTCGAGGATCTCGGCGTAGGCCGCTGCAGCCCCGGCCGCGTCACCGGCCTCGCCCCTCCAGTGGGCCACGCGCTCGCGCGCACGCACGGCAATGGTTGTCTCCGGGCCATGACGGCGCAGCGCCTCACCCATCAGCCACTCGAAGTGGCCGCGAGCCGCCGCCGGTTGACCTGTGATGCCCAGTGACTCGCCGACCCGGAAGAACAGCCGGTGCACGCCCATGGGGGTTTCGTTGGCGAAGAAGATATCCATCGAGGCGGAGAAGGCATCACGACGGCCCGCGGTCTCCCAGAGGGCGGGCTCGGCGCGCTTGCGCAGCATCTCGAAGGCGCGCAGCAGGATAGGGGTGAACGCGGGATCGTCGCCGCTCGCGTCGGCCGCTTCCGCCAGCGCGGAGGCGAAGGTCCCGGCGAGATCCCGGGCCCGTTTCGCGGGCAGCGCCTCGTAGGTCACCCGCTGGAGAACGGGAGGCACCCGCACCGCGCGAAGGGGATCCGCCGGTGTGCGGACGATCAGGCCGAGGCCGTCGAGCACGCGCAGCGCGGCGGTCACCTCGTCGGCAGGCGCGCCGCCGTCGCCGGACGGGGGAGCCGTGCGGTGGGTGCTCAGATGACGCTTGGCGGCGGGGCTGGTGAAGACGTACGCGGGTATCCCCTCGGGGGGCAGCAGGGAGGCCAGTTCCAGCAGCGGGCGCGCTAGCCCGGCCGGCGGCAGCCGTTCGGCCCGCTCCACGGAGGTCTGCCACGCATCGGCCACGGAGACGTGCTGGCCGTCCGGCAGTGCGCCGGGACCGGGGACGAGTTCGGCGAGTGGTTTCCCGCCGGGCCGGCCGAGGAGACGGCGGTACGCCGCGCAGTCCAGGCCGGCACCGACCAGATAGGCCGCGGCCTGGGACAGCGCCAGCGGCAGGTGCCCGAGTTCCTGTGCGAGGTCCCGGATCTCCTCCGGATCGTCGTCCCGGCCATGGGCGGCCAGTGTCTCCGTCAGGTAGGCCGCGGCCTCGGCGGGCGTGAACTCCTCGACGGGAACCAGTCGTCGCCGCAGCCCCGGCTGGGCGAAGTCCCGGCGCCGGGTGGTGATCAGAGTCCGGCCGTCCGGATGGTCCGGAGGCCACAGCCCCCGCAGATCGTCGGGGTCGGCCACGTCGTCCAGGACCACCAGCCAGCGGCGGCGCGGTTCCGCGGCACCGGGCCTCAGCCACGCGAGGAACGCCTGCGCCGCCTGTTCGGGGCCGGCCGGGTCGGAGCCGGTGAGCTCGGCGAGAACCTGGGCGTAGGTGGCGACGATCGCCTCACGGCTGTCGGCCGTGACCCATACGAGCAGGTCGAGGCCGCCCTCCCGCCACGCGGTGTCGGCGAGGCGGATGGCCTGCTGTGTCTTGCCCACGCCCGCGGTGCCGACCAGCACCACATCGTGCGCGGGGGCGTTGCGGTCGGTCGCCGCCGGGACCCAGCAGGCGTCCAGGTGGGGGCGGTGTTGGAGGCAGCGTGCCGCTTCCGGCACCGTCCCCACCCGCAGCGGGAGGGAAGCCGGTGCACGGGAGCCGGCGTAGTACGCGACCCGGTCGGCGTACCCGACGGCCAGGCTGTGGTCGCTGGCCTGCACGGAGGACGGGGAAGGTGCCGACAGGGGCTGGGGGCTTGGAGTAACCGGTCCGTTCAGCCCTGGGACGGAGCCGGTGGCGGAGGGGGGCCGATGTGCGCACCCCCGTGGATCACTCCGGCCGCGACCGAACCGTGGTCGGCCTTGAGATGAACGTCCCCGCCGACGGCCAGTCCGCCGTCCCCGGCCGACGGCCGGGATGCGGGCCGGTCCTCCAGCAGCGACCGCAACTCCTCGGCCGCATCGACCCGCTCGTCGCCCGAAAGGCTTTCCAGCAGGCCCTCGAACCGGGCTTGCCACAGGGCTTCTTGGCGGATGCGGACCCGCTCCGCCTGCGCGGCCCCTCCCGCGTCGCCGGCCTCCGCCGCCGCGAGGTGCGACGCAGTCCCGTCCAGCCGTTCCAGTTCCCCCGCTTCGCGCGCGGCGTCACCGCGTCCGAACCAGCCGGCCACATGCTGGCGCAACGCCCCCCACGCCTCCGTACCGGCGGCCTGCACGACCGCCGTTCCCCCGGCCGTGGCCAGCGCCACCATCGCCTCCGGCAACACGCGAAGTCCCCCTCCAGGCACATGACAACAATCCCGTCGATCTTAGCTGTTGCCCCGCCGGGGAACGCCGGAAAACCGTCGGTCGCCTCGCTGTCACCACGGTCAATCGGTGGCTTTCGGGGCGTTACCGCCAAGCATGTACGGGCTCGTCAGGCTTCCCCTACGGCGAGCGTTGAGGCGAGTCGTTCGAGCAGGTCGGCGAGCTGGGTTTCCTCCTCGCCGCTGAGCCCGGCGAGGAGGAGACGCTGGTTGGCCAGGTGCGTGGCAATGAGCTGGTCGGTCAGTTCGATCCCTTCTGCGGTGAGGGCGACGAGGCGCCCGCGCGAGTCGTTTTCGGTGACGGACCTGCTCACCAGGCCGCGGGTTTCGAGGCGGTCGACCCGCTTGGTGATCGCGCCGGTGGTGACCAAGACAGTGCGGCTGAGCTCTCCCGCGGACAGCGCATAGGGCTTGCCGGAACGTCGCAGTGCCGCAAGGACGTCGAAGTCACCGTTGCCCAGGCCCGCAGCGGCAAAGGGCGAGCGCAGGCGCTGGTCGAGTGCATCCGTGAGCCGGAAGAGCCGGCCGATGACGAGCATCGGCGTGGCATCCAGATCGGGGCGCTCTCGCTTCCACTGGTCGACGATGGCGGTGATGGCGTCGGTCTGCATGCATTGATTCTATCTTCCACGGAAGCTACGGTCTCTTCCGTGGAAGATAATCTTCGATCCAGACCCCCCGTACCTGTTGTCTGCTACTTCGATACCGCCTGCCCCTTCGCGTGGGTCACCTCCCGCTGGCTGCTTGAGGTCGAGCGGCTGCAGCCGCTCGACCTCACGTTTCGGGTCATGAGCCTGTCGGTGCTCAACGAGCACCGCGATCTCGACCCTGGGTATCGCGAGTTCAACGACGGCGCATGGGGTCTGGCCCGGCTGTGCACAGCCACGGAAGTCCGCCACGGCAACACCGTTCTGCGCGAGTTGTACACCGCGCTCGGCAGCCGTATCCACGTGCAGCGCAACCAGGACTACGACGCTGTCATCGTCCAGGCCCTGGAGGAGCTGGGACTGCCCGCGTCCCTGGCCAAGGCCGCCGTCACCGACGAGTTCGATGAGGCCCTGCGCACCAGACATCAGGCGGCCCGGGACGCCGTGGGTGAAGAGGTCGGTACACCCGTCGTCGCCGTGGACGGCGTGGCCTTCTTCGGCCCCGTCCTGTCCGCCATCCCGAAAGGCGAGCGGGCGGTGCGGCTGTTCGATGCCATGCGGACCCTGGCCGGGATGGGCGAGTTTGCCGAGTTGAAGCGGGGACGCGATGCGCTCGACTTCCGCTGACAGGGGCGCGCCCGCACGGCGCCGTCTCATCGCCGCCAGTCTGGTCGGCTCGCTCGGTGACGGCATCTATGTCCCGTTGACGATGCTGTTCGTCCACGCGCTCACCGGCCTGTCGCTGACGGCGATCGGGGCGGGCCTGACCCTTGCCGGGCTGTGCGCGCTGGCGGTCATGCCGGCGGTGGGCGTGGTAATCGACCGGTTCGGCGCCAAGCGTGTGGTGATGGGCGCGCTGCTGCTGCGAGCGGCCGGATTCGCCACCTACCCCTTCGCCGACTCCTACCCCACCTTCTTGGGCGTCGCCCTGGTGGTTGCGGTGGGGATGTGGGCCTCCTCGCCGGGCCAGCAGGCATTGATCGGTGAAATCGCCCAAGGCGCCGAGCGTGACCGGCTGCTGGCGTGGGACCGGAGTCTGCGCAACGCAGGGATGGGGGTGGGCAGCCTCGCGGCGGCGGGCCTGCTGGCATTCAACGGCAGTACCGGCTTCACCGCCGCCACCGTGGCGCTGGCCGCCCTGTTCGCTCTCGCCGCCGCGCTGGTCTCCCGGATCCCGGCCGTCCGCGCCACCCCCCCAGCCGCCGACGGGAAAGCAGGACGGCTACCGGCAGGTGCTTGCCGACCGGCCCTACCTGCTCATCACCACCGCCAACTTCCTGATCGCCTTCGGCTACACCACCCAGGCCATGGCCCTGCCCGTCTTCCTGACCCGCGACGTCGGCCTGCCCGACGCCCTGGCGGGAGCCGTATTCGCGGTCAACACCGCCCTGGTCGCCCTGCTCGGTGTCCCGATCGCCCGCCTGACCATGCGGGGCAGGCGTCCCCGCACCGCCGCTCTCGGGGCAGTCATCTTCGCGCTGTCCTTCGCCGCCTTCGCGCTCCTGCCCCAGCTGGTCAGCGGCTCACAAGCCCTTGTGGCCACCCTGGCCATCGCGGTGCTCTACACGGTCGGCGAGCTGGTGCACTCCGGGCCGGCACAGAGCCTGTCCGTCCAAGCCGCCCCCGACCACCTGCGGGGACGGTACCTCTCCGTCTACCAGCTGTCCTGGTCCCTGTGCCGCACCATCGCACCCCTGCTCCTGGGACTCCTGCTGGAGGCCGGACCATGGCAACTGTGGACCGTTCTGGCCCTGATAGTCCTGACCGGCGCGACGGCACTGCTGCGCGCCGAACCCGCGCTACCGTCACACGCCACCGGCATTCGCACCACCTCCGGAGCCGTGGCCCCTCAACAGGTCGGCGTCCAGTAGGCGAAGGCGGAGCCCGATCCGCCGGGACTCCCGGGCGGGCGGTGCGATCCGCGGACGCCACACCGCCTCGGAAATCCGCTCGGCAGCACACAGCAGCACAAGGCACAGTGGCCCCATGAATGAACGAGGGCTAGACCACGACGGAACGATCGCACGCGAAGGCGCACTGGACCGAGTGCCGGCAGCGTTCGTCCCCGTCGTCGATGCCGCCCGCGCTCATATCACCGAGGCGTTCGGCAGAACGAGCCTGCACAGCGCCTATCTCTACGGCAGCATCCCCCGTGGCACCGCTACCCCCGGCGTCTCC
The DNA here is from genome assembly GCF_040641675.1 of Streptomyces sp. NPDC020742. Lineage (NCBI taxonomy): Bacteria > Bacillati > Actinomycetota > Actinomycetes > Kitasatosporales > Streptomycetaceae > Streptomyces > Streptomyces sp. NPDC020742. Next base: position 70,820 of record NZ_JBFAEA010000028.1, read on the forward strand.
GACCTCGACCTCCAGCTCGCCCTCCACGACGAGCCCACCGAAGCCGACCGCGCTGACGCCAAAGCAATCGAGGCCGTACTCGACCGTGCCTTCCCGCAGATCGATGGTGTCGGGATCCTGCTGACCAGCACCCGGGTTCTGCTCAGCGACGTCGAACGTCACGATGGCGGGTTCTTTATCGCCTGCCTCTGCACCCCGTTGCTGGGCCCTGACCTCGCAAAACAACTGCCCCGTTACCGCCCCACAGTCCTACTCGCGCGGGAAACCAACGGCGACCTCGCCCGCGTGCTTCCACACTGGCGTGCCCAAGCAGCCGAGGCCACCACGGACACCGATCGCCGGGCCCTCAGCCGTCGCGTCGGCCGTCGCGTCGTCCGCACAGGATTCACCCTGATCATGCCCCGATGGGGCGGCTGGACCAGCGACCTCGGCCAGTCCGCCGAGCTCTTCGGCCGCTACTACCCTGAGCGCGTCGAGCAGATGCGTGTCGCCGTGTCCATTGGCCGTGCACCCTCACCCGACCCGGCGGTGCTGGGGATGCTCATCAACGACCTCAGCCCTTGGCTCGCCGCCGAATACACAGCCGTGCACGGTGAGAAAGCCCCGCGTCCCTGACGGGCGGACCATGCCATGACGCCGTGCGACTGCCCCGCCTGCTCAGCACCGCCCACGCGGCCCCGGACCATTTGCTTCTCAGCCGCAGCTATCTCCTCGTCACCCGACTCCTGATCAAGCTGACGAACAACAACTCGGCTGGATGGCCGCCGATCGCGCCCGACAACTCGCGACCGCCTCGGGAGACGCCGTCACCACGCTGGACCGGCACGCCCATTCGTGCAAGCAATCCACGTACCGCCAGCAGCAATACCCGAAGGTACCCCGCGATCCGACCTCTGTGAAAACGCTCCTTACGGCGCCATGTCGACCGCCGTGCCAGATGGCGCGGTAGACAACGGTCAACAAGGGACAGAGATATAACCGGGAGCATCGCCGTCAGGTGCGAAATCTTCGCTGGTCAGGCAGGCGCTGGGCACCCGAACGCCCCCTGATTCCCGAGCTCAGAGCGCGGGTTCGATTGATCTCTCTGGTGAGTGGCTTGGTCAACTCCAATACGGTAAAAAGGCGTTGGGGGAACAGAAGTGTGGTTGTACTGGTGGTGCGAAAACTGGCATCGGGTCTCAACTCCGGACGCTGCGGAGGTCTGGATGACGGCGTGCCGCATTTCCCCCGGGAGCTGGCCTGTTTCCCGGCGTAGCGCCGCCGATGCTGACTTTGTGCTGACTTGCTGACCTGGAAATGCCCTCTGACCTGCAACGATGCCTTGCCGTATCTCTTCGGCTTCCATTGGTACCAGGTTGGCGGTGGTGTCGTGGGTGTATCGGGTTGGCCAGCATCTATGCAGCTCAGAGGTGGTGCAGAGGGGATTGGTGCATCTGCATGTGTCGTCACCTGGCACCACCTCTGGCAGGACGCATGCTGACTCAATGCTGACTTTCCTGACATGCCGTCAGGTATGTTTGACGGCATGTCATAACGTCCTTCGTGTGACGCGGATTGAGGGATGGGTGGGCTCGGGTGTGAGCGGCTCTGCAGGCTCGTTTTTTCGGAGTTGGCTTGCCGTTAACGTCTCTCTTGAGAATGGGCTGGCATTCCGGGGATGTCGCTAGAAGTGGGATGGCTTAGCTGCAGCGCGCCTCCGTAGGCTCGGTATCCGTAGCTTCCCTGCGGTCCTAGGGGTGTCGAGGTTGTCGGCCCTTTCATCAAGGCGGCCCGGAAGGCGGGGAGGGTCAAAGGCCAGGCAGCTAAGCGCTCGGCCAAGGCGGCCGGGGAGGACATTGGAAGGATCCGTGCGTGGGTGAAGGGAAACGGCTACGCGGTCAACGACCGCGGCCGAGTGCCTGCTGGAATCCGCGACGCTTACCATAAGGTGCACTGACAGATGTGGAGAGTTCAGAGGCCCCCGGTGGCCTCTTCGTCGTTTCTACTCGAATGCGAGATGCGGCGCCGCTGGCTTGTTCTGTACGAGTTGCAGGGGACCGTACGGGTGCCGCCGTGGCAGTGGCCGCGTGGGTCAGAGTAGGTCTGATAACAGTATGCGCAGTCCCCTGTTTACAGTGCCGACGTAGTGGCCGCCCGGCTATCTGGAATGGAGTGGCTCGTCACTGTGCATCTCTGTTGGCTATCGAGTGTTGACGGTGATCCCGCCGAGCAAAATCGCCACCGCATCAGCCGTCTCGTTGTGCCTAGCATTCGCCGGCGCCACCTCCGGACTCCGCCATAGTCGGCGGATCAGATGCCAAATTGCCGACCGCCCTATCAGGTGACCACTCTTGAACATGCTGTGGATCGGCAAGTCGCAAGTTTGCAGTGGCTTTCGCCTCTCGGTCAATAAGGTCGTCACCACTGCTCGCTGTGCCGACGGCCAAGACACCGGAAGCCCGCTTCAGGAGCCGATCACGGAAGCCGACCGATTGACTCTGCGCCACCACGCCGACCGGCTTCCGGTGAGCACGCGTGCTGAGTGTGGACACTTTTGCTGGAAATGCTGGATGATGTCCCGCACGTGCCGGATGGCCACTGCAAGTGACGCTTCCGCCGCCACCTTAACGACGACGGGATGCGCCAGCTCATCTTTGGCGCCGCGACTCGCTTCGCCCCCGATATCCAGGGCTCCTCCTCCGCCTGTGTTCAACTGCGCCATCTGGGTACTTCAGGGCCTGGGCCGAATCCTGAACGCGATGCTGCTGCAGGTGGCCCGCTCAAGTCGCTGCGTTTGTTCGGCGCTGCGGAGGGCGAGTGCCTGGTCGCGCTGGTCAGAGCAGGCTTGCCGGGGCGTGGAAGCAGGTGTGCTTCGCTCGTCTTGCGGTGGCGGAGCGCGTAGCACTGAGTAGGGGCCGTGTGGGGTCACCTCTCCATGCTCGGCTGCCAGTGGCTATCCGTCCTCAAAGCTGCACTCGGACAGGCCGCTGGCGATGGCAGTCACTGGCGCAGCGATGCCCGTTCGCACACCGCCCGGTCTCAGGGTTCTTCGGAGGTGATCGGGAGGCCGGCGGAGAAGGCAGCCCGAGCCTGGCCTACGACACAATGACGTTGCGGCCATCGACGGTGAGGCCCCCACTGACGTTCACCTGTTTCCCCTGATTTGTCCTAATCGTGTCGGCTCGGAGACCGTAACCTCCCGCAACCAATCCTTTTTCGGCCAGCACGTTGGGCTGGATCTTCACGATTCCGAGGCTAAAATTGAGCATCGGAGTACCTTCCGGGCTCGAGATCTGGTCGACGCGCAGGTCGGTTTTGATGTTCACCGCTTCTCCTGTTCCCTGGATCTCGTTGGTTCGGAGTTTTTCAACCGTCACCGCTTTCTCCTTAGCTTCCCAGATCTTGTCTGCTCGGAGACCGTAACCAAACACGGTCAATCCCCCTTCGGTCACCACGTGGGACTGGATCTGCATGTATCCGCTGTTCAGATTGAGAATCGGAGGACCGCCCGGGCCCGAGATCTGACCGGTGCGTAGGTCTCCGGTGACGGTGAGGTTGCCGACGACGAGGTCGGGTTTGAGGACAGTGACCTGGGCGGAGAGGATGCGGATGACGGGGTTGGTGGGGTCGCCGGTGGTGGCGCGGAGGTAGAAGGTGGTGTCGGATTTGATGCCGTTGATGTCGATGCTGGTGCGGTTGGTGACGTCGCGGTCGCAGCCGGGGTAGAGGAGTTCGTAGGTGGCGTTGGTGGAGCGTTCCCAGGTGAGTTTGACGTCGCCGCCGTTGTCGATGATGGAGGGTTCGCACAGGAAGTTGCGCAGGTAGAAGTCGGCGGGGAATTTCCCGAGGTTGAAGGCGGTGACCCGTTCCTGGAATGACGAATTACCCGTGCGGGAGCGTTCCGTCACTGTGACGGGGGCGGTACCGATCTTGCGGCTGATAGGGATGTCGGACAGCTGGATGGTGAATCCTCTGTCGGGGCCGATCGTGTCGTGGCTGCCGGTGGGCTTGCAGACGAATTCTTTGGCGGCCGCGTCCAGGCGGATGGTCCAGCCGGTGAGGCTGATCCGGGGGCTGATCTTTGCCAGGTCGGTGGCGAGGTCGACTGCCATCGTTCCGGCCGGGACGTGCACCCTGATCCACTCGACGTCGGCCGCGACGGGGTCCTGTCGGCCGACGGAGATGATCACTTCCCCGATCTCCTCGGGGGTCTGCGGGTTCTCCGGCGATGCTTTGAGTGGGCTCGGGTCGGTGGTGATCTGGTAGGACAGCAGCGGTTCACGTTCTGCGGAGGTACCGGCGCCCTGGGTCTGGATCTCGACGGTCATGGAGGGTTCCTTCGGTTTCGCGGGGGCGCCGCCCGGGGCAGGGGCGGCGCTTGGTGGCGGGCGTGTTGTCTTCAGTGGTCGGTGCGGCTGTGGGCGACGGCGTTGTCGAGGGTGAGGAAGCCGGAGCGGATTTCGGGTTCGTCCAGGGGCAGGTCGTATGGGTCCTGGCTGAGGATCGGCAGCTTCTGCCAGGTGCCGCCGCGGTTTTCGGACCAGGTCCAGGTGCCGATGACGCCGGCGGGGGCCGGCATGAGGGCGGTTTCCTCGCTCTCGCCCTGGGGTCCGCGCAGGGCGGTGGTGGAGGCCAGGAGCGGTCCGGTGCGGAAGTTGACCGCCATGCGGGCGATTGCCTGGTCGGTGAACTCCTGCGGGACGAACACGCGCTTGGTGGCGAGGATGTCGGTGGTGGCGTGTACGGCGGCGCGTGGGTCCAGGAGCATGGTGGCGACCGCGGTGCTGTTCTCGCCGAAGTCCAGTTCCAGGCGGGGCTTGTCGCCGATCGGCCGCAGGTACTGCCCGCCGCCTGCGGTGGGGGGGATGACGGTCTCGAAGTGCTCGTAGTCGTCGTCGAGGACGTAACCGATCAGGCCGTCGTCGCTCTGCCCGGCTTCGCCGAGACGGATCGCCCACGGGTAGGTGAGCAGCTGGGAGGGAGCGGGATCGAAGAGGTTGTACCAGCTGACGTCGGTGCGCAGGGGGCCGCGGAGGTTCATGGTGAGGCGGGTGCGGACCAGGGCGAGGGGCCGGCCGATGAGGAAGCCGAGGCCGGGGTCGGCGGGGCCGTCCGGGTCGATGGTCTCCAGGGTGCCGTCGAGGGTGGCGCGGAACGCGTCGAAGGTCTGCTCGCCGCGGGTCTTCACCGCGTTGAGCAGCTGATAGGTGTGCCGGCTGAAGGTCTCCAACTGTTCGAAGCGGGTCATCTCGGAGCCGGGCAGGGGCGACCAGGAGACCTCCCGCTGGCGGCTCGTGTTCAGGATGACGCGGAGTTCACCGAGCGCGGCGCCGTCGGGTGCGTGGACGACGAGGGACTGGTCGAGGCGGTTGTGCAGCAGCCAGGCGCAGACCGGGTTCGCTCCGGGGGTCAGCTCGGTGTCCTGGTCGGTGGTGGCGGCGAGGAAGTCGAAGCGCAGCCGGGCCGGCTGGAGCAGGCGCGGTGCGAGTTCGACCAGCCGGTCGCTGTCGTAATTGCTGACGGGGTGGGCCGGGCGCATGGTGTCCGGCATCTCGGGCTGGCTGGTGATGAGGTTGACGGCACGTCCGAAGCGGTCGACGACAGCCAGGTTGAGGAACGCGAGCTGACCGGCGCGTAGGTCCTGGAAGGTGGACGCAGGTTCCTCGGGGTCCCAGGGGCTGGCTTTCTGGGCGCCGGGGTTGGGTGGGGGGTAGTCGCCGTTGCCGATGAGGGTGGCCAGCTCGCCGGTGGGCTGGAGGCCGGCCAGGGGCTGGCGCTGGGCGAGGGCGGCCCCGAACCCGTCGAGGGTCTGGGAGAGGTAGTTCGCGTTACGGGCCTGGGCACGGACGCTTCGTACGGCGTCGGCGGGCAGCTGGTCGCGGACGCGGGCGTAGCTCTGCAGGGTGCCGTCGATGATGTGGCCGGCGGTGGGGGCGAGCATCTGGCGGCCGTAGACGGTCAGAGGTTCGCCGGGCTCTCCGCTGCCGTTCCACTGGTAACGGGAGGCGTCGACGAAGTCCCAGTGCGCCGTGTCGCCGTCGCGCATCGGCAGAGGGAAGTACTCGGCCTTCCACAGGAGGAACAGCGGTTGCCAGGGCATGGCCCAGGGTGCGGTGCCGTACTCGGGCAGCGTGCCGGTGACGTCCCGGATCGCGCCGCTGCGCAGGGCTCGGTCCAGGATGAGGAACTCGCTCAGCAGCGCGGGGAGGCAGGGCGGTTGCTGGCCGGTGAGGTTGATCTGGGCTGCGATGGCCGCGACGTCGGCGGTGCTGGTACCGGAAGCGCGGGTGACGACGCGTTCGGGGGTACGGCAGGGCAGCGCGGTGTCACGGGTGAGGGGGGCGTGGAGGTTGGCGCCCTCCAGCGTGAGGACCGGGTCGGCGCTGTATTCGAAGTCCTCGGCCGGGACGCGGATCAGGCGGCGCGCGGCCTGGGCCCCGTAGGCGGGGTACAGGGTGTCGATGCGCGCGGCGAGGTCGGCTTCGCTCTTGCCCCAGGGCAGTTCGGCGCGCTGTGCGGCCAGGTCGCGGGCGAGGGCGACGACGCGTCCGGCTGCGCCGTCCGGGTTGGAGGGGTCGAGTTCGTCGTCGATGCGGCTGGTGAACTCGGAGGGCTTCTTGTAGAGGTGGGTGAGCCACCACAGGTGGTAGAGGTGTTCGCGGGCGGCGTCGAGTTCGGCTTCGGTGGTGTCGTGCTTGGCCTGACGGCAGTTGAGGGCGGCGACGGTGTCGGCTTCGGCCGCCCGGGCCGCGCGGGAGGTGGCACGGCCGGTTTCCTCGCCGCGTTCGCCGATGAACCAGCGGTATCCGCCGGCCACGGGTCCGAAGGCGACGTCGTGGGCGCGGCGGTCGGTGAGGATGTCGGCTTCGGGACGGTCGCGTTCCTCCAGGGCGTCGATGCCGCCGAGAAGGAATGCCTTGAACAGGTCGGCCTCGTCGGCGGACAGGGCGCCTTCGCCGTCGGCCTGGGCGCTGAGTTCGGCGACGGCTTCGGCGATGCTGTTGGAGACGATCGGGGTGACGTCGGCCGGCCGGGGGCAGGGCGAGTCGGGGACGGGGCCGGTCAGGTTCCAGTCCAGGCCCAGGACGGTGCCGGTGTAGACGGAAGCGCGGATGCCGCTGCCGGAGCCGACGGGCGGCGTCCACCGCAGGCGCTCCAGCAGCGCGGCGAGGTCGTCGGTTGCGGCGAGGATGTCGCTGTCGGGCTGGGCGTACCAGCCGGCGACGAAGTAGCTCAGCCGCTCTTGCGCGGGCAGTTCGCCTTCGGGGGTGTCCAGGAGGGTGTCGTGGAGGGAGAAGACGTTGCTGTTGTAGGGCTGGAAGACGGAGAAGGTCAGCAGGCCGGGGCCGATGGCGGTGAGGAAGGGTTCGCGCCGGGCGGCGGGCTCGCGCCAGGGGCCGGTGAGTTCGTGGCACTTGCCGATCAGGGTCGCGGCGGGTTCTTCGCTGTCGGGGGCCTGGAAGGAAACGGTGCCGTCCATCGGGTCGAGGTAGTCGCTCTCGACGACCCAAGCCTTGAGCCCCCGGGTGCTGTCGGTGTGGCGGACGACGAGCCACCGGTTGGGCACCAGAGGGAAGTCGCCGACGCCTTCCTCCTCGTCGTGGCGGCCTTGGGTGAGGGCCGCGGGCAGTTCCCACTGGAGGTAGACGCCCAGGCGGTGCTCCTCACCGGTCCACTGCTCCGGGCTTTCGAACGGGACCGGCTCGGGTGGGACGCCTTCGGTGGCGTCTTTGAAGTTGGTGATCCAGCGGTGCATCACGTGCGGGGTTGCGGTGTCGCGGGTGGCCCGGTTGACGGCGAGGGCAGCGACCTCGACCGGCACGATGAGGGTGGTGTCCACGGACATGGCCCGGGGTCCTTTCGGTCAGCGCTTGGCAGTACGGCGCACAAACGGGGGGCAGAACTCAGGACCGGGAGAAGGTCTGTGCCTGCGGGGCGTCGATCATCTGCAGGGCGAACTGGGCGGAGGAGATCCGCAGGCTTCCGGTGAGGCCGTGGGCGGTGGACAGGGCGGGCACCAGGGCGTCGCCGGAGCCGTCGACGTTGAGGACGTCCTTCCCGCCTGGGCGCAGGAAGCGCTGGAAGCGGCTGTCGTCGGCCGGCGGCGGTGGGGGGAATTCGCCCATGGGGTGGCCGATCCGGTCTCCGGTGATCCGGCGCAGCTCGATGGTGCCGAGGTCCCCGATGCCGAAGCACAGGCCGCGCGGGGGTTCCGCCAGCTCGAAGCGGTCGATCACCGCGGGGTAGAGCAGCAGGCGGATCTCGGTGCCGAACACCGCGTCGCGCACCGGTTCCACCGCGTCAGAACCTTGGTAGGCGGTGACGATGGTGTTGGGCCAGTTCGGCACCAGGCTGGAGTTGATCAGCACCGCGCACTTCGGGACCGGCCCGCCACCGGTGGGGAGGGTGTTGAGGTCGGCGTCCAGGGTGTGGCCGACGCCGACGCTCAGCGCACCGTCGACAGCTGCCCGCACCCAGTCGGTGTCGATGTAGGCGAAGCGGATGCTCTCGGCCGGCAGGGCGCGGCCGTCGGGGACCAGATGGGACAGGCTCAGCAGTTCCAGGCGGCGCAGCGCGTTCAGCCAGTCGGTGACCTTTGCGAAGTCCTCCGGGGCGGCCTGGGTGAGCAGGCCGGCCAGGTCGGGCTGGGCCAGGACCGTACGCGCGTCGCCGACGGCGCGGCGGGTGCGGGCTGCGGTGCGGCGGCGGCCGGCGCGCAGCTGGGGGCCGGCCTGGCCGAGAGCCTGATTGAGGCGCGCCCCGCCGGAACGGCTGTCGCCGTCGGTCAGGAGGCGGTCGAAGACTTCGAAGGCGAGAGGTGCGGTGAGGTGCCGGCCGCTCAGGGCCGCGGCGGACCGTGCGGCAAGGGCCGGGTGGGAGGCCAGGCGGCGGGCCGCGGTACGGGCGGCGGAGCGGAACTCCAGCAGGGCGCTGCGGAACTCGGCATCGGCGAGGGCGAGGGTGCGGCCGGTGGTGAACGCGGCGGCGTAGGTGGTGTCGAAGACGCCGTACTGCTGCAAATAGATCAGCGCCTCACCCGGGGAGTCCAGGCAGGCGGCGTCCGGCTCCGGGGGCTTTTGTGAGGGCTGGGCGGTGAGCGGTCCGCGGTAGAAGGCGAAGGTGCGCTCGCCGCTCTCCAGGCGCTGCGGCAGCGCCACGGCCCCGCCCGCCATCCGCTCCGCTGCCTCCTTCTGCGGGCCGGCCGCACCGGCCGGGCCCGAACTCGGCACGCACAGCCGCAGTTCCTTCTCGGGACGCGGTGTCATGCCGTCGGCACTGGCCAGATGCTGGGCGAGGTCGCCGAAGCCGACACCGGAGTCGGCTTCGGTGATGAAGGACCAGGAGGCGAGGGAGACCAGCCGCACGCCGACGGTGGGGGCGGGTGCGGTGAGGTACTGGTCGAAGCCTTCGAGGGAGACCAGGTGGACGACGTGCCGCCCGCCGGCGGCGGCGGGAAAGCGGTTGGCGACGAGAACGGCGTTGAGTTCGCCCTCGTCGGGTTCGGGGTCGTCGCCGGCGCGGGTCGCGTCGGGGCGTCCGCCCTCGCGCAGGTGCGCGAGGTAGCCCATCTCGGTGGGCAGTGGCTTCACGGCGTCGAACAGGGTGTTGGGGACGAGGACGGTGGCGCACTGCTCGTCGTACTCGTCGGGGCGCAGGCTCTCCGGTGGCAGAGCGGGGGGCTTGCCGGTGCCGAGGGCGCCGTCCAGGAGCCGGCGCACTGTTCCTGCCTTGACCAGGCCCACCGCGTCCGGGTCCTCCGGCAGCTCGTCCTCGCGGAACACCAGCAGGGCCATCCACGGGACGGCAGCCGGATGGCCGGGGCCCAGGGGGCGGTTCCAGGGCAGGCCGGGAACGTCGAGGTTGATGTGCGGGAGGGTCTGGCTGTAGGTGCCGACGGCGTCCGGCACGGGGAACTGGGCGTTGATGCCGGTCGGGTCGAAGCTGAAGCGCGGCTGGACGACGTCGAAGGGCTGCGGGGTGGCGTCGATGACGCGGTCCGCTCCGCCGACGTCCTCGAGGGTCTGCCGGTTGTCGATCCGGTACCGGCCGGCGTACAGGGAGGGGATGCGGTGGTCGAAGAACCGGGTGCGGTGTTCGGCGCCCGGCTCGCTGGTGCGCGGTCGGGAGTCGGGTGTGGTGGTCACGGGCGTGCCTTTCGACAGGACGCGGCGGCGGGCGGGTGAGGGCGGAGTGGCGGACGCGGGGTGCACGGCATCGCGGACCGGCCCGGGGCACGGTCCCGGGCGGCCCTGGGGTGGCGCGGGGGTCAGCCGGCCGCGACCAGCATCGGTTCGGCGGTGAAGGCGGTGCCCGCTGCGTGGGCGTAGGCGCTCAGGTTGGTGTCGAGGGTGCCGAGGTTCGCGCCGAGGCCGGTGAGGGCCTGGGCCAGGGCGGCGCGGTCGTTCCGGGTGGCGGTGGTGTCGATGCCATCCCGGATCGCGGCGATGACGCCACCGGGACGGGTCGGGACCGGGCCCGTGGCGGGCTCTGCGGCGAGCGGCTGGTTGCCGTCGAGGGTGATCGGGTCGAAGGAGATGGCCTCCTCGTCGAGGAACCCGGTGGAGGTGCCGTGGTCGACCGGCGGCGACGTCAGGCGCATTCCGAGGATCCGGTTGGGGATGATCCCGTCGCCGGATGCGTCGGCCTGGACACCCCACAGGCCGTTGGGCACGTTGCCGCGCTGGACGGCACGCCCCCAGGGCCCCAGAGCACCGGGCCGGCCGTTGTAGGTGAGCCAGATGCGCAGCTCGCTGCCTTTGTCCCGCACGTGCATGGGCAGGATGTCGACCGCCGTGTCGGAGGCGGCCTCGACGGTGTCGGCGCCCTGGTTCAGGCAGACCTTGCTGACCGGGGCCTGGGTATCGGCGGTGAAGGTGAAACCGCCGCTGCTGACCAGCCACGGCTTGACATCGCCGCGGGTGGCCGGGGCGCCCTCACCGGCGTAGCCGGCAATCGCCGTGGTGCGGACCATGTTCTCCGGCGGCGGCAGCATGCCCTGGAAGCCGCCCCAGTCCAGCGCGGGGGTCTTGTTACGGCGGCTGGCGCCGAAGCCGATGGTGAAGGAGATGAACCACAGGTGGACGGTGGCCTCACCGCCGACCGCGGGGCCCCAGATCCGGACGCTGACGCCGACCTCCACCGAGATCCTGACCTTGACGAACCAGACCTTGATGGTCGCCGAGACCCCGACCCGGATGCCCATGCCGACATCGAAGTAGAAGGGGTTCCACTCCAGCAGCGCGTCCACCCGGGCGGTGAGCCAGGCCCGCAGCATGCCGGACTGGAAGACGACGTCCAGGGAACCGCCGGCCATCAGGGACTTGGGGGTGAACGCGGCGTAGGCGTTGCCGGTGATGTTGACGGTCGACCCGACGCCCCAGGTCAGGCCGGCCGGCTGCTGGCGCGGGTAGCGGGCGGGCAGTTCCCGCCCCTTGGGCATCGCGCCGAGCACGAACGCGAAGTCACCGGCCTGCCGGTGGTTGCCGAACCAGAACTTCATGCCGACGCCGCCGCGCAGCTTGCAGTTCGGGTCGATGAGGAACGTCTTCTCGGTGAACGCCGCGCCGATGCTCAGCTCCCCGGCCGTCGGACGCAACGTGGCTTCGATGCCGATCTCCACCCGGGCGATCTTCTTGTCGCTCTTGGTGGGCAGCTGCATCCCCGCCGCGCCCAGCAGGCTGATCGTCAGGTCGGAGCCGGTCTGCACCAGCGCCATGGCGCGGCCGCTGAACGTCTCGAAGCAGTCGAAGGCCAAACCGGCGGCGAACCACAGGTCGCCCTCCTGCGCACGCACCCACGGGTTTCCGACGCCGATCAGCTCGCTGAGGACCTTGAGCGGGTCGACCTCGTCGCCGTCCGCGCCGATCGCACCCGGATTGTCCAAAGCCATCAGGAATGGGAAGTCGCCCAAAGCGTCGGCGGCCGGCACCCGCACACGGCTGTTCCAGCCGAACCCGGCGGAGATACCGCGCACCTGGAACTGCCGCGGCCCGAACCCGACCTGGCTGCCGAGGGAACCGTAGGCGAACAGCGACGGATCGGCCCCGGAGCCATCGGGCACGACGTAGGCGCCCATCGCGGAGCCGTTGAACGCGCCGGTGTCCACCAGCAGCACGCCCCCGACCACAGTCGAGTATCCGGGGGCGCCGTCCGGCAGCGCGGTCAGAGCGCCGGCGATGCGCAGCGGCGGACTGTAGTAGTCGACGCTCAGGCCGTTTTCGCCGCCGGGCGTGCCGATCGGCGACCAGCCGCGCACCGTCGGCGCCTCCAGCACCCGCATGCCCTTACGAAGCCGCGGCCCGGGACGGGGGGTCAAGATGCCGTGCTCGGTAACCAGCGCCTGAGGTGTGTGGTCGCGGTCCGCCCGGTTGCGGTGCTGCCGGGCGGGCAGGGCACGGCCCAGGCCATCCAGACGTTCGGGGTCGACCGGCGGCGCGGAAATACGCCTGGCCAGCCGCAGCACCCGGCCATCCACCAAGGCCCAGGCCCCGGCAGGCAGATCCGTACCTTCTGGAGCGCCGTCGACCAGGACCAGACCGCGGCCTTCGCCTAGATCGACCATGGCCAGGGTTCCGGTCACCCGCTCGCCGTCAGCGGTGAACGCCAGGTCCACCGGCGCCGTGGATGCCGTGATCCTGGCCTGCCCGCCGGCCGACAGGGCCTGCGGGTCACACACCGCACCGTCGATCCGTAGTGTGCCGCCCGGAAACACGAGCGCCGCGGCGTCGGGGTCGGCGAACACGGACGCCGGGATCTCGACCGAGCCTCCCGGAGCCGCCTGGGCGAGGAGCTTTCGTACATCTTCGACGCGTGACGTCACAGCGATCCCGCCCTCTACTTGCGCCACAAGGGACAAATGGAAGCGCACCCCGCCATTCGGCGGGCGGGCGCGTCCGCTTCGAGAAGCCTAGCCAGTCAAATACCGAACGCATACGTATAGGCACTCTGCGTGATCACATTGGCTGGAAGGCAGGCATGAAACGCATCAATGGGTACGATCTTCCGGGCTGCACCGCCCTGTGCGCAGAAGCGTGTCCATCAGGACCTCGCAAGGCCACACGAGGGCGACTCACCGAAGCACGGCTGCCGACCGACGCCCCTAAGCAGACACGCGCGACACTCGTAACAAGCCACCTCGCCCGCCACTTCAGGGATACGCCCCGAGGCTGGCGCGCAGCCGCGCACGAAGATGCGGACACTCCCCTTCCGCGCCGTCGCCCGGCTGTTCGGTGGAGCTGCCGGCAGCGCCCACGGACACCACTGACCCCCTCGCCCTGCCCAGGCCGCGGACTGGAACTTCTCGGCAGGCCGGGCGGCGCCCTAAAGACACGGAGCAGGGGCTTAGAAGGCACCTGCTCTGTTCTCGTGATTCCTGGCCGCCGAGGTCCAGGTATGGGTGGTTTCGTTCTGATTCACCGACAGCAGACACATTGAGTCCTGTACGGACTGGATTAACTCGGCGAAGGAAGCAAACCTAGAGCGGTCTTTGGAAAGTGGAACCTGCTCTCTGTGCACCAACGGGTCCGCGAGAGGTGCGTCGCGGGCGCAACATAGCCGACGATCGCCGGTTGGCCAAACCGGCGCTTCTCAGGACCATTGAATTACCAGGGGGCGCCGACGCGTCCCGATGTCTCGTGTGAGGAGTCATGTAGCTTGTCGAAGCCTGCGATAGACGAATCTTCCTTGCTCTCTGCGGACCATGTCCGCGCCCTTCTGGAGTGGATCCAGCAGGAATCTTCGGGGGCCGTTTTCCCTTTCCTCGCCTCTATAGCGGGCACCGCGCTTTCGCCGGGCGAAGCAGCATCGGTTCGGGTGCACGACGTGACGCTCCCGGACGGGGAGTTCGGGGAGGTGCTGGTCCGTGCCAGTGAGGGCCGGAGGGTTCCTCTCTCCCCGGACATCGTGGGTGTGCTGGGGCGCTGGATCGACGAGGCGGATTTGGAAGCAGAAGATCTGCTGTTCCCTGCTGAGCGGGGTGGGCCGTTGGCGTCCTCCGAGTACAAGAGGGCGTGGAGGCGGGCTCGCCAAGCGGTGTTGAGCTCGGACGAGGTGAAAGCGGGCTTGGGGGAGCAGGTCTCCAGCCTGCGTGACTCCTGTCTGGACCGCTGGCTCGAGGCGGGCGTTCCGGCATGGGGTGTCGCCGAGTGGGCCGGTATGAGCGCGAGCTGGATTGCGCTGCGTTACCCCCACCGCTTCCGGCTGGAAGACGTCGAGATCGACTGGGACCACCTGGAAGAGATCCTGCGCCTTCCGGTCGTTCCCGAGCGGTAGTTTCCCGTCCCGCGCTCCGACTCACGATCCGAGCGCGAGACCACCCGCCGAGCACATCTCGAACGTCGTCGGTCCTCACCTCATGCGGCCGTGTCACATGGCTCGGCCCCTCAGCGATCTGGTCCCACTGCCCTGACAGGGCCGGTTGACCTGCGCCGTGGACCGCCGACAGCCCGGCTGAATCAATTCACCTGCTTGGCCTTCCCCCTCTGTTTCCGAGGACTCGCGCATGCCTGCCCATTTGCTGTCCATCCCCGCTGTCGCCGCAGCCCTGGACGTCGACCGCCGCACCGTCTACCGCTTCATCGCCGCCGGAGACCTCCCCGTCGTCGACCTGCGCACCGGGACGGAACGATCCCGCGTCCGTGTCCCTGCTGCCGGGCTGGAGGAGTTCATCGCCAGGAGGCTGGTTGGTGCCCCGCGCCCCCGTCGGTGATCTCTCGCCCCCAGTCCAGCCCTCACCATTTCCGAACTAAGGAGTAGTACCGCGTACCTGCGCAAATTGAAGTCCGGCAAGTGGCAGGCGACCGTACGCAACCGGGCCGGAGACCGGTTCAGCGAGTCCTTCCCCCTCAAGGCCCAGGCGCGGGCCTGGGGCATTGAGCTGGAGACCCAGTTCGCCCGCGGAGGCATGCGCGACCCGCGGGCCGGCGAAACCGCGTTCCGGGAGTGGCACGACCGGTGGTGGAACGCCCGCATCGTCGAACCCCACACACTCCGGGGCGACGCATCAAGCATCAAGAACCACGTCATGCCCTACTGGGCGGACTGGGAAATGCGGGCCATCACCCGCATGGACGTCCAGAGCTGGATCCGCTCCCTGGTCGAGAAGGGCACAGGCCCTGCCGCGATCAAGCGGGCCTACAACCTGACGTCGTCCATCATGCGCGCGGGGGTCGACGACGATGTGATCGCGGTGAGCCCGTGCCGCAGCATCGATCTGCCGCCCATCGCGGTCAAACCGCCGCAGTGGTTCACGCCCGACCAGGCGCAGAGCATCCTCGACGGACTCGCCCCCGCCTGGCGGACGATGTGCCTGCTCGGCTTCTACACCGGACTGCGCTGGGGAGAGCTCTCCGGCCTGCACCGCCACCGCATCGACACGCGCCGCTCCCGCCTTTTCGTGGTGGAGGTCAATACCAAGAGCGGCATCAAGGAGTACCCCAAGAGTTCCAAGAGCCGCCGGGAGGTCCCGCTCCCGCCCCACGTCCTGGAGGCCCTCGAACGCCACATCCACCGGCTCGACCGCGACGCAGTGGTCTTCACGACCATCACCAAGGGCCGCTCCGGGCGCCTCCTCGCCGACAGCAACTGGCGTCGGCAGACCTGGTGGCCTGCTGTCGAGGCTGCCTACCACTTCGGCGACGACGGCGAGTTGCAACTCGTCCCGCACTACCCGCCGCACTCCATGCGCCACACCTGCGCTTCGTGGCTGGTCCAGAGGGGGGTCTCGCTCTATGAGGTCCAGCACCTTCTCGGCCACGAGAGCTTCCAGACCACCCAGCGCTACGCCCACCTCCAGCCGGACGCGCATAAGGCCGTGCTGGGAGCCTGGAAACGCATGGAAACCCCGCTCACAATCGTCGCATGAACGTTCCTTCGCGCTGTCCTCCACGGACAGCGCGAAGGCGTTTCCCGGTTGGATTGGGGCCGGGTCACGTTCGCGGGTCGGTTGGCTGGTCGTCGGGAAGCGTCCAGCGGCCGTCGGCGTCGAACGGCCACGGGTAGGCGTAGGCATCGATCTTCGCCAGCTCACGCAGCCCCTCCCGCCCGGCCGACGGATCCACAGGAGTGCGCAAGGGTCCCTGTAGGGGGTCGAGTTGCACCGCGTATGCCTCAGCCCATTCCAGCCAGTCTGCCTCGTCCGCCGCAACCGGCGCGTCGCCGGCTCGGGCGCGGACTGCCTGGCAGAAGGCGCGGATCTCGTCGGCCTTCCGCCAGGCCCGAATCTGCCCGGTAAGAACCGTCGCCCGGTGCTGGTCGATCTGCTGCTCGCGAGCCCGCGCGACGGCCGCGTACCAGCGGCGCCGCTGTTCGGCCTCACGCAGCTCCTTCTCCCGCTCCCGACGGTCGGCTTCCGCCGCAAGGCGTTCGAGATCCTGCAGTAGATGTCCCAGCCGTGATTCCAGTGTCCACCGGGCACCGTCGCTGTAGGAGTACGAGTGCTGGTACCAGCTCCCGGAGGGCGCGCCGAGAGCGAGGCGGTCGTTGAACTCTTCGTCGTACTTGGGCAGGCGCGTCCAGGGATTGCGCTCCTGCTGACGGAGCTCCTGCGGTGTCGGCTCGTGCGGGACCTTGGTCGTCCGCTCCGTGAGAACGAGAGGAAAGGCCCGGCACCGGATCACGATCGCGACCATGTGTGCGGCTTCACCCCGTTTCAGGTCGCTCTGGGCCTCGACCGCGTAGCCGCGGCCTTCCGCTTCAGTAAACAGTGCGTGCATGATCCGCAGGGCCCGGTCGGCGAGTGGACGCGACAGGTACAGCGGGATGACTTCCGGCTTGCCCCGGGTGTCGACCACCCTCTGGGATCGGCCGAGAGCCTTGCGCGTCGCACGAACGAGACGATGAGGGCGATCGAGAGTCTCCGGCACGTCGACGACCGGAACGGGAGGAGGCTGTGCTGCCTTCGCAGCCTCCTCGTCAATCAGCGTGAAGACACAGTCGCCGCGCTGTCGGCCGTTCCACCGCAGCTTGTGCCCTGTGGGTACGTTCCCATGGTGGAGCGCGTCGTAGTACGCAGCCCGCCATCGACCCCGGGTTTGCGCGGCAGGATCGGGAACCGTGATCTTCTCCGAGGCCGACTGCAGACGGGAGATTAGCTCGGCCCCGTCGGCAGGAGCCCGCGCGGCCTGGGCGGCATCGCCCTTCAGCCGCTCTTTCTCGGCCTGGACCTGTCGGGGATGCTTGCCGTGTTTGAGGTAGTAACGGCCGTCCGCAGTGACTACGGCGACGTGTCCGCTCCCGCGCCAGGTCCGCTTGATCAGGTCCCGTTGTTCCAAGGCCCAGGATGTCTGGGTCCGGGCAGGTGGGATGGGCATCGCACTGGAAGCTGCCGCGATCTCGCGGAGCAAGTCGACCTGGGGCTCCGTCAACGCGTACTTCACCACGTCGGCTCCTCGACGGTCCGTGGACGGGAAGACCAACCTAGGCGCTGAAGGCGCCTAGCGTGCAGTGGTCCTCCAAACGGGTGCATCAGGCTGTTAACGACCACGGGCGTTGGGGCGGTGGCGTAGGAACTCGCAGCGATCTTCCCCCGTGTCGCCAATTCACTGCCGTGACGCTCATTTGACGCTCCGAGCCCCGTACGTCTCCCTGGCCGAGTTCGAAAACGATGCCTGACCTGCTATTTCGGGCACGGCCGTCCATGCTGACGTCTTTCCTATGACGCACCATGTGGAGTGCGTCGTGGTGCTGGAGCGGGCCACGAAGGGCGCTTGACCTGCGGTTTCCCTGTGCGCGCTACCGCGCCGCAAGCCGCGTTTTGGCGTAGTTCCGCGGTCGGTTGGTTGGGCGCCCGGAGCAACCCTCGGCGCCTGGATTCCCGGCACTCCGGTGCCACATGCCAGGCGCCAGGTGCTGGCTCCTGGAGAGCGGCGAAACCTTCAGCGGGGTGGGGGGCCGTGACCAACGCTCCATGAGTCCGTCACGGTCCCGCCCCCCCCAAGTCGCGCCGCACCCAGAGGATCGTGTAAGTTCTTCGAGTTGCCACGGAGCCGACAGGCCCCAGGGCAGCCATCCCGCCGCTTCAGCGGCACACCACTACTGAACGGCCCCTCACCGGGAACAATTTCGGCATGCCGGAATTCGGACCAGGACTCGATTACGAGTCGCCGAGGGATTCCGCTAAAGTAGTGATCACGCCGAAAGGCAAACCCCCTCCGACGGGGAATCGGAACCGAAATCGAGCCGACAAGGCGAGGCAACGGATCTGATAGAGTCGGAACCGCGAAGAAGCCGAGAGGCCGAAACGCACCGGCGAAAATCGGAGCCGCAAGGATCTGATAGGGTCGGAAACGCAAGACCGAAGGGAAGCGCCCGGAGAGCCTGGTGAAACAGGCACAAAGGAAGCGTCCGTTCCTTGAGAACTCAACAGCGTGCCAA
>NZ_JBFAEA010000029.1:0-87483 GCF_040641675.1 Streptomyces sp. NPDC020742
CACGTCCGACCCGAACCCGGCGAGCGTCACCACCGGCTCCGTCACCGTCGACAAGCCCATCGTCACCAACTGGCACACCACCCCCACCGATGCCGTCCCCGGCGACGGCACCGACAACTGACGCCTTTCCACACGGCGAACCCCGCGTGCCCGAGCTGGCGCGAGCCAGGCCCGGGCACGGCCAGGACCCCGCAGCCGCCGCGCACGCCCCGCTCGCCTCCCGACGGCCGGGTGGGCGCACCGCACATGCGGCCAACGGGTCGCTGTCAGCCGAACGTTGGCCGAATGCCGGCGGGCACCGGGAAGCCGTAGCACGGCGGACCCGGCGCCTGTGCGACCGTGCGGGCGCGCCACCGGCCCCATGGGAGGAACGGCCGCGTCGCGGTGAGCGAGGGTGCTGTGCAGTCCACCGGCGTTCGCGCACCTGCCCGCGGCCTATGATCCTCGCCAAAAGAATCAAGGAGACCGGCAGGTCTCCTGGCATCCGGAAGGTCCAGTGGATTCGCAAGGCCGTCATACGACAGAACCGCGGGCGATCAGGGCGCAGTTGCCCGCGGTGCAGGGGGCGGACCGGATCCGGTTGCTCGGTCCCGTCCGGTACGTCTCGGCCCGGGGGGACGCCACCCGGCCCGGCGCACCCGGCCCCCAGACCGTGTTGGCGGCCCTGGCGCTGAGCCCCGGCACGCTGGTGACGGTGGACGAACTCGTCGACGGCCTCTACTTCGACGATCCGCCCGCCTCCGCCCGGCGGGTGGTCGTCACCTACATCCACCGGCTGCGCACGCACCTGGACCGTGAAGCCGGCGCGGAACCGGGCAGCGGTGCGGCACGGGCCACCATCGAGACCATGGCCGACGGATACGTCCTCCAGCTCCCCGAGGACCGGGTGGACGCCCTGCTCTTCCGACGGCTCAGCGCGCGGGCCCGGCGGCACGCCGACGCCGGTGACCCCGCTGCGGGGGCCGCCTGCCTGGAGGAGGCGCTGGCGATGTGGCAGGGACCCGCGCTGGCGGGGCTGCCCGGGCCGTTCGCGCGGGACTGGCGTCGTGCGCTGGGCGAGCAGTTGGCGTCGGCGCTGGAGTACCGGCTGGAGCTGCTGTTGGCGTGCGGGCGCCATACGGAGGCCGTGCCGGACATCGCGCGGGCCCTGAAGACGTACCCCTACCGGGAGCGTCTGCACGGTGCGTTGATGCTCGCCCTGTACCGGTCGGGGCGCGCGGCCGAGGCGCTGGCGGCCTACGATCGCGCCCGCCGGGTGCTCGCCGAGGACCTGGGCATCGACACCGGGCCCGCGCTGCGCACCCTGCACGCCGCGATCCTGGCGGGGGACCACACCAGCCTGGCCCCCGCCCAGGGCCGAGCGGATGCCGCACCGCGGGCGGCGACCGAACCGAAGGGCGTCGACCCCGCGCCGGAGCCGGCCCAACTGCCGCCGGTGCCGTCCGACTTCACCGGCCGCCGGGAGCAGATGGCGGAGCTGGTCTCCGCGCTGACCACGGGCCGGGCGCACGCCGTCGGGGTCATCACGGGCATGGGCGGGGCCGGGAAGACGGCGCTGGCCCTGCGGGCGGCGCACGCGGTCGCCGGGAGCTACCCGGACGGCCAGCTGTACGCGAACCTGCGGGCGCCCGACGGCGAGCCCGCCGAACCGGCCGAGGTCCTCGCGGGCTTCCTGACCGGGCTGGGCCTGCCCACCGAGCGGATACCGGCCTCCCTGGCCGAGCGCGCGGCGCTCTTCCGCACCCTGCTCTCGGGGCGGGCTGTCCTCGTCGTGCTCGACAACGCCGCGACCACGACACAGGTGGAACCGCTGCTGCCGGGCGCCGCCGGGTGCGCCGTGCTGATCACCGGCCGCACCCTGGCCGCGATGCCCGCCACGGTCACCTTGCCGCTGGGGGGACTCGGCGTCGACGACGCCGTGGAACTGATCGGCAAGATCGCCGGAATCCACCGGACCCAGCAGGAGCCGGACGCGGTCGCGGCGCTGGCGTCGGCCTGCGGCCACCTGCCGCTCGCGCTGCGGGCGGCCGGGGCACGGCTGGCGGGCCGGCCGGGGTGGAGCGTCGCCGCGCTGCTGGAGCGGGTCTCGGATCAGGCCCGGCTCCTCGCGGAGCTACGGGTGGGCGAGGTGACGGTCGAGGCGGTGTTCGAGATGTCGTTCGCACAACTGCCCGCCCGGCACGCCCGGGCGTTCCTCGCCCTGTCGGTCCCGCACTGCGCCGAGTTCGATGTGCGGGCCGCGGCGGCGGCCCTGCGGATGCCGGAGCAGGAGGCGGAGGACGTGCTGGAGGCGCTGGTCGATGCCGCGCTGCTGGAGACCGGGTCGCCGGGCTGCTACCACTTCCACGACCTGGTCGGGGCGTACGCACGGCAGAAGGCCCGCACTGAGCTGTCCGCCGCCGAACACCGCGCGGTGGTGCGCGGCGCGATCGACTTCCTGTGCGCCGGAGTCGTCGCGGCCGTACGGGCCACCCAGCCGCTGAGCGGCCCGCTGACCGCGGAGATCCACCCGCGCAGGACCGCCGACCTGGAGATGTCCGGCGCGCCGGAGGCGGTGCGGTGGGTCCGCGGGGCACTGCCCGCGCTGACCGCCGTGGTCGAACAGGTCGCGGCCGACGGCGATCCGGACGCGGTGGCGCTGGCCGTGGACGTGCTGACCCTGGTGCCCTGCTTCGAGGAGATGCTGCCCCTGGGGGCGCTCGGACGGGCCGCCACCGCCCTGCTCCCGGCGGCGCTGGCGCACTGCGACCGACCCGTGATCGGCACCGCCTACTACGCGGCGGGCACGATCCTCAGGAAGTCCCCCAGCTCCGGCTCCCCGCACCGCGCCCGCGAGCATCTGCAGAAAGTGGTGGAGATCTTCGGTGCGGCGCCCAAGCCCGCCGAAGGTGAGCGGCCTTTCCTCGCCGTGCTGTTCACCCTCGCCATGCTGGCCGGTCTGGAGCTTCAGCTCGGCAACTTCGAGGCGGCCCGCGGATACGCACAGCGGTCGGTGGCATTGGCCGCGACCACCGGCGACCAGGCGCTGGTCGCCCGGCGCCGCACCATCCTGCTCCAGATCGAGGTCCTGGATCCGGAGCGGCAGACGGATCTGGCCGCCATCGGGGCGCAGTGCCGGGAGCTGGCCGCCGTCCTCACTCGCTACCAGGACGCGAAATGGCTGATCAGGGTGATGATGACGGAGGCGGACAGCATGTTGTACGGCGGTCAGCACGCCACGGCGGCCCGGCTGTACCGGCGGGTGCTGGAACGGGCCTGGGCCACACAGCATCTCCGCAACGCGACGGAGTGCCAGTTCCGGCTGGCCGAGGCCCTGTTGGGGGCCCACGACGCCGAGGCCGCGGTCGACCACGCCCGGGAGGCGCTGGCCGGTGCCCAGGACGCCGGTGAACAGCAGCTACTGGCGCGCAGCCACCAGGTACTGGGCGACGCCCTGCGTGCCGTGGGGCGGTCCGACCAGGCGGACGGCCACCTGGCGAAGGCCGCCGCGTTGTACCGGGAGTTGCGGCAGGCCGGGCCGGTCGTCGCTGTCTTCCCGTGACATGTCCCGCCCGGGTCACCCTCGGCGCCCGGGCGGGACGTGTCACGCACGTACGGGCCTCACCCGCGCCCGCGCTCCAGCCACGCGCCCAGCACCGGTCCGATCTGCGCGAGTTGATCCGGGCGGGTCAGCTCGCCGTGTGCGCCGCGCACCGGGGTGACCTCGACCCGGCCCGTGACGTACGGGTGCCAGTCGTGCGGCCGGGGGGCGTCCGCGGCCTTGCCCTCGGTGGCCTCGAAGAGCAGCGCATCGCCCTGGAAGGTGCGGGGCACCCAGCCGCTCTGGAGGTCGCCGTGGTGCGCGAAGACCCGCAGCATGGCCGCGGTGCCGCGCTCCCCGAGCAGGGCGAGTGGCCCGGCGGGGTCCCCGGCGTCCGGCTGCCGGCCCAGCGAGGCGAAGAGCGCCTGCCGGAGCTCGGCCTCGTTGCCCGCCTCGTCCCCGCGCGGGGTGCCGCCGCCCGGCGGGAAGCTGTCCATCAGCACCAGGGAGGCGACCTCCTGGCCGTCCTCCTGGAGCTGGACGGCCATCTCGTGGGCCACCAGGCCGCCGAAGGACCAGCCGAGCAGCGCGTAGGGACCCTGCGGCCGGACCGCGCGGACCTGCGCGAGGTAGGACCGCACCAGCTCCGCCATGCTGTCCGGGGCGGCGTCCGGCTCGGTGAGCCCGTGCGCCTGGAGGCCGTACACGGGCTGGTCGGGCGGCAGGTGGCGCAGCAGCCCCGAGTACACCCAGCTGATGCCGGCCGCCGGATGGATGCAGAACAGCGGGACGGGTGCGGCGGCCGCACGGGGGGACGACGACGGACGGGCCTTGCGCAAGGGGAGGAGCACGGCGAGCGCGTCCTCCCGCCGGTCCCCGGTGAGGCGTTCGGCGAGTTCGGCGACGGTGGGGGCGTCGAACAGGGTCCTTAAGTCCAGCTCGGCCCCGAGCACGGACCGGATCCGGCCGATCAGCCGGGTGGCGAGCATCGAATGGCCGCCCAGCGCGAAGAAGTCGTCGTCGATGCCCACCTCGGGCACGCCCAGCACCTGCGAGAACAGTCCGCACAGGAATTCCTCGCGCACCGTGCGCGGACCGCGCCGGTGCTCCGCCGCGCCGCCGCCCGGTGCCGGCAGCGCACGCCGGTCCAGCTTTCCGCGTGCGGTCAGCGGCAGGGCGTCCAGGAGGACGAAGGCGGACGGCACCATGTGGCGCGGCAGCGTGGCCGCCGCGAAGCGCCGCAGCGCGCCCGCGTCCGGCAGCTCCGCCGCCGGGCCGTCACCGCCTCGTGCGGGAACCATATAGGCCACCAGCCGCCGGTCACCGGGCCGGTCCTCCCGCACGATCACCGCGACGTCGCCCACCGCGTCGTGACCGGCGAGCGCCGTCTCCACCTCGCCCGGCTCGATCCGGAAGCCCCGGATCTTGACCTGTTCGTCGGTGCGGCCCACGTACTCCAGGGCGCCGTCGGCGGTCCACCGCGCCAGGTCCCCGGTGCGGTACATCCGCTCACCGGGTCCGCCGAAGGGGCAGGCCACGAACCGCTGCGCGGTCAGCGCGGGCCGGCCGACGTAGCCGCGGGCCACTCCGGCCCCCGCCAGGTACAGCTCGCCGGTGACCCCGGGCGGTACCGGCCTGAGCCCCGCGTCCAGGACGTAGACGCGGTTGTTCCCCATCGGCCGTCCGATCGTGGGCCGCTCGTGGTCCGCGGCGTACGCGTACGTGACGTACACCGTGGCCTCCGTCGGACCGTAGCCGTTGACGATCGCGGTCCCGGTCACGGTCCGCAGTTCGCTCCACAGGGCCTGGTCGCAGCCCTCGCCGCCGAGCTCGATCACCCGCGGCCGGGCGGGCCGGTCGGCCGACAGCAGCCCGGCCGCCATCAGTTGGCGGCAGAACGTCGGTGAGATCTCCAGGTAGTCGATGGCCTCGGAGGCGACGTACCCGGCCAGCGCCTGCGGATCCCGGCGGGTCTCGTCGTCGACCAGGTGCAGTTCATGGCCGCCCATCAGCCACAGCAGCGGGCACCAGGACGAGTCGAAGGTCAGCGGGCCGGTCAGCGCGGCCCGCAGCCGCTGCCCGCCCGCCGCCTGCGCGGCGTGCACCTCGCCGAGGTGGCCGTGGAAGAGGTTGATCAGGCCGCGGTGTTCGACCGCGACGCCCTTCGGCCGGCCCGTCGAACCGGAGGTGTAGATCACATAGGCGAGGTGCTCCGGGCGCAGCCGTACGGGACGGTCCTCAGGGGCGGGATCGACGGACGGGTACCCGGCGCGGGTCGCGTGGACGGCGGCATCGTCGAGCGGCAGGACCGGCAGCTCCGCCGTGCAGTGCGGTCGCAGCCGGGCCTCGCCCGCCATGTCGGTCAGCAGCAGCACGGGGGCCGCGTCAGCCAGCATCAGGCCGAGCCGCTCGACCGGGTACTCCGGGTCCAGCGGTACGTAGCAGGCGCCGGCCTTCAGCACGGCGAGCTGGGCGACGAGGTGCTCGGCGGTGCGCGGCATCAGGGTCGCCACGTGCTGGTCCGCCCCCACTCCCTGGCCGATCAGCAGCCAGGCCAGCTGGTTGGCCCGGGAGTTGAGCTCTCCGAAGGTCAGCCGACCGTGGGCATCGACCAGGGCGGTGGCGTCGGGCGAGCGCCGGGCGTGCTCCTCGAAGACCTCATGCAGCAGCCGGTCGTCGGGCAGCGCACGGTCGGTGTCGTTCCACTGCGTCAGGATGCGGGCGGTCTCCTGCGGGCAGAGCAGGTCCAGGGTGTCGATGCGGGTGTCCGGCGCGTCGCTGACCGTGCCGAGGACCCGCAGCAGGCCCTGGACCAGGAACTCGGCGGTGCGGTGGTCGAACAGGTCGGCCGCGTAGTGCAGGAGGCCGTGGATCCCTCCGGGGCCGTCGTCGGCCGCCGTGCGCTCGACGAAGGTGAAGTCGAGGTCGAACTTGGCGGGGGCGCTGTCGAAGGACTGGGGGGTGAGGGTGGTGTCGGCGAGGCGGAGGGTCGCCTCGGCGTTGTTCTGCAGGACGAGCATGGTCTGGAACAGCGGGTGCCGGCCACTGGTGCGGTCGGGGTTGAGCTCCTCCACGATCCGGTCGAAGGGCAGGTCCTGGTGGGCCAGCGCGGCGAGGTCGGTCTCGCGCACCCGCTGGAGGAGTTCGGCAAAGGTCGGATTGCCGGAGGTGTCGGTGCGCAGGACGAGGGTGTTGACGAAGAAGCCGACGAGGTCGTCGAGGGCCTGGTCGGTGCGTCCCGCGGTGGGGGTGCCGAGCGGGATGTCAGTGCCGGCACCGAGCCTGGTCAGCAGGGTCGCCACCGCGGCCTGGAGGGCCATGAAGACCGTCGCGCCGTGATCGCGGGCGAGGGAGGCCAGACGCCCGTGCAGTGCGGCCGGCAGCTCGAAACGGACCAGGCCACCCTCGTAGGTGGGCCGCGCCGGGCGCGGCCGGTCGAGCGGAAGCGCCAGCTCCTGCGGCAGGTCAGAGAGGGTACGGGTCCAGAACGCCGCCTGCTCCTCCCCCACCTCCGCCAACAACGCACGCTGCCACAGCGCGTAATCGGCATACTGCACCGGCAACGCCACCCACTGCGGAACACCACCCGCCAACCGCGCCGCATAAGCGACCGACAGATCGCGCAACAGCGGCGCCTCCGACCACCCATCACTCGCAATGTGATGCAGTGCCAGCAACAGCACCTGGCCGTCGTCGTCCGTCCCTGTCGTGAACAGCGTTGCTCTCAGGGGGAGTTCGGATGCCAACGCGAAGGGCCGGAAGGCCTCTTCGTGGAGGCGCGCGGCGGCCGCATCCGCTGTACACCGCACGACGGCGAGGTCCACCACGGCCTGCTCCGGGGGCAGGATCCGCTGGAAGGGCTCCCCCTCGACGGCGGGGTAGACGGTCCGCAACGCCTCATGGCGCGCCACCACATCGTTGACCGCCAGCCGCAAGGCCTCCACGTCCACCGGGCCGTCGATACCGAAGGCGAACGGCGCGTTGTAGGTCGGGCTCTGCTCGAAACGGTCCAGGAACCACAACCGCTGCTGCGCGAACGACAACGGCACCACCTCAGGACGCACACCGGCAACCACCGCCGGGCGCGCCGCGACCCCGTCCGCGGCCAGCTGCTCCACCAGGCCCGCCACGGTCGGCGCACCGAAGAGCGTCCGTACGCCCAACTCCACACCGAGCACCGTCCGGATCCGACTGATCAACCGCGTCGCCTTGAGCGAATGCCCACCCAGGGCGAAGAAGTTGTCGTCCACCCCGACCCTCGGCACCTCCAGCACCTGGGCGAACAGGCCACACAACAACTCCTCCTGCACCGACCGCGGCCCCCGCGCCATGCCGCCCTCGGTCACGGAGGCCACCACCGTACGAGGGCTCTCCTCATCCCGCCGCACCTCAGCACGCCGCACCTCAGCGCGCCGTTCCTCACTACGCCGCAGCAACGCCCGCTCCTGCGCCGCGGATTCAAAGACCTGCACGCCCTCCACACCGACGTCCGGATCCGCCGTCACCGCATCCACCACCCGGACGAACGAACGGTGCAGCAGCTCAGCGGTGCCGGCATCGAAGAGATCGGTGGCGTACACCAGGGCCGCTGAGATCCCCACCGGGTTCTCGGCGGCGTCCCGCTGCTCCGCGAAGTTCCAGCTGAGGTCGAACTTGGAGGGGTGCGCGTCGAGGGGGTGGGGGGTGAGCGTGGTGTCCGCGAGGCGGAGGGTCGCCTCGGCGTTGTTCTGGAGGACGAGCATGGTCTGGAACAGCGGGTGCCGACTGGTGGTGCGGTCGGGGTTGACCTCCTCCACGATCCGGTCGAACGGCAGGTCCTCGTGTGCAAAGGCCGCCAGGTCCGCCTCACGCACCCGCTCCAGCAGTTCGGCGAAGGTCGGATTGCCGGAGGTATCGGTGCGCAGGACGAGGGTGTTGACGAAGAAGCCAACGAGGTCGTCGAGGGCCTGGTCGGTGCGTCCCGCCGTGGGGGTGCCGAGCGGGATGTCAGTGCCGGCACCGAGCCTGGTCAGCAGCGTCGCCACCGCCGCCTGGAGGGCCATGAAGACCGTCGCGCCGTGATCACGGGCGAGGGAGGCCAGACGCCCGTGGAGTGCGGCCGGCAGCTCGAAACGGACCAGGCCACCCTCATGCGTCGGCCGCGCCGGCCGCGGCCGATCGAGCGGAAGCGCCAGCTCCTGCGGCAGATCGGAGAGGGTACGGGTCCAGAACGCCGCCTGCTCCTCCCCCACCTCCGCCAACAACTCCCGCTGCCACAGCGCGTAATCGGCATACTGCACCGGCAACGCCACCCACTGCGGAACACCACCCGCCAACCGCGCCGCATAAGCGACCGACAGATCGCGCAACAGCGGCGCCTCCGACCACCCATCACTCGCAATGTGATGCAACACCAACAACAGCACATGCTCATCGGCAGCGGTCGAGAACAACGTCACTCTCAGCGGCAGCTCGGACGCCAACGCAAAGGGAGTGAAGGCGGCCTCCTGGATCAGTGCGTGCAGGTCTTCGTCGGCACACTGCACCACCGAGACCTTGGCCGCCGCGTGCTCGGGCAGCAGGATCCGTTGGAAGGGCTCCCCCTCGACAGTGGGGAAGACCGTGCGCAGGGACTCGTGGCGGGCCACCACATCCTCGATCGCCCGTTGCAGGGCCTCCACGTCCACCGGGCCGTCGATACCGAAGGCGAACGGCGCGTTGTAGGTCGGGCTCTGCTCGAAACGGTCCAGGAACCACAACCGCTGCTGCGCGAACGAC
Organism: Streptomyces sp. NPDC020742; assembly: GCF_040641675.1. Classification (NCBI taxonomy): domain Bacteria; kingdom Bacillati; phylum Actinomycetota; class Actinomycetes; order Kitasatosporales; family Streptomycetaceae; genus Streptomyces; species Streptomyces sp. NPDC020742. The sequence goes on from NZ_JBFAEA010000029.1 coordinate 9,278, forward strand.
AACGGCACCACCTCAGGACGCGCAACGGGAGTCACCGCTGGGCGCGCGGCGACCCCGTCATCGACCCCGGCCGTCAACCGCTCCGCCAGGCCCGCCACCGTCGGCGCGCGGAACAGCTCCCGCACGCCCAACTCCACACCCAGCACCGTCCGGATCCGACTGATCAACCGCGTCGCCTTGAGCGAATGCCCACCCAGGGCGAAGAAGTTGTCCTCCACCCCGACCCTCGGCACCTCCAGCACCTGGGCGAACGGGCCGCACAACAACTCCTCCTGCACCGACCGCGGCCCCCGCGCCATGCCGCCCTCGGTCACGGAGGCCACCACCGTACGAGGGCTCTCCTCAGCACGCCGCACCTCAGCGCGCCGTTCCTCACTACGCCGCAGCAACGCCCGCTCCTGCGCCGCGGATTCAAAGACCTCCACGCCCTCCACACCGACGTCCGGATCCGCCGTCACCGCGTCCACCACCCGGACGAACAGTCGGTGCAGCAGCTCAGCGGTGTCGGCATCGAAGAGATCGGTGGCGTACTGGAGCATCCCCGAGATCCCTGCCGGGTTCTCGTGGGCGTCCCGCTGCTCCGCGAAACTCCAGCCCAGATCGAACTTGGAGGGGGCGGAGTCGAGCGGCTGCGCGATGATGAGGGTGTCGGGCAGGTCCAGACTGGCCCGTGCGTTGTTCTGGAGGACGAGCATGGTCTGGAACAGCGGGTGCCGACTGGTGGTGCGGTCGGGGTTGACCTCCTCCACGATCCGGTCGAACGGCAGGTCCTCGTGCGCAAAGGCCGCCAGGTCCGCCTCACGCACCCGCTCCAGCAGTTCGGCGAACGTCGGATTGCCGGAGGTATCGGTGCGCAGGACGAGGGTGTTGACGAAGAAACCCACCAGATCATCGAGGGCCTGGTCCGACCGCCCCGCCGTGGCCGTACCCAACGGCACATCGGTACCGGCACCCAGCCGCGTCAACAACACCCCCAACGCCGCCTGCAGCACCATGAACGTCGTCACTCCCTGCCCGCGGGCCAAGGAGTCCAGCCGGTGATGGAGCTCGGCGGGAATGCCGAAGTGCAGGAGGCCGCCCGCATGGGTGGGGTGGTCCGGGCGCGGCCGATCGGTGGGGAGCGCCAACTCCGGCGGCAGATCGGAGAGGGTGCGGGCCCAGAACTCCGCCTGCTCCTCCCCCACCTCCGCCAACAACGCACGCTGCCACAGCGCGTAATCGGCATACTGCACCGGCAACGCCATCCACTGCGGAACACCACCCGCCAACCGCGCCGCATAGGCAACCGACAGATCGCGCAACAGCGGCGCCTCCGACCACCCGTCACTCGCGATGTGATGCAACGTCAGGAGCAGGACATGGTCGTCCGGACCCGTCGTGAACAGCGTCACCCGCAGCGGCAGCTCGGACGCCAACGCGAAGGGCCGGAAGGCTTCCTCGTGGAAGCGGCGGGTGACCTCCTCGGCGGCGCACGACACGACGGTGAGGTCCACCTCGGCCTGCTCCGGGGGCAGGATCCGCTGGAAGGGCTCCCCCTCGACGGCGGGGTAGACGGTCCGCAGCGACTCATGGCGCGCCACCACGTCATTGACCGCCAGCCGCAGCGCCTCCACCTCCAGCGCACCACGTACACGGAAGGCGAACGGCGCGTTGTAGGTCGGGCTCTGCTCGAAACGGTCCAGGAACCACAACCGCTGCTGCGCGAACGACAACGGCACCACCTCAGGACGCACACCGGCAACCACCGCCGGGCGCGCCGGGCCCCCGTCCGCGCCCTGCGCCGTCAACCGTTCCGTCAGGCCCGCCACGGTCGGCGCGCCGAACAGCTCCCGGATCCCGAGTTGTACGCCGAGCACCGAGCGGATCCGGCTGAGCAACTGGGCGGCCTTGAGCGAATGGCCGCCCAGGGCGAAGAAGTTGTCGTCCGGTGCCACGCTCGGCACACCGAGCACCTGCGCGAACAGGCCGCACAGCAACTCCTCCTGCACCGTCCGCGGATTCTGCGACTGGCTCATGACGCTCCCTTGAAGATCCGGAATGGATTCAGTTGCCGATGGCCGGCTTCGGTGTCAGATCGGTCCAGTGCGTGTCGACGTAGTCGAGGCACGCCTGGTAGCCGGTCGCGCCGTGCGCCACGGTCCAGCCCATGGGGGGTGCCAGCCGCGCCGGCCACAGGGAGTGCTGGTTGTCGTCGTTGGTCAGGACCAGGTAGGTCCCGTCGGCGTCTTCGAAGGGGTTCGTCACCGCGCGGGTGTCCTTTCAGGCGAAGCAGGGAGAGGGAGGGAAGGCGAGAGGGGAAGAAGGAAGGAGAGGGCAGAGGGCAGAGGGGAGCGAGGAGGGAGGAGCGGAGCAGCCGCGTGGGCGGGGGCCGGGCGGGGCGGTGCGCGCTCAGGCGGGGGCGCCGGTGGTGAGCGGGGTGGTGAGTGCGGGGATGTGGAGCGGCAGCCGGCGCCAGATCTCGGGGGTGTAGAAGTGACCCCCGGGCAGGATGTCGTGGCGGTAGGAGCCGAGCGCGACCCGGCGCCACTGGTTTCCGGCATCCCGCTCGATGACGTCGTCGTCGGTCGCCGAGAGCATCTGCACCGGGACGCTCACACTGGCTCCCGGCGTGTAGCGGAAGGTGTCGCGGACGTGGATGTCCGCCCGCATGAGTTCCACCGCCATCTCCTGGAGATCGGGGTCCTCCAGGACGTGCGCCGGCATCAGGCCGTTGGTGCGCATCCAGTCCAGCAGCGAGGTGTCCGTGTCCTGGCGGGCGGGGAACATGTCGCGGGGCGTCAGGCCCCGGTCGGGCGCGTTGCACGAGGAGACGACCAGCGTCTCGGGCAGCGGTCCGCCGTCGCTCTCGATGCGGGCCGCCACGTCGAACGCCATCCAGCCCCCCATGCTGTGGCCGAACAGGACGTACGGTCCCTGGACGGCGGAGAGGACGGCGGCGGTGGTGTCGGCCGCGAGTTCGTCCCAGTCCGTCGCGCAGGGCTCCAGGAACCGTCCCTCGCGGCCGGGGTAGCAGACGGCGGAGAGGGCCACGTCCGCCGGAAGGCAGTCGCCCCAGGCGTGGTACGGCCCGGTGCCGCCGCCGCAGAACCCCAGGCAGATCAGCGTGCGCGAGGTCTGCTCGGTCCGTTCCTTGATCTGGATGACGGTGGTGTCCTGCCTGGCGTGGCTGTGTCCGGCCATGATGGCTCGCTTCCTCTTCCTCTCGTACGGATGGGGAGCCGGGGCTGTGCCACCCCGGCGGCGGGGCAGTGACCGGCGGCCCGTGCCCCGCTGGGCTGGGGCGGCGGTCAGGCTGCGGCGCGCAGCGTCTCGACGTGCCGGGCGAGGTCCCGGAGCTGCGGGTGCCGGTAGACCTCGCGGGTCGACATGGCGATCCCGAACTGCTTCTTGAGCCGGGCCACGACGCGCAGCGCGATCAGCGAGTGGCCGCCCATGGCGAAGAAGTCGTCGTCGGCACGGACGTGCGCACGGCCGAGCACCTCGGACCACACGGCCGCGATCAGCGTCTCGACCTCGCCCTCGGGGGCGTTCTCCCGGTCTGCGGCCGTCTCCGTGTCCGCGGTCGGGTGCTCCTCGGGGGCGGGCAGGGCGGCGAGGTCCACCTTCCCGTTGACCGTCAGCGGCAGGGCCTCGAGGCGGGTGTACCCGGTCGGGATCATGAACGTCGGGAGCAGGGCGGCCAGGTGTGCGCGGAACGCCTCGGCGGTCGGGGGCTCGTCGGCCGAGTCCGCCGAGGCCTCCGAGGCCACGACGTAGGCGACGAGCTGTTCGCCGGAGACCGGGCTGTGGTGGAGCGTGACCGCGGCCGCGGAGACGGCCGGGTGGCGGGTCAGTGCCGCCTCGATCTCGCCGGGCTCGACGCGGTAGCCGCGGATCTTGATCTGCCGGTCCATGCGCCCCAGGTACTCCATGGCCCCGTCCGCGCGGCGGCGCACCTTGTCGCCGGTGCGGTACATCCGGGTGCCGTCGGCGGCGAAGGGGTCGGCGACGAAGCGCGTGGCGGTCAGCGCGGGCCGGTTGACGTACCCCAGGGCCACCTGGGGGCCGGCGAGGTAGAGCTCCCCCGCCACGCCGTCGGCCACCGGGCGCAGGTCGGTGTCCAGGACGTGGGCCCGGACGCCCGGCAGCGCGGGGCCGATGTGCGGTGCCCCGCCGTCGATCCAGGTGGCGGCGGTGTCCACGGTGCACTCGGTGGGGCCGTACAGGTTCAGCGCTTCGAGCCGCCCGGCGGCGCGTTCGGCCGCCAGCTCCCGCCAGGTGCCCTCGGGGACCGGTTCGCCGCCCATGAACAGGCGCAGTGCCCGTCCCTCGGCGGCGCGTACGAGCAGGTCGTGGCGGAGCAGGTGCCAGTGCGAGGGGGTCAGGTCGAGGTCCTGCACGCCGTGCGCGTCCAGGGCCGCGCTCAGCCGGGCGGGGTCCGTGCGCTCGTCCTCGTCGAGGACGACCAGGGTGTCGCCGCGGCACACCCGTGCCCACTGCTGGACCGAGGCGTCGAAGGAGACGCTGGCGTTCCAGGCCACCACGCGCGGCTCCGGGGCGTACATGCCCGCCTCCTCCAGCGCCGCCACGAGGGCGGCCACGCCGCCACGGGTGGTCTCGACGCCCTTGGGGGTGCCCGTGGAGCCCGACGTGTAGATCACGTAGGCCGGTGCGGGTGCGGCGACCGGGACGGGCGGGGTCAGGCGCCGGTCCGCCGTCGCACCGGGCCGGCCAACGGCGAGGGTGTGCACGCCGAGCGGCCACTCCCCCGCGGCCGCCGTGGTCACCAGTACCCGGGCCCCGGCGTCGCGCACCATCGCGTGCCGCCGCTCACCGGGGTACGCGGGATCGATCGGCACGTACGCGGCACCCGCCCGCCAGACGGCCAGCAGCGCGACCACCAGGTCCGCGCCCCGGGGCAGGCTGACCCCTACCCGGTCGCCGGGCCGGACGCCCGACCCGCTCAGCGCATCCGCCAAGTCGGCCGTCAAGAGGTCCAGTTGGGCGAAGGTGAGTGCGCCGTTCCGGTCGCGAACGGCGGTCCGGTCCGGGCCGGTCGCCACGGCCTGCTGGAAGCGGGAGATGAGGTCGACGGGCCGACCGGGGGCGGCGGTCGCGTCGAGGCCGTGCGGGCCTTCGAGTACGCCGGTCATACGGCCTGCTCCTCTCGGGCGGCGGCGGCCACCGTGGGCCGGCAGTCCGCCAGCGCGACCGGGTCGCCCATGGCGACGACGATGCGCCGGTCACCGCGGAAGGGGTCGCGGCCGTGGGTGGACAGGACGTTGTCGACGAGCAGGATGTCGCCCGGCTGCCACGTGCGCCGCAGGGTCGCGCTCTCGTAGGCGGCGTTGATCGTCTCGATGTCCTCGCGGGTGAGGGGTTTGCCGTCACCGAGGGCGGTCTCGAACGGCAGCCCGTCGAGGCCGAATTCGTCCTGCAGGGTCTCCCGGACCTCCTCGTCCAGCGACCACGAGTTCCAGAAGGCCATGTGGTTGAACCAGACGCCCTCCCCCGTCTCGGGGTGGTGGATGATGCCGGGGCGCAGCTGCCGGGTGCGCAGCGCGCCGGAGTCGTCCCATGCACAGGAGACGAGGTTGTCCGCGCAGTACTTCTCGACCTCCTCGCGGCGCTCGGTGGCGAAAGCGGTGCGCCAGTCCAGGGAGATGTGCTCGGAGTAGTTGCGGGTCAGCAGCCAGCCCGCGGTGCGCATCCGCTCGACCAGGTCGGCGGGGAGGAGGCGCAGCACCTCGCGGCAGTCGGCGACCGGCGTGGCGCCGCCCTCTTCGGGGGCGGTCAGGCAGCCGAACAGCAGCAGACCGGGGAAGGTCAGGGTGTAGCTGTTCTCGTTGTGCATGCGGATCGGCTGATTCGGCGGCAGATCGGTGGAGGAGTACACGTCGTTGCCGTAGCTGCTGCGCGGGGTGGCCTTCTCCCGGTAGGGCGTGCGCTGCGGGACGAGGACGTCGCGGACCTTGGCGAAGTCCTCGACGTCGTGGACGGGCAGGCCGCGGAGGTACAGCGCGCCGTGCCGGTGCAGCGCCCCGCGGAGCTCGGAGTGGACCGAGGTGAGCCACGCGCACGCCTCGGTGGCGTCCGCGAACTGCGGGACCTGTGTCGTGGCCGGCTTTCCGGTCTCGATGGTCCAGGAAAGGGAATCACTCATCGTGCTGCGCGTCCTGTCGTGTCGTTTCTCACGGATTTCGTCCTACGCCTATTGCGCCGGTGGGTCATCCCCATCCGGTGTCGCGCTCATCGGTCGGTCCACCGTGCACGGCCGGGGGGAATTGACCTAAACGCATGGGAGGTTTCTCCTATGTCCTCGAGAGGGGGCTTTCCCGACCGACTCCACGGGACTCGGTCACCGGATTCGGTCGCAGGTCGACGGATTCGTTCACAGGTCGACGGAGTTCACGCTGTCATCGGAATAGGCCAGCCACCAGGGTGGCCGAGGGCTGATATTCACGCCTGTCGCATAGGCGAGAGGGGGCAAAGCGGGCATACGACACAGCGGTGCGGTGCCCGTCTCAGCGCACCGCACCGGCCCGCCTCAGCACGTCACACCGGTCCGCCTCAGCCCGTCGCACCGGTCCGCATCGGCAGGTCACGGCGGCTGCGGAGGGGCGAACAGAGCAGGATCAGCGCGCTCAGCGGGATGCCGGCGATCATCAGCCACAGCGTCGGGCGCACTCCGCACCAGGTCCCCAGCGCACCGGCGAGCAGCGCGCCCAGCGGCATGGTGCCGTAGTTGAGGAACGACGAGCACGCGGAGACCCGGCCGAGCACATCGGCCGGGCAATAGCCCTGCTGGAAGCCCGCCTTGATGACGTTGCCCGCCACCACCCCGACCGAGACCGAGGCGTAGCCGATGACGAAGAGGGCCAGGCCGACGGCGTCCCGGGAGGTGAGCACCATCAGCGGGGCGAGTGCCGGCACACCCAGTTCGAACAGCAGCAGCGCCCGGGCCGTCCCGAACCGGGTCACGCCCCGGCGCACCACGAGGGCACCCACCACACCGCCGGCGCCGCCGACGGCCACCAGCACCCCCACCCCACTGCCGGTCAGGCCGACGTCGCGGACCAGGAACACCACGAGCAGCGACTGGTATCCGGCCAGGAACAGGTTCGAGACGGCGCCGAAGACCGTGAGGCTGCGCAGGTACGGATCGCGCGCCACCAGCCGGACGCCCTCGCCGACCTCCCGCAACAGCGCGCCCCGCGCCCGTTCGGCGGGGGGCGTCGCCGGCTCCCGGTGCCGGATCCGGGCCACGCACACAAGGGAGATGAGGAAGGTCGCCGCATTCGTCAGCATGCCGTTGACCGAGCCGGCGACCTGGGCGATCAGGCCGCCGGCGCCGGTCCCGGCGATCTGTGCGGCGGAGGCGCTGCCGTGCAGCTTGGCATTGCCCTCGGCCTGGTCCTCGGGGGCGACGATGCTGGGGAGATAGGCGGTGTACGCGGTCTGGAAGAAGACCGCGGCGGTACCGACGAGCAGGGCGACCAGCAGCAGCCGGGCCACATCGAGGGCGTCGAGCCAATAGGCCAGCGGCACGCAGACGAACAGCGCACAGGAGAGAGCGTCACTGGTGAGCATCACCGTTCGGCGCGGCAACCGGTCCACCCAGACGCCGGCCGGCAGGCCGATCACCAGCCAGGGCACCCAGGTCGCGGCGTTGAGCAGGCCGACCTCGAACGTACTGGCGTGCAGGACGGAGACGGCCACCAGCGGCAGCACCACGCTGGTGACCGCCGCGCCGAATTTCCCCGCGCTCTCACCGAACCACAACTTCCGGAAGTCCGCGTTCCGGCGCAGCAATCCGCCGCCCGCGGGCCGGTCCGCTATTCGCCGCCCGATGCCTTTCCGGTCGCGGTGCGCCACGCCCTCTCCCGGGTCGTTCCGCGCTCTCAGCGCCATGCGGGCATTCCCGTCTGCTCGTCGTTGACCGGTTGTTGATCGGCCGTGTCTAGGCTGCGGTCCGATCGGGGGAGGACTCTGGTACGGCAGGGGTGGGCCATGAATACCTCACGCTCAGTCAGTGAAATCAAGATGAGCCAGGAAGCCTTGGATGTCTTCGAATTTGCGGCGGACCGCACCGCATTCAGCATCGAAGATCTCGCGGCCGTCGGCCTCGATGCCGAGGAAGCGGAACGGGCCGTCAAGGAACTCGCGGGCCTGCGGCTGCTGTCCTGCTCCGAGGCCACTCCCGGGCGCTTCGCCATCGTGCCGCCGAGGATCGCCGCCAACCGGCTGCTGCGTCCGATGGAGCGTGAGGTCCGGCAGCAACAGGACGACATCGAGCGGTTCCGCTGGATGTTCGAAACGCTGCTTCCCGCCTATGAATCGGGCCAGGCGCGGAACACCGAAGCGGCGCATGTCGAGACGGTCGACGGCCTGCGTCTGGTCGAGGAGCTCATCGAGGAGCTGACCCTGAACTGTCGTGAGGAGGTCCTCACCGCGCAGCCGGGCGGGGCGCGTTCGCCCGAGTCGCTGCGGGCGGCGCTCGAACGGGACCGCCAGATGCTCGCGCGCGGCGTCGCCATGCGCACCCTGTACCAGCATCCCGCCCGCTACCACCAGCCGACAATCGACCATGTGCGGCGGATGACGAGCCTGGGGGCGGAGGTGCGCACCCAGTCCGAGGGCCTCTGCCGCATGCTGGTGTTCGACCATCACGCGGCGCTGCTCGGCGTACCGGACGACCCGCAGGCGGCGCTGCTGGTCCGCGAGCCCCGGCTGATCCACAGCATGCGGGTCTTCTTCGACTGGGCCTGGCGCGGCGCCTCGCCGTTCCCGCTCAGCTTCGACGCGACCTCGGCCGTGCGGATCTCCGGCGAGATCCAGGAGGCGATCGTCGCCATGCTCTCCGAAGGGCTGGAGGACAAGTCCATCGCGCGGCGGCTGGGCATGTCGGTCCGCAGCTGTCAGCGTCATGTCGCGGAGGTCATGAAGGTGCTCGGCGCCAAGAGCCGCTTCCAGGCCGGGTTCCTCATCGGCCAGACCCGGTGCCGCTCCGTGGGCGGGGCACCGTCCGGCACCGAGCCCTTAGCACTCCCGGGCCCCTCGCTCCCCGCCCGCCAGGAGTGACGGCGAGGAGCCTGCCGGCCGGCCGATGTCTCATCCCGGCCGCCGGTCCGGGGTGGGCAGGGGCGCCGTGGGTTCGGCCGCGGCCAGTGCCACCACGAGGCGGCCGAGGCCCTCGGCGTGGCCGTCGGTCTCTTCCACCGAGTAGGTGGCGGGGTTGGCCTCCACGCTCACGGTCGTCCCCTCGCTCGGCGACCGTACGTCGAAGAACAGGCTGAGCGCCGGGACGGGGCCGGTGGTCAGCGTGCGGACCGAGCCCCGGGCCGCTCCCAGGCGCAGGTCGCGGTCGAAGTTCACGACGTTCACCAGCGGCCCCACCCCCGGCGGATCCACCGGGCCCCCGACGGTGGCCAGCGCGCGCCGGAACTCCTCGTAGCGGTACCGGTGGTGGCGCATCGCCTGCCGGATCCGGCTGTCCGCCTGCGCGACGGCGTCCCGTACCGAGGCATCCGGGTCCACGGGCACCCGCAGCGGCAGGATGTTCGCCAGTGGTGCGACGACCCCGCGCAGCGCGCGGGTGGAGCGACCGCCCACGGAGCAGCCGAAGGTCACCTCGTCCGCTCCGGTGATCTGCCGCAGGTACAGGGCGGTGGCCGCGATCAGGAAGTGCGCCGACGGTACCGCCAGCCGCTCGCTCTGTTCCTGGATCGCCGTGACCGCGGGCGGCGGCAGATGGTGGCGGCCCTGGAGGGCCGCGGAGGCGGGCGGCGCGTCCGCCTCCAGCCGTCCGGTGACCGGCCAGGCCGCCGCCTCCTTCGCCCAGAATTCCTGGTCGGAGCGGTACGTCCGCCCGGCGGCGTAGGCCCGGTCGTGCTCGACGGCGACGGTGAGGGGCTCGAAGGGGTGGGGGTCCGGGCGGGTTCCGCTGTGCAGCGCGTTGTAGAGGTCGGCCGTCCGGCGGGCGAGCGCGGCCAGGCCGTGCCCGTCCGCCACGATGTGGTGTACGCGGCGGTACCACAGGTGGCGGTCGGCCGACACCTTGATCAGGGCGGCGCCGATCAGCGGACCGGTGGTGAGGTCGACCGGCCGGGCGAGGTCGGCGCGCATCCAGGCCACGGCCTGCGCGTCCGGATCGGCGGCCGCGCTCAGGTCCAGTACGTCGAACTCCCACTGAGCGGGCCCGAGTTCCTGCACCGGCGTCCCGTCGGCCTCCGTGACGAACCGTGCGCCCAGCGATCCGGCCTCGTCCACGGCGGTGCGCGCGGCCTGCTCCAGCAGGGCCGGGTCGAGGGCGCCGGTGATCTCGTAGTAGTCACCCACGTTGTAGGCCGTGCCCACCGGCTCCAGGATCTGGGAGATCCAGATCTCCAATTGGCCTGCTGTCAAAGGGACTCGCACGTTTCCGCTCCAGACGCCGTGGGACCGTCGTCCACCGACCCTGCCATCCGTCACGACCTGCGCACAGACCGCAGCGGGGGTGGTGTTTCCGCCTGTCGTGGACCCGAAGGGGCACACGCACCGGAAGGCCGAGCCCGGCCCGTACGCCACCGGGTGAAGGGCGGGCACCGCCAGGAGGGACGGCCACCGCCGGGAGGGACGGCCACCGCCGGAAGGTGCGCCCACCGCCGTCCGGAGAGTCAATCGCCGCCCGGAGAGTCAACCGCAGGGCAAGCCACCCTTGACTGAAGGTTGACCGCTTCCGTGGCGAGCCCTTGACGGAATGCGAACTACGTTCCCTGCATGCCCCAACCGACCCCGGCCCTGCCCGTGCTCCCGTACCGCAAGCCGACCCGCGGCCGGGACTACTGGGTGCTGGACGACGTGCTGCCGGCCCCGGACGTCGTACGGGCACGCTGTCTGGCCAGGAGCGACTGGACCGAGGGCTACCCCCACAAGCCCGAGAGCTGGCCGGGCCTGCGCACCCTGCCGGCGCTCGAACCCGACGAACTGGCCCATGTCGAGAGGCTGGTGCGCAGCGCGACCGGTGCCCCGAAGATCTGGGCCGAACGCCCCGCGGGCGGCGGTACCTTCAACCACAACTGCGTCCAGGTCGTCGGCGAGGGCGAGGGCCAGCCCCGCCCCCACACCGATTCCCGCAGCCTCTGCCGGTACGCGGCCGTGCTCTACCTCAACCCCCTGGTCCCCAAGAACTGCGGAACCAGCTTCTACCGGCAGAGCCTGCCGGGCGGCACCCTCGGCGGAAACCAGGTGGCGCCGCCACACAACAACCTGGTCGACGCCCTCGGCACCCGCTTCGTCACGCCGGACTCCTTCGCCGAGGACATCCGCATCCCGCACCGCGCCAACCGCCTGCTGCTCTACTCCGCCAACCTGATCCACACCGCGACCCGTTACTGGGGCACCACCCTGCAGCAGAAGCGGATGACGGCGGTCTTCTTCTGGATGGCCTGAGCCCCGCCCGCCGTGATCAGTTCAGGCCTGCTGTGCGGGTCCCCCGCCGCATGCCAGGGTGAGGGCCATGGCGACAGAGATGGCGACGAACGTGGCGGTGGACGAGGTCGAGGCACTGAGCGCGGACGCTCTGCGCTGGCTGCTCGGGAGCGCGCGGGAGGCTGAGGGCGCCGGCCTCGCCTGGACCACGAAGCCCTCCGACGACGAGCCCGACCCCCGTCTCTACAGCGGCACGGCCGGGGTCATACCCGTCCTTCTGGAAGCGTGGCGGCACTTCGATGACGACCGGTACGGCGACGCCGCCCTGCGCGCCGCCCGCAGCGTCTCCGCCGCCGTCGACGGCTGGGAGGACGACTCCCTGTACGGCGGCCTGGCCGGTATGGCGTTCGCGCTGCGGGCGGTGCACGAGGAACTGCACGCGCCGGACGCCGCTGCCGCCGCGGACCGGGCCTGGGAGCGGGTGCGCGCGCGTTTCGACGGGACGCGCTGGAGCAACTGGTTCGAACTGATGGGTGGCAACGCCGGAATCGGCCTCGGTGCGCTGGCGGCGGGCGATGCCGACCTGGCCGTGCTCGCGTTGGAACCCTACCTGCGCACGGCCGAGCAGAGCCCGGCGGGCGTCCACTGGGAGGCGCTCGCCGGCAGGGCCTCGCGGTTCCACCACCTCTCGCACGGCACGCTCGGCATCGCCTACGCGCTGGCCCGCGTCGGCCGGGCCACCGGCCGCGCCGACCTGGTCGAACTGGCGCGAGCGGGTGCTGCGGACGTCGTGGCGCGCAACGAGGCCGGCCCGGACGGTTTCCTGGTCCCGCACTCCGACCCGCAGGACCACCCTGGGCGCACCGAGCGCTTCAGCTACGGGTGGTGCCACGGCCCGACCGGCGACGCCCAGGCCTTCCGGCTGCTCAGGGACGTCCTCGACGATCCCGCCTGGCAGACCCTCGCCGACCGCTGCTGGCACACCGTGACCCACTCCGGACTGCCGCGCCGTCTGCGGCCCGGTTTCTGGGACAACAGCGGCCGGTGCTGCGGCACGGCCGGCGTCCTGGCACTGGCCTGCGACCGGATGGCCGAGCAGGGCGACCAGCCGGACTTCGCACGGCTCCTGGTCGCGGACCTCGTATCCCGGGCGACCGTTGACACCGACGGGGCGCGGTGGTCGAACGTCGAACACCGGGCCACCCCGAGCACCCTCGAACCCCACACCGGCTGGGCGATGGGCAACGCCGGCATCGTGCGCGAACTGCTGCGCTTCGTACGGATGGGCCGGGGAGCCGACCCCAGGTATGTCGTCACCTGGCCGGACCAGCCGGTGGTGAACCGGACCCGGACGCGGTGACGGCCGGCACCCGGAAGTCGGGTGCCGGCCGTCACTGAGCCGCGGGGCCGCTGGGCTACTGGGCCGTGGGGCCGCTGGGCCGGGCTAACTCGCCTTCTCGGCCGCCGCCTTGAGGTCCGTCAGCCAGGCGGTGAGCGACCGGTCCAGAGCCGCCCGCATGCCCTCCGGGTCCGCGTCGACGGGCGGGCCCGACCACGACTCCTCGGTGATGATGACGTGTGGTGATCATGCCGCACCGCCCAGGGCCTCGGCGCCGGCGGTGAGATCGGCGTCCGCGATCCACGAACCGTGGATGCCGGACGGGACCCGGCGGGGCAGTTCCACCGTGGCGACCGGTGCGCCCGACGGTGCCGACGCATCGAGGATCAGCAGCTGGGAGGCGTCCTGTTCCAGATCGCTGACGACGGTGAGCAGGTATCCGTCGTCCTCACGGCGCGCGCCGGCGGCGGGGACGAAGACGGCTTCGCCGGGCATCCGGCCGCGGCCCATCGGCACCAGGTCGCGCATGCCGGTGGCGTGGTCGTGCTTGACGATGGCGTACTCCCCCAGACCGGAGCCCGGGAAGGCGACCGCGTAGGTGAAGCGGTTCGGCAATCCGGTCCGTTCCTCGTTGACGGTCGGGAACTCGGTGACGAGGTCGTCGACCCGTTCCTCCGTCACCCGGCCCGTCACCGGGTCGAGGATCCAGCGGTACGGCGCGGTCCCGACCAGCGGCTCGGGGGCGTATCCGGGGGCGCCCACCCACCACTTCCAGGTCTGCTCCCAGGCGCCGCGGTCGTAGCGCGGGCCGGTCAGCACGATCCTGCCGCGCGCGTCCTCGTAGGCGTTCGCCACGTGCAGCAGGGCGCCCGGTTCGACCTCGAACCACCGCACCGTCGCCGGACCGGTGCGGGGCATCACCCCGATGCGCGGGGTGTAGGTGTCGCTCCAGCGGTACGGGATGCCGGACTGCTCGGCCGGGTTGAAGACCACTGGTAGATCGAGCCAGACGACATGGTGCCGGGTGAGGCCGAAGTCGTGCATCAGGGACGGTCCCGCCCCGTCCACGACCTCCGAGCGCACGATCTCGCCCTTGGCGTCGGCCACGTAGTAGGTCAGGTGGGGCGGGAAGGGGCCGTAGCCGAAGAAGTGCAGCTCACCGGTGACCGGGTCGGTCTTCGGGTGGGCGGTCATCGCGGTCTTCAGCGTGCCGCCGAAGTCGAACGCGCCGACGGTGTCGAGCTCCGGGGTCATCTCGTACGGCAGGTTCACCTCCTGCAGCGCCAGGATGCGGCCCGCGTGCTCGATGACGTGGGTGGCTGCCTCGCTCGCCCTGAGGTTCGGAACCCCGTCGGCACCCAGGTACGGGACGCCCTCCAGCGCGGGGGTGCGCACCCAGCGGTTGCGGTACCACTCGGCGCGGCCGTCCCGGAGCCGCAGGCCGTGAATCATGCCGCTGCCCTTGAACCAGTGGGTGGGGGTGTGACCGGGCTTGGGGTTGTGCCCGTTGCGGAAGTAGCGGCCGCTGAGCTCCGGCGGGATGGTGCCGTGGACGGTTAGTTCCCGGGCGGTGATCTCGTCGACGACGGGGGTGTAGTGGTCGGACACGTAGGGCTTGGGGGCCCGCGGGGTGGTGGCAGCGGCGGGGGCGGTGGTTTCGGTGCTCATCAGTGCTTCCTTCCGGTCAGGGCGAACAGGGCCGTGGTGGTGGTCAGTGCGGCGAGGACCGCCGCGGTCAGGAAGGCGGTGCGGTAGTCGGCCGCCGCCGGTGCGACCGCGGTCATCAGGGCGAGGCCGAGTGCCCCGCCGAGCTGCCGGGTCGTGTTGAGCAGACCGCCGGCCAGGCCGGAGTCGGCGGCCGGCACACCGTCGGTGGACAGTGCGGTGAGGCGTACGAAGGCGATGCCCAGGCCCGCGCCGATGAGCAGCGACGGCCCGAGCAGATGCACGGCGAACGAGCCGGCCGCGAACGGGCCGTGGTCGGGGCCGACCGAGAGCCAGGCGAGACCGGCGGTGAGGGCGGCGAGTGCGGTGGGGGCGCCGGCCCGGGCGGGCAGTCGGGGCGCGAGCACGGAGCCGGTGACGACGGCGAGTGCGAGGGGGAGCTGGGTGAGCCCGGCGGCCAACGGGCCGTAGTGGAGGACCTGTTGCTGGTAGAGCGGCAGGAAGGAGAACAGACCGACGTAGACCGCTCCCAGCAGGGTCATGGCGACATTGGCCGCCGTGACCCTTCCGGTACGCAGCAGGCGCGGCGGGACCAGCGGGGTGCGGGCCTTGGCCTGCCGGGCGGCGAACACCGCGAGGAGCAGCAGCCCGACGGCTCCGGCGATCAGGTTCTTCGCCGTCAGGGCGTAGACGAGGGCGGTGAGCGCGACCGTCGAGACGACGGCGCCCAGCGCATCGACCGCACCGCCGGCGGGCTTACCGGCGGGGACGACCAGCAGGGTGGCGACCAGGCAGAGCACGGCGACCGGCACCTGGACCAGGAACACCGCCGGCCAGCCGTACAGTTCGGTGAGCAGTCCGCTGAGCAGCACGCCCACGGCGCCGCCCGCCCCGGACACCGCGCCCCAGATACCGAGAGCCCTGCCCCGACCCGGTCCGGGCGGGAAGGCGCCCAGCAGCAGGGCCAGCGCCGCCGGTGCGAGGAGCGCGGCGCCCACTCCCTGGACGGCACGGGCCGCGATGAGCAGCGGGGCGGACGGCGCGAAGCCCGCGACGAGCGAGGCCAGTGCGAAGACGGCCGTGCCCGCGGTGAACACCCGGCGGCTGCCCCGTACGTCACCGAGCCGTCCGCCGACGAGCAGCAGGGCGCCGAAGGCGAGGACGTAGGCGTTGACCACCCACGACAGCGCGGCGGGCGACAGCCGCAGGCCGCTGCCGATGGAGGGCAGGGCGACGTTCACGATCGAGGTGCTCAGCACCACGAGGAACTGCGCCGTGGCGAGCGTCGCGAGCGCCGGTCCCCGCCGGGCGGCCCGGGGCTGCGCGCGCTGCCCCCGGCCCTCCCGCTTCCCCCGCTCCTCCCGCTTCCCCTGGCCCTTCTGCTTTCCCCGGTCCTCCCGCTTCCCCCCGTCCTTCCGCTGTCCCTGCTCCTCCAACTGCCCCTGTGGTGGCGGTGGTTGCGCCGCCCGTGGTGCCAGCGACGGCTGCTGCATCATCGTTCCCATGTCCCCTCCCCAAAGAAAGAGTGATTGATCACTCACTCGATGCCTCAAAAAGCAGGCCGCACACCGTGCGGCCGTTCCTCCTACGTCAGAAGTGCCGGATTCCGGCGAGCAGCGTCCTCGTCCAGGGCGCGTCCACCTCGGTCGCACCGATGGAGACCGCCACATTGCACAGAAAGCCCCGGGCGAAGAACTCCTGGACCGGCCCGTCCGGGGCGCCCGACGCGGAGCGCACATACTCCACCAGGCGCGCATAGAGCGTCTGCACGGCCTCCCTGATGGCGGGCTCGCTCGCCGCGCAGTTCGCGTGCATCAGCACCCGCAGCAGGTCGTCCCGGTCGGCGATGAGGTGGGCGTACGCCAGCGCCATCGCGTCCAGCACGGCCTCCGGCTCCGCGCTCCCGACCTCGACGGCCGCCTCGGCCAGCCGCTCCCGGATCAGTCGCGAGCAGTCCTCGACGACCGCGACGAACAGCGCTTCCTTGTCGGGGAAGAGCCGGTACAGATACGACTGCGAGATCCCCGCACCCTTGGCCACCTCGGTGGTGGAGGTGCCGTAGTACCCACGTGCGGCGAAGACCCTGGCCGCGGTGGCCAGTACCTCGCTGCGTCGGGCGTCCGCCGTGGAGAGGCGGCGCGTCTGCGTCGTTGCCATGTGAGTAATAAACCACTCACACTTTGGCCGTGTCAACCGGCGCCGGGAAGGCACGCCCCCTTCCCGGCGCCCCCAGGCGCCGCCTTCAGGGAGTCGGCCGTGATCCGCACCAGCCCGCTGCGCGACGACGCCCCGCCGGAGCACACTCCGGCGGGGCGTCGTGATCTCACATCAAGGCATCCCGGCCCCATGAAGCAGCTAGTTGTTCTTGCACTTCTCGGTGTCCTTGTTGACGTCCATGATCTCGTTGATGTGCGCGAACTTGTACTTACCCTGGGCATCGCCCTGGAACGTGACGCACTTGTAGAACGGCGTCGATCCGCCGTTGTAGAACTTGAAGGCGGCGGTGGTGCGCGTGCCCCCCAGGCAGTGGTTGTTGTAGTACACCGTGGTACTCGACCAGCCGGTCTTCCAGGAGAAGTTGACCCGCCCGCTCGACTCGTTGCACTTGATGCTGTCCTTCCCCGACTTCGGCGGGGCCTTCGCTGCCGCAGCGGTCGAGGCGGACGACTGAGAAGCATCGGACACCGCGGGCGCCGCGGACGCCGGAGCGGAACTCAGCACGAGGCTGAGGCCCACGGCGGCGAGGGCGGCCCCGGCGGACGTAAGAGCGCGCATCGATTTCCCCCAAGAGATCGCGATCACTACACGGGTGATCATTTCAAGACGGTCTCGATCACTAAAGCTTCCGGCCCCGTAGGCGTCAAGCCCTGCTCAGGGCCTGATTCGCCACGGCCACATGCGCCAACACCCCCTGGAATGCGCCAAGTTCATGGCGGCCGGGCAGGCTCGATGCCGTGGTGGGTGGCCGGGGTGCGGCGAGTGATCGGACAGCGGAGTCCCGGGCCGCCGAGCGGGACGAGGCCGGCCGCCGATCCACAGGAGCCGGCCCATGCCGCCCGCCGGCCACCCGCGCTCCCGCAGCAGTACCATCGGCACCGCGCCACAGCAGGTTCAAGAAGATCACTCCCTACCCCACATTGGGCACATTTCAGGCTACGATGGACAATTTGCGAGCAGCGAGCAGCGAGCAGCGAGCAGCGAGCAGCGAGCAGCGAGCAGCGCACAGCGAGCAGCGCACAGTGCTCCTTGCCGTCCGTTCAGCTGGGGCCTTGCATCGGCTGCTCGATGTGCTGCCGGTGTTCGAGGGCGATGCGCGCATCGCCACTCGGGTCACCCTGGTGCCAGGGTCGGCCTTCGACGTGGATGCCCTCGCGGCGCTGGAGCGGACCGGGGCGCGTACCGTCAGCTGGGAAGAGGCCTGCGGCGCCACACACGACCTGGTCCTGACCGCCAGTCCGAAGGGCGCGCTCCCTGTCCTCTCGGGCCCCCGGGTGGTGATGCCTCACGGGGCCGGCTTCAACAAGAGCGTCAGCGGCGAGGGTTCGCCGCTCCTCCCGTCCGGCCTGGACCCCTGCTTCCTGCTGGCCGACAGCGAGCCGTGGGCCGCTCTGCACGCCCTTGCGCACGGCGAACAGCTCACCCGCCTCGCTGAGTACTGCCCTCCCGCCGCCGCCCGGGCCACCGTCGTGGGCGACCCGACCCTCGACCGGCTGCTCGGTTCGACCGGCCACCGTGAGAGCTATCGCGCCGTGTTGGGAACGGGCGAGCGCCGGCTCATCGTGCTCACCTCCACCTGGGGGCCGGAGTCCCTGCTGGCCCGTCGGCCCGAGCTGCCGGCGGAGCTCGTCGGGCAGCTCCCCCACGACGCGTATCAGGTCGCCCTGGTGCTCCACCCGAACGCCTACAGCCGGACCGGGTCGTTCGATCTCACGCGGCACCTCGCTCCCGCCCTGTCAGCGGGCCTGGTGCTTCCGGGGCCGTACGAGGAGTGGGCCAGCCTCTTGGTGGCGGCCGACGCCGTGGTCACGGACCACGGCTCCACCGCCCTCTACGCCGCGGCTCTCGGGCGGCCGGTGATCGGAGCGTACGAGGGCGGCAGCGAGCTGATCCCCGGCACTGCCATGGCTCAGCTGCTGTCCGCGGTCCCGCGGCTTGGCAAAGCCGGTGAGCTGGATCAGGTTCTCCGGGCTGCCGAAGCCCTCGACACCAGGCAGTTCGCCGAGGCGGCTTTCGCGCTTCCCGGTCAGGCTCTGGCGCGGCTCCGCAGGGAGCTCTACCGGCTGCTGGAACTGCCTCCGCCGGACGTGCCGGCTGCGCCGCAGCCGCTTCCGCGACCGGGCTGCACGCCTGACCGCCCAAGCGCCTTCGCGGTACGGGCCGAGGTGTCCGGGACGAGGATCGCTGTTGCCCGGTTTCCACCGGACACTCAGGAGGAGGTGCACCACCTGGCGGCCGAACACCCTGAAGCGGGACAACGCCGGATTCAGAGTGCCTCAGTGCTGTGGCGCCGGGCGCGGCCCGCCTCCCCCGAGCCGCACTCCAGCACCTGGACGGCGGGAGGCTGGACCGCCCGTGTCCTCGACGAGGCCCCGGGATGCCGCACCGCAGCCGCAATCCTCACCCCGGAGCGGTGCTTGGTCCGCAGCCGCTCGGCAGGACTGCTCAGCGTGCGCATCGAAGCCTGTCGGACCGCCGGGCGCGTGGTGCGCACCGACCCGGCCGGTGTGGTGTCGGCGGTGCACGCCTGGCTGCGTGCCACCCCGCACTGGACGCCTCCGGTGTCGCTGGTCTGCGACTTCGGGCCGGTCTCGGTCACAGTGGAGCTGGCTCCGGCGGAGCGCACAGACCTCGGCTACGAGCTCTGATCGTCGCCCGGAAGACGACCGGAACGAGCGGCCAGCAGCCGTGCCGCAGCCCGGTGCGCCGCCGCCTCTGCGGTCTGTCCGGACTCGTCCTCCAGAGCAGCCAGTTCCGTGAGGATGCGGGCCTCGTCGAAGGACGACTTCCGCTCGCGGGCGTTCACCAGCGCCGCGCGCACCAGGTCCCCGGCTTCCGCTGCCCTCCCGGCCCGGCGCAGGGCCTGGCCGAGGGCGAAGCCCGTCCGCGCCGTCATGCGCTCACGCTGCTGCTCCTGCGCTGCCCGGTGCGCTTCGCGCAGCAGGGCAACGGCCCGCTCGGGCACGCCCTGACGCAGCACGGTCCGGCCCAGCAAGTAGTTCTGCAGCAGCACCCCGTACGCGTTCCCGATTGCCGCGTGGACGGCCCGTGCGGCCTCGAAATCCGCGGCAGCGCCGGCCCAGTCCTCCTGGGCGTACTGCAGTGAACCGCGGAACTCCACCGCCGAGGCCTTCAACTTGCGTTGCGGTACGGAATCCCCCAGGGTCTCGGCGGCACTCAACGCCCGCCGGAGCTGCTCCGCCGCCTCGTCGAATCTCTCCTGCTCCCACAGCGGCCGGGCCAGTTGGCAGCGCATGCGCACCATGGCCGGCAGGTGCTCCACCCGCTCGGCGGCCGCCACACCGGTGCTGAAGGCCTCGATGACGTCCGCGTAGTGTCGGTGGTCCAGGAAGTGTGTCCAGAGCGGTTCGCACAGGGCCCAGGCGTCTTCGTACAGCTCGCTCTCGAAGGCCAGGCGTACACAGCCGTAGAGGGCGAGTCGCTGCGATTCCAACCACCGCAGGGCTTCCGCCTTGCCTGAGAACACGACGTCAGGAACCGCGCCGGTCGGGGGCGGTACCGCCGCGAAGGTCATGCGCGAGCCGGCAGCGAGCAGGTCGGCCCGCGCGGCCTGGCGCCGGTACCAGCGGGTCAGGGTGCGGCGTGCCGCTGCGCGGTCCGAGCCGTCCGGGTCAGCCTGGCGCGCGCAACGGCCGGCATGCCCGCGCAGCAGATCGTGCATCCGATAGCCCTCGTCCCGGCCCTCCAGCAGGCCCGCCGACTCCAGTTCCTCCAACGCGTCCTCAGCTGGTCGGAGCGCGCTGCCGAGGAGCGCAGCGGCGGCGGGAGCGGTGATGACCGGAGCGGGGTGCTGGGACATGAGGCGATAGAGCCGGGCGGCTTCTGGTTCCAGCCCGTGGTATCCGGCGTCCCAGACGGCCTCGACCATGGGAATGCCCTTCTCGTGCAGCTCGGTGGAGAGTTCGGCGATGAGCCGGGACAGGCTGCGTCGGCGGTACTTGCGGATCCACCGGCCGGCCACCAGGAGCGCGGCAGGCAGTCCCCCGCAGCTGCGGGCCAGTTCCTCCACGGCCTCCGGTTCGGCGGAAAGCCGGGGGTCCGCCACGATGTGCCCGAGGAGGCGTACCGCGTCGTCCAGGCTCAGCGCGTTCACCGGCACTTCGACCGTGGCCACGCCGTCGAGGTCGTGGAGCGGCCCCTGACTGGTGACGATCACCAGGCTTCCGGCGGAGGCGGGCAGGAGCGGTACGGCCTCCGCACCGAAGCGTGCGTTGTCGATGACCAGAAGCAGCCGCTTGTCCTGGGTGTGTGTCCAGTACTGCTGGGCACGACCGGCGAAGGACGACCTCAGCCACTCCGGGGAGACGCCCAGCCCGGTCATCAACTCCGCCAGGACGTCGGCCACTTCGACCGCCCCGTCCCGGCGCAGGTCGTCGAGGTCGACGTACAGCGCCCCTCCCGGAAACCGCGGTCGGAGCCGGCGGGCGATATGGAATCCCAGCGCGGTCTTGCCGACTCCGCCCATTCCGGTGAGCGCGATGACCAGCGGGCCGACACGGTCCTCGTGGCCGTCGACGGCCCGGTGGATGCGGTCCTGTTCGTCGTGCCGGTTCTCGAAGTGAGCCGGCGCGGGAGGCAACTGAAAGGGCACCGGCTGAGCTGCGGGAGCCGCTGCGTACAGATGCTGGTGCACCTCACCGATGCGCCCAGCCTGAACGACCGCCTCTGCCCGCCCGTTCATGCTGTTGTGCGTCTCCTCGACCATCCGTCAACACTAAGGCCTCGAAGGGCGGACACCGAGGAGATCGGCCGCTCCTCGGCGCCCCTCCCCCTCGCCGTTTGCGGATCCATGTCGAGGCCCCGGCACGGCACTTGTGACCGTTGGCGCCGAAGCCGGCTGCAGCGCGCGCAGGCTCAGATGCCGGGGCCGGAGGTGTAGGTGAACGACCCGGAAGGCGTGCCTCCGGGGCCGGTGACCGTGACGCCGAAGGTGCCTTCGACGGCGCTGGGCGGGGACGTGGCGGTCACGATGGTGTCGGAGACGACCGCGAAGGGTGCCGGAGTGCCGTTGAAGGTGACCTGCTCGGTGTGGGTCAGGCCGGTGCCGGTGATCGTCACCACGGTCCCGCCGGAGGTCGGCCCCGTGTTGGGGCTGATGTCGGTGACGGTGGAGGGGCTGACGTAGGTGTAGGTCGGGCCGTCGGCGCTCCCCCCGGTGGTGATCACCGTGACGGCGACCCCGCCGGGCCCCGGGGCGCCGGCGGCCCGCACGGTGATTGCGGTGTCGGACACGGTCTGGATGACGGCTCGGGTGGGGCCGAAGTACACATCGATCGCCTCCGCGAGGTTGCGGCCGGTGAGGGTGATCTCCTCGTCGCTGCCGGCGACGGGG
This sequence comes from Streptomyces sp. NPDC020742, assembly GCF_040641675.1. Lineage (NCBI taxonomy): Bacteria > Bacillati > Actinomycetota > Actinomycetes > Kitasatosporales > Streptomycetaceae > Streptomyces > Streptomyces sp. NPDC020742. Next base: position 31,240 of record NZ_JBFAEA010000029.1, read on the forward strand.
CCCGCGTCGGGGCTGATGCCGGTGAGGACGGGCAAGGGCGCGTAGTAGTAGGAGCCCAGGATGCCGGTGCCGCCCGCCGTGGTGACCGTCACCGGGACGGCACCCGACCCGGCGGGGGTGGTGACGGTCAGCGAGGTCGCGGTGTTGGCGCTGATGGCGGCCTTGGCGGTGCCGAAGCCCACGGCGGTGGCGTTGGCGAGGTGATGGCCGGTCACCGTCACGGTGGTGCCGCCCGCCGTGGAGCCCTGGTCGGGAAGCACGGTCGTCGCGAAGACGCCGACGGTGTCGGCATCGGCGTTGACGACGTAGGCACGCGTCCCGTCGGGGAAGACTGCGAGCCCGGTGGGTCCGTCGCCCACACCGATGTTCTCGACCACGGTGTGGGTGGCGGTGTCGATCACGCTCACCGTGTCCGGGCCGGAGTTCGCCACCAGCACATGGGCGCCGTCGGGGCTCACCACCAGGAAGCGCGGCTGAGCGCTGACACCGATGGTGGCGATGACGGTACCGAGGGCGGTATCGACCACGCTCACCGTGGAGTTGCCGACAACCGTGACGTAGCAACGCGCCCCGTCGGGGGTGAACGCCAGCAGAATGGGCACCGGGCCGACCGGGATCGTGGCGGCGACGGTATTGGTGGCGGTGTCGATCACGCTGACCGCCCCCGAGGCGAGACAGGCCACGTAGACGCGGGTCCCGTCCGGAGTGATGGCCACGCCCGTCGCCCCGCCGCCGACGGTGACGACGTCGGTGACGGTGTTGGTGGCCGTGTCGATCACGCTCACCGTGTTGCTGGTCTGCCGACTCACGTAGACCCGGCTGCCGTCCGGGGTGACCGCCGCCATGACCACTCCCGTCCCTACCGGGATGTCCGTGACGATGGTGTTCGTGGCGGTGTCGAGCACGCTGACGACGCCGGCGTCGGCGACGGTCACATAGCCGCGGGTGCCGTCCGGACCGATGGCCACGAAGCTGGGGCCGGCCCCCGTGGGGATGGTGTCCGTGACGGTATTGGTGCCGGTGTCGATCACACTGACCGTGTTCGAGCCCCGGTTGGCCACATAGGCACGCGCCCCGTCGGGCGAAAGGGTAATCCCCTGGGGCAGCGTCCCCACGGGAATGACTGCCCCCGCCAGAAACGCGTCCCGCAATCCGGAACTCCGCGCCGGAGAAGGCGCTGAGATGTGTGAGTCAAAGGAGAACATGACACTCCCTGCTACGGGCGGGACGGCCTGCCCCGCACACGGAAATGTCTGCTCCACCGCATGGGCAATCAGCGAGCAGCCGATCGGCCTGCAATAGGCCGGAGAAATACACAAAGCGATTCGAGAATACTCGCTCCAGGGAACCCTTTAAAGGCCACCAGATATCTCCGATTCTCCGATAATCATGCCACTTGGACTTCGCTGAGCGGTGACCGGCAAGGATCGTCGTCGCGGGCCGCTGCCGCCCCCGCACACCGTTCCCCCTCCGTACACCGCCGCTCCCCCTCCGCTCCCCGTCGACGGCTGCGGATGCGTAAGGCCCCCTGGGCTGACCCCCGGGACCGGTCCCCGGGACGTGAGAGCTGACGAAGCCACTCGCCAACGGTGCTTGATCCCGAGCACCGTGCGGAGTCCCCTGACTGGGGCTGTCGGTGGCCGGTGCGGGCTCCGGGCCGTGCGCGGAGGCGGCGACCGGGCGAAGGGGGCGGCCGTCGAACCGTGCCGAGGTGCTCCAGCGCCCGCATCCGTGATCCACCACGGCCGCCGGGCTGTGCTACGGTTCTGCAGTTGCAGTTGTGGTACCCATGAACCTATGTGCGCCTGACGGGAATGTTCCGCCTCAGGCGCATTATTTGTTTTCCGGAATCTCCGGATGGGGCCTCTGCCTACAGAAGGAGAACGTCATGGCACAGGGAACTGTGAAGTGGTTCAACGCCGAAAAGGGTTTCGGCTTCATCCAGCAGGACGGCGGCGGCCCCGACGTCTTCGCCCACTACTCGAACATTCAGTCCCAGGGCTTCCGTGAGCTCCAGGAGGGCCAGCGGGTCTCCTTCGACGTCACGCAGGGCCAGAAGGGCCCGCAGGCGGAGAACATCGTCCCCGCCTGATCGCCGCTCGCGCATCCGCGGACCGGGGTCCGTACCGTCATGGTGCTGACCCCGGTTTGTGCTGTTTCCAGGAAGGCAAATAACTGCATGTCCCGCAGGCCCCAGAAGCCGAACCGGCGCGCCTCTTCGCCCCGGCCGCCCGTGTCGGCGCCGAGGGAGTTCCGGCTGCCGGAAAACACGACACCCGCACTTCCCGCCGTCGAGGATTTCGCCGGTCTGGACATGCCCCCGGCGCTGCTGAAGACGCTCACCGCGCAAGGCGTGACCACTCCCTTCCCCATCCAGGCCGCCACCCTGCCCAACTCGCTTGCCGGCCGTGACCTGTTGGGTCGGGGACGCACCGGCTCCGGCAAGACCCTGGCGTTCGGGCTGGCGCTCCTGGCGCGCACGGCCGGACTGCGCGCCGAGCCCAAGGCGCCGCTCGCGCTGGTGCTGGTACCCACCCGGGAACTCGCCCAGCAGGTGGCGGACGCGCTGACCCCCTACGCGACGGCGGTGAACCTCCGGCTGACCACCGTGGTCGGCGGGCTGTCCATCACCAAGCAGGCCGGTGCGCTCCGCCGCGGCGTCGAGGTACTCGTGGCGAGCCCCGGCAGGCTGAACGACCTCGTGGAACGCGGCGACTGCGTGCTCGACGACGTACGCATCACCGTGCTCGACGAGGCCGACCAGATGACCGACATGGGCTTCCTGCCGCAGATCACCAAGCTGATCCGGCACGTACGGCCCGACGGACAGCGCATGCTCTTCTCGGCCACGCTGGACCGCAACATCGACCGCCTGGTGCAGCAGTTCCTGACCGACCCGGTGGTGCACTCCGTGGACCCGTCAGCGGGAGCGGTGACCACCATGGAGCACCACGTGCTCCACCTCCAGGACGAGACCGACAAGAAGGCCGTCACCACGCGCATCGCGGCCCGTGACGGCCGGGTCATCCTCTTCCTCGACACCAAGCGGTCCGCCGACCGGCTCACCAAGCGGCTGCTGGCCGTCGGTGTCCGTGCGGCGGCACTGCACGGAGGCCGCTCCCAGCCGCAGCGGAACCGCACCCTGGAGCAGTTCAAGAACGGCCAGGTCACCGCGCTGGTGGCGACGAACGTCGCGGCCCGGGGCATACACGTCGACGACCTCGACCTGGTGGTGAACGTCGATCCCCCCGCCGACCACAAGGACTACCTCCACCGGGGCGGTCGCACGGCTCGCGCCGGCGGCTCCGGCAGCGTAGTCACGCTGGTCCTGCCCGACCAGAAGCGGGACGTCAGCCGGCTGATGTCGGACGCGGGCATCCGTCCCCGCACGGCCCGCCTCAGGTCGAGCGACCCGGAACTGGCCACCATCACCGGCGCCCGTGAGCCGTCCGGTGTGGCCGTCACCATCGAGGTCCCCCGGCCGGCGACACCGGCGTCCCGCCCGGACCGGAAGACCGGCACCGAGCCCGGTAGGCGGTCCGGCCGCCGACGCCGCAGCGGCGGCGGCAGCGGCGGCAGCGGCGGGGCCGGAGCGGCGACTGCTGCTCCCACCGGAGCGGGGAGCCGGCGCCCGGACCGCCGGGGCGCTGCTGAAGCGGCCGGGGGTGCGTCCGCATCCGGCGGGCGCGGTGCCGGCCGCCGAGGCGGAGCCGGCGGGACCACGGGGGGTGCCGCCGATGCGGGCGGCCGCGGTTCGGACCGCCGGGCGGCGGCCAGGGGAGGCACGGGCGGTGCCGCCGGCACCGGCGGCCGTGGTTCCGGCCGCCGGGGCGTCCGCCGCACCTCGGCAACCTAGGGCGCGCCTTTCGGGTCTTCGTGGGCTCGCGAAGACCCGAAAGGAACTCCCCGGCAGGGAGCGGGAATTACGCTGCTGCCGGCCAGTGGGGGCCGGTCAGCTGTTGAGGCTGGTGTAGTTCCACCAGCCCTGGCGGCCGACGGTGAAGTCGACGGCCTTCCCGTTGCCGTTGCCGTTGAGCTTGCCCTGGTACTGCTGGCCCTTCTTCAGCGGGCTCTCCTCCAGCTTGTCGTGCGCGTCCTTGATCGACTCGATGACGAGGGTGGGGACCTTCTTGAGCGTGGCCGGGTCGATGGGGCCGCCGGTGCTGACGGTCACCGCCTCGTCCCAGTTCGGGCGGGCCGCGAGCTGGTGGGCGAGGTGGATCTCGTCGCCCTCGCCGAAGACCAGGTAGGTCAGGTAGTCCGGGTAGGGCAGGTCGCCCAGCTTGCGGAAGGACAGCACGTCCTCCGGCTTGCACTCCACCATGGTCTCGGAGGTGGTCATCTGCTGGAAGTCGCGGTCGCCGTTCGGCTTGACCACGACCCGCTCCAGGTGGACCCCGAACTCCTTGCCCTGCTTGAGCTCGGGGAGTTCGAAGTGGTGCGGGCAGCGCAGCGAGTAGAAGACCCGCTCGTCCTCGTGCTGGGCGAGGTCGTTGAGGTACATGTTCCGCAGCTCACCGTTGTCCTTGATGGTGAAGGAGAACACGGCCTGGTAGTTGTGGCCGGACTGCGGGTTGTACAGCGCCAGGTGGTAGAAGAAGATCTTTTTCTTGCCCAGCAGCAGGAAGCGGTGGATGTGCTGGGGTCCGTCGTGTGCGTGGTCGGGTGTGTTGCTCATGGTGCGGAACTGCCTTTCGTGTGGAGGGGGTTGGGGAGGGGGCTGGGTTGCCGCCGAGCCCAGAAGGGACGGTCGGGCCAGCGGGTCTCCTGGGCGTGCACGACGCGGTGGTCGTGCCGGTGTGCGGCACGGGCGGTCGCGACCTTCGCCGCGTAGTCGCCCAGCGCCGTGCGGTCGCCGCGCAGGTGCGCGTCGACCGCCTCACCCGCGCTCAGCCCGGTGTAGAGGGCGGTCAGGATGCCCTGGGAGCTGAGCGGGTCGAAGGCCGCCGCCGCGTCTCCGGCGGCCGTCCAGCCGTCGCCGTGCACCCGGTCCAGGTGGGCGCGGTGGGCGGCGGCGCGGCGCGGCGGCGGGAGCACGGTCAGCCCGTGCGGGCGGGCCAGCCGGGACAGGTGCCGGGTGGCCAGCAGCCGGTCGCGGAAGCGTCCGGCGTCGCGGGCGGCGGCGGCCGGTAGGTCGGGGTCGGTGAAGTAGGCGACCAGCCGGTGCCCGGAGGGCAGCAGGGCGGTGTACCACCAGCCGTCCTCGTCGGACTCGACCAGCGAACGGCCGTCGGGGGTGGGCTGCCGGGCCGGGTCGAGCAGGAGGTGTACGGCGGTCAGCCGGTCCCCGGTGTGCCGCCGCGCCCCAGAGCGGACGGCGATGGCGGCGCCCCGCCCCGTGGCGTCCACCACCCAGCGGCAGCGGACCGTACGGTCCGCGGTGCCGCCGGAGCGGCCGCGCAGGGCGAGCCGCCAGGTGCCGTCCGGCTGCCGGGCGGGGCGCCGTACGGCGGTGTGCTCGGCGACCTCGGCGCCGGCCGCGCGGGCCGCGGCGCGCAGCCGCCGGTCGAACAGCGGACGGTCGAGGTGCCAGCCGTGGCCGTACGGGTCGTGGAGGAAGTCCACCGCGTGCAGGTCGGCCGAGCCCCAGGCGGACAGGTTGCCGTGGCAGGGCCGGTGACCACTGCCCAGGACAGCCCGTTCGACTCCGAGGTCGGCCAGCAGCAGCCGGCCCACCGGCACCAGGGCCTCGCCCACCTTGTGCGGGCCGGTGCCGGCGTCGGCCAGCAGCACCGTCCGCCCTGCCCGTGCCAGGGCGAGGGCGGCGGCGCAGCCGGCCGGGCCGCCGCCCGCGACGACGGTGTCGTAGGCGGGGGCGGGGCTCACTGGGCGCCGTGCAGGGGGTCGAGCTTCTCCAGGTAGCCGGCGGCGATCTCCTCCTCGGGCCGCCCGGTCGCGTCCTTGATCTCCTGCACCGCCTGCTGGACGAGCATGGATTCCACGGATCCGGCCGGGACCTCACCGGTCCAGGCGTCGGCGTCACCGGCCAGTTGGGGCGCGCCCGCCTCGGGGACCTGGATGTTGATGAGGTTGGCGTGGTCGGGGGCGTCCGGGTAGCCGGGCGGAGACTCCACCTGGAGGTACCGGGGGAACTTCCCGTCGCCCACGGTGTATTCGCGGGTCTCCACGATGCCGAACTTGTACCAGTCGTCGATCATCTGCCGGCGCTGTTTGTTGAAGTCGGTGCCCTGCAGGCCGCGCAGCCACACCGCGCGGTTTTCGAAGGCCTGCTCCCGGGCGCTGTCGTCGCCGCCGGTCGGCTTGGTGTTGACGGTCGCGAAGTCCGCCTGCTTCAGCACGTGGTTGGGCACCTGGGCGGGCCAGAAGGTGGGCAGGTAGGGGCTGTAGCGGGGGCCGAGCCCGGACCGCACCTGATAGCCGGAGCGGCAGCTGGCGGCGTCGCACTGCCAGGGGGCGGCCATCCAGCGGGTGAGGTCGCCGGGCCCCTGCTCGTGCAGCGGGCCGTCCTTGTCCAGGGCGGCCGCGACGGTGAGCTCATCGCCGTAGTCGCGCTCGGGCTGGGTGCGGTGCAGGATGCGGAACGGCTCGGAGTACATGGTCTTGTGGCGCATCGGCCAGGTGACCTCGCAGCCCGGGTGGAAGGCGTCGGCGGCACAGTTCTCCAGCGCGCCGCGGTCCAGCAGGCCCGGCTGTTCGGCGACCGGTGCCTGGTCCACGTCCGGGTAGCCGGTGCGGGGCGGGCCGGAGGTGAAGGAGCCGGCGGCCCACAGGGCCAGCATCCGGTCCTGCTCGGCGGAGAGGGTGATGTGCTGCCGGATGGAGGTGGCCTTACCGCTGGACATGGCGTCGCCGTAGAGCCACGGCCAGGGCACCGTGGAGGTCCCGTCGCGCTCGTAGTCGCGCATCTGGACGTAGACCTGCCGGCGCAGCTCCTCGCTGGCCTTGCCCGGGTCGGCGAGCCGCTTGCGCAGGGCCGGGTCGAGGAAGTGGTGGGGGCCGCTCCAGCCGAACTGGGTGGCGAAGCCGTGGTTGACCCACTGGAGTTGGCAGAACCTGCTCAGGATCGGCTCGATGTGGTCCGGGTAGGAGATCAGCTGCTCGGTGGGCAGCGTCTTCTCGGTGACGAACACGTCGTAGAGCAGGTCGTAGAGGGTGCGGACGGTCTTGACGCCGGGTGCGTAGTGCGGCGGGGCCACCACGACCCAGGCGGGCGTCGCGGTCTTCGTGGCGCCGTTGATGGTGACCTCGGCGGTGATGGGGCCGTCGGAGACGTCGTCGTACCAGGTGTCGTTGTTGGCGACACCGGAGATCGGCCTCTCGGGAGTGGCGAAGGAGGCGGACCGGCCCGCGCCGCCGGCGACCACCAGGCGGCCGTCTGCCTGCGTGGCGGCCGATCCCAGCGAGACCGCCTTGTCCATGATCTTCCCGCCGAAGGCCGCGGTCTCCTGGTGGGAGGCCCGCAGCGTCTTGCGGCCGGGGTCGATGACGAGCTTCTTGCGCTGGTCGCCCGTGATGTCGAAGTTCCGACGGCGGAGCTGCGCGGCGGGCAGGTTCTTGGCCTCCGGGATGTCGAGCGGGAGGTGGAACTGGTACCAGGCGGCCTTCTTGTTGGCGAGGTGCACCGACCAGGTGATCTCGGTGACGCCCTCCTCGCCCAGCTTCAGTTCCCGGACGACCTGCCCGGCCTTGTTGTAGCCGTAGATCCGGAACCGCGCGCCCTGCCGGATGATCTTCCCCGAGCCGTCCTTGTGGGAGTCGGGCGGCGGCGGGGGCTGGTCGGGGGATTCGGGGCCGATGAAGGGGGTCTCGTCGCTGTTCCCGACCCGGGCTATGCCGATGGCCGGATGGATCTTCACCTGCACGATCTGCTGGTCCACCGAGGGGCCTTTCCTTGGATGGTCTGGGCAAGGGTCTGTCGCTGCCCCCCCGGTGGCTCCCATCGTGGGAACGCCGGCCGGCACACGGCGACACCAGGGCGTCACAATGGCGGCGGAATTCACCCCTTCGTGGCACGGTGCGACCGGAGCGGTTGCACGCAAGGGCGGTGGGCCCCGGGTGGCACCGCAGGGACGGCGGGCCCGGGTGGCACCCGCAGGACGGTGAGCCCGGGTAGCACCGCAGGACGGTGAGCCCGGGTGGCACCGCAGGGACGGTGGGCCCCGGGTGGCACCGCAGGGACGGCGGGCCCGGGTGGCACTCGCAGGACGGTGAGCCCGTGATGGACCCAGCCGGTGCGAGCACGCGGGGCCGGGGACCGGTCCCGTCTCCTGGCCCGCGCCGGCTGATGCGGGGGCTCGGGGACGACCACGCCGCGCCGGCACCTGCGCTGCGTGCGACCGCGGCGGCTCGCCGATGGCCGAACGCCGACGCCCTGACCAGGGCCGACCGGTAGCGCACCCGGCCGCCGCCGGTACGGCGCTGCCCTCCGTACGCACATCCGGCGCGGAATGCGGAACCCTTTGAACAAGTCCCGCCGCCCCTCCGTATGGCCCTGTGCAACGTCCATGGACCAGCACAGCGCGCGCACCGAAGGCACCACCAGGAACCGGAGGCACACCATGGCACGACAGGCAGCGTCGGAGCGGACGGAGACCGAGGCGGGGACGGCGGAGCGGCCGGCGGACGGGCCTGCGCCGGCGGGGCCCGGTACGGGTCGCCGGGCCGTCGTCGCGGCCCTGGGGGCGGCCGGCCTGACGGCCGCGCTCGCGGCCTGCGGCAACGACATGGGCAACGCGGGCGGCAGCGGCTCGCAGGACGCCGGCGGCGACGGCTCGAAGGCCGCGGGGTCAGGAGCGGCACAGGGGTCGGGCGGCTCCGCCGGCGAGGCCGGCGGGGGCGGGGGCGGCACGCTGGCCAAGGCGTCGGAGATCCCACAGGGCGGCGGCAAGATCTTCAAGGCCGAGAAGGTCGTGGTCACCCAGCCGAAGGACGGCGAGATCAAGGCCTTCTCGGCGGTCTGCACGCACGCGGGCTGCGTGGTCGGCGAGGTCTCCGGGGGCACCATCAACTGCCTCTGCCACGGCAGCAAGTTCGACATCACCGACGGCAGCGTCAAGCACGGCCCGGCCACCAAGGCCCTGGCGCCCGCCAAGGTGAACGTGGAGGGGGGTTCGGTCACCCTCGGCTGACCGCACGGCCGCCCGACTCCGACGACGTCGGCGCCCGGGGCCGGGCGGTGCGTTCCGAAGGTGCGGGCCCAGGTGACGGCCCGGCTCGATGCCCCGCGGCGGCGAGGGCTCGAGCCGGGCCCCCGTCGGCCGAAAGCGCTAGCTGTTCTGTCCGGGGGCCCCGTCGGCCGGGTGGCCGCCGCCGTCACCGTCCTCGTCCCCGTTCGCGTTCCCGTTCTCGTTCCCGTTCTCGTCCTCCCCCCGGCACCAGGCGCGGTAGGCGGCCACCGCCGTGGGCAGGGTGGGAAAGATGCGGTCCTCGCCCACCGACCTGGCCAGGCCGTACGCCTCCAGTTGGTCGCGCAGGTCCTGTTTGACACGGGCCATGGCGAACTCGATGCCGCGTGCGGTCAGTTCCCGTCGCAGTGCGTCCAGGGCGTCCAGGGCGGTGATGTCCACCTCCACATTGGCCTCCGTGTTGAGGACGAACCACTTGACGGGGCCGGGCTGCTCGGCCACCGCGGCCAGCGCCCGGTGCCGGAAGTCCTCGGCGTTGGCGAAGAACAGCGGGGAGTCGTAGCGGTAGACCAGCAGCCCGGGGACGATCCGTGCCTGCGGGTAGTCGTCGACGTCGTGCATCCCGGCCAGGCCGGGCACCAGGCCCTGGACGGCGTCGTGCGGTCGCGCCACCCTGCTCAGCAGCTCGACCACCGACAGGACCACGGCCACCAGCACCCCGTAGAGGATGTTCAGGGCGAGGACCCCGACCAGGCAGCCGAGGGCCAGCAGGAGTTCCCTGCGTCGGAAGGAGGCCAGCCGCCGGAAGCCCGCCAGGTCGACCATCCGTACGGCGGCGTAGACGACCAGTGCGCCCAGTACGGCCGTGGGGGTGCTGGAGAGCAGCGGGCTGAGGAAGAGCAGCACGGCCAGCACGGCCACGCCGGCGACCAGCGCATACCCCTGGGTGTGTCCGCCGGCCGACCGCGCGAGCGCGGTCCGGCTGGCGCTGCTGCTCACCGGGAACCCCTGCAGCGTGCCGGCACCGAGGTTCGCGGCGCCCAGGGCGAGGAGTTCCTGGTTCGGGTCCGGGCGCGGCCCGCTGCCGGCGGTGGCGAAGGCACGCGCGGTCAGGATGCAGTCGGTGTAGCCGACGAGCAGGACGCCGACCGCGGGAAGCAGCAGTGGGGGCAGGTCAGCCGCTGCCGGGAGGTGCGGGCCCGGCAGCCCGGCCGGGATCTGCCCGATCACCGGCAGGCCGCGGTCTTCCAGGTGGAACGCCGCCACCGCCGCCGTACCGAGCACGACGGCCAGCAGCGGGGCGGGGACGGCGCGGGAACGGCGGGCCGCCAGGAAGAGGAAGAGCAGGGTCACGGCGCTGAAGACCACCGTCACCGGATGCGCCTCCCCCAGGTGCTGGACGAAGGTCAACAGTTGCGGGAAGAAGTCGGAGCCCTCCGTGGGGACGCCGGTGAGCTTGGTCAGCTGGTCGACGATCATGATCAGCGCGACGCCGGCGAGGTAGCCGATCAGGATGGGGCGGGAGAGCAGATCGGCCACGAAGCCAAGCCGCGCGGCCCACGCCACCAGGCACATCAGGCCGACCGCCATGGCGAGCGCCGAGGCCAGGACGGCGTACCGCGCGGGGTCCCCCGCGGCGAGCGGCCCCACCACCGTGGCGGTCATCAGCGCGGTCGTCGATTCGGGACCGACCGACAGCAGGCGGGAGGAGCCGAGGACGGCGTACAGGGCGATGGCCGGCAGCATCGCCCACAGCCCCACGACCGGTGGCAGACCGGCGACGCTCGCGTACGCCATGACCTGCGGCACGAGGTAGGCCGCCACGGTGATCCCGGCCACCAGGTCGCCCCGCAGCCAGCCGCGCCGGTACCTGGTGAGGACGGTGAGACCCGGCGCACCGGGGAGGGGGAAGCGCCGGCTCACCCGCCACCCCTGGACCGGCGGGCCAGGAACTTGCCCAGCTCCCACACGAGCAGGAGCGCGACGGCGGCCAGCAGCGCCCAGCCGAACTGCCGCGCGTCGATCTCGGTCGTCCCGAGGATGCGGCGGAACCCGTCCATCTGGGTCACCAGCACCGCGAGCACGAACTGGGCCAGTGCCACCCAGTTCATCTGCCTGCTGTCGAACGTGGACGTCGTCAGTACCGATTCCGTCTCGCTGCGGCACTCGAACGCGGCCACGATCAGGCACAGCGCGAAGGCGGTGAACGCGATCGACTGACCGACCTCGGAGCTGCCGAAGCGGGCCTGCCCGAGCTTGATCAGCCCGAGCAGGACGACGGTGATCGCCAGTCCGCCGAGCCCGACCGTGACCAGCACGGGCCGGGTGAGCACCGACTCCCCCCGCGGGCGCGGCCGGCGCCGCATGAGCCCGGGGCTCTCCCGGTCGAAGCCGAGCGCGAAGCCGAAGGAGGCGTTGACCACGAAGTGGATCCACAGCACCTGCGGCGGGGTGAAGGGTTCACCGGCGGCGAGGTTGACAACGGTGGCCCCGAGGAAGGTCAGCACGAAGGTGACGAGCAGCAGGAGCACGAACCGGATGTACTTGGTGAGGTTGTCGAAGATCTTCCGGCCCTGCTCAACGGCGTAGACGAGGGTGGCGAAGTTGTCGTCGGAGAGGATCATCCGTCCGGCGTTCTTCGCCACGTCCGTGCCACTGCCCATGGCGATGCCGATGTCGGCGGCCTTGATGGCGGGTGCGTCGTTGACGCCGTCCCCGGTCATCGCCACCACCTGGCCCTGCTTCTTGAGGGTGTTGGCGAGCAGCACCTTGTGCTCCGGCGCGACCCGGCCCACCACGCCGATGCCGTCGATGCGGGCGAGCTGCTCTTCCTCGGTCATGGCGGCGAAATCGGCACCGAGGACGGCCTCGCCGGGGATGTCGAGCTGCCGGGCGATCGCCGCCCCGGTGGTGACGTCGTCCCCGGTCACCAGGCGGACCCGGATGTGCGCCGCGCGGGCGCCGGCCACGGCGGCCCTGGACTCCTCCCGGGGCGGATCGACCATGCCGACGAGACTGGTCATCCGCAACTCGGTGACGTACGCGAGCAGGTCGCCCTCCGGATCGAAGCCGGCCGGGTCCAGATCACGGGTGGCCGCGGCCATCACCCGATACCCCTCGCCGCCCATCCGCGTGCTCTGCGCCTGGGCCCGCCGGAGCAGTTCGGCGTCCCACGGGATGGTCCGGCCCGCCGCGAGTGCGGTGGCGGCCCGCGCCGCCACCGCCGGGGCCGCGCCTTTGACGAAGCACCGGACCACCTGCCGCCCGGACGCGTCGACCGTCGAGTTGAAGGTGGCCATCAGCTTGTAGTCCGGGTCGAACGGCAGCGTCGCGAGCCGGGGAAGGCCCTCTCTGGTGGCGTCGATGTCCAGCCCGGCCTTGTGCGCGAGCACCAGCAGCGCGCCCTCGGTGGGATCGCCCACCACCTCGCCGTGCACCAACTGCGCGTCGCTGGCCACCACATACGGAACGAGCGCGTCGTCGATGCCCGCGGAGGACCCCGCGGCGTGGTGGATCTTCCCCTCGAGCCCGTAGCCCGTGCCCGAGACGGTGTACCGGTCGGTGGGGCTCACCACTTCGACGGCGGTCATCTGATTCATCGTCAGAGTGCCGGTCTTGTCCGAGTTGATCGCCGAGGTGAACGCCAGGGTCTCGACCGACGGCAACTCCTTGACGATGGCGTTCCGCCGCGCCAGGTTGAGGCTGCCGACGGAGAGGATCGCCTGGGTCACGGTCGGCAGGGCCTCGGGGATGGCGGCGATGGCCAGCGAGACCGCGCTGACGAACAGGACGTCCCAGATCTGGCCCCGGCTGCGCCCCAGGACGAACATCACGATCATGGTCAGCCCCGCTGCCGCCGTGATCCACAGCGTCAGGGTGTTGAGTTCCTTGGTGAGCGGGGGTTCCTCCTTCTCGGTGGCCGCGAGCATCCCCGAGATCCTGCCGAACTCGGTGCCGGCGCCGGTCCCGGTGACGACGAGTACACCGCTGCCGTGCGTGACCGGTGTGTTCATGAAGGCCATATTGGTCTGGTCGCCGGGAGCGGGCCGGCCGTCCGGCAGCGTGCCGGCGTCCTTCGCTGCGGGCACGCTCTCGCCGGTGAGTGCCGACTCGTCGATCTGCAGGGCGTTGGCCTCGATGAGGCGTCCGTCCGCCGGTACGTGGTTCCCGGCGGCGAGCAGCACGATGTCGCCGACGACGAGCTGTTCGGCGGGGATCTCCGACTCGGTCCCGTCCCTGCGCACCCGCGCCGTCGCCTTCATCATCGACTTCAGCGCGTTCATCGCGCTCTCGGCCTTGCCCTCCTGGCGCAGGCCCACGACCGCGTTCAGCAGGGTCAGCACGATCAGCACTATGGCGGTGCTCCACTCGTTGATGAGCAGCGAGACGACCGCCGCGGCCACCAGGACGATCTGCATGTAGCTGCGGTACTGCGCGAGGAACCGGCGCCAGACCGGAACCCGCTTCTCCTCGGGCAGCGCGTTCGGGCCCCGGGCGGACAGGAGTGCGGCGGCCCGCGCCGCGGAGAGGCCGACCGCCGGATCCACCTCGAGCGCCGCAACGACCTCCTGGGGAGCGCGCGCGTACCAGCCGTCCTCCGGGGCCCGGGGCGGCTCGCCCCTGGGGCCCGACTGCACCGTCATCGTCGTGCCTCCGATCAGGGCCTACCCGCCGACCCGCCGTTCCGCCGGGTCCTAGCCGCGTCTCTTCTTCGTCTGCCGCCCGGCGTCGGACGCGTGTCGGCCTCCCGCCGGCGGGGCGCTCCCACCGGCGGCCCGGGCGGTCGCCGAGTGGCGGGAGTGACGGGTATGACGGGAGGCATACGGATCGGCCGATGCCCCCGCGGGGGCCTCCTGCTCCAGCTCCCGCCGGGCGGTGAGCAGCTCACTCCTGGCCTGCTCCCCCACGTCGGGGTACTGGGGATCGATGTCCATCAGGGTGTGCGCGAGCACCGCGGCCGCACAGATCCGCGCGAACCACTTCCGGTCTGCCGGCACGACGTACCAGGGCGCCCACTTCGTGCTGGTGGCCGACAGCATCTCGGAGAACGCCCGCTGGTAGTCGTCCCACCAGCGCCGCTCCCGGATGTCGGCCACGGAGAACTTCCAGTTCTTCTCCGGCAGGTCGATCCGTTTCAGGAAGCGGGTGCGCTGCTCCTCCTTGGACAGGTTCAGGAAGACCTTCACCACCTTGAACCCGTTGTCCGTGAGGTGGCGCTCCCAATTGTTGATCTCCCGGTAGCGCCGGTCCCATACGTCCGGCCCGCGCGCGTCGTCCGGAAGCTGCTGCCGGACCAGGTTCTCGGGGTGCACCCGCACGACGAGCACCTCCTCGTAGTGCGAGCGGTTGAAGATGGCGATCTCTCCGCGTGCGGGCAGTTGGCGAACGTAGCGCCACAGGTAGTCGTGGTCGAGTTCTTCGGCAGAGGGCACCTTGAAGCTGCTGACCCGCACCCCTTGGGGGTTGACCCCGCTCATGACGTGGCGGATCGTCCCGTCCTTGCCGCCGGCGTCCAGGGCCTGGAGACACAGCAGCACTCCGTAGGTGGACTGAGCGGCCAGCCGCTGCTGGTACTCGGCCAGCAGGGACACCCCGGTCCGCAGCAGCTCGACCCCTTCCCGCTTCTTCAGACCGGCCTTGTAGCGAGGGTCGAAGTCCCGGCCGAGATCCACCGTCGCCCCCGGCTTCACCCGCAGCGGCCCGATGAACTCCGCGATGCGTTCGGCTCTCTCGTCCGCCATCACCGATCAGCCTTCTCTCCGGTCACGGTGAGCGGGGCGCGTCCTGCTCCTCCGGCAGGGGCGGCCGCGGAAGCGCGCAGCGCCTGAGAGCGACTCCGTTCGTCCGAGAACGGCTCTGTTCGTCCGAGAGCAGCTCCGCTCGTGTCGTCTGGGAGCGGCTCTCTTCGCCCGAGAACGGCTCCGCTCGTGTCGTCTGGGAGCGGCTCTCTTCGCCCGAGAACGGCTCCGCTCCGTGCAGCCTTGGAGCGGCACCGTTGGTCCGAGAACGGCTCCGTCACGCCCATTGTCCGGCCGACCGGTCAAGATCGCTTCCCCGGCCGTTCCGGGACGTGCCCACGGGCCCACGGCCCGGGTGGCAGGACGGGTCAGCGGTCGAGTACCGGGAGGCCGGCCAGTCCGGTGTCGAGAAGGATGCGGTCGATGGTCTCGGGCAGGGAACTCTCGGCGTCGATGACGGTTTCCACACCGCCGGGCAGCAGGTCGAGTTCCCGGTACCAGTCGCGCAGTTGGGCCTCGCCGATGTGCGCCAGGTCGGGCTTGGTGGCGTGCCGGGCAAGGGTCTGCTCGAACGGCACATGGAGGTAGTAGCCGTGAGTGGGGCCGCGGTGGTCGGCGCGCAGCTGCCGGAGCATCTCGCCGTAGTGGTCGGCGTACAGGATGCCCTCCACCACGACGTGGAACCCGGAGTCGAGGGCATAGCGGGCCACGGTGTCGATCAGGCCGATGTTCGCCGCGCCGGGGCGGTCCCGCTCCCGCAGCACGATCCGGCGGAGGTTGTCCTGCCCGACGAGGGCCAGGCCGCGGCCGAATCGGTCACGGAGGCCGGCCGCGACCGACGACTTGCCCGACGCACTGTTTCCGCGCAGTACGACCAGCCGGGTCTCTTCGGTGCCCACCCTCACGGTCCCCATCACGGTTCCACGCTACCGACGGCCACTGACACTGACGGGTGCCGTCGGGGTGGTGTCCGGCTGCGGCGGCATCGTCCGGGGGCCGTGTGCCCCCGCGGCCGGGCTCCCGGCGGGGCTCCCGCCCCGTCTGCCGGGCCGGGTGAGCGGCCGGGGTCAGCGGCCTACGGGTCAGTGCCCGGCCGGGGCAGGGGGCGGACGGGGCAGGAGTCAGACGGGGCAGCGGTCGGACGGGTCAGCGGCCGTGCCCTGGCCGCCGCCAACAGCTCAGGACCGCATCCGTGGAGGTGAGGGTGGCGACCAGAGCGAGGGTGTGGCGGACCATCGCGGGGGTGTAGTCGGCCGGTACTCCGGCGATGGCGTCCGTGGGCACTACGGCGGTGTAGCCGAGGTTGACCGCGTCGAACACGGCATTGGGCACCGCCACGTTCGCCGACACCCCGGTGACGACCAGGGTCCGGCAGCCGACGTTGCGCAGCAGCGCGTCCACCTCGGTGCCGGCGATCGGCGAGAGCCCGTGCAGCCGCCGCACCACCAGGTCCCCCTCGGACACCGGAATCGGGTCGGCGACGCGTACCGCGGTGGATCCGGCGGTCTGCTGCACCGGCAGCCGCTCGGCGGCCCTGAACAGCCGGGCGTTCCGGCTGGCACCGCGGCCGTCGGGGCGGCGTTCGGCGACCGCGTGCACCACCTGGACACCGGCGTCGTGGGCGCCCGCCACCAGACGGGCGACGTTCGCCAGCGCCCCTGAGGAGCGGGCCACCGCGGCGAGTTCGGGCAGCGCGCTGTCGGGGCCGACGACGCCGCGCTGGCACTCGACGGTGAGCAGCACCGTCGAGGCCGGGTCGAGGTACTCGTCGAGCCGTACGGCGTCCGGTGCCATGGCGGGTCCTCTCCGGTGGTCCGATGCGGTCATGCGGGCGCGATGCGGTCGTGCGGGCGCGATGCGGTCGAGTGGCGCAGTGCGGCGATGCCGAGTCGCGATGCGGCCGTGAGATGCGGCGTGGCCATGGGGTCGTGCCATGGGGTCGTGCCATGGGGCGCGCGGCGATGGAGTGCATGGCGATGGAGTGCGTGGCGATGGGGTGTTCCGCTGCGATGCCTTTCGTCGTGTGGTGCATTGCGGCTTGCCCGGGGCCCCGGTGGCGCGGGCCGCCGCCGGGGCTCCTTCGAGGCGGGCGACGGTAGCGGGCATTGCGTCCACCGGGAAGAGCGTCCATGCTTTCTGACGCTCAGTCAGTTTCGAGTAGGGCCGGTACCGGACACGGGTGCAGCGGAGGCGAGGACCGATGGCCGACACACAGCGGCGCGGGCGCCGGATCATGATGACCGGGGGCGAGCTGGACGCGTTCCTCGCCGAGCAGCGGACCTGCCGGGTGGCGACGGTCGGCGGCGACGGCGCGCCGCACGTCGGGGCGCTGTGGTTCGCCTGGGACGGGACGGCGCTGTGGCTGTATTCGCTCACCCGCAGCAAGCGATGGGCCCAGCTGCGTAAGGACCCGCGGCTCGCGGTGCTCGTCGACGACGGCGACGCCTACGGCGAACTGCGCGGCGTGGAGCTCACCGGCCGCGCGGAGTTCGTCGGCGAGGCGCCGCGCACCGGGGAACCGTGCCCCGAACTGGACGCCCCGGAGCGACTGTTCGCGCAGAAGCACTTCGGGGCGGCCGCCCTGCCGCACGACGGACGGCACGCCTGGCTGCGGCTGCTCCCGGACACCGTCGTGTCGTGGGACTTCCGCAAGATCCCGGGGTGAGGGGGCCGGACCACGGTCGGTGACGACGGTGGGCGGTCGGCTTGTCGGTGGTCTCTGCGAGAGTGGTGGGAGTCAGCCGGTTCCGCGCCGGGCAGGGTGCGGAACGGGCCGGTCCGGCCACCTCGGGCCGGGCGCCGACGAGGACGAAGGAGATCCGGTGGACGTGCTCTTCCCCGCACTGCGCGAGGCTTCGCCCGCGCCCGCGCTGCGCTTCGGCGACCGCGCGCTGAGCTATCGCCAGCTGGCGGCGGTGGCGGGCGCGCTCGCCGAGCGGATCGCCGGCCGGGCCCGGATCGCGGTCTGGGCCACCCCGACGCTGGAGACCTCGGTCGGCGTGGTGGCCGCGCTGCTGGCCGGGGTGGCCGCCGTCCCCGTGAACCCGAAGATCGGCGCGAGCGAGCTGGCGCACATCGTGGCGGACAGCACACCCTCGCTCGTCCTGGCGGAACCGGGCGCCGAGCTGCCGGAACCGCTCGCGGCACTGCCCCGCATCGACGTCGAGGCCGCCGAGCCGCCCGAGGGGATCGTGCCGGCGCCGCTGCCGTACGAACCGGGCGAGGAGACCCCCGCCCTGATCGTCTACACCTCCGGCACGACCGGCCCGCCGAAGGGCGTCGTCCTCCCCCGCCGGGCCCTCGCGCACACCCTGGACGCCCTCCAGGATGCCTGGCAGTGGACCGCCGACGACGTCCTGGTGCACGGCCTGCCGCTGTTCCACGTCCACGGCCTGATCCTGGGCGTTCTCGGCCCGCTGCGACGCGGCGGACGGGTGCACCACCTCGGGCGCTTCAGCACCGACGCGGTCGCCCGGGAGCTGTCCGGGGAGGGCACCATGCTGTTCGGCGTCCCGACCATGTACCACCGGCTGGCCGCCGAGGCCGGCCGCGATCCGGTACTGGCCAAGGCGCTGGCCGGAGCCCGGTTGCTGGTGTCCGGTTCGGCCGCGCTACCGCTGACCGACCACGAGCGGATCGCCGCGGCCTGCGGGCGGCGGGTGGTCGAGCGCTACGGCATGACCGAGACGCTGATGATCACCAGTGTGCGGGCGGACGGCCCGGAGGCGGCGGGGACGGTCGGGGTGCCGCTGCCGGGGGTGTACGTCCGGCTGGTCGACGACGCGGGCCGGCCGCTGGAGGGGGACGACGGGGAGACGGTCGGGGAGATCCAGGTCCGCGGCCCGAACCTCTTCACCGAGTACCTCAACCGCCCCGACGCCACGGCCGCCGCCTTCGACGGCGGATGGTTCCGTACGGGCGACATGGCGGTCCGCGACCCGTCCGGCAACTACCGGATCGTCGGGCGCAAGGCCACCGACCTGATCAAGAGCGGCGGTTACAAGATCGGGGCCGGCGAAATCGAGAATGCGCTGCTGGCGCACCCCGGGGTCGCCGAGGCGGCGGTCACCGGTGTCCCCGACGAGGACCTCGGCGAGCGGATCGTCGCCTGGGTCGTGCGGGAGAGCGGCCCGGAGGCGGGTCCGGGGCCGTCCGCCCAGGAGCTCACCGACCACGTCGCCCGCCAGCTCGCGCCGCACAAGCGCCCGCGCACCGTGCACTTCCTGGAGGCGCTGCCGCGCAACGACATGGGCAAGGTCATGAAGCGAGAGCTCCATGCGTGACAGCGGCCCGCCCTGCACTCGCCTGACGGCACGTCAGGCACTGGCGGCGGTCACGGACTCCTACACCGAGCTCCCGGCCCCGCCGGAGCCGGCCGGTCCGCCCTCGGGGCCGAACGGTCCGCCCTCGGGGCCGAACGGTCCGCCCGAGGGGTCGGACGGTCCACTCGGCTGGCACGGCTATGACGACGCACGGGCACGGGCCCGCGCCCGCACCGGTGAGGACGAGTCGGTGGTGACGGCGCTGGCCGTGACCGGTGGTACGGAAATGATCGTGCTCTCCTTCGAGTTCCGCTATCTGGGCGGCTCCCTGGGCGTGCGCACCGGCGACCTGCTGGAGGCCGCCTGCGCCGAGGCCCGGAGGCGGCGGCTGCCGGTGGTCTCGCTGATCGCCACGGGCGGCAGCCGGATGCAGGAGGGGATGCGCGCGCTGTCCCAGCTCCAGCGGGTGGCTCGGCAGTCGGCGCTGAACCGCGCCGCGGGGCTGCCGCAGATCGCCGTACTACGGGATCCGACGACGGGCGGCGGCTGGGCCACGCTCGGCGCGGCCGCCGATGTGATCCTCGCGCTTCCGGGCGCCCAGATCGGCTTCGCCGGCTCCCGGGTCCGGCCGCCGGACGCCGACCCGTACGCCTACTCCGCCGCGGGGCAGTGGGAGTCCGGCCAGGTAGATGCCGTCGTGCCGCCGGACCGGCTGCGTGCGACGCTCCGGCGGTGGCTGCGGCTGCTGGAACCCCCGCGGGTGCCCGGTGGCCCGGGCGTCGCGCCGGCACCGCCGCCGGAGGCGCTCGGCTCCGCGGAACTACCGGACTCCGGCTGGGCGGCGGTACAGCGCGCCCGCGCGGCCGGGCGCCCGCGCGCGCAGGCCTATCTGCGGGCGTACTTCGACGAGTGGGAGGAGATCAGCGGCGACCGCTGCGGCGGCGTCGACCCCGGCATACGCTGCGGCTTCGGCCGCCGGGACGGCCGGACCGTCGCCTTCGCCGCCCAATGCGGCACGGCCACCCGCCCGGCGGGCTTCCGTACGGCCGCCCGGCTCGTCCGGCTCGCCGGCCGCCTGGGCACCCCGGTGCTCACTCTGGTGGACACCCCGGGCGCCGCCAACGACGCCGCGGCCGAGCGGGCCGGCGCGGGCGCGGCGATCGCGGACACCTTCGCGGCGCTGGCCACTGCCGAGGTACCGGTGACGTCCCTGCTCATCGGCGAGGGCGGTTCGGGCGGCGCGCTGGCACTGGCCGCACCGGGCCGGCTCTGGGCGACACCGGACAGCTACTTCTCGGTGATCGCCCCGGAACTCGCCACCGCCATCCTCAAACGGGACGAGGGACAGCTCCACCACACCGCCGGTCAACTCCGCATTCGGCCACAGGATTTGCTGGAACTGGGCGTCATCCGCGGCATCGTCCCGGTGGCTTGAGGGCACGTCTCAAGCCGGACGACCATGGGCTCGGGCGCTCCCGCGGCGGCCCGACCACCAAGCTGCTCCCGGCCGCCGAGCAGGGACAGAAGCCCATGTCCATCGTGGTCACAGCCGGACAGCGCGGCGACTCCCCGCAGTTCGAGCCCGTCCTGAACAAGGTCAGCGCGCCCCGCATGGGGCCGGGCAGGCCGCACACTCGGCCCGATCGCGTGCGCGCCGACAACCCGATCGCGTGCGCGCCGACAAGGCGTACGCCTCCCGGGAAAACCGCGCTCACCTGCGCAGACCTAGAATCCGCTGCACCATCCCCGACAAGGCCGACCAGGCCCGCAATCGGAAAAGCTCGGCTCCCGCGGCGGCCGTCCACCGAAGTTCGACCCGGAGGACTCCAAGGCCCGGCACGCCGTCGAGTACGGCATCAACCGGCTGAAGCGGCACCGGGCCGTCGCCACGCGATACGACGAACGTGCTGTTCGCTACGGAGCGACATTGCTGGTCGCCGCCGTCAACGAATGGCTGTGACCGGCACCCGACCACGTCTCAAGCCCACACCGCCCTGACCACGGCGTGGCCTGCTGTAGCCGCCTGCCCGTAGAACCCTTGAAGGCACCTGTGATGGTCGAGGAACTCCTGCCTGACCTGCGCCTCGTCCCAGCCGGACCAGACGAGCTTGGCACCGGCGACGTTCCACAGCTCGTCGAAAGAGACACTCGCGAGGAAGCCTGCGGCCTGTGACACCCCAGGCGGTTCCAGAATCCCCAGGGGCAGGTTGGAGGGGTCGGCATCGGCGCTGTGTGCCACGGGGCGCCCGCCGTAAATCGGCAGCTCCCAGGGCTTGACGGCATCCGCATCGAGGACATCGGCAGCGGCGTAGAGGTCATTGACGGCATGCCAGACCTTGTCGATCGAGACGGCGATGCCCGCTGCGTACTCGTCGGGGTGGTTGTCCCAAGCCTCGGACATGAACGCCGCAAGCCAGGTGTGGTCGTCCCGGATCTCGGATTCCGCGACGGCGCGCATGTGCATGTGCATGTGGATGCTCACAGCGACGAGTCCTCGATTTCGAGGCCCGCCTGTCGGGCCGAACGGACAGAACTTAGAGATCCCGCGGGTAGGGCGTCGCGAGCGCCGCGATACCGCCGCCCGGACCAGCGGAATCTCTTAGTGATCGAGCGATGATCGGTCATGGCGACGGACCCGCGAGGGCGGTTTTGCCGTCGGGGGGGGCTGAGTAGTGCCCCACGCAATCGGCCGAGAATTGACAGTTTGTTACTCGCTACCACTGGGTTCTCTGGTACGTCTGGCCGAAACGGTCGAAACCTGACAGGGCGCACATGCCCCACGCCTCCGAATTCCAGACCGAGACGTATTGCGTTAGAGCGCACCCCAACTCCTAGCTTCGGAAGCATGCGATACAGCAAACTCGGAACGACCGGACTGGAAGTCTCCGCCATCACCCTCGGCTGCATGAGCTTCGGCGAGCCGGACCGGGGCGGCGAGCCCTGGTCGCTGGGCGCGGACGCCAGCCGGGACATCATCAAGCAGGCCCTTGAGGGCGGCGTCAACTTCCTCGACACCGCCAATGGGTACAGCGCCGGAGGCAGCGAGGAGATCGTCGGCCAGGCGGTCAAGGACTTCACCCGGCGCGAGGAGGTCGTTCTCGCCACCAAGGTCTGGATGCGGATGCGCCCCGGCCCGAACGGCGCCGGGCTGTCCCGCAAGGCGATCTTCGCCGAGCTCGACGCCTCCCTGAAGCGACTGGGGACCGACTACATCGACCTGTACCAGATCCACCGCTGGGACTACGACACCCCGATCGAGGAAACCCTCGAGGCGCTGCACGACGCGGTCAAGTCCGGGAAGGTCCGCTACATCGGAGCCTCTTCCATGCACGCCTGGCAGTTCGCCAAGGCCCTGTACCTGGCTGACCTGAACGGCTGGACCCGGTTCGTGTCGATGCAGGACCACTACAACCTCATCCACCGAGAAGCAGAGCGGGAGATGCTCCCGCTCTGCGCCGACCAGGGCATCGGCGTGATCCCGTGGAGCCCACTGGCGCGGGGCAGGCTGACGCGGGCCCGGGACACCACCACGGCACGTGCCGGGACCGACGAAGGCGGCAAGATCCTCTACCGCGACGAGGACCAGGCAGTGGCCGAGCGCGTCCACGAGATCGCGGGCAAGCGGGGCCTGTCCCCGGCCCAGGTCGCCCTGGCCTGGGTCATGCGCAACCCGGCGGTGACCTCGCCCATCGTCGGGGTCACCAAGCCGGCCCAGCTGGCCGACGCGGTCGCCGCGGTGGACGTCGAACTCGACGAAGACGAGGCCGCCTACTTGGAGGAGCCCTACCAGCCGCACGAGGCCGCCTACCTGGAGGAATCCTTCTACAAGCCGCAGCCTGTGGCGGGCTCCCGGTAGTCTGGGCTACCGCCGGGCCTTCGACGAGTCCTTGGCCTCGGCCTTCACAGCCCTGTGGTCGGCCCGGCGGTGCTTGCGGGCGGTCGCGCGCAACTGCATGATCCGCGCGCTGCCCGCCAGCGCGGTGAGCAGGATGCCCGCCGCCGCGGCCAGCAGCAGGGCCACGCGCAGCGGAACGTGCCCGTGGGCACCGAAGTAGCTGACGTCCACCGACTGCTCCTGAGTTTGGTCAGTTGGTAAGAGATTTCGCGGGTAGGGGCGTCAGGCTGATGTGACGTGGGCACCGGGATCCGTTTTGACGTGGGACTCCTATGACATCTCTACATCTGAAATCGGAGCACCGGTGCCCGCCGTCGAAGCATGGGCGATCGAGCCCTTGTGGGTCCAGTTCGAGGCCCTCCTGCCACCGCATCTCGAGACACATCCGTGGGGCTGTCACAACCCACGGATCCCGGACCGGATCGTGTTCGACAAGCTCGTCGCGAAACTCGTCTTCGGCGGCTCGTACGCGAAGCCTGGACCAGCCAACGCTGGGACACACGGCCAGCCCGCCGACCATGACGCCTTGTCCTCTACCCGCGGAATCTCTTACTCGACGGCACTGACGGCGAGATGCCCGTCTCTCAACGCCGGGATGCCCGGCGCCGCCAGGACGGCCTCCGCCCGTCCCTCCAGACACCCCGGGGCCCGTCCACCCCGGCGGCCCGGGCTCAGCAGTCCTCGCGGTCCTCGATGCGCTCGCCGGCAGCACGCAGCGCGCCCACCGCGGCCCGGATCGAGGGCCTACGGTCCGCGTCCGCCCGCCAGATCGCATACACATGGCGGCGCATCGTACGGCGTACGGGCACCACGCTCACCCCCTCCGGCACCGGCCCGCGGCCGAGGCGGGGCGCCACCGCGACCCCCAATCCGGCTGCGATCAGGGCGAGTTGGGTGCCGTGCTCCTCCGCCATGTGCGCGATACGCGGCTCGATGCCCTTGCTGCGCAACGTGAACAGCAGCCACTCGCTGCAGAACTCCCCCTGCGGCCAGGAGATCCACTCGTCGTCCGCGAACTCCTCCAGCTCCACCGAACGCCGCCCGGCCAACGGGTGCGCCGACGGCATCGCCACATCGGCCGGATCGTCCAGCAGCGGTGCCTTGGCCAGCCCCTCGGGGAGCGACAGCGGCCGGTTGTACCAGTCCAGGACCACCGCCAGATCGATATCGCCGCGGACCACTCCGCGTACGGAGGCATCCGGCTCCATCTCCGTGAGCCCCGCGCGCAGTTGGGGGTGCTCGGCACGGAGGGCGGCCAGCGCGAGCGGGAAGAGGCCCCGTGCCGCAGTGGGGAAGGCCCCCATCCGCAGCTCGCCCACCGCCTGCCCACGGTGCGCCTCCAGTTCGGCCTGCGCCAGCTCGACCTGGGAGAGGATGCGCACCGCGTGGTCGGCGAGCAGCCGTCCGGCGTCGGTCAGTCGCACTCCGCGCCCGTTCTTCGCCAGCAGTTGCTGTCCGGTCTCCCGCTCCAGCTTGGCGATCTGCTGCGAGACGGCCGAGGTCGTCACATGCAGCCCGTCCGCGGCAGCGCTCACCGAGCCATGGCGGGCGACCGCACTCAGCGTCCGTAGGCGATCGAGGTTCAACATATAAGCAATGCTAATCGATACCCAGCACAAAAACTCGCTTGTGCTACGAAGTTGTACGCCGCATCGTAAACGTCATGAGCACCCCCACCGGCGCACCGTCGGCTGCCGCCCCTATGCGCCCCTCGCCGCCCGCCGATCCGCACCCCGCCGCCACCCGGTCCACCGGCACCCCGCGGACCACGGGCACCCCGCGAGCCACGGACGTCACCCCGATCACCCCGGCAGCCCCGGCAGCCCCGGCAGCCCCGGCAGCGGACGGTACCGCCGGCGGTCCGGTGCGCCGCCGCCTCGACTGGCGGCTGCGCTTCGCCACCCTCGCCCTGATCTGGGGCTTCAGCTTCCTCTTCATCAAGGTGGGCACCCAGGCCTTCGCCCCGCTGCAGGTCACGCTGGGTCGAGTGGTCTGCGGTGCGCTGGTGCTGCTGGGCATCCTCGCGATCAGGCGGGAGCGGCTGCCCCGCTCCGCCCGCACCTGGGGGCATCTGGCGGTTGCCGCGTTCTTCCTCAATGAGCTGCCGTTCTCCCTCTTCGCCTACTCCGAGCTGACCATCCCCTCCACGCTGGCCGGCATCTGCAACGCCACTTCCCCGCTGTGGGGGATGGCGCTGTCGGTCGTCGCACTCTCCGAGGACCGACCCACCCGGCGCCGGGTGGCCGGACTCGGCATGGGCTTCCTGGGCGTACTGACCGTGCTCGGCGCCTGGCAGGGCTTCACCGGTACGGACCCCACCGGCACCGTGATGGCGCTCGGCGCCTCCCTCAGCTACCCCGTCGGCTGGATCTACGTCCGGCGCACCCTGGCCGGCGCCGGCCACTCCCACCTCGCCATGTCCAGCACCCAGATGGTGCTGGCAGCCGCCCAACTGGCCGTGGTGACCCCGCTGTTCACCACCGCACCGTCCGCCTATCCGGTCATGCCGCTGCTCGCGGTCCTCGCGCTCGGCGCCCTGGGCACCGGCGTCGCCTTCCTCCTCCAGTACGGTCTGGTCGCCGAGGTCGGCCCCACCACGGCGCAGATGGTCACCTACTTCGTGCCCATGATCGCCACGGCCGCCGGCGTCGTCCTGCTCGGCGAGCGGCTGAGCTGGAACACCCCGGTCGGCGCCCTGATCATCCTGGTGGGCGCCGCCCTCACCCAGGGCCGGCCCCGCCCGTCCGCCACCCCACGGGCCACGCCCGCCGACTGACCGGCAGCCCCCGGCCCCGACCCACGCCACCCCTCGCACCCCCTACTCGTACCGCCGCGACTCCCCCGCCCCCGTGGCCGCCATGACCGCGTCGGCGACCGGCACGATGTCCTCGTCCGCAAGGCCGCTGACGGTGATGCGAATGCCGGGCGGGGAGTTGAGGCGGAAGCGCGCGCCCGGGGCCACCGCCCAGCCGGAGTGCAGCAGCCAGGCCACCGCACCGGTCTCGTCCGGTACCGGCACCCAGACGTTCATGCCACTGCGCCCCCGCGCGGGCACTCCACGCTCGCCCAGGGCGCGTATCAACGCGTCCCGGCGCCTCCCGTACGCTCCGGCCACCGCCGTCGGGTCCACCGCGGAGGTCCGCCACAGATGCAGCACCGTGTCCTGCAACAGATGGCTGACCCAGCCGGGCCCCAGGAGCTGTCTGCCGCGCACCCGGTCCACCGTCTCGGGGTCGCCGGTGAGCACAGCCAGCCGCAGATCCGGGCCGTAGGCCTTGGCCGTGGAACGCACCAGGGCCCAGCGGTCGGTGACGCCGGAGAGCGGGTGGAGCGGGAGGTCCACGATGCCGTGCCCGTGGTCGTCCTCGATCAGCAGGACGTCGGGGTGGTCGGCCAGCAACGCCCGGAGCCGGTCGGCCCGGGCGCGGCTGACCGCGGCGCCCGTGGGGTTCTGCGCCCGGTCGGTCACGACGACGGCGCGGGCACCACCGTGCAGGGCATGCGCCAACTCCTCGGGCAGCGGGCCTTCGTCGTCCACACCGACCGGCGCGGGGCGCAGGCCGAGGGCCGGTATGAGGTCGAGCAGGCTGCCCCACCCCGGGTCCTCCACCGCCACGGTGTCGCCGGGTCGCAGATGGACGGTGAGCACCCGCTCCATGGCGTCGAGCGAGCCGCTGGTGATCGCGACGGGGCCTTCGGTCACCCCGTCCGCGGCGAGGGCGGAGCGGGCGAATGCCGCCAGGTCCTCGTCGACAGTAGGCGTGCCGTAGAGCACCGGGCGTCGGACGCTGCGCGCCGCGGCCTCGGCCAGCGCCCGCTCCAGCGGAGGCAACAGGGTCGGGTCGGGGTTGCCGTCGGAGGCGTCCCGGACGCCCGCCGGCACGTCCACCCGCAGTGCCTCGCGTGCGGTGTTCGCCGGCCGGGGACGGACGCGGCTGCCGCGCCGGCCCGCGGTTTCGATCACCCCTCGGTCGCGGAGGGTGCGGTAGGCGGATGCGACCGTATTCGGATTCACCTCCAGATAGACCGCCAACTCCCTGAGTGGCGGCAGGACTTCGCCCGGTTGGAGCTCGCCCGCACCGATGGCTCGCTCGACGCTGGCGGCAATCTCCGATGCGCGCCGCCCTTCGATCCGATACTCTCCTAGCACAAACAATATTATGCACTAGTGCAATGGAGCTGGCAATGACCTCAGCCGAGTCGTACGAACCGACCGGGCGCACGACCCCCACCCGCGCCCGCGAGCGCGCCGCCTACGACCACGAGACGGTGCACGCCATCCTCGACGCGGGCCACCTCTGCCATCTGGGCTTCGTCCACGACGGGTCCCCGGTCGTGCTGCCGACGCTCTACGGCAGGGTCGGCGACCGTCTCTACCTGCACGGCTCGACGGGATCCCGCCCGCTGCGGATGGCCGGTTCGGCGCCGGACCCCGGCCTCCCGGTCTGCGTCACGGTCACCCATGTCGACGGCCTGGTCCTGGCCCGCTCCGCCTTCCACCACTCCATCAACTACCGCTCCGTCGTGGTGCACGGCACCGCTTACCAGGTCATCGACGAGGAGGAGAAGTCGGCCGCGCTGGACGCGCTGGTCGATCACGTCCTGCCCGGGCGCGCCGCGGACTCCCGCCCCGGCAACGCCAAGGAGCTGGCCGCCACCGCGGTGATCCGGCTCGACCTGCAGGAGGTCTCCGCCAAGATCCGCACCGGCGGCCCCGACGACGAGCCCGAAGACCTCACGTTGCCGTACTGGAGCGGCGTCCTGCCCGTGGCGCCGGTCTACGGTGCCCCCATCCCCTCCGACGACCTCGCGCCCGGCACCCCCGTGCCGGCCTACCTCACGGCCCGCTGAGGAACGCCGTGCTGATCCACCCCTGGGACGCCCCGGCCGACGACGCCGAGTGGCAACGCTGGCTCGCGGCACATGACTTCGGGCAGCTGGCGGCCAACGGCCCGCCCGGCGAACCACCGCTGGTGCAGCCGCTGCACTTCGCCTACGACCCCGAGCGCCGCGAGGCCGTGACCCATCTGGCCCGACCCCATCCGATCTGGAGTGCGCTGGCGGACCGCCCCACGGTGCTGCTCAGCGTGGTGGACGACTACACCTTCATCCCCGGCCCGTGGCAGGCCGCCGAGGACCAGCCGCCCGAGCACGGCGTGCCGACCAGCTTCTACGCCGCGGTCCAACTGGTCTGCACCGCACACGTGGTGGACGAGCCCGGGGCGAAGGCGGCGCTGCTGCAGCGGCAGGTGGGCCACTTCCAGCCGGAGGGCGGCTCGGCGCCGGTCGCCGCGGAGGCCGCCCCGTACGGCCGGCTGCTGTCCGGGATCCGTGGCCTGCGCCTCGAAGTGACGGAGGTCCACGCCAAGTTCAAGTACGGGGGCAAGCGCAGCGCGGCCGTCCAGCAGCGCGTCTCGGCGCACCTCGCCGAGCGCAACGGGCCCGGCGACGCGGCGGCCCGCGCCCATCAGCAGCGCCGGCTGACGGCGGCCACGGCCACCAGAACGCCCACGCTCTGAAGGCGGCGCACTCCGGAAACCGGCCACCCGGCGGGGCGCCCGCCGCACACATCGGAAACCGGCCACCCGCCACGGTGCCCGGCCGGCACACACCGGCCGGGCACCCCCCGTCAGCGGGCGTCGGCCCGTCAGCCCGTCACCGCAGCCGCGGACCGGGCGGCCGCGACCGCCCCGCGTGCCTCGGTCACCGCCAGGGCCGCAACGGCCGTCAGCAGCACACCGGTTCCGACGGCGGTTGCCGTCGTCAGCCGCTCCCCTAGGAACAGCACCGCGATCACCGCGGCCGACACCGGCTCGATCAGCGAGATCACGGACGCGGTCGCGGCACGGACCGCGGCCAATCCAGCGAAGTACAGCCCGTAGGCCAGCGCCGTCGGCACCGCCGCGATATAGGCCATCAGCCACAGGCTCCGGCCCAGACCGTGCGGCTGCGGCCACAGACCCTCCACGGCCGCGAGCGGCAGCAGGCACACCGCGCCGACCGCGAAGGCGCCGAGCGTGGCGGCGTACGGATCGTTGCCGCCGCCCCGGCCCAGCCGCCGGGTGGTCAGCGTCATGGCGGCGCATCCGGCCGCGGACAGCAGCGCCCAGCCGACGCCGTCGGGACGCACGGTCGCCGCACCGTCCCCGCCGAGAACCAGGACAGTCAGCCCGGCCAGGGCACCCGCAACGGCCAGGACACCGCCCACACCGAGCCGTTCGCCCATCATCACCCGCGCCCCGATGGCGATGAGGACGGGCGCCGCCCCCATGGTGACGACGGTGCCCACGGCCAGCCCGGTGGTGTCGACGGCGGCGAAGTAGGCGGCTTGGAAGACGGCGAGGGCGATGCCGGTCACGACGGTCCTGGCGAGGCGGCGGCGCAACGGCTCGTACGGGGCAGGAGTGGCACCGCGGCCGACGCGGCGGCGCAGCAGCGCACGGACGGCGAGCAGGAGCACCAGCCCGCCGGAGGTGCGCCAGAAGGTGAGCGCGAGCGGCCCGAGGCCGCTGCCCCGGTAGAGGAGGGCGGCGGCCGCCCCCGCGGTGCCCCAGGCGGTCGCGGCGACGGTCACGTACAGCAGCCCCCGGCCCACGGGCAGGGCGGAGGAGGGAGTGGCATGCATGAGTGAGGTGCTCCGGGTATCCGGCACGGCGCGGTGCGCCGCGGAGTGGTCGCGTGGGCCCGTGTGCAGGCAGCGACACTCGGCCCGGATCCTGTCCGGGCCGGAAGTCCTCGGAGGCCGCCGCCCGCGTTACGCGGCGGGAGGGGGCAGCACAGTCACATGCATGAACGCCACCCTATGCGGCGCACCTTCCGGCCGACAAGGCATCACCGCAGGTGGCCGGTGGTCGACGTCACCGCAGGTGGCCGGTGCTCCTGTCGGGCTCCGGGGACGCGGCCCCGCCGGTCGGTGCCGGCGCCACGCCCCCTCCGGCACCGGCCCCGGCTCCGGCTCCCGCTCCGGCCACCACCACCGTCTCCGTCGCCACCGGTTTGGCGGACTGGGCGATGAAGGCTCCCACCAGGACGACGGTGCCGCCCACGATCTGCGGTGCGGAGAGGTGCTCCCCCAGCAGCACCCAGGCAAGCAGCGTCGCGATGACCGCTTCAAGGCAGGCCACCACGCCGGCCACCTGGGGAGAGAGCCGGCGGATGGACACCACGCCGGTGAGGTAGGCGGTCACCGTCGCCACCAGCACGATCCATGCCAGCAGCACCGCGGCGGGCACCTCGACGCCGTTCATCTCGGCGCCGCCGGCCAGCACCGGCCAGTCCATGGTCCAGGGGCGGGCGATCAGAGTGAGGACGAGGGCGCCGATCAGCAGACCGTAGGCGATGACGCCGAGCGGATCGGTGGCTTCCTCGTCGTCGGTGCCCTGGTCGGAGAGGACGAAGTAGCCGACCTGACAGCAAGCCGCGCCGAGGGCGAGGGCCAGGCCGAGGGCGTCGAAGCTCAGCCCCGACCACACCTCCACCACGCAGGCCAGACCGCCGACGGCGAGCACCACGCCGACCGCGGCGGCACGGCTGACCGGCCGTTTCTGCACGAACCGGATCCAGCCCAGCAGCAGCGCGGGCGCGAGGTACTCGATGAGCAGCGCGACGCCGACCGGGATACGGGAGAGCGCGCCGAAGTAGCAGGCCTGTACGCCGGCGACGGCGAGCAGCCCGAACCCGGCGACCAGGGCCGGCCGGCGCCGCGGCAGCTCACGGTGGCGCCAGGCGAGGGGCAACATGACCAGCGCGGCGCCGACGACCCGCAGCCAGGTGACGTGCAGGGGTTCGAGACCGGCGGCTATCAGCGGCTTGGCGGCCACCCCCGAACCGCCGAAGGCCAGCGCGGACACCAGGGCGATCCCCAGCCCGGCGCCGCGCCCCCGCCGCGTCCCGCCGCGGTGGGGCGCCTGCCCGGCCGCCGCCGGCCGGTCCGCCGAGGGCCCTGGAATTGTCTGGTCCGAGCCGGTCGACGGACCCGGGCTCCCGGATGACGCGTGCATCGGGCCATCATGGCAGCCGCCGTCAGCAGCGTCACCCCGGAGATCCCTGTCCGTTCCCGGTCAGTCCTGGTCGGGGCGTTCCTCATCCAGTCGGGCCGCAAGCCGGGCCGTGTCCACCGCGGCCCACTGCAACACCTCGACGGCACGGCATTCGGCGTCGTCGACCAGTGCGGCGAGCAGGTCCAGGCAGCCGGCACGGGTGTCGTAGCGGGCGTGCGCACGGTCGAGAGCGCCGTCCAGGGCAGCGGCCGCAGCCGGTGACCAACCGGGGACACCATCGGTGACCACGGGGACCGCGCCGGAGTCCTCCACGGTGCCGTGCCATTGGAGCCCGTAGCCGATGCTGCGCTGCACGAGGTAGCCCAGCAGCCGGGCCACCTGGGGGCTGCCGTCGAAGGCCGCGCGTACCGCGGGGTCGGATTCCAGCAGGCCGTGCAGCAGGTGCGCGGTGTCCACCTGGTGGTCGCCGTCGCGGGTGGCCCGCCTGCGGGCGGCGGAGACCACCGACGCGAGACCGACGGTGAGCTGGGCGTCGAGGCCCTCGTGGGCGGAGCCGTCGCCACTGCTGTACGCAGTACGGTTTTGCACGGTTTCCACCCCACCAGCCCCTGGGCGGTGGAACATCCCCGCCGGGGAGCATTCGCGCATCCCACGTTGGTTGCGCACGGCACCGGGAGATCTCCTCCCTACGGAGGAGATCCAGCAAGGGGCACGCCGGGGGCCGTGGAATCCGATCGTCCGGAACTGCCGCCCAGAACTCCGCCCCCACACCGCCGTGGAGCCCTTACCCGCCGGGCGCCCGGCACACTCCTCCCGTGCGCCCGACCCCGGACAAAGCGGCCGGCACCCGACGGGCCCGACCACCCCGCGAACGGACACGCCCCCGGCTCTCCCCACCGGGCACCGACTAGCCCACCAGCGGCCGCCTCAGGATCGACCAATATCTGACGCATCATCAGAACGAGCCGTCGTGCCCCTTGAACCTTCACCCCGGCGCGGCTACGTTCCGCCGCACCAGCCAGGACCGTCACCGAAGGGGTGATCGCATGGCCGATGTCACCGCCCAGGCCCGCATCGAGGCTCCGGCCGACAAGGTCTGGGCCCGGCTCACGGACTTCACCGCGTACGGGGAGTGGAACACCACCCACACCGCCTTCCCCAAGGGCGGCCCGGAGACGCTGGAGACGGGCGCGGTCTACCAGGAGCAGATGAAGCTGATGGGCTTCCCCGCGGAGGTCACCTGGACCGTGCAGGAACTCGAACCGGGCCGACTACTGGCCCTCACGGGCGAGGGCCCGATGGGCGTCCACCTGGGGATGCGCTACTCCCTCACACCGGACGGCGGGGCAACGGAAGTACGGGCAGACAGCACGTTCACCGGCGCCGCCGTCTCCCTGATGGCCGGCAAGCTCAAGGACTCGGCGAGCGCCGCACTGAACGAGTCCCTGCGCAGGCTCGGCGACCTGAGCACCTGAGCCGCCCCACCCACCTGACCGCCCGCGCACCCCGACACCCCGACACCCGAGCACCCGAGCACCCGAGCACCCGAGCACCCGAGCACCCGAGCACCCGAGCACATGGGACACCGTGCGAGGCCGCCGACGCGACGGCCCCGCCCCCCTCCTCACCCCTCCGCACCCCCTCGCCCCTCCGGGCTGCGCTCAGTCCTCCTCGGCGAGGATCAGATACAGCTCCTTGCGGGCCTTGTTGACCACCGCCATGGCCTTCTCCCGCTGCTCGGGAGTGCCGGTGGCCCACACCTGACGGAACGCCTCGACCAGGCCGCCGCCCGCCTTCCGTATCTCGTTCATCGCCTCCCAGTCGACGCCGCGGCCGGCCTCTTCCCAAGGGGCGTCCGAACCGCTGTCGGCCTCGGCGCGTCCGGCATCGGTCAGCGAGAAGAGCTTCTTGCCGCCCTCACTGGCACTGGCGATCAGCCCCTCGTCCTCCAGGAGTTGGAGGGTCGGATAGACCGAACCGGGGCTGGGCTTCCACGCCCCACCACTGCGCTCGGCGATCTCCTGGATCATCTCGTAGCCGTGCATCGGACGGTCCTTGAGCAGGGCCAGTATCGACGCCCGCACATCACCGCGGCGCGCCCGGCCACGCGGCCCGCCGCGCCCCCGACCGCCACCGAACGGCGGGCCGCCGAAGGGCGGACCGAACGGCCCGAACGCGGAGCGCCGCCGCTCCCAGCCGCCCGCGAAGTCGCCGCGGCCGCCATGGCGCCCGGGCCCGCAGTCCTCATGCCGATGTCCATGTCCGTGTTCATGTCCGTGGGAACGCATGATGGCGTCCTCCCTTTCTATCGTTGATCAGTCGCGATGCCTCAACGATATATCGGGACTGTTCGCCGAAGCAAGACCCCGACCGTACGAACACCCCGTCCCGTCTCAGATGACCTGACCCTTGTCTCAGGCGATCTGGTCCGATTGCTCGCGATCTCAGATGACCTGGTTCGCCGACGCGTTCGCCCGACTCATACGGCTTCGCCTGCGTCCTGACGTGCGCCGGTTCGCAGACCAGGGACAAGATCACACGGGGCCACGGCTGCCTACTCGTCGCTGTGTTATCCAGAGGCAGTGACGACTTCCAAGATCTCCAGCAGGCCCTTCGACGCAGTGCTGTGCGACCTCGACAACGTGATCCGCTTCTACGACACGACGGAGCTGGCAAGCCTGGAGCGTGGTGCGGGGCTGGCGGAGGGCACCACCGAGAGGGTGGCATTTGCACCGGAGAGGGACCTGCCGCTGCTCCTCGGCGCGATCACCAAGCAGCAGTGGGTGGAGTCCATCGTGGCCGGCCTCGCAGGACAGGTGCCGGAGACCCGGGCGCACGAGCTGGGTACGGCGCTCGCCGAGGCGCCGTTCTGGGCCGACGACGTTGTCGTGGGCTTGCTCCGTCAGGTGCGGGCGCACCTGCCCTTGGTGCTGGTGACCAACGCGACCGTGGAACTGGAGGACGACCTGGCGTCGCTGGGCCTGGCGGATTTCGCAGACCACGTCGTCAGCAGTGCCCGGGTGGGGGTGGCCAAGCCGGACCGGAAAATCTACGAGATCGCGGCCAAGCAGGCGGGTGTCGCCATGAACCGGTGCCTCTTTGTGGATGACCGGCTTGAGAACATCGAAGCCGCAGCCGGGCTCGGGATGACTGGCGTGCACTACCGCGAACCTGCCGATCTTCGGGGGCCGCTGGGCTTCCTGCTGGACACCTGAACTGGCCCGTTCTCGCGTCCGTCACCTCGCTCCCGGAGGATGGGTCCCCGATCAGAGGATCGAGCGCATGGCGGACTCCCCCCTGCAGGTCAATGCCCTCATCGTCGATGCCACCGACCCCGACCCCCCGACCCCTGCCACCGCTCCCCGGCCGAAGTGGTCAGCGCGGAGGGACAACGACGCGGCCGGCTCCGGCGCCGACGGCGCTCCCGCTGCGCTTCAGGGTGCGGATGACCGGGGCCGTCTCCACGGAACGGACGGCGTCCAGGCCGGCGACGCGCTCGGTGAGGTAGCGGCACAGGTCGTCGGAGCTACGGCAGTTGACGGCGGCGACGAGGTTGCTGGGGCCGGTGGTGAGGGCGGCGAACGAGACTTCCGGGTGCCCCGCCATGGCCTGTGCCACCGCCGCCAATCCCGAGGGCCGTACGGACATCCACAGTCGGGCCTCGGTGGGAAAGCCGAGCGTCGCAGGGCTGATGTCGACGGCGTAGGTGAGGGTGCCGGAGCCGCGCAGGGTGTCCAGACGGCGCTTGACGGTGGAGTCCGCGCTGCCCGTCGCAGCGGCGAGTTCACGGTAGCCGGCCCGTCCGTCATGGGCGAGCAGATCCAACATCAGCCGGTCCTGCGGGCCGAGTTCGACCGGCGCACGCAGGGTGGCCGCGGGGGCCGCCGGGCGCAGCCGGGCGACCTGTTCCGCTGAGAGTCGGGCCGCCCCGGACCAGTCACCGGGCAGCGCGGTGGCACGCAGCAGCAGATGTGCGGAGACGGCGGTGATCCGGCCGGTGCGCGGGAGCTTGTGCAGCAGCAGCGCGTCCCGCTCGGCGGCGGACGGCGTCTGGACGTTGCACGAGATCTCCGTTCCCCCGGACAGGAGGTGGACGAAGGAGGTGTCGGGTCGGGCGGCGAGCGCGGCGGCGAGGGCCCCGGCCGCGTCGGGGGTGCACTGCAGCCGCAGCGCCCACGAGGTGTGGCCCAGCACCACTCCGTTGACCACCCCGACGACGCGCAGCGCGCCCGCGGAGCGCATCCGGTGGTAGCGGCGGGCAACGGTGTTCTCCGAGACGCCGAGGACCTCCGCGACGGTGCGGAACGGCACCCGCCCGTCGATGTGCAGGGCGTGGATCAGGCCGCGGTCGATGTCATCCAAGGGGAGCGTGACGGTTTCCATCGAACGACGCTATGACATGACGGTTTCCTGCGAAGTCTGCTCGACGGCTGGGGCGTTCCGTCCATACGGGGTGATCGTGTGACGGTGCCGCCAAGGCTGGGGCACCGGCACCGGCATGGAGGCACCAGCACGCGGTCGGCACACCCGTAAGGCCTGAGGCCCACGAAGCCCATGAGGCTCACGTGGCTCACGTGGCTCACGTGGCTCACGAAGACAAGGAGAGCAGCAATGGCCCCCGAGAGCAGGATCCTCATCACGGGAGCGACCGGAAACGTGGGGCGCCAGGTGGTGTCCCGACTCCTGGCACACGGTCCGGAGGGGACACCGGCCACCGCACCGCGGGTGCGGGCGCTGACCCGCCGGCCCACGGCCGCCGGGCTCCCCGACGGCGTCGAGGTGTGCCGGGGCGACCTGGCCGACCGCGACACGCTGGAGCGGGCGCTGGAAGGAGTCGACGCGGTCTTCCTGATGTGGCCGTTCCACGGCGCGCAGGAGGCCCCCGCGGTGGTGGACGCGGCCGCACGGCACGCCCGCCGGATCGTCCTCCTGTCGTCCGGCGCGGTTCAGGACGGAGTCGCTCCCGAGCGGCAGACGCATCCCGTGGGCCGGTCCCATGCGACCGTCGAGCGGCTGATCGAACGGTCCGGACTCGTCTGGACGCACCTCCGCCCGAGCACCTTCGCCGCGAACACCCTGTGGTGGGCCGACCAGATCCGCCGGGCCGACGTGGTGGCCGGCGCCTACGGGGCGGTGCCGATGGCCCTGCTGCACGAGGCGGACATCGCCGACGTGGCCGTGCGGGCCCTCACCAAGAGCGGCCACGGAGGCGCCACCCACACCCTGACCGGTCCTCAGGTCCTCACCCAGGAGGAACAGGTACGCATCATCGGCGAGGTGGTGGGCCGCCCGCTCCGCTGGCAGGAACTGACCCGCGCCTCGGCACGCGGCCGCCTCCTGGCGGACGAGAGCTTTCCCGACGCGTTCGTGGAGCCCCTCCTCGACGGGTACGCCGCGATGCTGAAGGGTCCGCGCCCCGCCCTGACGTCCACGGTCGAGGAGGTCACCGGCACGCCCGCACGTAGCTACCGCACCTGGGTCCGCGACCATATGGACGACTTCCGCTGATCGCCCGCACGTCCGGCCCGCCCCGGCCGCGTACGCCCGTTCGCCCCTCGGCCCCGTACGCCCGGTCCACCCCGTACGCGGGCCGGCCCTCGCCCCGTACGCCCCACCCCCTCCGTACATCAAGATCCGCCCCGTACATCAAGATCCGCCCCGCGCTCCCCCGCACCCCTGCCCGTCCACCCCCATGGCCAATTTCCCGGAAGTGGCCTTGGCCGGTGACGCAGTGGCCCGCATACGCTCGCGGCCATGAGGATTCGTATCGTCGATGCCTTCAGTACTCGCCCGTTCGCCGGCAACCCGGCGGGGGTCGTGCTCCTCGACTCCGCCGCGTTCCCCGATACCGCCTGGCTCCAGCAGGTCGCCACCGAGGTGAACCTCTCCGAGACCGCCTTCGCGCACCCCCTGCCGGCGGGCGGCGAGGCCGACTGGGCGCTGCGCTGGCTCACCCCGACCGCCGAGGTGAACATGTGC
Source organism: Streptomyces sp. NPDC020742 (assembly GCF_040641675.1). Classification (NCBI taxonomy): domain Bacteria; kingdom Bacillati; phylum Actinomycetota; class Actinomycetes; order Kitasatosporales; family Streptomycetaceae; genus Streptomyces; species Streptomyces sp. NPDC020742. The sequence goes on from NZ_JBFAEA010000029.1 coordinate 68,200, forward strand.
GGACATGCCACCTTGGCCACCGCGCACGTCCTGTACACCACCGGGAAGGCCACCGGGACGGTCCGGTTCCGCACCCGTAGCGGGGTGCTGACCACGACGGCCGACGGTTGCGGCGGCATCACCATGGGCTTCCCGACCGCGCCGCTGACGCCCGTCGAGGTGCCGCCGGTCGTCGCCGCCGCACTGGGCACCGAGATCCGCTCGGCCCACGACACCGGCCCCGACGTGGGCGATCTCCTGGTGGAGCTGGCCGACGAGCAGGCCGTACGGGCGCTGGCCCCGGACCTCAAGGCGCTGGCGGGGCACGGCGGCCGGGGCGTGATCGCGACGGCGCGGGCCGCGGACCCCGAGAGCGGCCATGACTTCGTCTCGCGCTGCTTCTTCCCTGCCGTGGGCATCGACGAGGACCCGGTGACGGGCAGTGCGCACACCGCCCTCGCCCCGTTCTGGTCGGCACGGCTGGGACGCGCCTGCCTGGTCGGCCTGCAGGGCGCCGCCCGTACCGGCCTGGTGCGGACCGAGCTGCGCGGCGACCGCACACTGCTGACCGGCTCGGCGGTCACGGTCATCGACGGCGAGTTGCTGGCCGCCGGTTGACGGTCGCCCGCCCCGCGCTGCGTACGGGCAGCCGCCGCCGGCAGCCCGCCAGGCCCTCCCACGAGCGCGAGGACGGGCAGGCGGAGAAGACGGGCAGGAGGAGAGGAGGAGTAGGCGGAACGGGAGTACCCCCTCACGCCGTGGGCAGCCAGTCCACCTGCCCGGCCAGCACCGCGTACCCGACGAACGCCACGATGTCGATCAGGGAGTGGGCGGCGACCAGCGGTCCGACCCGGCGCCAACGCCGGTAGAGCAGGACGAAGATCACGCCCATCACCAGGTTGCCGACGAAGCCGCCGATGCCCTGGTAGAGGTGGTACGAACCGCGCAGCAGCGCACTTGCCGCCAGCGCCGCCATCGGGGTCCAGCCCAACTGGCCGAGCCTGCGCAGCAGGTAGCCGACGACGATGACCTCTTCCAGGACGGCGTTCTGCACCGCGGAGGCCACCAGGACCGGGATCTTCCACCACACCTCGGGCAGCGCCTCGGGGACCACGGTGAGATTGCCGCCGGCCGCCCGCGCGGCCAGATAGAGCAGCAGCCCGGCGCCGCCGATGACCGCCGCGATCCCCAGGCCACGGCTGAGGTCGAAGCCCGGCCGGCGCCGGTCGAAGCCGATCGCCCTCAGCCCCCCGGCCCGTTCGCGCAACAACAGGTGCGCCACCAGCGCCACCGGCACCAGAGCGGTCGCGATGCCGAACAGCTGCCAGGCGAGATCCAGCCAGGGACGGCCGGGCGCATGGGAGGCGTTGAGCGTCGCGGCCTGGTGTTTCAGGCCGCCGGGCTTGGTGACCGACCCGATGAAACTGATGAGCGCGGAGAGCGCGCTGGCTCCCACCGACAGCGCCAGGACGATCAGCGTCTCGCTGCGCAGCACGCTGCGGTAGGGCTCTTCGGCCACCCGCGTACCGGCCCCTTCACCGGGCCCCTGCCCCGGAACGTCCGCACCGGCCACGGGACTTGTATCCGACTGCACACTTCCTCCGCTTCTGCCTGGCCGCCTCTGCCCTGCCACCGCCCCCGCCAGGGTCTCGGCAGCAGTACGAAGATCGCGCGCGACAGGCCGGGACGGGCGCCATCCGAGGAGGCGCGCGCTCCCCCTCCCCCTCGCCTCGAGCGCTCTCCGTATCGGGACAGGCGCTATCGCAAGGGGACGACACAGCTTGCCCGACGGCCCCGCACCACGCACCACCGGGGCCCGCCCCGCGCACGGCGCCGTGCCGTCATCGTCTCCACCACCCTGGCGCTCCCCGCCCACGAGCGGCCCGGCGGTGTCGCTGCCCGGCGGCGCCGTCCGCTGCACCGCGGCGCGCCCCGACGCGCCCCGACGCGCCCCGACGCACCGGACGCATCGGACGCATCGGACGCCCTACATGCCGCACCGCAGGCCTCCCCCGCCGCGCTACGCCCCTTCGGTCGCCGCCTGTCGTGGTCCGGGGACGGCCGGACGCCCGCCGACCGGCCAGGCCACCGGCCAGGTGTGCACCGGCTGCCCACGGTGCATCAGTTCGCTGTAGCGGCGGGTCATCGCGGCGAGCGCGGAGTGCCGGTCCAGCCCTTGGCGGCGGGCGTGGTGGAAGGCGGCGGCCTGCCAGGAGGCGCCGTTCGTCCGGCGGCGGCAGCGCTCCTCGATGATGCCCAGGTAGTGGTCGCGGTCGGCCGGCTCCACGCCCCAGGCGTCCAGCCCGCGGGCCGCCAGCGGCAGCAGTTCCCGGCGGACCAGCCGTACGACGGGGATCTCGGTGAGCGTGCCGGTCCGGCCCGCGCGAGGCCATTGCAGGGTGGCGTCGATGCCGTACCGGCAGGCGGTGTCGAAGTTGTCGGCCGCCGCGCCGAACGGCAACCGGGTCCACAGTGGGCGCGGCTCCTCGGCCAGCGCCCGGACGAGGCCGTAGTAGAAGGCGGTGTTGGCGATGACGTCGGCGACGGTGGGGCCGGCGGGCAGCACCCGGTTCTCGACCCGGAGGTGGGGCACGCCGTCGGTGACCGCGTAGACGGGCCGGTTCCAGCGGTAGACCGTGCCGTTGTGCAGCACCAGTTCGGCGAGGTCGGGCACGCCGCCGTCCTCCAGGACGCGCAGCGGCTCCTGGGAGCCGCACACCGGCAGCAGCGGCGGGAAGTAGCGGAGGTTCTCCTCGAAGAGGTCGTAGGCGGAGTCGATCCAGCGCTCCCCGAACCAGGTGCGCGGACGTACGCCCTGGGCCTTCAGTTCCGGGGCGCGGGTGTCGGTGGCCTGTTGGAAGACCGGGGGCCGCGACTCGCGCCACAGCTCACGGCCGAAGAGGAACGGCGAGTTGGCGCCGACCGCGACCTGAACAGCGGCGATGGCCTGGGCCGCGTTCCAGACGGCGGCGAACCGGCCGGGCGTCACCTGGAGGTGCAGCTGGACGGAGGTGCAGGCGGCCTCCGGCGCGATGGAGGGCGAGCGGGAGAGCAGGTGCTCGACGCCCTGGATGTCGAGTGCGAAGTCCTCGCCCCGGGCGGCCCGCATCTGGTCGTTGAGCAGCACATAGCGGTCGTTCTCGGAGAGGCTGGCGGCGGTGAGGTCGGCGGCGTGCAGGGTCGGCAGAATGCCGATCATCACGATTCTGGCGGCGACCTCGCGGGCCTTCCGGTCGGCGTAACCGAGACCGGTGCGGAGTTCCTCGGCGAGCTGGTCGAGGACCCGGCCGGACAATCGGTGCGGGAGGATGTTGACTTCCAGATTGCACTGGGCAAGTTCGGTCTGGAAATCCTGGCTGGCGATGCGCTCCAGAACCTGGGAGTTCATCATGCGGGGCATCCCGTCGGCGCCTGCGAGATTGAGTTCGATCTCCAGGCCCATGAGATTTCTGGGACGGTCGAAGCGCTTCTCCGTCAGAAGTCTCCGGAGGCCCTCAAGACTGTCGTGGAGCTTTCTTCGATAACGCTCCCGGTCCGCCAGGTCGATCCCGTCCGCGGCGACCTTCTCCCCCATGGAAGGGTCCCTCCTCGAAGTGAACGGCCCGTGGCCACGGGCCGCTTGAGCATGTCTTCCGGTGCACACCGGGGCGCGCGCCACGGTCGATGATGCCCCGGCAATCTGATCGATAACGCCTCAGGGGCCCTCCGGTACCGATAGGCTCGAAGTGGTGCGGCGCCGCGGCAGCTGCCATCGGCATATCTCGGCGGCGATGGCCCTCTGCAATTCACTCGTGAGAAACGCCGGCGAGATCCGGCCTACCGCACCGGCGAGGCCTTACGAGGTGGCTTCACGAATGCGCCGACAAAACGGCGGAAATCGCCTCGGATACGGGACCAGATTCCGTCTTGCCGGAAATCCACAAGACAGGTAGCCGAAACACTTTCAGAACATACGTCGTATAAACTCCGCTGACGAGGCAGAGAGTTGACGCCAGTGCTGCGGAGTTCCCGCCGGCGCTGGGGCCGGCCCTGACCACCCCACACCGGGCCACCGCCCCGGTCAGCCATGCTCTGGCCCGGCACGCAAACAGCGCCGTTTGCCCCTGCCACGCTCCACCGTGTCTCCGAAGTGAGAGGCGACCCACCATGCCGCTGCACCTTTCCCCTGCCCCTGCGCCCGCCCTGCGCAGCGTCCTCGCCGCCCTCGGCTCGCCGACCGCCGTGCGCGAGGCCCCGGTCCCCGCGCTGCGTACCCATCAGGGCCCGCTCAGCCCGGACCACCCGCTGCCGGTCCACGTCTGGGACGACGTCAGCCGCCCCGGGGGCACCCCGCACACCCGGCTGGCGGGATGGAGCTTTCTGGTCCGGGGCGGGGAGCGGGCAGTGGCGACCGCCGAGGCGATGCTCACCGCGGACGGCTGGACCTTCGCCCGCTTCTGCGGCGGCCCCTACGTCGCCTCCACCGAGCGGGCGCTGGCACAGGCCGAGGCGCTCAGCGCACCCCATCAGCCGCGGCTGCTCTCGGTGCCCGAGCTGTACATGCTCACGCTCTGGCTGCACCACGACACCGAGTCCGACGGCGCCGAGGGCGAGCCCGCGCCCGGTGACCTGCTGATTCCACTGGCGCCCGCCCCGCCGGGAATCGCCTCCCACCGCCCGCACCCGGTCGCCGACCTGCTCCCCCGGCTGACCCTGCGCCTGGCCTCGTCCAGCCCGCTGCTGCGCGAACCGGCCTGACCCGGCGCGTCGGCCACCGCCCCGCGCTACCGCCGACCCCCATACGGCGCTTCCGCCGGCCCCGTACGAGCGTGCCCCGCGGCCCTTCCGGCCGCGGGGCGCTCTGCCGTACTCACCCGCGCGGCCTAGCCCGCGGCTACCACTGCCAACCCCGTTGGGGCGGCGTGCACTTGGAAGCAACCGCCCGCACGGGTGATGCGTCGGTACCGAGTGAGTACCGCTGCCGCGAAATCCCTGCGGAATCCCTTCCGTGGGGCAACACTGGAACCGACCGAAGAAACGGGGGAGCGGCCATGACCAACTCACCGAGCGCGTCCAGCCGCACAACGACCTTCACCACACCGCAGCGAAAGACGACTTCCATGTGCCAGCATCAACCCCCTTGCCCGTCAGCGGACTCCACCGACCGGGAGGCCGCACACCTGGTGGCGCACCACCCGGAGCAGGGCTGGAGCCTGCTCTGCAACGGCGTTCTGCTCTTCGAGGACACCGGTGAGCTGCTGCCGGACGGGCAGGTCATCGCTCCGCACCGGGACCGGGTCACCGCGGCGGCCTGACCGCACGCACCCGGCACGAACCACAGGGCCCCCGGCAGATCTGCCGAGGGCCCTTGCTTGTTGCCCGGGTGGACCGGTGGTGCTCAGCTGTCGTACGCGTCCAGCGGGGGGCAGGAGCAGACGAGGTTGCGGTCACCGAAGGCGCCGTCGATCCGGCGCACCGGCGGCCAGTACTTCTCCCCCGCGGTGACACCGGCGGGGAAGACGGCTTCCTCGCGGCTGTAGCCGTGGTTCCACTCGCCGCCGAGCGCGGCCGCGGTGTGCGGAGCATTGCGCAGCGGGTTGTCGTCCTTGTCCCACTCGCCCGAGCCGACCTTCTCGATCTCCGCGCGGATGGCGATCATCGCGTCGCAGAACCGGTCCAGCTCGGCGAGGTCCTCGCTCTCGGTGGGCTCGATCATCAGCGTGCCGGCCACCGGGAAGGACATCGTCGGGGCGTGGAAGCCGTAGTCGATCAGCCGCTTGGCGACGTCGTCGATGCTGACGCCGGTCGCCTTGGTCAGCGGCCGGACGTCGATGATGCACTCGTGCGCGACCAGACCGCCAGGGCCGGTGTAGAGCACCGGGTAGTGCGGCTCCAGGCGCTTGGCGATGTAGTTGGCGCTGAGGACCGCGACCTGGGTGGCGCGCTTGAGGCCCTCGCCGCCCATCAGCCGGACGTACGCCCAGGAGATCGGCAGGATGCCGGCCGAGCCCCAGGGGGCCGCGGAGATCGGCCCGACGCCGGTCTCGGGGCCCGCGGTGGGCTGCAACGGGTGGTTGGGCAGGTACGGCGCCAGGTGGGCGCGGACGCCGACCGGACCGACGCCGGGGCCGCCGCCGCCGTGCGGGATGCAGAACGTCTTGTGCAGGTTGAGGTGCGAGACGTCGCCGCCGAACTTTCCGGGCTCGGCCAGGCCGACCAGCGCGTTGAGGTTGGCGCCGTCGACGTAGACCTGGCCGCCGGCCTCGTGCACCGCGGCGCAGATCTCGGTGATGTGCTCCTCGAACACGCCGTGGGTGGAGGGGTAGGTGACCATCAGGACCGCGAGCTCGTCCCGGTGCTTCTCGATCTTGGCGTGCAGGTCGTCGGCGTCGACCTCGCCGTCCGAGCCGGTCTTGACGACGACGACCTTCATGCCGGCCATCACGGCGCTGGCGGCGTTGGTGCCGTGCGCCGAGGACGGGATGAGGCAGACCGTGCGCTGCTCGTCACCGTTGGCGCGGTGGTAGGCGCGCACCGCCAGCAGACCGGCCAGCTCGCCCTGCGATCCGGCGTTGGGCTGGATGGACACCTTGTCGTAGCCCGTGACGGTGGCCAGCCGCTCCTCCAGCTCCTGGATGAGCGTGAGGTAGCCCTGGGCCTGGTCGGCCGGCGCGAAGGGGTGCAGCTGGCCGAAGGCGGGCCAGGTGACCGGCTCCATCTCGGTGGTGGCGTTCAGCTTCATGGTGCACGAACCCAGCGGGATCATGCCGCGGTCCAGCGCGTAGTCCTTGTCCGCGAGAGTGCGCAGGTAGCGCAGCATCGCGGTCTCGGAGCGGTGCTGGTGGAAGACCGGGTGGGTGAGGTACTCATCGCCGCGCAGCAGCGCCTGCGGCAGCGTCTCGGCGGCGGTCGCATCCAGCTGCTCGATGTCGCCCTGCACGCCGAAGGCGCTCCAGACGCCGGCGAGCTGCGCGCGGCCGGTGGTCTCGTCGCAGGCGATGCCGACCAGGTCGGCGTCGACCTGGCGGAGGTTGACGCCGGCCTCGCGGGCGGCGGCGACGACCTCGGCGGCCCGGCCGGGCACCCGCGCGGTCAGGGTGTCGAAGTACGCGTCGTGGACGATCTCCACCCCGCCGGCGCGCAGGCCCTCGGCGAGCACCGCGGCGTAGCGGTGGGTGCGGTGGGCGATGGTGCGCAGCCCCTCGGGGCCGTGGTAGACGGCGTACATCCCGGCCATGACGGCGAGCAGCACCTGCGCGGTGCAGATGTTGCTGGTGGCCTTCTCACGGCGGATGTGCTGCTCACGGGTCTGCAGCGCGAGGCGGTAGGCCTTGTTGCCGTCGGCGTCGACGGAGACGCCTACCAGGCGGCCGGGCAGGCTGCGGGCGAACTGGTCGCGTACGGCCATGAAGCCGGCGTGCGGTCCGCCGAATCCCATCGGGACACCGAAGCGCTGGGTGGTGCCGACGGCGATGTCCGCGCCCAGCTCACCGGGCGAGGTCAGCAGCGTCAGGGCGAGCAGGTCGGCGGCGACGGTGACGATCGCGCCCAGCTCATGGGCCTGCTCGATCACGGCGCGCGGGTCGCGGACCGCACCGGAGGCGCCCGGGTACTGGAGCAGCACACCGAAGACGCCGCGCTCGGCGACCTCGGCGGGGATGCCGTCGGACAGGTCCGCGACGACGACCTCGACGCCGGTCGGCTCGGCGCGGGTCTCGATCACGGCGATGGTCTGCGGCAGACAGTCCGCGTCGACCAGGAAGACGCCCTGCTTGACCTTGCCGACCCGGCGGGACAGCGCCATCGCCTCGGCGGCCGCGGTGCCCTCGTCCAGGAGGGAGGCGCCGGAGGTGGGCAGGCCGGTCAGGTCGGCGACCATGGTCTGGAAGTTCAGCAGCGCCTCCAGGCGGCCCTGCGAGATCTCCGGCTGGTAGGGCGTGTACGCCGTGTACCAGGCCGGGTTCTCCATCACATTGCGCAGGATCACCGGCGGGGTGAAGGTGCCGTAGTAGCCCAGCCCGATCATGGAGGACAGCACCTGGTTGCGCTCCGCCAGGCCGTGCAGCTCCTGGAGGACCTCGGCCTCGGTCCGGCCCTGCGGCAGGCCGAGAGCCTCCGCGCTCTTGATCACATCGGGGACGGCGACGGCGGTGAGCTCCTCCAGCGACCCGAAGCCGATGTGCGCGAGCATCTTGGCCTGCGCCTCGTGGTCGGGGCCGATGTGGCGGTGTTCGAAGGGGGTGCCGCGCTCCAGCTCGGTCAAGGAGATGCGATTGGTGGTCATCTGCGGGGGCCTCCTGGTCGGTACGACCTACGAGGGGCACCACGGCGCGGGTGCCCGGACGGCCTCCCCCTCTGTCATCTCAACCTGAGAGCTTCACCGGGCCGCAAAGCGGTCCGGCTTTCACCGTCGGTGAGGAGGGGTCCCGGAGCTGTGCCTTCCGTGGCCCGCCCTGCTTTCCAGAGTGACCTCGTCCGTGCGGTACGGGTGCCTGAGAGATTCCGGGGAGGATTTGCTCCTTCGGCGCCCTCGCCGCGAACGGCAAAGGACTCTCCCGCACGGATTCTGCGGCCATTGGCCAGCCTACCAGCGCGCCACTCGAAGGATCCTTCGAGTGGCCGGGGCATGAAATGTGCCGTTTGGTAGTTGTCACAGGGCAGTTGCGACCAATTGGAGGGGCCGTGCAAACCGATATCGATCCCCGGAGCCTGATCGGCCGCAAAGCGTTCGACCGTAATGGCGCGAAAATCGGCACGATCGACGAGGTCTATCTCGACGACGCAACGGGGGAACCGGAGTGGGCGGCCGTCCGCACCGGACTGTTCAGCCGGGACGCGTTCGTACCGCTGGAGCCCAGCAAGATGGTCGGCGAGGGCCTGCACATCCCCTACGACCGCAAGCTGATCAAGGACGCCCCGGACTTCGGCGTGGGCCGCCACCTCTCCCCCGAGCAGGAACTCCAGCTCTACCACCACTACCGGCTGGACATCTCCTCACCGGACCCCGACTCGCTGCCCCCGGGGAACTCCGGCGGCTCCGGCGACACCGACTTCGGCAAGATCGCCGGCTCCGACGACTGACCGCTCTCCGGTCCCCCACCCACCAGCGGCAGGGGCTCCCCCGGCCGCAGCGCCGGGTCCTCCACCGCAAAGGTCCGCACCCTCCCCGGTGCGGACCACGGCGTTTCGAAGCGCACGGTCACTCTCCCCACCCCGCTCCCCTGCACCCAGCCGGGACCGAACTCGTCGTGCAGCACATCCAGCCCCGGATGCCAGCGCCGCGGCCGCTCCGCCTCGGACGCCTCCCCGCCGTCGCCGCCCCCGCCGGGCTCCGACGCCGCCTCGGCCGGCTCCGCGGCCTCCCGCTCCGAAGCGATCTGGGCGAACAGGTCCTCCTGCGTGAAGTCGGCCAGCCCGCTCACGCCGACGCCCAGCAGCCGCACCCCGCCGGTGGTGTCCACCATGTCCAACAGCCGCACCGCGGCCTCCCGTACGACCCCGGGGTCATCGGTGGGCCCGCGGAGCGTCTCGGAACGGGTCAGCGTGGAGAAGTCGTAGTTACGGACCTTGATCACCACCGTCCGCCCGGAGCGGCCGGCCGCACGCAGCCGCTGCACACAGCGGTCGGCCAGCCGCAGCACCTCGGCCCGCACCCGCGTCCGATCGGTCAGATCGACCTCGAAGGTGTCCTCCACCGAGATCGACTTGGCGTCCCGCTCGGCGACCACCGGACGGTCGTCCTGCCCCAAAGCCATCGCGTACAGCCCCGCGCCGTGCGCCCTGCCCAGCAGCCGTACCAGCTCCGCCTCGCCGGCCTCCGCGGTCTCCGCGACGGTGTGGATCCCGGCCCTGCGCAGCGTCTCGGCCGTCGCCGGCCCCACCCCGGGCAGCGTCCGCACCGTCATCGGTCCCAGCAGCTCCCGCTCGGTGCCCGGCTCGATCACCACCAGGCCGTTCGGCTTGGCCGCCTCAGAGGCGATCTTGGCCAGCATCTTGGCGCCGGCCAGGCCCACCGAGCCCGTCAGGCCGGTCGCCGCGCGGATGTCCCGCCGCAGCTGCTCCCCCACGGCCCGCACCGCCTCGGTCCGCGGTGGCACCCCGCCCGCCTCGAGGTCCACGAACGCCTCGTCCAGGCTGAGCGGCTCCACCAGCGGCGACAGTGCGTGCAGCAGCTCCATCACCGTGTCACTCACCTGGCGGTACAAGGTGAAGCGAGGGCTGAGGTAGGCCGCATTGGGGCACAGCCGGCGCGCCTGCGCCGTGGGCATCGCCGAGCGGACCCCGAAGATCCGCGCTTCGTACGAGGCGGTGGCGACGACGCCCCGCGGGCCGATCCCGCCGACCACCACCGGCTTGCCGCGCAGACTCGGCTTGGCCGCCTGCTCGGCGGCCGCGTAGAACGCATCCATGTCCAGATGCAGAATCGTCGGCGCAGCTCTCACATGTCCGATGCTGCCGCATACCACTGACAATCGGCCCGCCGCCGGGCCGGGACCGGGGCGGTGCGCTCAGCCCGCCCGGTTGCGCCGCCGCGCCAGCTCGTCGTGGGGGTTCTTCCCGATCAGCGTCTCACCGGTGTCCACGCGCTCCCCGTGGAGCTGTGACAGCGCGCCCTCCACGTCCCGCCAGACCACCCCGACGGCGATGCCGAAGACGCCCTGACCGCCCTGGAGCAGATCCACGACCTGGTCGGGCGAAGTGCACTCATAGACCGTGGCGCCGTCACTCATCAGCGTCATCCGCGTGAGGTCCGCCAGCCCCCGGGCGCGCAGGTGCTGCACCGCGGTGCGGATGTTCTGGAGCGAGACCCCGGTGTCCAGCAGCCGCTTGACGATCTTCAGGACGACGACGTCCCGGAAGCTGTAGAGCCGCTGGGTGCCGGAGCCGTACGCCGGCCGGATGCTCGGCTCCACCAGGCCGGTACGCGCCCAGTAGTCGAGCTGCCGGTAGGTGATGCCCGCTGCCGCACAGGCGGTGGGGCCGCGATAGCCGATGTTCTGGGCCTCGCAGTCCTCCGACACCGCCGCGGCGGGTGCCGGGGTACGGTTCGCCGCTGCGCCCGCGTGGAGCGGCAACGCCCCTTCCGCCGCCGTACCGTCGCCGGTGATTGCCACGCCGCCCTCCGTCCTCCACGTCCCGGACGGGACCTGCCATATCGACGGTATGCAGTCACTCGGGGTGCGTCAACGATCGCCGCGCTCGCCACGCCGAGTGATAATCACCCTACGAGTGGTTTCTCGTGACCGTGCGCGGGGAATGGCTGAATAGTTTGGCCGGAATCAGACCGTTAGCCCGGCCAGCGACACCGGCTACTGGCTGTTGGTACCGAAGTCCTCCGGCGAGATCTGGTCGAGGAACTCGCGGAACTTCTCCACCTCGTCCTCCTGCTCGTCCGGGATGGCGATGCCCGCGTCGTCCAGCACACCGTCCGTACCGAAGATCGGCGTTCCGGTGCGCAGCGCCAGCGCTATGGCGTCGGACGGACGCGCGCTGACCTCCACCCCGCTGGCGAAGACCAGTTCCGCATAGAAAACCCCCTCGCGCAGGTCCGTGATCCGCACCTGCGTCAGCTCCTGGCCCACCGCTTCGAGCACGTCCTTGAAGAGGTCGTGCGTCAGCGGCCTGGCAGGGACCATGCCCTGCTGGGCGAAGGCGATGGCGGTTGCCTCCCCTGGCCCGATCCAAATGGGCAAGTAGCGGTCGCCTCCCACCTCCCGCAGGAGCACGATCGGTTGGCTGGAAGGCATTTCCACCCGGACACCCACGACGTCGAGCTCGTTCACACAGCAACCCTAGGACGTGCCCGGCCGGTTTGGGTAGTCGGGCACTCTTTTGCTCACTGCGGTCGGCCCCGCAGCGCGCTCTGCACCAGCGCCGCATGGAGCCGTACCGACAGCGTGGCCAGCTCCCGGGCGGTGGCCTCGGCATGGGCCCTGGTCTGCGGGTTACGGTGCCGCCGAAGGGGTGCAACGACCTGTTCGACCAGGCCGGCCTCGCGCTCGGCGGCCGCCTTGACCACCCGCAGGTGCCGCGGCTCCAGACCGAAACGCCCCAGGTCCGCGACCAGTTTGGCGATGGTCACCGCCTCGATGTCGTACCCGCCGTCCGCATGGGGGACGATGAGTCCGTACGACTCCCAGTCGGCGAGCACCGCCTCGTCCGCCCCGGTGGCGGCCAGCAGCTCGGCCCGGCCGATCCGGGCGGCCGTCGGACGGTCCTCGCCCGCTTCGGGCACGTCCTCGACCAGGTCGCGGGCGGGCGGGGCCTGCGCGGGCAGTGGCACCTGCTCACCGCGCTCCAGGGCATCCAGGTGCTCCCGGATGACCTTCAGTGGTAGATAGTGGTCCCGCTGCATCCGCAGGACGTTGGCCAGCCGCTCGACGTCGGCGGGCGTGAACTTGCGATATCCGGAAGGCGTGCGCTTCGGCTCGACCAGCCCCTCCGCCTCCAGGAAGCGGATCTTGGAGATGGTGACCTCGGGGAACTCCTCGCGCAGCACATTGAGCACCGTGCCGATGCTCACCGGCCTGCCGTCCGAGGAGGCGGTGCCGGAAGACCCGGCACCGCCCTTCGGTGTATCGCGCATATACCTTCCCCGGCCGGTCAGATACCGGCGCCTCGCTGGCTCGCGTAGAAGACCAGGCGGTACTTGCCGATCTGGACCTCATCACCGCTGGAGAGGACGAACGAGTCGATCCGCTCGCGGTTGACGTACGTGCCGTTCAGGCTGCCGACGTCGGCGACCGTGAAGCGGCCGTCCGAGCCGCGGCGGAACTCCACGTGCCGACGCGAGACCGTCACATCGTCGAGGAAGATGTCGCCCTGCGGATGCCGGCCCGCGGTCGTCAGCTCGCCGTCCAGCAGGAAGCGGCTACCCGAGTTCGGACCCCGGCGGACGACCAGCAGCGCCGAACCCAGCGGCAGCGCCTCCACGGCGGCCTGGGCCTCCGGGGACAGCGACGGCAGCATGTTCTGCCCCGTCGTCTCCGAGTCGTAGGCCTCCAACCCCGAGATGGAGATCGTGGAGGTCGTCTCGGACGCCCGCTCGGGCTGAGCGCCCGCGCGCAGCGGCGCACCACAGTTGGAGCAGAACCGGCTCGCCTCGGCGTTCCGGTGCCCACACCTCGTACAGACCGGCACGGCCGAACCTCCACCCTGTGAGGCCGATGATTCCTGGGAACCTATGCGGCCGGCACCGGAGGGGTCAACAGAACCCGCGCCGTGCCCCCCGGACGGACCGCCCACCTCATCACGGAAGAGCGGACGCTCCCCGGGCGCATTGCTCTCATCGGCCTGGCGCGGGGCACGGTGCCGCGCAGTGCCGCTACCGCCCTCCTCCTGGCGTGCGCTCTTGCCGAACAGCTTTCCAAACAACTTCACGGGCGATTCCCCTTGAACGAAACAGACCCGCCCGTGGGGCAGGACGAACCCTCGATGCACACACCGGCCCATCCGGACATCCAGTGAACGTCCGTGGCCTCCAGACAGTTTCCACCACACACCACACGCACGGTGCGTCGACCCCCCGCTACCTCATGCCCTCGCCGAGCACTCGACATACCTGTACGCCTCACTGCGATGACGACCGAGCGTAGTCAGGCCGCTTCGCCTCCCGCAAGGCGTCCACAATGATCTTCCTTTCACGGGTCACAGACACCTTGGCCTGCTCCTTTTCCAGCGTCTGCACCACACCGCCAGGAATGTTCAGCGCCGGTTCCAGATCCTCCGGCTTGCCGATGACCTTGAAACGGTACGGCTGCATGACGCGCTTGCCGTCGATCTCCACGCCGCCGCGCAGGTCCGAGAGGTAGGTGCTCGCGACCACCCGGACGTTGTTGACCTGGATGGCCTCGGCACCGGCCGCCCGCAGTTCCTGGATGGTGTCCAGCAGCTTGTCCGCCTCCACGGAGTGCGTCGAGTCGTCGATGGTCAGGTTGATGCCGGGCCCTTGCGCCGCGACAGTCCCGGCCAGCACACCCAGCTGCTGTTCCTTCTCCACGGTCTGCTTACGGGCCTCCTCGGCCTGGTTCGAGCTGTTCTCCAGCTCGGTCTTCTGCCCTTCCAGGCGCCGCTGTTCGTCCGTCAACCGCTGGGAGCGGTTGTCCAGCTCGTCCAGAATGCGCACCAGGTCCTCCTGGCGTGCACCGCGCAGCGCGCTGCTGTCACTGGTGGAACGTACCTGAATCGCCAGGCCGAGGCCGAGAATGAACAGCAGCAGCGCGACGATCAGTTGAGCCCGGGTCAGCCGGGGCGGCCACAGGCTCGCAACCAGCCGCTGCCGACCGGTCTTCGGGCCGTCGTCCTGCCCGTCGTCCGGGACCGCGTCCGGAGCCGAGGAGTCTGCCCCTTTGTCCGACTTCTGTCCAGTACTGTCCGGTTCCTGGTCTTCGATTCCGTCCGAGGGTCGTGCCCATCCGGGTGCGTTGCCGGTCTCGGGAGGCATCGGGCGCCGGTCGGCCGGACCGCTCTCCGGCTCCTGTCGCTCCGACCTTTCCGGCTGTGTGGACCCTTCGGATTGTTCGGGCTGTTCCGGCAGTTCGGGCTTCTCTTCCGGTTCCGGTGTGGGCTCCGGGGCCTCGTCCTTGGTCATCCGCCTCACGCCCGGAAGACGTGCCGGCGGATCGCGGCGGCGTTGGAGAAGATCCGGATACCCAGTACCACGACGACGCCGGTGGAGAGTTGGGCGCCAACGCCCAGTTTGTCGCCGAGGAAGACGATCAGCGCGGCGACGACGACGTTCGACAGGAAGGAGACCACGAAGACCTTGTCGTCGAAGATGCCGTCCAGCATCGCGCGCAGACCGCCGAACACGGCGTCCAGCGCCGCGACGACAGCGATCGGCAAGTAGGGCTCGACCACCGTCGGCACCACGGGTCGGACGACAAGTCCGACCACGACTCCCACGATGAGGCCCAGTACGGCGATCACGATGTGCCCTTCCCTGTGTCGGCACCGCCCGACGTGGCGGGGCCGGCCTGCGGCTTTGCGGTACGTACGATCAAACTCGGCGCGGGCGGCAGCGTGACCTCGTTCTCGGCGGAAATCCTCGTGCGCACGCCGTAGTTCTCCTGCAGCACATGCAGATACTGACCATCGGCGCTGTCCTGGAACGCGGTGCTCAGCCGCTGCCCGTCCCCCACCGCCAGCACCGTATAGGGCGGCACCAGCGGCTTGTTGTCGACCAGTATGGCGTCTCCGGCGGCTCTGATAGCCGAGAGTGACGTAAGCCGCTGCCCATTGACGGAGATGGCCTCCGCACCGGACTCCCAGAGGCCGTTGACGACACGCTGCATGTCCCTGTCACGTACCCGCCCGGTGTCGGAGAAACCACTGCTCTCGCGGGGACCTCCGCCGTTGGACTCCGCGCCCTTGGCGTCATCGACGACGAGCTTGACGCCGGGCCCGGTGACCTGGGTCGAGCCGGACAGCAGGGACAGCACCTCGACCCGGTCACCGCCGTGCTTCTTCAGCGCCTCACGCTGCATCCTGCCGACGTCGTCCCGCAGGGCGTCGACCTGCTGCTGCTGCCGGTCCGCCTCTGCTGTGCCCTTCTGGATGCGGTTGATCAGCTCCTCGCGCTCCTTGGCGAGCGTCGGTGCCGATATCCGCGCCTGGGCCGCTCCTACGGTCACCACCAGCGCAGCCAGCACCAGACCGGCCGCGAGGCCCAACTTCGCCCGCAGGGTGCGCGGCAGACCGCGCACGCCGGTCTCGGACCGGCGCGCGGCCGCCTCGGCGTACCCGTCGTCGAGGCTGTGATCCATCACATTGGTCAGCAGCGACATCGAGGCATCGGGACGCGCGGGCGGCGTGTGCGGGGTGCTCCGATCGGGGCGCTGCTGCGACATGCCGCACATCGTCGCACGTCGCCCGCACAGTCTCCCAATGGCCCCACCGGCGTGCCGATCGGCGGCCCGCCGGCGGGGCCCCGGTTAGCGTCCTGCGCTGTCGACCACGGCCGACCACTCGTCCAGCAGCTGCTGGGCGGAGGCGTCGTCCGGGCCTTCCGCCCACAGGTGGGTGACCGCCTCGGCCGGGTCGGGCAACACCATCACCCAGCGACCGTCGGACTCCACGACCCGTACGCCGTCGGTGGTGTCCACGTCCCGGTCGCCGGCCGCCTCCACGACGTGGCGCATCACCAGTCCCTTCACTGCCCAGGGGGTCGCCAGGTCGCGGCGCAGCACATGCGCGCGCGGGATGCGTGCGTCGATCTGGCTGAGGGTGAGCTGGGTACGTGCCACCAGGCCGATCAGCCGGACGAAGGCGGCCGCACCGTCGAAGACGCTGCTGAACTCAGGGACAATGAAGCCGCCCATCCCGTCCCCGCCGAAGACCGTGCTGTCCTCGCGCCCGACCCGCGTCAGATCGTCGGGCGAGGTCGTCGTCCACTCCACCTGGGTGCCGTGGTACGCCGCCACCTGCTCGGCGATCCGGGTGGTGGTCACCGGGAGCGCCACCCGTCCGGTACGCCGCTCGGCGGCGACCAGGTCCAGCATGACCAGCAGCGCACGGTCGTCCTCGATGATCCGACCGCGCTCGTCCACCAGGGACAGCCGCTCGCCCACGGGGTCGAAGCGCACCCCGAACGCGGCCCGCGCCGACGCCACGATCTCACCGAGCCGGACCAGCCCCGCGCGGCGGGCGTCCGGGGTCTCGGTGGGCCGTGACTCGTCGAGTCCGGGGTTGATGGTCAGGGAGTCGACGCCGAGCCGGCCCAGCAGGCTGGGCAGGACCAGGCCCGCGCTTCCGTTGGAGGCGTCCACGACGACCTTCAGGCCCGACTCGGCGATGCCTGTGGTGTCCACGGCCCGCAGCAGCGATCCGGTGTAGGAGTCGAAGACACTGGCCGGGAAGATCAGGTCACCGATCTCACCGGGGAAGGCACGCCGGTACTCCTGGCGGGCGTAGACCCGGTCGAGCTTGCGCTGCCCGCCCTGTGAGAGGTCGGCGCCCCGTTCGTCGAAGAACATGATGTCGACGGAGTCCGGGACACCGGGCGTCGTACGGATCATGATGCCGCCGGCGCTGCCTCGGGCGGTCTGCTGACGGGCGACCGGCAGCGGGACGTTCTCCAGGTCGCGTACGTCGATGGCGCTGGTCTGGAGGGCCGAGATCACCGCGCGTTTGAGGGCCCGCGCGCCTCGGGAGTGGTCGCGCGCGGTGGTGACCGTGGAGCCCTTCTTCAGCGTGGTGGCGTAGGCGCCCGCGAGCCGCACGGCGAGTTCCGGGGTGATCTCGACATTGAGGATGCCGGTCACCCCACGGGCACCAAAGAGATGCGCCTGTCCACGGGACTCCCAGATCACCGAGGTGTTGACGAAGGCGCCGGCCTCGATGGTCTTGAAGGGGTAGACCCGCACATTGCCCTGGACGATCGACTCCTCGCCGATGAGGCATTCATCGCCGATCACCGCGCCGTCCTCGATCCGGGCGGCACGCATGATGTCGGTGTTCTTCCCGATCACACAGCCGCGCAGATTGCTCTGCTGCCCCAGATAGACGTTGTCGTGGATGACGGCGCGGTGCAGGAACGCCCCGCTCTTGACCACGACGTTGGAGCCGACGACGGTGTGCTCGCGAATCTCCGTGCCGGCTTCGACCTTGGCGTAGTCGCCGATGTAGAGGGGGCCGCGGAGCACCGCGTCGGGATGCACCTCAGCGCCCTCGGCGACCCACACGCCCGGCGAGATCTCGAAGCCGTCGATTTCCACATCGACCTTGCCCTCGAGCACATCGGCCTGGGCCTTCACATAGCTCTCATGGGTGCCGACGTCCTCCCAGTAGCCCTCAGCGACATAGCCGTAGATCGGCTTGCCTTCCTTCATGAGCTGCGGAAAGACATCACCGGACCAGTCGACCGACACATCGGGCGCGACGTAGTCGAAGACCTCCGGCTCCATCACGTAGATACCGGTGTTGACGGTGTCCGAGAAGACCTGCCCCCAGGTGGGCTTTTCCAGGAAGCGCTCGACCCGGCCACCCTCGTCGACGATGGTGATACCGAACTCAAGGGGGTTGGGGACCCTGGTGAGGCAGACGGTGACCAGGGCGCCCTTTTCCTTGTGGAACCGAATGAGGTCGGTCAGGTCGAAGTCGGTGAGGGCGTCGCCGGAGATGACGAGGAAGGCGTCGTCCTTGAGGGCGTCCTCGGCGTTCTTCACGCTGCCGGCGGTGCCGAGGGGCTTTTCCTCATGGGCGTAGGTGAGCTCCATTCCGAGCTCTTCCCCGTCGCCGAAATAGTTCTTGACGAGCGAGGCAAGGAATTGCACGGTTACGACGGTCTCATTGAGCCCATGCCGTTTCAGCAGCCGCAGAACGTGCTCCATGATCGGCCGGTTGACGACCGGGAGCAGCGGCTTGGGCATGCTGGACGTCATGGGGCGAAGGCGTGTTCCTTCGCCGCCGGCCATCACAACGGCCTTCATGTCGGAAGCGTCCTCCTCTGAGAGACGACGGTCTTGCCGACTTCACTTGTCCAGATCGCCCACTTCGGTTCTCACTTACGGGCGCCGGGCGGTGGCACTATCTGCCGGTCAGGAGAGCTCAGTCGGCTGTGGTGTCCGCCTTGATGAGCCGGCGGACCTGGACCACGTAGAGGATCCCTGCCCACCAATACAGCGCCGTACCCCATCCTGCGAACGCCCATCCGAAAACGGAAGCGAGCGAGTGAAGCCAGCCTCTTCCGTCGCTCAGGAGCAGCAACGGGAAGGCGTACATCAAGTTGAACGTAGCCGCCTTGCCCAGGAAGTTCACCTGGGGAGGGCCATACTTGTGACGCGCGAGGAGGCCGACGGCGATCAGCAGCATCAGCTCCCGCGCCAGCAGCGCCGCGGTGAGCCAGACCGGCAGGATCTCGCGCCAGGTCAGACCCACCAGGGTCGACAGGATGTAGAGGCGGTCGGCCGCCGGGTCGAGGATCCGGCCCAGGCTGCTGATCTGGTTCCAGCGCCGGGCGAGCTTGCCGTCGAGGTAGTCGCTGATGCCGCTCAGTGCGAGGACCAGCAGCGCCCAGCCGTCAGCCTTGGGGCCGCCAAATTCCGGCCAGAGGATCAACCACAGGAACACCGGTACGCCGACCAGCCGAGCCATGCTCAGGATATTCGGGATGGTGAGGATGCGATCCGTCTGGACCCGCGTCTCCTGGACCTCCACCGCGGGGGCCTCCTGTGGGGAAATGTACCAACGATGCCCCCTGACCTTACCTGCCCGGCCGGGTGAGCAGTGCCGCGGGTCCCGAGGTCACCCGCCAACGCAAAAAAGCTCCGGTCCCTGAACCACAAGGGTTCAGGGACCGGAGCTAATAATAGTTCGGCGGCGTCCTAC
>NZ_JBFAEA010000030.1:0-73572 GCF_040641675.1 Streptomyces sp. NPDC020742
CAGGCCGAACACGTACGGGCCCGCCGGCCGCGCGCAAGGCCAGGCCACGGTGGGAAAGCCGAACACGTGGGAAGCCGGCCAAGCGCAGCGGATAGGCTGACGCGGTTGCCGATCGCCGACCCCAGCCGACGGAGACCGTGACTACCACCACCAGCGCCACCAACAACCATCACCTGTCCCCGGCCTTTCCTGGGCGGGCCCCCTGGGGTACCGCGAACAAGCTGCGTGCCTGGCAGCAGGGGGCCATGGACCGCTACATCCAGGCCCAGCCCAGAGACTTCCTCGCCGTGGCGACGCCCGGAGCCGGTAAGACCACGTTCGCGCTCACGCTCGCCTCGTGGCTGCTGCACCACCACGTCGTACAGCAGGTCACGGTCGTCGCGCCGACCGAGCACCTGAAGAAGCAGTGGGCGGAGGCGGCGGCCCGGCTGGGCATCAAGCTCGACCCGGAGTACAGCGCGGGACCGCTCGGCCGTGAGTACCACGGTGTCGCGCTGACCTATGCGGGCGTGGGGGTGCGGCCGATGCTGCACCGCAACCGGATCGAGCAGCGCAAGACCCTGGTCATCCTCGACGAGATCCACCACGCCGGCGACTCCAAGTCGTGGGGCGAGGCGTGCCTGGAGGCGTTCGAGCCGGCCACCCGGCGGCTGGCGCTGACCGGCACGCCGTTCCGGTCCGACACCAACCCGATTCCGTTCGTGACCTACGAGGAGGGCAACGACGGGATCCGGCGCTCGGCCGCCGACTACACCTACGGCTACGGCAATGCGCTGGGCGACGGGGTCGTCCGGCCGGTGATCTTCCTCTCGTACAGCGGCAACATGCGCTGGCGGACCAAGGCCGGCGACGAGATCGCCGCCCGGCTCGGCGAGCCGATGACCAAGGACGCCGTCTCGCAGGCCTGGCGCACCGCGCTGGACCCGCGCGGTGAGTGGATGCCGAACGTGCTGCGGGCCGCCGACCAGCGGCTGACCGAGGTCAGGAAGGCGATCCCGGACGCGGGGGCGCTGGTGATCGCCACCGACCAGGAGCAGGCGCGGGCGTACGCCAAGCTGATCCGGGAGATCACCGGCGAGGGCGCCACGCTGGTGCTGTCCGACGACTCCGGTGCCTCACAGCGCATCGACGACTTCTCGGCTTCGCAGGACCGCTGGATGGTGGCGGTGCGGATGGTGTCCGAGGGGGTTGACGTGCCGCGGCTGGCGGTGGGGGTGTACGCCACCACGATCTCCACGCCGCTGTTCTTCGCGCAGGCCGTGGGGCGCTTCGTGCGGTCCCGCAAGCGCGGTGAGACCGCCTCGGTGTTCCTGCCGACCGTGCCGTCGCTGCTGGGCTTCGCCAATGAGATGGAGGTCGAGCGCGACCACGTCCTGGACAAGCCCAAGAAGGACGCGGAGGAGGATCCGTACGCCGAGTCCGAGAAGGAGATGGACGAGGCGAACAAGGAGCAGGACGAGGACACCGGCGAACAGGACCAACTCCCCTTCGAGGCGCTGGAGTCCGACGCGGTCTTCGACCGGGTGCTCTTCAACAGCGCCGAGTTCGGTATGCAGGCGCACCCGGGCAGCGAGGAGGAGCAGGACTACCTCGGCATCCCCGGGCTGCTGGAGCCCGACCAGGTGCAGCTGCTGCTGCAGAAGCGGCAGGCCCGGCAGATCGCCCACAGCAAGAAGAAGCCGGACGCCGAGGCGGACCTGCTGGAGATGCCGGCCGAGCGGCGCCCGGTGGTCACGCACAAGGAGCTGCTGGAGCTGCGCAAGCAGCTGAACACGCTGGTGGGGGCGTACGTCCACCAGAGCGGCAAACCGCACGGCGTGATCCACACCGAGCTGCGGCGGGTCTGCGGCGGGCCGCCGAGCGCGGAGGCCACCGCCGGTCAGCTGACCGAGCGGATCACCAAGGTGCGGGAGTGGGCCACGCGGATGCGCTGAGCCGTCCGGCCGTCGTGAGGGTGGTGTCCCGGTCCGGGGCGCCACCCTTGTGCGTGGCGCGGGGTGTTGCCTCTGGGGACCCCGGGGGGCGCGCCGGCGTACCGGGGGCGTGTTGTGGCTCTCTTGGAAACACCGCATGCCCAGTTGAGCGGGGCAAAAGCGGAAATTGCGGGCGGGGGAGACCGGATTCTGGACGGACTCTTCCGCTGACCGGACTGGCTCGCTACTGTCCCGGTCACGCACACGCCCCGTGGCAGCGCCGCCGCGGAGCGCAGCCGGTGCCACGCGGCCGGCGGCCTCTAGCGCGCGCTGCTCCGGGACCCGCAGCGCGTCGCGCCGGAGCGCCGCCACTCACACCAGGAGGGGCGTCGTGACCGCAGAGACCTCCCAGACACTCGACCGAGGACTGCGCGTCCTGAAGCTTCTCGCCGACACCGATCACGGGCTGACCGTCACCGAGTTGTCCCACAAGCTCGGCGTCAACCGCACCGTCGTCTACCGCCTGCTGGCCACCCTGGAGCAGCACGCCCTGGTACGCCGCGACATCGGGGGCCGGGCCCGGGTGGGCCTGGGCGTGCTGCGCCTGGGCCGTCAGGTGCATCCGCTGGTCCGGGAGGCGGCGCTGCCCGCGCTGCGGTCGCTCGCCGAGGACGTGGGGGCCACCGCGCACCTCACCCTGGTCGACGGTACGGAGGCGCTGGCCGTCGCCGTCGTCGAGCCGACCTGGACCGACTACCACGTCGCCTACCGGGCCGGATTCCGTCACCCGCTGGACCGCGGGGCGGCCGGCCGGGCGATCCTCAAGGCCCGCCAGGGCCGCATCCAGGACGCCGGACTCGCCCTGACGCACGGGGAGTTGGAGGCCGGCGCGAGCGGTGCGGCGGCCCCGCTGCTCGGGGTGAGCGGCATCGAGGGCAGCGTGGGGGTGGTCATGCTCACCGACAACGTCTCCGAGCGGGTCGGGCCGCGGGTGATCGACGCGGCCCGGGAGGTGTCCGAGGCGCTGCGCTGAGCGCCCCCGCGGGGGCGGGCGACCGCGGAGTGTGAAGGGGCGGTGGCCGTGTGGTGAGCTCGTAGCGCCTGACGGCCCTGGTGGGACGGGGGTCAATTAGGGTGGCGGGGTGTCCTCACGCGTTCGTGCCCTGGCGGCCTGCACCGCACTCGTCCTCGCCCTCCTCGTCACCGCGGCCCTCGCCCCGTTGCCGTACTCGGTGGCGTATCCGGGCATGACGGCGAACGTGCTGGGTCAGGACAAGGGCAAGCCGGTGATCACCCTCACCGGCGCCACGCCCCGGAAGACCAGCGGCCAGCTGCGGATGACCTCGATCGTCGCCACCGGCCCGGACGCCTCGGTGCACCTGTCGGACATCGTCAAGGGCTGGTTCCGCACCAACGAGGCCGTGATGCCCAAGGAGGCGGTCTACCCGGTGGGCAACAACACCGAGGAGATCGCCGAGCACAACGCCCAGGAAATGAAGCAGTCGCAGGACACCGCCACCGCCGCGGCCCTGAACCAGCTCGGCAAGTCGCCCAAGGACATCAAGGTCTCCCTGAGCCTCGCGGACGTCGGCGGGCCCAGCGCCGGGCTGATGTTCGCCCTCGGCATCGTCGACAAGCTGGACGGCGACGGCGCCGGGCACGACCTGACCGGCGGCCGGACCGTCGCCGGCACCGGCACGATCACCGCGCACGGCGCGGTCGGCGCGGTCGGCGGCGTCCCGCTGAAGACCCAGGCCGCGGCCCGCGACGGCGCCTCGGTCTTCCTGGTGCCCCGCAAGGAGTGTGCGGACGCGGCCGCGGAGCTGCCGAAGGGGCTGCGGCTGATCCCGGTGTCGACCCTGGACGGCGCGGTGGACGCGCTCAAGGCGCTCCGGTCCGGGGGGCCGGTCCCCAGCTGCTGAACCAGGGACCGGCCCGGCGGACGGCGGCTACCCCGTCTTGATGAAGCCCTCCTGCAGCAGCCAGTTCTTGGCGACCTCGTGCGGGTCCTGGCCCTCCACGTCGACCTTGCGGTTGAGGTCCTGGGCGACGGTGTTGTTCAGCGCCCGGGTCACCGGGGCCAGCACCTCGGCCATGGCGGGGTACTTCTTCAGCGACGCGGCGTTGATCTCGGGGGCCGCGTTGTAGTTGGGGAAGAAGTGCTTGTCGTCGGCGAGCACCTTCAGGTTCATCGCCTTGATCCGGCCGTCGGTGGTGAACACCTCACCCAGGGCGCAGGTGCCCTTCTTGGTCTCGGTGTAGACGACGCCGCCGGTCATCTTGCGGATGTTGGACGACGGGATCTGCATGCCGTACGCCCGGGCCATGCCCGGCAGGCCGTCGTTGCGGGTGGCGAACTCGTTCTCCACGCACAGCGTGACCGCGCCGGGGTTCTTGTGGGACAGCGCCGCGACGTCGGAGAGGGTGTGCACGCCCAGCTTCTTCTGGTTGGCGGGGTTCAGAGCGAGCGCGTAGGTGTTGTTGAGCTTCGATGGCGGCAGCCAGACGATGCCGTTCTTGCGGTCCTCGTCGCGGACCACCCGCCACTGCTCCTGCGGGTCGATGACCGGTTTGGTGTGGCCGAGGTAGGTGATCCAGCCGGTGCCGGTGTACTCGTACGCGGCGTCCGCGGTGCCGGACTTCACCGCCTCCCGGGCACCGATCGACCCCTGGATGCTGGTCTTGTCGATGACGTGGGCGCCGGCCGCCTTGAAGACCAGGCCCATGATCTGGCCGAGGACGATCTGCTCGGTGAACTCCTTCGAGGTCACGGTCAGCTGCGCCCCGGTGAGCGGCCGGCCCGGATAGCCCGCGTGCGGTCCCGGCAGGACGTTGTCGGTCATCTCACTGCCGCTGACCAGGCCGCAGCCGCCGAGGGTGAGCAGCACCAGCAGGGCGAGCGCGGTGACCGGGCGGCGGGCGCGCGTACGGCGGCGGATGCTCATGTGGCCACCTCCAGTCCGCGCGGGCGCAGCAGCAGCTCGGCGAGCGAGGCCAGCCACTCCACCAGCAGCGCCAGCGCCACGGTCAGCACGGAGCCCAGGATCAGCACCGGCATCCGCTGGGTGACGATGCCCGCGGAGATCAGGTCGCCCAGGCCGCCGCCCCCGCCGAAGGTGGCCAGCGTCGCGGTGCCGACGTTCAGCACCAGCGCGGTGCGGACGCCCGCCAGGATCAGCGGGACCGCCAGCGGCAGCTCGACCCGGGTCAGCACGCCGATGGGGGACATGCCGATCCCGCGGGCGGCCTCGGTCAGCGTCGGGTCGATCCCGCGCAGGCCGGCGATGGTGTTGGCCAGGACCGGCAGCACGGCGTACAGGACCATGCCGACGATCGCCGAACGGGGGCCGATGCCCAGCCAGATGACCAGCAGGATCAGCAGACCCAGGGCCGGCACCGCCTGGCCGAGGTTGGCGATGGCCATCGCCAACGGCGTCGCCCGGCGCAGCTTGGCCCGGGTCAGCGCGATGCCCAGCGGGATCGCGATGATCAGCACGAAGAAGGTGGAGATCGCGGTGAGCTGGATCTGCTGGCGCAGCGCCAGCCACACCTTGCCGTTGTCCACCGCCTGCCGGGCGATGGAGTCCAGCTGCAGACTGTTGAACCACACCCAGGTGGCCAGCAGCGCCAGTACCAGGAAGGCCGGCATGAAGGTCCACTTCTGCCAGCTGATCCGGCGCCGCCCGGGTGGTGCGGACGGCACGGGCGCCTCACCGGACGCCAGCTCCCGCTGCTCCATCTCCACGCCGTCGCGGAAGGCGAGCGCCTCGTGGTCGCTGGGGCGCTGCCCGCCGCCCCATGGGGTCTTCTCCCCGGGCCGGCCGGCCTCCTCCGGCTGGGGGCCGTGCTCGTCGCCGGCGCTCATGCCGTGACCCCGCCGGCGTCGGGCCCGCCCACGGTGTCCACGCCCTCCTGCTCCAGGTGGGTGCGGCGGGCGCGCTGCTCCTGGAGCTGGTGCTGGTGCTCCAGGGCCTCCAGCCGGTCCTCCTCCAGCAGTTCGTGGACGTTGTTCATCAGCGTCTCCATGTCGACCACGCCGGTGTACTCGCCGCGCCGCCCGGTGACCGCCACCCGGCCCGCGCTGTCGGTGAGCACCGCCTCCAGCGCGTCGCGCAGCGTCGCGTCCCGGGTCACGGTGTGCTGCACCAGCGCCCCGGCCCGCGCCAGCGTCCCGGTGGCGCGGGAGAGGTCGCCCCGGCGCAGCCACTTGTACGGGCGGCGGTTGCGGTCCAGCAGCAGCAGTTCGTTGTGGCCGCCGGAGCGCAGCTGGTCGACGATGGACTCCAGCGGGTCGTCGAGGGTGGCGGTGGGGAAGTCGACCACCCCGACGTCCCGTACGCGGGTGAGGTTGAGCCGCTTGAGGGCCGCGCCCGCGCCGACGAAGCCGGAGACGAAGTCGTCGGTGGGGTTGGTGAGGATCGCCTCGGGGGTGTCGAACTGGGCGATGTGGCTGCGCTCGCGGAGCACCGCGATGCGGTCGCCGAGCTTGATCGCCTCGTCGAAGTCGTGGGTGACGAAGCAGATGGTCTTGTGCAGCTCGTGCTGGAGCCGGATCAGCTCGTCCTGGAGGTGGTCGCGGGTGATCGGGTCGACCGCACCGAACGGCTCGTCCATCAGCAGCACCGGCGGGTCCGCGGCGAGCGCCCGGGCCACCCCGACGCGCTGCTGCTGGCCGCCGGAGAGCTGGCGCGGATAGCGGTCGTGGAACTCGGCCGGATCCAGGCCCACCAGGTCGAGCATCTCCTCGACCCGGTTCTTGGTCTTGCTCCGGGACCAGCCGATCATCTTGGGGACCAGGGCGATGTTCTGTGCGACCGTCATGTGCGGGAAGAGGCCGGAGGCCTGGATGGCGTAGCCGACCTTGCGGCGCAGCCGGACCGGGTCGATGCCGGTGACGTCCTCGTCGCCGATCCGGATCCGCCCGGAGGACGGCTCGATCAGCCGGTTGATCATCTTCAGGGTGGTGGACTTCCCGCACCCCGAAGGCCCCACGAAGATCACCGTCTCGCCGGCCTTGATCTCCATGCTGACGTTGTCCACCGCCGGGGTGGGGTTCCCCGGATAGATCTTCGTCAGGTTCTCCAGCTCGATGTTCGCGCCGGAGGGGGCGGCGTTCTCGGGCGTCTCAGGCACGGATCCCCCTGGAGATGGTCAGGCGTCCGATCAGGACGTAGGCGGCGTCGAAGAGCAGGGCGAGGACGGCGATGCCGAGGGTGCCGGAGAGCACCTGGTTGAGGGAGTTGGCGCTGCCCAGCGAGGCGATCCCGCGGAAGATCTCGTTGCCCAGGCCGGGGCCGGAGGCGAAGGCGGCGATCGCGGCGATGCCCATCAGCATCTGGGTGGCGACCCGGATGCCGGTGAGGATCGGCGGCCAGGCCAGCGGCAGTTCGACTTTGAAGAGTCGGGCAGTGCGCGACATCCCGATGCCCTTGGCCGCGTCGACCAGCGCCGGATCCACCCCGCGCAACCCCACGATGGCGTTCCGCACCACCGGCAGCAGTCCGTACAGGGTCAGGGCGATCACCGTCGGGGCGACGCCGAGGCCGACGATCGGGATCAGCAGACCGATCAGGGCCAGCGACGGGATGGTGAGGACGGTGGCGGTCGCGGTGGTGGCGAGGCCGCCGGCCCACTCGCTCTGATAAGTGACCACGCCGATGAAGACCCCCAGCAGGGTGGCGATCACCATGCACTGGAAGACCGCGCTGGCGTGTTGATACGTGTCCGTCAGCAGCTGGGCGTGCCGGGTGCTGACGTACTCCCAGAAGCTCACCGTCACTCTCCTCGGTTCGGTCAGTCTCCTGACGCCTGCTGCACCAGCGGGATGATCCGCAACGGAACCGGATTTTCCATGACAATCGCCGTTGAGGCCCGCACGATGCCATCAAAGCCCACAACCCGGTCGATCACCCGCTGTAGATCGGCGTTCGAACGGGCCACGAGCCTGCAGAGCATGTCCCCGTGTCCCGTCGTTGTATGCAGCTCCAGCACCTCGGGAACGGTGGTCAAGTGGGCCCGTACGTCATTCCCTTGGCCCTGTTTGATCTCCAGGGTCGCGAAGGCGGTGACGGGGTAGCCGAGCGCCGCGGGGTCCACCTCGGGCCCGAAGCCCCTGATCACTCCATTCGACTGAAGCCGGTCGAGCCGGGCCTGGACCGTGCCGCGCGCCACGCCCAGCCGCCGGGAGGCCTCCAGGACGCCGATCCGCGGCTCCTGTGCGAGCAGCTCCAGCAGCGCCCCGTCCAAATGATCGATCGCCATCGCTCGCTCCCTCGATTGGGATGGTCATCATGTACAGATAGCTCGGTGTGGTCCGTCGCTTGCTATGCATATTGCCCAGTCGATTCACAAACTATTGCGCACCTTGTGGATCGGAGGGACTCTGCGGCCATGGCAGACACCACGATGCACACCCAGCCCACCACCCCCGGCCCGGCTCGGCAGCGGCAGGCGGACCCCTTCCCGGTCAAGGGGATGGACGCGGTCGTCTTCGCCGTCGGCAACGCCAAGCAGGCCGCGCACTACTACTCCACCGCCTTCGGCATGAAGCGGGTCGCCTACTCCGGGCCGGAGAACGGCAGCCGGGAGACCGCGAGTTATGTGCTCGAATCCGGTGGCGCCCGGTTCGTCTTCACCTCCGTCGTCAAGCCCACCACCGAGTGGGGCCGCTTCCTGGCCGACCACGTCGCCGCGCACGGCGACGGCGTCATCGACCTCGCCATCGAGGTCCCCGACGCCCGTGCCGCCTACGAGTACGCCGTCGCGCACGGCGCCACCGGCCTCCAGGAGCCCTACGACCTCAAGGACGAGCACGGCACCGTGGTGCTGGCTGCCATCGCCACCTACGGCGAGACCCGGCACACCCTCGTCGAGCGGTCCGGCTACGACGGCCCCTACCTGCCCGGATACGTCGCCGCCGGGCCGGTCGTCGAGCCGCCGGCGAAGCGCTTCTTCCAGGCCGTCGACCACTGCGTCGGCAATGTCGAGCTCGGCCGGATGAACGAGTGGGTCGGCTTCTACAACAAGGTCATGGGCTTCACCAACATGAAGGAGTTCGTCGGCGACGACATCGCCACCGAGTACTCCGCCCTGATGTCCAAGGTCGTCGCGGACGGCACCAAGAAGGTCAAGTTCCCGATCAACGAGCCGGCGATCGCCAAGAAGAAGTCGCAGATCGACGAGTACCTGGAGTTCTACGGTGGCCCCGGCGTCCAGCACATCGCGCTGGCCACCAACGACATCGTGTCGACGGTCCGTCAGATGCGGGCCGCCGGCGTGGAGTTCCTCGATGTGCCCGGCTCCTACTACGACACCCTCGGAGAGTGGGTGGGCGACACCCGCGTCCCCATTGAGGAGCTGCGCGAGCTGAAGATCCTGGCCGACCGCGACGAGGACGGCTACCTGCTGCAGATCTTCACCAAGCCGGTCCAGGACCGCCCGACCGTCTTCTTCGAGATGATCGAACGGCACGGCTCCCTGGGCTTCGGCAAGGGCAACTTCAAGGCGCTCTTCGAGGCGATCGAGCGCGAGCAGGAGCGCCGCGGCAACCTCTGACGCCTTCGGCGTCGCTTCGGGTGTCGCTCGCTCCCGGTGGTCGGTGCCGGGTGCGGGCCGCCGGTCGGCCGGGTGCGGTACTGCTCCGCTCGGCGCTCCGCTTTTGCTCCTTGACCGAGCCTTCGGAAGCAGAGCTCCCGCACCCGGCCCCTCCGGTCCGCGCCCTCCGGCCGGTCGGCGGGCGCCCGTCTCGTCGCGGTGCTGCTTCCGGCGTCGGTCCGAGGCGTCCCGTTCGGTGATCTTCCGTGTACGACCCATGGATGCGAGGCTGGGTGTTATGGACCTCATCGCACGGCTGCGTGCCGGCCTCCCGGATGGAGCGATCCTCACCGACCCGGACGTCACCGGCTCCTACGCCAACGACATGGCGAGCTTCTGCGAGGCGGGCGCCCCCGCCGTCGTCGTGCTGCCCCACACCGTCGAACAGGTCCAGCACGTCATGCGGACCGCCACCGAACTCCGCGTCCCGGTTGTCCCCCAGGGGGCCCGTACGGGGCTGTCCGGCGCGGCCAACGCCTCCGACGGCTGCATCGTGCTCTCGCTGGTCAAGATGGACCGGATCCTCGAGATCAACCCCGTCGACCGGATCGCGGTGGTCGAGCCCGGCGTCATCAACGCCGTGCTCTCCCGCGCCGTCAACGAGCACGGCCTCTACTACCCGCCGGACCCCTCCAGTTGGGAGCAGTGTTCCATCGGCGGCAACATCGGCACCGCCTCCGGCGGCCTGTGCTGCGTCAAGTACGGCGTGACCGCCGAGTACGTCCTCGGCCTCGACGTCGTCCTCGCCGACGGCCGGCTGCTGACCTGCGGCCGCCGCACCGCCAAGGGCGTGGCCGGCTACGACCTCACCCGCCTGTTCGTCGGCTCCGAGGGGAGCCTGGGCATCGTCGTCCGCGCCGTCCTCGCGCTCCGGCCGGAGCCGCCCCAACAGCTCGCGCTGGCCGCCGAGTTCCCCTCCACCGCCGCCGCCTGCGAGGCGGTCTGCGAGATCATGGCCCGCGGCCACGCCCCGTCCCTGCTGGAGCTGATGGACAACACCAGCATCCGCGCGGTCAACGACATGGCGCAGATGGGCCTCCCCGACACCACCGAGGCCCTGCTCCTGGCTGCCTTCGACACCCCCGACCCGGCCGCCGACCTCGCCGCCGTTGGCGCGCTGTGCACCGCAGCGGGCGCCACCGAGGTCGTCCCCGCGGAGACCGCCGCCGAGTCCGACCTGCTGCTCCAGGCCCGCCGGCTGACCCTGACCGCACTCGAACGGGTCAAGTCCGCGACGATGATCGACGACGTCTGCGTCCCGCGGTCCCGGCTCGCCGAGCTGCTCGACGGCACCGCCGCCATCGCCGAGAAGTACGGACTGACCATCGGCGTCTGCGCACACGCCGGCGACGGCAACACCCACCCCACCGTCTGCTTCGACGCCGCCGACCCCGACGAGTCCCGGCGCGCCCGCGAGTCCTTCGACGCCATCATGGCGCTCGGCCTGCAGCTGGGCGGCACCATCACCGGCGAACACGGCGTCGGTGTGCTGAAGAAGGAGTGGCTCGCGCGCGAACTCGGCCCGGTGGGAGTGGAGTTGCAGCGCGGCATCAAGCAGGTCTTCGACCCCCTGGGGATCCTCAACCCCGGCAAGCTGTTCTGACCCCGGTCGCGCGGAACGTCCCTGATCAGGGGGGCGGATGCACACGCGCGGGGGAGGGAAGGTTGACTTCCCCCATGACGATCAACGATCCGCACCGACCGGGCGAGGGCATGGTCACCTTCCGGGTGACCGGCCGGGGCGTCGACGAGCTCACCTATGCCGTCCAGGCGCCCGGCGACTCCGGGGCCGAACACCAGGTCAGCCGGCCCGAGTTGCCGTGGTTCGTGGTGACCGACGCCCGTGGGGTGGGCGCCATGCCGCTGCTCACCCTCACCCTGGAAGGGCCCGACGCCTACGCCGAGTGCGAGATCCTCACCGACGGCGCCCCGGCGCTCCGCGGCACCGTCCAAGGCCCCGCCGCAACCGCGGTGTTCATGGCACGGGCCGCCGCCTCATAGGGTGAGATCATGGAATCCCTGCTTCCCGTCATAGGCCTGCTCGTGCTCGCCGTCGGCATGATCGCCTCGGCCACCGACCGCCGCGCCAAGACCCTCGACCGCCGGCTCCGCCGACTGGAGGGCAAGATCGACCTGCTGCTGGCCGACGCGGGCATCGAGAACCCCGACGAACCCGGGATGGCCCGGATCGACGACCTGCTGGCGCAGGACAAGAAGATCGAGGCGATCAAGGCGCACCGCGAGCTGACCGGCTCCGGGCTCGCCGAGGCCAAGGAAGCAGTCGAGCGCCGGATGCGCTGACGGCCCCATGGGCAGAGGATGGCCACAAGGACCCGCCGGGACCCGGCGGGGCCCCGCCACCGCGGGCGCCGTTCCGCGGCCCGCCCGCGGTCCCTCCTGTTCTACGGCCCACCGTGGCCGCCCGTGTGCACCCAGGGAGCGAGAGCCGATGGCAGCGACCGAAGCGACCGGAGACACCGACGAGGCGTATGACGTCATCGTGCTGGGAGCCGGCCCCACCGGCGAGAACGTCGCCGACCGGGCGCACGCCGCCGGCCTGAGCGCGGTCATCGTGGAGAGCGAGCTGGTCGGCGGCGAGTGCTCCTACTGGGCCTGTATGCCCAGCAAGGCGCTGCTGCGCCCGGTCACCGCCCGGTCCGAGGCCCGCACGGTGCCCGGCCTGAAGGACGCGGTGGCCGGCCCGCTGGACGCCCCGGCCGTGCTCGACCACCGCGACGCCTTCGCCTCCTACTGGAAGGACGACGGCCAGGTCCGCTGGCTGGACTCGGCCGGGATCGACCTCGTCCGCGGCGAGGGCCGGCTGGCCGGGCCCCGCCGGGTCGTCGTCGACGGCGGCCGGGTGCTCACCGCACGGCACGCGGTCGCGGTGTGCACCGGCAGCCGCGCGGTGCTGCCGCCCGTTCCCGGCCTCGCCCAGGCCCAGCCCTGGACCAGCCGCGATGCGACCAGCGCCAAGGCCGTACCCGGCCGGCTGGTGGTGGTCGGCGGCGGCGTGGTGGGCGTCGAGATGGCCACCGCCTGGCGGGCCCTGGGCGCCTCCGTGACGCTGCTGGTGCGTGGCGACGGACTGCTGCCCCGGATGGAGCCGTTCGCCGGCCGCCTGGTCGCCGAATCGCTCGCCGAGGCGGGCGCCTTCCTGCGCACCGGCGTGGAGGTGCGCGAGGTGCGCCGGGAGGCCCCCGGCGGCCCGGTCACCGTCGTCCTGGACTCCGCTCCCGGAGGAGGCGCCCCCGGCGACGAGATCGTCGCCGACGAGCTGTTGATCGCCACCGGACGGGCCCCGCGCACCGAGAACATCGGCCTGGAGACGGTCGGCCTGGAACCCGGCTCCTGGCTGGAGGTCGACGACAGCTGCCGGGTGACCGGGGTCCCCGGCGGCTGGCTCTACGGCGTCGGCGACGTCAACCACCGCGCCCTCCTCACCCACCAGGGCAAGTACCAGGCCCGGATCGCCGGGGCGGCGATCGCCGCGCGCGCCCGGGGCGTGCCGATCCTGGAGTCCGACCCCTGGGGCGCACACGCCGCCACCGCGGACCTGCGGGCCGTCCCGCAGGTCGTCTTCAGCGACCCCGAGGCCGCCTCGGTGGGGCTGACCGCCGCGGCGGCCGAGCGGGCCGGCTACCGGACCCGGGTGGTGGACCAGGACCTGGCGGCGGTGGCCGGGGCGTCCCTGTACGGGGACGGCTACCGCGGCCGCGCCCGGATGGTCGTCGACCTGGACCGCGAGGTGCTGCTCGGTGCGACCTTCGTCGGCCACGGGGTCGGCGAACTGCTGCACTCCGCGACCGTCGCGGTGGCCGGCGAGGTCCCCGTCGAGCGGCTGTGGCACGCGGTGCCGGCCTATCCGACGATCAGCGAGGTCTGGCTGCGGCTGCTGGAGGCCTACCGCGGCTGAAGCCGGCGGGCTCTCGCGGTCAGGCGCCGTCCGCGCCCAGCGCCGCGGCCATCCGCAGCTCCCCGGCGGCCTCGGCGGCGCGGCCCTGGCGCTGGAGGGTGCGGCCCAGCATCAGCCGGGCATACGCCTCGACCGGGTCGCGCTCCAGCACGGCCCGCAGCTCGGCCTCCGCGCGCCCCAGTTGGGCGGAGTGGTAGTAGGCGCGGGCGAGCAGCAGCCGCGGTGCGACCGGGCGCGGGTCCTCGTCCACCAGACCACGCAGGATCCGGGCCGCCGCGGTGTAGTCCTTCGCCTCGAAGAACAGCCCGGCCCGCGCCCAGCGGTCGGCGGCGGTGCCGTGCGCGTAGTACGCGGAGTCCGCGTCGTACGCCGTGGAGGCGGGAAGGTGCGGTGCGGTGCGGGGGCGCTGGGTCTCGGTCATGCCGGACCCAACACCCCACGCCGACGGCACATTCCACGGGGCCCCTGGGAGCTGCGGGTCGCGTGGGGCCCGTAGGCCCCAAAGGCCCCACGGGCCCCATGGCTTGCACGGGTTACACGGGTTGTACGAGGTGTGCGGGGTGTGCGGGTCCGGCCGGCGGCGGCGCGGCGACCTGCCGCGCCGGCCGCCGGGTCCACGCCCCGCGGCCACCCCTCGGCGTTCTCCTCGGGGGGCACCCCTACGCCCCGGGCTCCGGGGCGTCGTCCGACGGCCAGGCGTCGCCCGCCCCCAGATCGTCCCGGGAAGCCAGGGCGAGCAGCGCGCTCAGCCCTGTGTCCAGGCCCAGGTGCCGGTGTTCCGTGCCCGGCGGCACCACCCGCAGGGTGCGCTCCAGCCACGCCGAGACCGCCGCCGCCGGCGCCTCCACCAGGGCCTCGCCCTCCGGGGAGTCCAGCGCCAGGCAGACCAGGCTCCGGCCGTCCACCTTGGTCGGCCACACCCGCACATCGCCCTCACCGCACGGCCGGAACACCCCCTCGACCAGCAGTTCCCGCGCGAAGGTCCACTCCACGGGCGTGTCGGACCCGATGTGGAAGGTGACATGGACGGCGTAGGGGTCGTCCGACCGGTACGTCAGCCGGGCCGGCACCGGGATGCTCCGGTCCGGCGCCAGCACCAGACACAGCTCCAGCTCTCGTTCCACCACGGTGTGCATGAAGTCCGCCTCTCGTCATCGTCCGCGCGGACCTGGGACCGGTCCCGCACGAACTGGAGAGTCGCCGGACGCCGGACTCTTACACGACTTCGTACAACTTTTTTCCCGGGCCTCTTCCAGGTGGTCGTCCGCGGGCAGGGCACCGATGTGCCCCGGGGTCTGATAGATGTGGACGCCGCCTTGCGGCAGACTGCACCCCACACCCACCAGGCCGAGTACAGATACGGGACTTCGGACATGAGCGCCCCTACCTCAGGATCCGCCGGCGGTAGCCCCACGCCAGGCTTCTACCCGGACCCGTCCATCCCCGGCTACATCCGGTACTGGAACGGCGCCGCATGGGTGCCGGGCACCAGCCGGCCCGCCCCGCCCGAGGGCGAGGCGATGCCCGCAGCCCCGCCCGGTGCGGCCGCGTCGCCTGCCCCCGCCACGCCCGCCGTGGAGGAGACCGGGCCGGTCTTCCTCGACGAGGAGCCGGCCGCCGGCGGGGGACTCCCCGCGGTGCGCGGCAGCGCCGAGGTCGAGGCCCGGCAGGCACCGGCGAGCTGGGACGACCCGGCCCGGCTGCACGGCGGCAGCCCGGAACCGGCCTCCGCCTGGCAGGCCGACGCCTCCCGGCAGAGCGGGTTCGAGGGCGCCGACCACCGGGTCTCCTGGGGCTCTCCCGACCAGGCGCCGCCGGGCACCCCGGGCGGCGCCGCCTCGTGGGGCGCGGTACCGCCGCAGCGCGAGCAGCAGCCCGGTGCGGTGCCCGCAACGCCCTCGCAGGCCACGCCGCACCCGCACGCGCCCGGGGCGCCCGGCGGCGACGGGACGGTCACCATCCGCGCGGTCAACCCGGCCCGCCGCGGCCCGAACTCCGGCGACCAGGGCACGACCGCGATCCGTGCGGTACGGCCGGACTCCGGGGGCGCGGCCCCGGCCACGCCCGCCAAGGGCGGCGAGACGATGGCGATCCGGGTCGCCGGCGGCGCGAAGCCCGCCCCGTCCGGCGGCGCCGCCCCGCAGTCCCTGCCGTCCACCGGCGACCGGCAGGCTCCGCAAGCCCCGTCCCCGCAGGCCCAGGCGCCGCAGAGCCCCGCCCCCGCCGAGCGGCCGGCCCCGCAGTCCCCGGCGCCACAGGCCCCGCAGGCCTCCGGCCGCCCCGCCGCCGCGCCCGCGGCGCCCTTCCCCGCACAGGGCGGTGCCGCCCCGGCCGCGTCCGGAGCGCAGGGCGCCGGCTCCGAGGGCGTCATCCCCTGGAAGCCGCCGAGCGCCGCCGACCCCTTCTTCGCTGCTGCGCAGGCCGCCCAGGGCACCCCGGCCGGGCTCGGCCGCCGGCTGGCGGCCCGGCTGATCGACACCCTGGTGCTGGGCGCGGTCACCGCCGCGGCGGCCCTGCCCCTGTGGAGCACCGTCACCGACCACCTCGACGCCAAGGTCGAGGCGGCCAAGCAGTCCGGCCGTCAGGTGACCGTCTATCTGATCGACGGCACCACCGCCCCGGTGTTCGGCGCGATCCTGGCCGTCCTGCTGATCGGCGGGGCGCTCTACGAGGCGCTGCCGACCGTCAAGTGGGGCCGCACCCTGGGCAAGAAGCTGTGCGGGGTACGGGTCCTGGACATCGAGAGCCATGACACCCCCACGCTGGCCGCCGCGCTCAAGCGCTGGTTCCTCTACGGCGTGCTCGGTGTGCTGGTCGTCGGTGTGGTCAATGCGCTCTGGTGCGTCTTCGACAAGCCGTGGCGGCAGTGCTGGCACGACAAGCTGGCGCGCACCTTCGTGGCGTCCGGCTGAGCGGTTTCCGGTCGGCCGGCGTCCGGCCGACCGGGCGGCGGCCGGTCCCCCGAACGGCCTTCGCCGGATGCGCCCGGCCGCGAGTGGCGGTCGACTCGGGCCATGAGCACCGAGCAGCCCGGCAATGGCTCCCCTCGTAACAACGCACCGCAGGGCGGCGCCGCGGGCGGTGGCGAAGGCACGCCGCCGCCGGGAGGCACACCGCCGCCGCCCCCGGGCGGAACCCCGCCGCCGGGAGGCACACCGCCACCGCCCCCGGGCGGAACCCCGCCTCCCGGAGACGGGACCCCGCCCCCCGGAGGCGGAGCCCCACCGCCCCCCTCAGGAGAGCCGTACGGCGCCGGCCCGTACGCCGGGGACCCCTACGGCGGGCAGTATGGGGCGGCCGATCCGTTGGCCGGAATGCCGCCGCTGGCGAACCGCGGCCGGCGCCTGGTGGCGCGGATCATCGACGCGATCATCATCGGGGTGCCGGTTTCCGTGATCATGACCCTGATCGTCGGCGGAGTGGACTACTTCAGCACCAGCAACGTCGAGGCCGGCAAGCAGTCGACGGTCTCCGGCGTCACGATGCTGGCGTACCTCATCTACGAGGGGCTGATGCTCGCCAACCGTGGCCAGACCCTCGGCAAGATGGCCATGAAGATCCGGGTGGCGATGCTCGCGAACGGCTCGATCCCCACCGCACAGGCGGCCTGGATCAGGGCCGCGGTCTATACGCTGCCGGAGATCGTGCCGTGCTGCGGGTTCATCTTCTGGCTGGTCAACGTCCTGTGGTGCACCTGGGACCAGCCGTATCACCAGTGTCTGCACGACAAGGCCGCGAAGACCGTGGTGGTGTCCACGGAGACCCCCTAGTGAGGCCGTGAACGGGGACCCGCTACGGGCGCTGTCCCGAGCCGGCCGGTGCCCCGCTCAGCGGGAGTGCTCGCCTACCCGGGCCTCGGTGGCGCCGGCCGCCTCGGTGAGCCGGCGCCGCGGCACGCCGTCACAGGCGCCGGGCGGGGGCACCGGTGCGGTGGGGGAGGGTACGGCCTGGAGTGGCGCCGGCCCGGCGGGCGGCGCGGACCGTACGACGTGCCGGCGGACCACCCGCGACACCCCGGGGATCGAGGCCGTCATGGCGACCAGCAGCCCGAGCCCGAGCCCGGCGATGGCGATGACCGCGACCCCGATCCCCGTCTGCGTCTGCGAGAGCAACAGCATCGCGAGGGTGGCGAGAAAGACGGTGGCCGAACCGTAGACGAG
Organism: Streptomyces sp. NPDC020742; assembly: GCF_040641675.1. NCBI lineage: Bacteria > Bacillati > Actinomycetota > Actinomycetes > Kitasatosporales > Streptomycetaceae > Streptomyces > Streptomyces sp. NPDC020742. The sequence goes on from NZ_JBFAEA010000030.1 coordinate 17,583, forward strand.
CTGGGTGGCAGTCGGACGAGGCATGGCGGAATCCGTCCTCAAAGGGTCGGGCAGGGGGAGTCGGTCAGGGTCGCGCCATCACACGAGCCTACGGTCCTTGGTGCCCGGGCGGAACGCCAGGTAAGCGTGACCTAACCCACGGGGCGGAAGCATAAGGGGCGCACAACGCCCGCGCATGCGAACTGACGCTGGTGTCATGGCTGTTCGGGCGGGGGCGCATGCGCGTGGGGCATATACGCCCGGGGTCTGCGGGGCGTGGGGAGGCCGCCGCTCGGTGTCCGATAGCCGCGACAAGCGGACCGAGTAACGTACTGGCCTGTCGTGAGCAAGTCAAGATCTGTCTTTTTCCCCGTACTTCCGGTCGAATGCCCTCGAACAGTGACCGCGTTCGAAGGGGAGGACAGCGCCAAGTGAGAGACCACAGACGGGTGTTCAGATCGGCCGCCCTGGCCACGGCAATCGCCGCGATCGGGGCGGCCGCTTTGTCTTCGGGGGTGGCCACGGCCGACCCGCAGGGGTCGTCGCAGGCGGCCCGGCGCCATGACCCGGCGCCCGAGCGGAGCGTGAACCACGACCTCAAGGGCCCGTTCACCGACCGGGAGACCGCCGAGCGCAAGGAAGCGCTCCAGCAGGTCATCTCCGGCAAGGCGGCGGCGACCGAGCGCGGTGGTTCGAAGGTCGTCAAGCTGGGCCGTAGCAAGTACGTCGAGCTGGCCCGGCAGAAGACCGACAAGATCTTCACCATCCTGGTGGACTTCGGCGACAAGGTCGACAACACCACGATGTTCGACCCCGACGGCGACGGCCCCAAGCCCCCGGTCAAGAAGTACGGCGGCGACCCGGGACCGGCGCACAACCAGATAGCCCAGCCGGACCGTGCCAAGGACAACAGCACGGCCTGGCAGAAGGACTTCAACCAGCAGCACTTCCAGGACCTCTACTTCTCGCACGACAAGAAGAAGCAGTCGCTGGCCAAGTACTACGAGAAGCAGTCCTCGGGCCGCTACTCGGTCCAGGGCGAGGTCTCCGACTGGGTCAAGGTCGACTGGAACGAGGCCCGTTACGGCTCCAACTACTGCGGCCAGACCAACTGCGCCAACGCCTGGGACCTGATCCGCGACGGCGTCAACCAGTGGGCCAAGGACCAGAAGGCCAAGGGCCGCACCGACGCCCAGATCAAGGCCGACCTCGCCAAGTACGACCAGTGGGACCGCTACGACCACGACGGCGACGGCAACTTCAACGAGCCCGACGGCTACATCGACCACTTCCAGATCGTGCACGCCGGTGAGGACGAGTCCGCCGGCGGCGGCGTCCAGAAGACCAACGCCATCTGGGCGCACCGCTGGTACGCGTACGGCTCCGACGCCGGCAAGACCGGCCCCGCGGCCAACAAGGCGGGCGGCACCCAGATCGGCGACACCGGCATCTGGGTCGGTGACTACACCATGCAGCCGGAGAACGGCGGCCTCGGTGTCTTCGCCCACGAGTACGGCCACGACCTGGGCCTGCCGGACGAGTACGACACCACCGGCACCGGCGAGTCCTCGGTGGACTTCTGGTCGCTGATGTCGGGCGGCTCCTGGCTGGGCCGGGGCAAGGACTCCATCGGTGACCTGCCCGGCGACATGAGCGCCTGGGACAAGCTGCAGCTGGGCTGGCTCAACTACGGCAAGGCCAAGGCCGCGACGAAGTCCACCCACAAGCTGGGGGTGGCCGAGTACAACACCAAGGACAAGCAGGCGGTGGTCGTCACGCTGCCGTCCAAGGCCGTCAAGACCGAGGTCGTCCAGCCCGCGCAGGGCTCCCACCAGTGGTGGAGCGGCATGGGTGACGACCTCAAGAACACCCTGTCCCGGCCCGTCGACCTCACCGGCAAGTCCAAGGCGGCGCTGACGCTCAAGGGCTGGTGGGACATCGAGAAGGACTACGACTTCCTCTACGCCGAGGTCTCCACCGACGGTGGGAAGGACTGGACGCCGCTGGACGGCACCGCGGGCGGCAAGGCCATCCCGCGCGACGGCAGCGACAAGCCGGCGCTGACCGGCACCGTCGCCGCCTACCAGGACCTCGTCTACCCGCTGGACGCCTACGCGGGCAAGAAGATCGACCTGCGCTTCCGCTACCAGACCGACGGCGGCGCCGCCCAGAAGGGCTTCGCGGCCGACACCCTGAGCGTGGTCGCCGACGGCAAGCCGCTGTTCAGCGATGACGCCGAGGGCGACGACAACGGCTGGACCAGCAAGGGCTTCTCGCGCATCGGCGGGTCCTTCACCAAGGACTACCCGCAGTACTACATCGCCGAGAACCGCCAGTACGTGTCGTACGACAAGACCCTCAAGGTCGGCCCGTACAACTTCGGCTGGACCACGGACAAGCCGGGCTGGGTGGAGCACTTCCCGTACCAGAACGGCGTGCTGATCTGGCTGTGGGACACCTCGCAGCCGGACAACAACGTCGGCAAGCACCCCGGCTACGGGCAGATCCTCCCGGTCGACGCGCACCCCAAGGCCGAGCACTGGGCGGACGGCAAGCTGATGCGCAACCGCTTCCAGAGCTACGACTCGACCTTCACCCGCTTCCGGACGGACGCGCTCACGCTGCACCGGGACGGCAAGCCGGTCACCATCGCCGCGAAGAAGGGCGTGACGCTCTTCGACGACCGGCACGGGGTCTACTACGACAAGACGAACCCGACCGGTGGTGTGATCGTCCCTGACACCAACACCCAGATCAAGATCACCAAGGAGGCCGGGGACGGCTCCACGGTGACCCTGAAGATCGGCCCCGCCGGTAAATAAAAGATAAAAGTCGCAGGTCAAGAGCGAATCGGCCGTTGCCCACTAGCGGGCGGCGGCCGATTGGCGTTTAGATGCGACCGACAGATCCTTGTTGACGCCAAGTCTCACGGGGGAGATATGACGATGACCCGTGGCGGCTTCATCAGGCTTCCGGACGGAAGCGTGGTGGTCGCCCTCTCGCTGCCCAGGCCGCCCCACGGCCCGCGGTCCGGACCGTACGAGTGCGGCTGCCGGGTCCGGATCCTGGTGCACGCCGTGAACCGCCAGCGCGCCCTGACCAGGCTGCGCAACCTCGGCCTGCGCTCGGTGTACCTCCGCGGCAACAGCGAGCCGCCCACGCCGGACGAGGTCACGGCGGTGCTGCACCATCCCGACGGCCTGGTCTGGCGGGAGGCACCGGACGACGACACCGAGTCCTGGCACCCGATACGGGCGCTGTGGCGGGTCGGTCCGGCCGGCGGTCGTACGGCGTCCGCCCGGGCGGAGTACCCGGGCGGGCCGGACGACGGCCGCGAACGCCCCGCGTCGGCGGCCTGAGGGCCCTGGCGGCACCCTGGGCCCTTCGGCGCCCGGGGTCCGGGCCCGCCCCTCCGGGGGCGGGCCCGAGCCGCCCCTCCGGAGGGGCGGCTCAGCCGCCCCCGACCACCGCCTTGCCGGTCAGCTCGGCCCCGGCGGCCCGCAGCTCCTCGACCGCCCGCTCGGTGGTCCCGGCGGCCACCCCGGCCGTCAGATCCAGCAGGACATGGGTGCGCAGCCCCGCGGCGAGCGCGTCCAGAGCGGTGGCCCGTACGCAGTGGTCGGTGGCGATGCCGACCACATCGACCTCGGTGACGCCGTGGTCGCGCAGCCAGTCCGCGAGCCCGGTGCCGTTCTCGTCCGTGCCCTCGAAGCCGCTGTAGGCGGCGGTGTGGGCGCCCTTGTCGAAGACCGCGTCCACCGCCCCCGAGGCGAGCGCCGGGGCGAAGTTGGGGTGGAACCCGCTGCCCTCCGTGCCGGCCACGCAGTGCACCGGCCAGGAGTGCGCGTAGTCGGGCGTGTCGGAGAAGTGGTCGCCCGGGTCGATGTGGTGGTCCCGGGTGGCCACGACATGGCGGTAGCAGCCGCCGGCCGCCTGGCCGATCAGGTCGGTGATGGCCGCCGCGACATCCGCACCCCCCGCCACCGCGAGGCTGCCGCCCTCGCAGAAGTCGTTCTGCACATCAACGACGATCAATGCCCGGTGCATGGTGCGTGCCTTCCGGCTGGGAATCGGGGAGGGGCGCGGGAGTGGTGGTGTGACCGAGGGTAGCCACTGGCGGGGGATTGCGGGAGTGGTCCGGACCCGGTCCGCCCCTCCCCGTCCTCCTCAGCGGTCCGCCCGCACCGCCCGGTGCCCGGCGAGCGCGGGGCGGGGCGGCTCAGACGTACTCGGTGGGCAGCACCGGCTCGCCGCGCGAGAGCTGGGTCGCCGACAGCGGCAGCCCGGCGCGCGCCGAGAGGTGCCGGTCGCGGGCGGCCTCCAGCGGCTCACGGGCCACCACCGTGCCGTCCTTCACCAGCGGCACCTGGAGCAGATGGTCGGCCAGCTCCGCCGGCACCGGCCCGGTGCCGATGACCTCGGCCTCCGCCACGCCGTGCGCGTCCGGCCTGCGGGCCGCCCACTTGCGGCCGCCGACCGAGGACTTGGCGCCCATCGACCTCTTCGCGACCGACCGCAGCGGGGCGCCCGGCTCGTCGCCGTCGGCGCGGGCGACCAGCTTGTAGACCATCGAGCAGGTCGGGTGCCCGCTGCCGGTCACCAGGCGGGTGCCCACCCCGTACGCGTCCACCGGCGCGGCGGCCAGCGAGGCGATGGCGTACTCGTCGAGGTCGCTGGTCACCACGATCCGGGTCTTGGTCGCGCCCAGCGCGTCGAGCTGCTGGCGCACCCGGTGGGCGATCAGCAGCAGGTCGCCGGAGTCGATCCGTACGGCGCCCAGGTCCGGGCCGGCCACCTCCACCGCGGCGCGCACCGCCTCGGTGACGTCGAAGGTGTCCACCAGCAGGGTCGTACCGCTGCCGAGGGTCTCGACCTGGGCGGTGAAGGCCTCCCGCTCGGAGTCGTGGAGCAGGGTGAAGGCGTGCGCGCTGGTGCCGACGGTGGGGATGTTGTAGCGGAAGCCGGCCGCCAGGTCGGAGGTGGTGTGGAAGCCGCCGACGTACGCGGCGCGGGACGCGGCCACCGCCGCCAGCTCGTGGGTGCGGCGGGCGCCCATCTCCATCAGCGGGCGGTCGCCGGCGGCCACCGCCATCCGGGAGGCCGCCGCGGCCACCGCCGAGTCGTGGTTGAGGATGGAGAGGATCACCGTCTCCAGCAGGACCGCCTCGGCGAAGGTGCCCTCGACCCGCATCACCGGCGAGCCGGGGAAGTAGACCTCGCCCTCCGGGTAGCCCCAGATGTCGCCGCGGAAACGGAAGTCGGCCAGCCACTGGAGCGTGGGCTCGTCGAGGATGCCGCGCTCGCGCAGGAAACCCAGGATCGTCGCGTCGAACCGGAAGTTCTCCACCGCGTCCAGCACCCGTCCGGTGCCGCCCACCACGCCGTAGCGGCGGCCCTCGGGCAGCCGGCGGGTGAAGACCTCGAAGACCGAGCGCCGGTCCGCGGTGCCGGACCGCAACGCGGCCTGCAGCATGGTGAGTTCGTACTGGTCGGTGAAGAGCGCAGTCGACGGCACGGCCACCGGCAGCCCCAGGTCTGCTGTGTTCATGGAGGAGATGCTACCCCCATTACTCGTCACTTTGACGATAGTGGGTGGGGTGGCTCCGCGGGCCCCGTCCGGACCGGGTGTGCGGCGCGCCGACGCGGCCTGCCCGAGGGGCATTTGTGCACCACGGGGCCCCGGGTGGCAGCATGGGGCCTGTGAGCGCCCACCCGACACCCACGATCACGCTCCGACCGCACCACTGCACGCTCAGTGTCCCGGTCGAGATCGAGCGTCCCGAGTCGAGCGAGGCACCCTTCGCGGTCCCCGAACCCGACCTCCCGTGGGTCACGATCGTTCACAACGACCCCGTCAATCTCATGAGCTACGTCTCGTATGTCTTCCAGACGTACTTCGGCTACTCCAGGGACAAGGCACACCAACTGATGCTCGACGTCCACCACAAGGGCCGCGCGGTGGTCTCCAGCGGTAGCCGCGAGGAAATGGAGCGGGACGTACAGGCCATGCACGGCTACGGCCTGTGGGCGACCCTCCAGCAGGACCGCCGATGACCGGTCACTTCGAGCCACTGCCGGAGGGCGGCGCCGCGGTACCGCTCGACGAGGTCGAGATCTCCATCCTGCGCAGCCTCGCCGTCCAGCTGATGGAGCTGATCGGGCCGGGCGACGAGCCCGCCGACGACGAGGGGGAGGACCTGCTGGCGTCGGTCTTCAGCGACGGCCCCAGCGAGCCGCCCGCCGACCCGGTCCTGGCCCGGCTCTTCCCCGACGCCTACGGCGGCCCCGACCTCGTCCCCGATGACGACGTACGCGCCGCCTCCGCCGAGTTCCGCCGCTACACCGAGAACGACCTGCGCGCCCGCAAGCGCGCGGACGCGCTGGCGTTGATCCGCGCGCTGGACACCCTCGCACCGACCGGCGGGGACGCCGTGCTGCGGCTGCGGCCCGAGGAGTGCCACCAGTGGCTGGGGGCCCTCAATGACCTCCGGCTGGCCATCGGCACGCGCCTGGAGGTCACCGACGAGGACGACGGCGGGGAGTTGCTGCGGCTGCCGGACAGTGATCCGCGCAAGCCGATGGTGATGGCCTACCTCTGGCTGGGCGGGCTCCAGGAGACCCTGGTCGAGTCGCTGATGTCCTGACATCCCGCCCGGCGGCGGCCCGGCCGGGGCCGTGCGTCGGGGGTGTCGGCGCGAATGCGGAGGTAGCGTCCGCTCAGCGGATGTTCAAATCCGGATAACGATCGCGTCACATGCGGCCATGCGTCTTGCTGCTCTTTGCGCCTTTCGTCCCGTTTTGGCGCCGGTGTGACACAGATCATCTCTAGGCGATCAAGGAAGGGCCGTGATACATCTTCACGACCTGCCGTGAGCGACACCACCCCTGTCGCTCGCGGGAGCGCTTAGCCGGCCGACCGTCGGCGTGCAGGACTCCATCCGGGGGGATCGGGACCCGATCCGGACAGACCGGATCGGTATGGAGAAAGGCGCACCACACATGACCTCTGTGCAGGTCGACAAGCAGCACGACGGCAACGAGGCAGCTGATCAGGCCCCCGAAGAGGGCTATCAGCGTGGTCTGGGAAACCGTCAGATCCAGATGATCGCCATCGGTGGCGCCATCGGTACCGGCCTTTTCCTCGGAGCCGGTAAGGCGATCTCGATGGCCGGGCCGAGCATCATCCTCGCCTACGCCATCGTCGGTCTGGTCATCTTCTTCATCATGCGGGCGCTGGGCGAACTGCTCATGTACCGGCCCGTCTCCGGCTCCTTCTCGGAGTACGGCCGGGAGTTCCTCGGCCCGTTCATCGGCTTTGTGACCGGCTGGACGTACTGGCTCTTCTGGGTCGTCACCGGGATCACCGAAGTGACCGCCGCCGCCACCTACGTCCAGTACTGGAACAAGGGCATACCGCAATGGGTGTCGGCCCTGGTCTTCACCGTCGCGCTCTTCGGCATCAACCTGATCTCCGTGAAGATCTTCGGTGAGCTGGAATTCTGGTTCTCGATGGTCAAGGTCACCGCGATCGTCGGCATGATCCTGATCGGCCTCGGCGTGATCACCCTCGGCTTCTCCAACGCCGGTGACACCGCCTCCTTCTCCCTCCTGTGGTCCCACGGCGGCTTCTTCCCCAAGGGCATCGGCGGGACGCTGATGACGCTGCAGATCGTGATGTTCGCCTTCCTCGCCGTCGAACTCGTCGGCGTCACCGCGGGCGAGGCGGACAACCCCAAGAAGGTCCTGCCCAAGGCGATCAACACCGTGCCGTGGCGGATCGGCCTCTTCTACATCGGTGCGCTGATCATCATCCTGTCCGTCGTCAGCTGGACGGCCTTCAAGCCGGGCGTCAGCCCCTTCGTCGCCGCCTTCCAGCAGATCGGCCTGCCGGCCGGCGCGGGCATCGTCAACTTCGTCGTGCTGACGGCCGCGCTCTCCTCGGCCAACTCCGGCATGTACTCCACCGGCCGGATGCTGCGCGACCTCGCGCTCAACGGCCAGGGCCCGAAGTTCTTCACCAAGCTCAGCAAGAACGGCCTGCCCACCTGGGGCACCGGCGTCTCGGTCGCGATGATGCTGTTCGGCGTCTACATCAACTACCAGTGGCCCGGTGAGGCGTTCAACTACGTCGTCTCCTTCGCCACCATCTCCGGTATGTGGGCCTGGATCGTCATCCTGCTCTCGCAGCTGCGCTACCGCGCCAAGGCCAACCGCGGTGAGCTGCCGCAGTCCGAGTTCAAGGCCCCCGGCAGCCCCTACACCTCGGGCTTCGCGCTGGCCTTCATCGGCATGGTGATCGTGATGATGGGGGTCGACCCGGACGCCCGGATCTCGCTCTACGCCGCTCCCGTCTGGGCGCTCATCCTGGGCGTCGGCTACCTGTGCATCAAGCGCAAGGATGCGGCGCAGGCCGCCCTGGCGAAGCAGGACTGAGGACACCTCGTCCAGCATGCGGGCCCGCCCGTACCACTCTTCGGTACGGGCGGGCCCGCTGTCTATTCTTGGCGCCATGCTGACCCTCACCAAGGCCCTGTTCGACCAGATCGTCGAGCACGCCCGCCAGGACCACCCCGACGAGGCCTGCGGCGTGGTCGCGGGCCCGGCCGGCAGCGGCCGCCCCGAGCGGTTCATCCCGATGCTCAACGCCGCCCGGTCGCCCACGTTCTACGAGTTCGACTCCTCGGACCTGCTCCGGCTCTACCGCGAGATGGACGACCGGGACGAGGAGCCGGTGATCATCTACCACTCGCACACCGCCACCGAGGCCTACCCCTCGCGCACCGACATCTCCTACGCGAACGAGCCCGGCGCCCACTACGTCCTGGTCTCCACCGCGGACACCGACGACGCCGGGCCCTTTGAGTTCCGCTCCTTCCGTATCGTCGAGGGCGCGGTCACCGAGGAAGAGGTCGAGATCGTGGCGGAGTACTCCTGACCGGCCCCCGACCGCGGTTTCCCTGGTCGCGGGGGACCCGCCGAAGAGCGCGTCCCACCTGGTGTGCAGAGACCGTCCGCATCATGGGACGAGGTTCCAATACCCGGACCGGGAATCGCTACGATGACCGCATGGTTGACCACGACGTGAGCGAGAGCAAGAAGGGACCGGGCATGCTGCTGCTCGCTCCGCTCGCCACGCGTCGCTCCGCATCCGCCCTGCTGGGCGCGTTCGGCTGCGGAGCCGCACGGCTGCACGTGGATCTGTGCCGCCTCTCCAGCGCCATCTGTCCGCGCTGCGCCGCCGCCTGACCCAGGCCGCACTCGGCGCGCGGCGCCGCCGCCGGCACCGCACCCTTCCGCGTCACCCGACGCCCGCCCGGCACGCGCCTGCGCCGTGCCACGGGACGCACCGCCCCGCCACCGTTCTCACTCCCACAGGAGCACTCCCCATGGCCATCGAGGTCCGAATCCCGACCATCCTGCGCACCTACACCGACGGTCAGAAGGCCGTCGAGGGCAGCGGAGAGACCCTCGCCGACCTCTTCGCCGACCTCGAGCGCCGGCACACCGGCATCCGCGAGCGCCTGGTCGACGGCGAGCAGCTGCGCCGCTTCGTGAACGTCTACCTCAACGACGAGGACGTGCGCTTCCTGGAGGGCATCTCCACCAAGCTGGCCGACGGCGACAGCGTGACCATCCTTCCGGCCGTGGCCGGTGGCTCCGGTGCCACCGCCGGGCGAATGGCCCGGGCGGCCTGACGTGCGGTACGACTCCCCGCTGGCGGCGGTCGGGAACACCCCTCTCGTCCGCCTCCCGCGCCTCTCGCCCTCCGAGGACGTCCGCATCTGGGCGAAGCTGGAGGACCGCAACCCCACGGGCTCCGTCAAGGACCGGCCGGCGCTGCACATGATCGAGCAGGCCGAGAAGGACGGCCGGCTCACCCCCGGCTGCACCATCCTGGAGCCGACCAGCGGCAACACCGGTATCTCGCTGGCCATGGCGGCCAAGCTCAAGGGCTACCGCATGGTGTGCGTGATGCCGGAGAACACCTCCTCCGAGCGGCGCGAGCTGCTGGCCATGTGGGGTGCCGAGATCATCTCCTCGCCGGCGGCCGGCGGCTCCAACACGGCCGTCAAGGTCGCCAAGGAGCTGTCCGCCGAGCACCCCGACTGGGTGATGCTCTACCAGTACGGCAACCCCGACAACGCCGGTGCGCACTACGCCACCACCGGCCCGGAGATCCTCGCCGACCTGCCCTCGATCACCCACTTCGTGGCCGGCCTGGGCACCACCGGCACGCTGATGGGCGTCGGCCGCTACCTGCGCGAGCAGGTCCCCGGCGTCCAGATCGTCGCCGCCGAACCGCGCTACGACGACGTGGTCTACGGCCTGCGGAACCTCGACGAGGGCTTCATCCCCGAGCTCTACGACGCGTCCCAGCTCACCGCCCGCTTCTCGGTCGGCTCCGAGGACGCCGTCCGCCGCACCCGCGAACTCCTCGCCGAGGAAGGCATCTTCGCGGGCATCTCGACCGGCGCGGCGCTGCACGCGGCCCTCGGCGTGGGCCGGAAGGCGGTCAAGGCGGGGGAGCGCGCCGACATCGTCTTCATCGTCGCCGACGGCGGCTGGAAGTACCTGTCCACCGGCGTCTACACCGCCGAGTCGACCGAGGCCGCGATCGCCACGCTGCAGGGCCAGCTCTGGGCGTAGCCACCGGCGGCTGAGCGGGCCCGCGGGGCCGGCCGGTCGACGGTCTCTCCGCCGCCGTGGCCGGTCGCCGCGGCGGCGGGGGCGGGCCGGCACCGGGGCCGCGGCGGCCCCGCCGGCTGGGCCCGGTCCCGGCGGCGGCGCCCCGGGACGGCCACCACCTGCCCGTGGCCACGGCGACCGGCCACAATGGGAAGGATCCGGCGGGAAGGCCGGGCGCGGCGGCTCCTGCGTACGGGCGTACGGGGCGTCAGCCCGGACTGGTGATTCCGCCCACAGCTCGCCCCGCGAGAGGCGCGACGCGACCTTTTGCGCCTTACGCTCATGGGCACCGCACAGACCGCCCAGGACCCGGCACCACCCGGCAACGCCCCGCCGGGACAACCCGCATGGACCCTTCCCCCGCTCTCCACCGTGTTCGAGCAGGGGAGGCCCCCGACCGCCGCCCCCGCCCACGGAGGTTCACGCCCGTATGAAGCTCACTGTCGTCGGATGCTCGGGGTCGTTCCCTTCCGTGGAATCGGCCTGTTCGAGCTACCTCCTGGAGGCCGACGGCTTCAGGCTGCTGATCGACATGGGCAATGGCGCCCTCGGCGAGCTGCAGCGCCACTCCGGTCTCTACGACCTCGACGCCGTACTCCTGTCGCACCTGCACGCCGATCACTGCATCGACCTGTGCGGCTACTTCGTGGTGCGCTACTACCGCCCCGACGGCGGGCGCTGCGGACCGATGCCGGTCTACGGCCCGGCCGGCACCGAGCGGCGGCTGACCGCCGCGCACGCCGACCTGCCGCACGACGGCGCGATGAGCGAGGTCTTCGACTTCCGGACGCTGGAGCCGGGCACCTTCACCATCGGGCCGTTCACCCTCCGCACCGAGCGGGTCAGGCACCCCGTCGAGGCCTTCGGCTTCCGCATCGAGCACAACGGCCGCTCCCTGACGTACTCCGGCGACACCGGCCCCTGCGAGGCGCTGGACACCCTTGCGGCGGGCGCCGACGTCTTCCTGTGCGAGGCCTCCTTCACCTACGGCAAGGAAGACATCCCGGACCTGCACCTCAACGGCCGGGAGGCCGGCGAGCACGCCCAGCGGGCGGGCGTCGGCCGGCTGGTGCTGACCCACATCCCGCCGTGGACCGACCCGGGCATCAGCATCCGCGACGCGCAGAAGGCCTACGACGGGCCGGTCGAGGTCGCCAAGGCCGGCGCGGTCTACGAGATCTGACCCGCCCGCCGCACGCACGACCAGGGCCCCGGAACCGATGAACGGTTCCGGGGCCCTCGGCGTGCGGGGCGCGCCCTCTGTGGGGTGGGGGCGGTGCGGCCTACGCCTTGGTGAGGTCCTCGATCTCCTCCTCGGGCTCGCGGCCCGGGGTGGTGAGGTTGAACTTGGTGATCGCGAAGCGGAAGAGGACGTAGTAGACGACCGCGAAGACCAGGCCGATGGGGATGATCATCCAGGGCTTGGTGGCGAGGTTCCAGTTCAGCACGTAGTCGATGGCGCCGGCCGAGAAGGTGAAGCCGTCGTGCACGCCCAGGGCCCAGGTCAGGGCCATGGACAGGGCGGTCAGCACGGCGTGGATGGCGTAGAGCACCGGCGCGATGAACATGAACGAGAACTCGATCGGCTCGGTGATACCGCAGACGAAGGAGGTCAGCGCCAGGGAGATCATCATGCCCAGGACGGCCTTGCGGCGCTCGGGGCGGGCGGCGTGCGCGATGGCCAGGGCGGCGGCGGGCAGGCCGAACATCATGATCGGGAAGAAGCCGGACATGAACTGGCCGGCGGTGGGGTCGCCGGCGAAGAAGCGGCCGATGTCGCCGTGCGCGACCTTGCCGGCGGCGTCGGTGAAGTCGCCGAGCTGGAACCAGGAGACCGTGTTGACGAACTGGTGCATGCCGATGGGCAGCAGGGCGCGGTTGATCAGGCCGAAGAGGCCGGAGCCGGCGGCGCCCAGGCCGGTCATCCACTCGCCGAAGCTGGAGATGGCGCTGCCTACGGGCTCCCAGATCAGCAGGAACAGGACGCCGACGGCGGTGCCGACGAAGGCCATGATGATCGGGACCAGTCGGCGGCCGTTGAAGAAGCCGAGCCAGTCGACGAGCTTCTTGCGGTGGTAGCGCTGCCACAGGACGGCGGCGAGCAGGCCCATGATGATGCCGCCCAGGACGCCGGGGTTGTTGAGGACGGGCTCGACCCACTTGCCGTCCTCGATGTGGCCTTCGGTGACGGGGAAGGCCTTGAGGACGTTGCTGTAGACCAGGAAACCGACCAGGGCGGCCAGGGCGGTGGAGCCGTCGGCCTTCTTGGCGAAGCCGATGGCGACGCCGATGCAGAACAGCAGGGGGAGGTTGTCGAAGACGGCGCCGCCGGCCGCGGCGAAGACCTTGCTGACGTCGGTCCAGCCCAGGCCCTTGTTGCCGAAGACGTCGTCCTGGCCGAGGCGGTTGAGGATGCCCGCGGCGGGCAGGACGGCGATCGGCAGCTGGAGGCTGCGGCCGATCTTCTGCAGGCCCTGGAACAGGCCGGAGCCCCGCTTCTTTGCGGGGGCCGCCTTCGCGGCGGTGGCCGTACTCATCGGATTCCTCCTGGTGAGGCGGGCACTCGGGGAAGGGGGACGGCCCGCTGGTTGGTCTGCACCTTGGTCTACACCACTGGTGGTTTAGACCATTCTTAGCACGGGGCCTGGGCACAAAGGAATCCATTCTTCCAAGTGGTGTGGACCACATGGCGGCCGGCCCCCGGATCACCTGATCCGAGGGCCGGAAAACCGGGCGCCGCCTTCCCTACTTCACGTTGTCCCGCTCCATCGCGTCCCCCACCTCATCCGGCTCCCGGCCCGGAGTCTGCAGATGGAAAGCGGTGATGGCGAAACGGAAGACCACGTAGTAGACGACCGCGAAACACAGCCCGATGGGAATGATCAACCAGGACTTGGTCGCCAGCCCCCAGTTGATGACGTAGTCGATCAGCCCGGCCGAGAAGCTGAAACTGTCGTGCACGCCCAGGGCCCAGCTCACCGCCATCGAGACACCCGTCAGCACCGCGTGGATCACGAACAGCACCGGCGCGACGAACAGGAAGGAATACTCGATCGGCTCGGTCACCCCGGTCACGAACGAGGTCAGCGCGACCGACAGCATCATGCCCGCGATCTCCTTGCGGCGGTGCGGCTTGGCGCAGTGCGCGATCGCCAGCGCCGCGGCCGGCAGCGCGAACATCATGATCGGGAAGAACCCGGTGGTGAACTGCCCGGCATCCGGATCGCCCGCCAGGAATCGGTTGATGTCGCCGTGCACCACCGTGCCGTCCGGCTTGGTGAAACTGCCGAACTGGAACCACACAAAGGTGTTCAGGAACTGATGCAGGCCCACCACCAGCAAGGCACGGTTCGCCACCCCGAAAATTCCCGAACCCCCCGAACCCAGTGCCGACAGCCACTCACTGAAGCTGGTCAGCGCATTACCGATCGGCTGCCAGACGAACAGGCACGCCACCGCGAAGACCAGCCCGACAAAGGCCATGACGATCGGGACCAGTCGGCGCCCGTTGAAGAATCCCAACCAGTCCACCAGCTTCACCCGGTGGAAGCGCTGCCAGAGCCAGGCGGAGAGAAACCCCATCACGATGCCGCCGAAAACCCCCGGATTCTGGAACGCGGCCGGGGTGACCTTCGCGGTGGTGTCCACGCACACCCCGCTCCACAGCCCCGCCTGGGTATACGTCTGCCCCGCGGCGCAGCCCGCGGGAAAGGCGTGCAGCACCGAGAAATAGACCAGAAAGCCGGCCACCGCGGCCAGCGCCGTCGAACCGTCCGCCTTCCGCGCCATCCCGATCGCCACCCCCACGCAGAACAGCAGCGGCAGCCCCAGCCCCGAATCCAGCAATGCCCCGCCCGCCGCGGCGAACACCGTGCCCACCGCGTCCCAGCCCAGCCCGTCCTTGCCGAACACATCCGGCTGGCCGAGGCGGTTGAGGATCCCTGCAGCGGGCAGGACCGCGATGGGCAGTTGCAGACTGCGCCCCATCTTCTGCAGGCCCTGGAAGAAGTTCGCCCCCCAGCTCTTCCTCGGCGCCGCCGCTGCGTCCGAACTCATCTGCGTCCTCCCGGCAGTCGGCCCGCCGCCGGCCGACGTGAGGCGTGCCGCATACTGGTGGTGTAGACCACTTGGTGGTGGCCGTCCTGGTGCTCGCCATCCTTCGCCAGGCAGCGGACAAACGCCCCCATAGTTGGGCTGAACGTGCGTTACGGTGTGAAAACCGCACGGCTGAACGGCCGGCGGCCGAGACAAGCAGGAGTGGACATGGCCAGCAAGGCTGAGAAGATCGTCGCCGGGCTCGGCGGACTCGACAACATCGAAGAGGTCGAGGGCTGCATCACCCGCCTCCGCACCGAAGTCAACGACGCCTCCCTGGTCGACGAGGCCGCCCTCAAGGCCGCCGGCGCCCACGGCGTGGTCAAGATGGGCACCGCCATCCAGGTCGTCATCGGCACCGACGCCGACCCCATCGCCGCCGAGATCGAAGACATGATGTGAGCAGCTGAGCCCACGGGCCGGCCCCGGCCGCTCCCCGCTCACCGAAGGCCCCGCCCCGGACCCCTACCGCCCGGAGCGGGGCCTTCACCGTTCCCCGATAGGGTCAGGGCCATGTCTCGCATCGACGGCCGCACCCCCGAACAGCTCCGCCCCGTCACCATCGAACGCGGCTGGAGCAAGCACGCCGAAGGCTCCGTCCTCGTCTCCTTCGGCGACACCAAGGTCTTCTGCACCGCATCGGTCACCGAAGGCGTACCGCGCTGGCGCAAGGGCACCGGCGAGGGCTGGGTCACCGCCGAGTACTCGATGCTGCCCCGCTCCACCAACACCCGCGGCGACCGCGAATCCGTCCGCGGCAAGATCGGCGGCCGCACCCACGAGATCAGCCGCCTGATCGGCCGCTCGCTGCGCGCCGTCATCGACTACAAGGCGCTCGGCGAGAACACCATCGTCCTGGACTGCGACGTCCTCCAGGCCGACGGCGGCACCCGCACCGCCGCCATTACCGGCGCCTACGTCGCCCTCGCCGACGCCATCACCTGGGCCAAGGACAAGAAGCTCATCCGCCACGGCCGCCAGCCGCTCACCGGCACCGTCTCCGCCGTCAGCGTCGGCATCGTCGACGGCACCCCCCTCCTCGACCTCTGCTACGAGGAGGACGTCCGCGCCGAGACCGACATGAACGTCGTCTGCACCGGCGACGGCCGCTTCGTCGAGGTCCAGGGCACCGCCGAGGCCGAGCCCTTCGCCCGCGAAGAGCTCAACGCGCTCCTCGACCTCGCCGTCGCCGGCTGCGCCGACCTCGACGCCGCCCAGCGCGCCGCCCTGGCCGCCTCGCTCTGACACCGCAACGGCAACCACGGGAGGGGCGGGCCGGCCCGCCCCTCCCGTGACCGGTTCCTGGTGCCCCATTCACCGGCCCCGTCCCGCGTGCTCGCTCGATCCGCTTGCTCGATCCGCGTGCCCGGTCCGTGCGCCCGGTCCGTGCGCCGCGCGTCCCGTCCCTGTGAGCCTTTTCTCATGGGACGTCCGTCTCTAGGAAACCCGCGCTCGGCCGCGCACCGTGGACCCATGCCCACCCACGCCGCCACCGTCGCCGCAACCGCTCCGGCCGCCTCCCGCGCCCGCACCGGCGGGCCCCGGGACGACTCCCGCCTCCTGGAGCACCTCGCCGGCTGGACCCTCGTCGTCGCCCTGGCCATGCTCCTCACCCAGACCGGCCTGGTCTGACCGCCCTTCCCCGACCGGCCGCGCCGCCGCCCCGGTGGCGTGGGTGAGGTGTCACGGGTGAGGTGCCACGGCCCTCGCCGCGCTGCCTC
Organism: Streptomyces sp. NPDC020742; assembly: GCF_040641675.1. Classification (NCBI taxonomy): domain Bacteria; kingdom Bacillati; phylum Actinomycetota; class Actinomycetes; order Kitasatosporales; family Streptomycetaceae; genus Streptomyces; species Streptomyces sp. NPDC020742. The sequence continues at coordinate 34,064 of NZ_JBFAEA010000030.1, forward strand.
TTGCCCCTCCGCCGGAGGCCACGGCCGCGCCCGCGGGCAACCAAAGGCCCCCGCCCCGCGTTTCTTCCTTTGCCCCGCCATGACCCAAGGGAAGGAACCGCTCCATGGCCCCCCGCACCAGCCGTACGCGCCGCCCCGCCGTCCCCGCACTCGCCGCGTTAGCCGCCGCGACCCTCGTCATACCCCTGCTCTCCGGATGCGGAGCGGTCCAGAAGGCCGTCGACTGCGCCAAGACCGCCACCTCCGTCGTCAACGCCGCCGACAAGCTCCAGCAGGCCGCGGACAACGCCCTCACCGACCCGCAGAAGACCGAGCAGGCGCTCGACAACATCGACGCCAACCTCAAGAAGCTCAGCAACGAGGCCAACGACCCCGACCTCTCCAAGGCCATCGACAAGACGAACCAGGGGATCCGGGACGCCCGCAAGGCCCTCGACGCCAACAAGGCCCCCGACATCCAGCCGATCGTCGACGGGGCGAGCGAGATGACCAAGATCTGCACCCCGGGGTAGCCCTGCCGGCGGCGGCGCGTCGGCCGGGATAATCAGGTGCCATGCAGTCACATACTGGCGGACACCCCGCGCCCACCCGCCGCCTCATCCTCGCCACCCGCAACGCGGGCAAGGTCACCGAGCTCCGCGCCGTCCTCGAAGCGGCCGGTCTCGACGTCGAACTCGTCGGCGCCGACGCCTACCCCGAGGTCCCCGACGTCAAGGAGACCGGCGTCACCTTCGCGGAGAACGCCCTCCTCAAGGCGCACGCCCTGGCCCGGGCCACCGGGCACCCCGCCGTCGCCGACGACTCCGGCCTCTGTGTCGACGTCCTCGGCGGCGCGCCGGGCATCTTCTCCGCCCGCTGGGCCGGCACCCACGGCGACGACCGGGCCAACCTCGACCTCCTGCTGGCCCAGCTCGCGGACATCGCCGACGAACACCGTGCCGCCCACTTCGCCTGCGCCGCGGCCCTCGCCCTCCCCGACGGCACCGAACGCGTCGTCGAGGGGGCCCTGGAGGGCACCCTCCGCCGCACCCCCGCCGGCAGCGGCGGCTTCGGCTACGACCCCGTCCTCCAGCCCCTCGGCGAGACCCGCACCTGCGCCGAACTCACCCCCGACGAGAAGAACGCGATCAGCCACCGCGGCAAGGCGTTCCGGGCCCTGGCGCCGGTGGTGCGGGAGCTGCTGGGCTGAGGGCGCGGCGGCACCGTACGCATACGGCAATGGCCTGCGCATCGAACCTTCGATGCGCAGGCCATGTGCTGGTGCGGCCGGAGGGACTCGAACCCTCACGGGTGTTACCCCACTGGCACCTAAAGCCAGCATGACTGCCAATTCCATCACGGCCGCTTGCCCCGCCCATCGTACCGGCCCGGCGCTCGGCGCGGGCGGGTGTGGGCTACCGGCCTCGCCGTCCTCGTCCGTCCGGTCGGCCGCCGCGGCACCAAGTGGTGGTCACGGCGTGGCAGTTGGGGCAGAGGAGCCGGAGGTTCGTGGTGCGGTCATCGGCCCAGTCGCCATTGATGTGGTCGACCTCCAACGTCATGGGCTTCCCGTGCCATTCAGGGCCGAGACCACACTCGGCGCACTCCTCAGGTACGCCGATTTCACGGAGCGCACGACGTAACAGAGGGGTTCGCGTCCGGTGTCTCCCCTCGTGCTCGACCAAGATGTCCTCCGGGCGCTTGGTAGGAGTCACCCCCGGCTTTCCGCGCTGATGCGCCTGCCCCAGGAAGTGAGAGATGTCGAGACCGTCCTGAGCCACCCACCTGTGGAACAGGGCGCGGGACTGGCCGCTGTACGGTTCCTTCCCGAGCGCGCGGAGCGCGCCGGCGATGGACGTCGCCTCCTCGACCGCGCGGCAGAGCTCGCCGGCGGCCGGTTTGGCGGGCGCCTCCTTGATCCGCCGCCGACGCGGCATGTGGGAGACGTCGATCCCGAAGTGGTCGAAGCGCCGGAAGAGATGACGGCGGAGATTGCCGTACGGCGGGGTGCCGAAGAACGCGATGACCTCGTCGATGTCGGAACACTGCGCGGCTGCTTGGGTCAGTCGCTCGCGGGTGTACTGCACACCGCGGCTCATACGGCGTCGCCCCTGGTGCGGGCCTTGCCTCGACCGCGGTAATTGTCGGTCGTCGAGTGGCAGTTGGGGCAGAGGAGCCGCAGGTTTTCCAGGCGGTTGTCTCGCCAATTACCGTCGATGTGGTCGACCTCAAGCGGCAGTGGATGTCCTCGCCAGACCGCTTCCGTTCCGCAGCATGCACATCGCTCAGGGACGCCCAAGGTCGTCATGGCCCACCGCAGACGGTCGCCCGGGATGCGTCGCGCCTGTGTGGTCGACTGCTCGACGAGTAGAGCCTCAGGTGTCCGGCGACGCCAGGGCTTGCCACGCTGGGCGGGCAGCTGAAAGTGCGAGGTGTCGATGCCGTACGCCTTGATCCGACGGCTGATGTGCGTGTGATGGCCGCCCACGGGATCGAGCCCGAGATGGCGCAGCACCTCGCACATGTTTGTCGAGACGGCCACCGCCCCTTCGAGGACCTCCTTCGTCCAGCGCACTCCCTCCCGTTCAAAGTGCGACGTATCTACGCCCATGGACCGCATCCGGTCATGGAGGTACCGCCTCGATGAACCCTTCGGAGCCACCCCCAGCTTCCCCAACGCCTCCGACAGTGTCCGCGACGACGATGCCGCGGCCTCAAGCCGCTCCCGGGTGTACGGACTTGCCGGCATGCCTCCCCCTCCTGCGCAGCGGGCCCACCCGCGCGCCCTCTCGAACGGAACAACGATCGAACGCGGAGGCGGTCACGGTGGGGAGGGGCAGGGGAGCGGAGGGGCGAGGAAAGGGCCTCGGGGAAGATGCCCCGAGGCCCCAGGTGTGACAGGGAGCGCAGGTCAGAAGCGCGGTTCCGGTGTCTGGGCGGTGATGAGTTCGACGGCCTCTTCCGGGGTGGCCACCGAGGGCGGGGAGCCTTCCAGGGGCTGCTGGGCGGTCTCCTTCATGCAGGCGACGGCGATGACGCCGACCAGGGCGGCGCCCATCGTGTAGTAGGCGGGCACCATGACGTTCTCGTCGAAGACGTCCATCAGGGCGGTGATCACCAGGGGGGTGGTGCCGCCGAAGAGGGAGACGGCCAGGTTGTAGCCGATGGAGAGGGAGCCGTAGCGGACGCTGGTGGGGAAGAGGGCCGGGAGGGCGGCGGACATGGTGCCCAGGAGGCAGACCAGGGAGAGGCCGAGGAGGGCCATACCGGCGCAGACGGCGGCCAGGGAGCCCTGCTTGACGAGGAGGAAGGACGGGACCGCCAGCAGGAAGAAGCCGAGCATGCCGGCCATCAGTAGCGGCTTGCGGCCGTAGCGGTCGTTGAGCCGTCCGACGCTGCTGATGACGCACATCAGCACGATCATGGTGCCGAGGAGGATCAGCAGCCCGTGGGACTCCTCGTAGTGGAGGGTGTCCGTGAGGTACGTCGGCATGTACGACAGCAGCATGTAGTCGGTGATGTTGTACGCGCCGACCAGGGCGATGCACAGGATCAGGGTGGGCCACTGCTGGGCGAAGATCTCGCTCAGCTTCTTCTTCGGGGCGTTCTCGGAGAGGTGGGAGAACTCCGCCTCGGTCTCCACGACGGAGCCGGCGGCGCCGTGGGTGTGCGCGGCCTCGAGCTTCTGGAACGCGGGCGTCTCGTCGAGCTTGATCCGCAGGTAGAGACCGACCAGGCCGAGGGGGCCGGCGATCAGGAACGGCAGCCGCCAGCCCCAGGCGAGCATGGCGTCGGAGTCGACGGTGGTGTTGAGGAGCAGGACGATGCCGGCCGCGCCCGTGTAGCCGATGAGGGTGCCCATCTCCAGGAAGCTGCCGAAGAATCCGCGCTTCTTGTCCGGGGCGTACTCGGCGATGAAGGTCGAGGCGCCGCCGTACTCGCCGCCGGTGGAGAAGCCCTGGACGAGGCGGAAGGCGATCAGCAGGACCGGTGACCAGAATCCGATGGTGGCGTAGGAGGGGATCAGGCCGATGCAGAAGGTGCCCAGTGCCATCATGATCATGGTGAGGGCGAGGACCTTCTTGCGGCCGATGCGGTCGCCGAGGGGGCCGAAGTAGGCGCCGCCCAGGGGCCGTACGAGGAAGGCCACGGCGAAGGTGGCGAAGGACGACAGCAGGCTGGTGGTGTCGCTGCCGCCGGGGAAGAAGACCTTGCCGATGGTGACCGCGAGGTAGCTGTAGATCCCGAAGTCGAACCACTCCATGGCGTTGCCGAGGGCGGCGGCCTTCACCGCGCGCTTGACGACGCGTTCGTCGGTCACGGTGATGTCGGTGCGCCGGAGTTTGGGGTTCTTGCGCCGGGCGACCGCACGGAAGAGCACCCGGTGGCGCTTGAGCGCGTCCCGGTCCTGGTCAGGAGCGAGGTGGGTGGGGGTGCTGCCGTTCGACACCAGGCGGTCCTCTCGGTCGGCGCGGGCGGTGCGCGTCGCGTGGGGGGATGACGGATACGACAGGTACGCCTGCGCGTTCGCGCGGGAGTCAAACCACGTTCGGCCACACCAATCTGGCCGGATTCGGAGAAGTGCGTCACCTGGGGCTGCGCCGTATGGAGCAGGGTGGCGGGCGGGAAACCAGAGGCGCTACCGGCCTTGTTACAGGACTGGTACAAATCCGCGCGGTCACTGCAGTATTCGGGCAATCAGCCTGTGTGGCGGGGACGGGAGAGTGGCAACGCCGGGCGCGGCATTCGTGTTTGCTGGTGGGGGTACGGGGCCCGGTCCCCGGGAGGAGATCGTGATGACGGACCGCGAAGGGTTCCGCTGGCCGCGGGGGCGTACCGTGCTGGTGGCCTTTGTCGTGGTGACGGTGCTGGCGGCGGGCGGGGTGTGGTTCGGTCAGGCAGCCGACCGCGCGTCGGCGGTGGACGCGGCGCCGAAGACCTCCGCAGTGCAGGACGTCAAGGAGGACGCCCAGCACGTCGACGGCCTGCCGGGGGTGCGGGACTGCGGGAAGGGCAAGCCCGAGATCAAGCCCCAGGTGATCACGCTGACCTGCGCCGACGCGGGGATGGTGGCGACCGCCCTCACATGGCAGAAGTACGGGACGCGGGACGCCCTGGGGGTGGGTGTGGTGCAGGTGGAGAAGAGCGGGGCCGGCGCGGGGACGGATACGGGCTTCCCGGCGACGTTCCGGCTCTACGGGCCGAAGCCGGTCGACGGCGGGCTGACGTTCACGGGCCTGGAGGTGACGTACAAGGGCTCGACGCCGCTCGGGGACACGACGGAGATGTACAGCCTCGCGTGATGGGTATTCGAGGCCGGATCGCCCTGGCCATTTCGTGTATGACGGCGCTGGCCGTGGTGGTGCTCGGGTTCGCCGTGCACCACATAGCCGATGCGGAACGGGAGCGCTCGGCGCGGGCGTACCAGGACGACCGGCTGAGTTCGGCGCTGCAGATCTACGAGCGGGACGGCACGCTGGCGCTGGGCGCCAAGCTGGACGATGCGACGCTGCCGTCGCCGCTGCGCGAGGCGGTGTTCAAGAACCGCTCGGGGACGTATGTGAGCGGTGGTGAGGACCCGCGGGTGTGGGCGGCGACCGGGGTCGGGGACGGCGGGGAGAGCCGTCCGGCGCGGTCACTGTCGGTGTCGGCGGCGTATCCGGACGACGATCCGGCGCAGGTCGCGCTGGACCGGGCGCTGCTGATCGCCGGGTGCGGCACGGTGGCGCTGATGGCCGTGGTGTCGTGGTTCGTCTCGCAGCGGCTCTCGCGGCGGCTGCGGCTGAGCGCGGCGGCGGCGCGGCGGATCGCGGCGGGGGACCCGCCGGACGCCGAGGCGCTGGCCAGCAACGGGCGGGACGAGGTGGCCGAGCTGGGCCGCAGTGTGTTCCACATGGCGACGTCGCTGGCGGCGCGGGTGCAGGCGGAGCGGGAGTTCACCGCGGACGTGGCGCACGAGCTGCGGACGCCGGTGGCCGGTCTGGTGGCGGCGGCCGAACTGCTGCCGCAGCCGCGGGCGGTGGAGCTGGTGCGGGACCGGGCGCAGGCGATGCGGCGGTTGGTGGAGGACCTGCTGGAGGTGTCGCGGCTGGACGCGGGGGTGGAGCGGGCGGACCTGGACGCCTGTGAGCTGCCGTCGCTGGTGCGCGGGATCGTGCAGCGGGCGGCGCGGCAGCGGGGGGTCGACGAGGCCGACGAGGTGTCGGTGACCGTGGAGGGCGAGCCGCGGATCGTGGAGACCGACCGGCGCCGGGTGGAGCGGGTGCTGGTGAACCTGCTGGCGAACGCGGCCAAGCACGGCCGGCCGCCGATCGAGGTGGTGGTGGCCGGGTCGCGGATCGTGGTGCGGGACCACGGGCCGGGCTATCCGGCGGAGCTGTGTGCGGAGGGCCCGCGGAGGTTCCGTACGGCGGCGCCGGAGCGGGGTACCGGGCACGGGCTGGGGCTGACGATCGCGGCGGGGCAGGCGGAGGTGCTGGGGGCCCGGCTGGACTTCGGCGCCGCCGCGGAGGGCGGCGCCGAGGCCGTGCTGGAGCTGCCGGACGTGGCGTTGCCCGAGCTGGTGGCTACAGCCCCAGGTCCTTGATGATCTTGGCGACATGGCCGGTGGCCTTGACGTTGTAGAGGGCGCGCTCGACCTTGCCGTCCTCGTCGACGATGACGGTGGAGCGGATGACGCCGGTGACGGTCTTGCCGTAGAGCTTCTTCTCGCCGAAGGCGCCGTAGGCCGCAAGGACGGCCTTGTCGGGGTCGGCGAGCAGGGTGACCTTGAGGTCCTCCTTCTCCCGGAACTTGTCGAGCTTCTCCGGCTTGTCGGGGGAGATGCCGATGACGTCGTAGCCGTGGCCGGCCAGGAAGTCGAGGTTGTCGGTGAAGTCGCAGGCCTGCTTGGTGCAGCCGGGGGTCAGGGCGGCCGGGTAGAAGTAGACGATGACCTTGCGGCCCCGGTGGTCGGCGAGCGAGACCTGCTTGCCGTCCGCGTCGGACAGGGTGAAGGCGGGGGCGGTCTCGCCGGGCTGCAGTCGCTCGCTCATGGCTCTCCTCTGGTGGATCGGTACGCCCCCGACACTAGCCAGCCGGGGCGGACGGCGGCGCCGGGGGAGCCGGCGGGGCGCCTCGGGCGCGCGAAACGGGGGTGCTGTGGGGCGCTGGCGCGGGTGAGCTGACAGACTGTCCATCACGAATGGCGCGAGACGACGGAGGCAGCGCGGTGGCGGAGGCCAGGACCCCGGCGCAGATCGAGGCGGACATCGTCCGCAGGCGGCAGGAGCTCGCCGTCACGCTCGACGAGATCGGTGTGCGGCTGCACCCGCAGACGATCATCGGTGAGGCGAAGGCGAAGGCGGCACAGGCCGTGGACCGGACGGCGGGGCGGGCCTATGTGACCGTCAACCGCGCCGTGTCGGACGTGCGGGCGCAGCTGGTGTCGGAGGACGGCACCCCGCGGCTGGAGCGGATCGTTCCGGTGGCCATGATCGGTGTGGCGGTGGTCGGTCTGCTGACGCTGCGGGCCCGGCGCCGGAGCTGACCGGAGGGCGCGGGCCGGCTGTGGGACGGATGCGGTGCGGCCCGGCCGGGCCCGTGGTGCGTGGTGTGCGCGCCCGGGCAGGTACGGTCATGCCGTGAGCCCGAATAACACCAAGGACACCCACGACAAGCTGCCGATCCGGATGCTGCACGACCGCGTGCTGGTCCGGACGGACATCCCCGAGGGCGAGCGGCGCTCGTCCGGGGGCATCGTCATCCCTGCGACCGCGGCCGTCGGCCGCCGCCTGGCCTGGGCCGAGGTGGTCGCGATCGGGCAGAACGTGCGCACCGTCGAGGTGGGGGACCGGGTGCTGTACGACCCCGAGGACCGGGCCGAGGTCGAGGTGCGCGGGGTGGCTTACGTCCTGATGCGGGAGCGGGATCTGCACGCGGTGGCCGCGGAGCGGCTGGAGGGCGCGGAGGACTCGACCGGCCTGTACCTGTAGCGGGGCGCGTCTCCCCGGCCGGGTCCGCGGGGCCCGGAGGTTCCTCCTGTGGCGGGTGGTGACTGCGGTCACCGCCCGCCACGCTGCGTTTTGCTAGCCTCGGACCCACCCGACGAGACGCGCCGTACCGGGTCAGGACAAGACGACGCACCCCTGTCGAAGCTCGTGGAGCGCTTGCGTGGAGGTGCCGTCATGGCGTGGGTGTTGCTGGTGATCGCCGGCCTGCTGGAGGTCGGCTGGTCGATCGGGATGAAGTACACCGAGGGGTTCACCCGGCTGTGGCCCAGTGTGTTCACCGGCGCGGGCATCGTCGTCAGCATGCTGCTGCTCTCGTACGCGGCCCGGAGCCTGCCGATCGGTACCGCTTACGGGGTGTGGGTCGGCATCGGTGCGGCCGGTGCCGCGGTGGTCGGGATGGTGGTGCTGGGCGAGCCGGCCACGGCGGCCCGGATCTTCTTCGTCTGTCTGCTGCTGGTGGCGGTGGTGGGGCTGAAGGCGACCTCCGGTCACTGACGCGGGCCCCGGCCCGCCGTGCCGTGCGCCGTCCGGTCGCCCGTCGTCCCGCTGCCCGCCGTCCCGTCGCCTGTCGTCCCGCCGTCCGTCGTCCCGCTGTCCGCCGTCCCGTCGCCTGTCGTCCCGCCATCCGTCGTCCCGCCATCCGTCGTCCCGCCGTCCGTCGTCCCGCCGTCCGTCGTCCCGCCGTCCGCCGGCCGGTCGGCGGTGTCGGCGAGGGCGAGGGTGTGTGCGACGGCGGCGGGGATGTCGGTGAGGGGGAAGAGGGTGTGGCGCACGGTGCGGTCCGGTCCGACGACGAGGATCAGCCGTTTGATGCGCAGGTTCTGCCCGGCGCGGAAGGTGGGCAGGCGCAGTGCGGCGGTCAGTTGGAGCTGCGCGTCCGACAGCAGGGGGAAGGGCAAATCCTCGGCCCGGGCGAAGGCTGCTTGCTCCTGAGGCGACTGGGTGCTGACGCCGTGGACGGCGATGCCCGCGGCACGGAACGCCGGCCACGCCTCCCGGAATTGGCGGTTCTCCAGTGTGCACCCCGGGCCTCCCGGAACCTGCGGTCCGGTGAGGCCGGCCGGGATGCCGGGCACGCCGGTGGCGGGGAAGGCGAAGAGGACGGTCGCCCGGGCCCCGTCGGCGACGGGGTCGTGCTCCCGGCCGTCGGTACCCGGCAGCCGCAGGTCGGCGGGGACGGGTTCGCCGGTGAGCGCCGCGACCCGACGCGACTCGGCTCCGTTGTCGGGGGCGTGGCCGGTGAGCGTGCCGTCGCCCAGCAGCCAGCGGTCGGCCCAGTCCTGGAGCGACACCAAGACGGGTACCAGTCCGCGGCCCTGGTCGGTCAGCACGTACTCGTAGCGGGGCGGGCGCTCCTGGTAGAGGCGGCGCTCCAGGACGTGGTGCTCGGTCAGGTCGCGCAGCCGTTGGGCGAGGACCTTGCGGGAGACGGCCAGTTCCGCGGCGAGCCGGTCGAAGCGCACGTGCCCGCGCGCGATCTCGCGGAGCACCAGCAGGCTCCACCAGTCGCCCACCACCGCGGCGGCCTGCGCGATGCCGCAGGCGTCGTCCGCGGTACGCCGTGGACTCATCGTCACTCTCCAGAAACCGGTTGACAGGCCGTCACGCGACCCTAGTAGGTTTCCTTTCGGAACTGAATGAGTATCGAAAGGGAACCCACCATGCCGTTAGGGACCTGGAAGGCCGTCGAGGACTACGTCAGCTGCCTCGTCGTGGAGGAGGTCAGCACCCTGCAGACCGTCGGCGCCAAGAGCTCCGACGGTTTACCCCTCGCCCTTGTCACGGCTTGATCGCACAGGAAGGCACGCCATGGCCCGCGTCGCCGCACTGACCTGCTACCCCATCAAGGGCTGCGCCGGGACTCCGATGGAGCAGGCGCGGCTGACGCCCGCCGGCATCGCCCACGACCGCAGCTTCATGGTCGTCAGCCGGGAGGGCGTCTTCCGCACCCAGCGCCGGGACCCCCGGCTGGCCCTGATCCGCCCCGCCGTTAGTCCCGACGGCCGACGGCTCACGCTCCGCGCCCCGGGAGCGGACGCACTCGCCGTGCGGGTGGACACCGCGGGCCGCCGGCGGACCGTGGACCTGTTCGGCGCCGCCTACCAGGGCATCGACCAGGGCGATCCGGCAGCCGCCTGGCTCTCGGAGGTACTGGGCGCCCCCAGTCGCCTGGTGCGGGTGCCGCCCGAGCACGACCGGGTCACCGACGGCCGGACACCGGGCACCTCCGGCTACGCCGACAGCTGCGCCCTGCACGTCCTTTCGCACTCCACCCTCCGCCTGCTCGATCAGAAGCTGGCCGAGCAGGGCGCGCCGCCGGTGCCGATGAACCGCTTCCGCCCGAACATCGTGGTCGACGGCTGGGACGAGCCGCACACCGAGGACCGCACCCACCGCCTCACGATCGGCGACGCCGATCTGGGATACGCGAAACTCGCCATCCGCTGCGCCGTCACCCTGGTCGACCAGGAGACCGCGGAACGCGCCGGACGGGAACCGCTGCGCACCCTGGCCACCTACCGGCGGGCGGCCGAGGGCGGGGTCGCCTTCGGCACCAAGCTCGCCGTGCTCCGCCCCGGCACCGTGTCCGTCGGCGACGAGGTGACCGTCACCGCATGGGGCGCCTCCGAGCTGCGCGCCGCCCCGGAGCCGCAGGCCCGCTGAAGGAAGGCGCCCCCGGAGTCCCTGGAGTGCCCGGAGTCCCTGGAGTCCCTGGAGTCCCCAGCGCCCCGACGCCCCCGCGGGCTCGCCGCCCTGTTCCCGGACGAAGCGGTCTAGAACCACCACCGGGAGCGCAGCCCCCGGTCCAGGCCATCGCCTCCCGGGCCGGTGGTGGGGAAGTCCGGGGTGGGCGCGGTGGTCGGCGGGGTCCAGGTCGGGAAGGTGGGGGAGGGCGGCGTGGGGGCCGGCGGGGTCGGTGCGCCGGTGGTCGGCGCGGGCCGGGTGGCGGAGCCGGAGGGGCCGGGGGTCGGCGAGTCGGAGTCGTCGGGCGAGGCCGAGGTGCTGTCGGAGGGGTCCGGGGACGGCGAGGCCTCGGCGCCCGCCTGGAGGTGCAGGCTGAAGTCGCGCACCGGGCGTCCGCTCAGCGCCGCCGCCGTGTAGTCGGCCCAGATCTCGGCGGGGAAGTCACCGCCGTTAACCCGGGACAGGCCCGCCGCGCCGTACAGCGGCTCCTGTGCGGCGCTGTCGGGGTTCTGGCCCAGTACGGCGACGACGGTGGCGAGGTCGGGCGTGTAGCCGGCGAACCAGGCGGCCTTGTCGTCCTCGGCGGTGCCGGTCTTGCCGGCCGCGGGCCGGCCGGCGCCCTGGGCGGCGGTGCCGGTGCCGCCCTCGACGACGCCGCGCAGGATCGAGGTGGTGGTGTCGGCGGCCTCCCGCGTCAGGGCGGCGGTCCGCTCCCGCTCGGGGAGTTCGACCTCCTCGTCGCTGTGGGTGACCTTGTCGACCAGGGTGTACGGCCGCAGGCTGCCGTGCTGGGCGAGGGTGGCGTAGGCCTGTGCCATGTCCAGCACGCTGGGGGTGGCGGTGCCCAGCGAGATCGCGCCTTGGGAGGAGGCCAGGCCCGGGGTGTCGGCGGGGATGCCCAGCGCCACGGCGGTGGCCTTGACCTTGGCGGGGCCCACGTCGATGCCCATCTGGGCGTAGACGGCGTTGACGGACTTGTCGGTGGCCTCGGTGACGGTGATCGGCCCGTAGGAGCGGTCGTCCTCGTTGGCGGGGGCGAAGCCGGTGGAGTGGCCGTGACTGACCGTCATCCGTTTGTTGGTGCCGTCGTAGACGGTCTGCGGGGTGATGTCGGCGCCGTCCTGGGTGGTGGAGCGGTGCTCGACCGCGGAGGCGAAGACGATCGGCTTGAAGGTGGAGCCGACCTGGTAGTCGCTGCGGGTGGCGCCGTTGACGTACTGCTTGGCGTAGTCGATGCCGCCGTAGAGGGCGACGACCCGGCCGTTGCGGGGGTCGATGGAGGCGCCGCCGGCCCGGACGTTGCGGTCGACGGGGCGGGAGTCGTCGAGGCGGTCCATCAGGCGGGTGTGGACGGCCTTGACGAAGGCGTTCTGCCGCCGCTTGCTGATCGTCGTGGTGATGCGGTAGCCGCCGGTCCGCAGGGTGTCCTCGTCGAGGATCCGGTGGTCGCGCAGGTAGTCCTTGACCGCCTCGACGAGGTAGCCGCGCTGGCCGGACAGGCCGGGGGAGGCCTTGGCGGCCCGCGGCACCGGGAAGCGCATGGCGGCCCGTTCGGCGGGGGTGAGCCACTTCTGCTTGACCATGCCGTCCAGGACGTAGTTCCAGCGGCCCAGCACCCGCGCCTTGTTGGCGGGGTGGGCGGCGACGTCGTAGGCGCTGGGGGCGTTGAGGAGGGCGGCGAGGTAGGCGCCCTGGGCGGTCGTCAGCTGCTCGGAGTTGCGGCCGTAGTAGGCCTGGGCGGCGGCCTGGATGCCGTAGGCGTTGCGGCCGTAGTAGCTGGAGTTGAGGTAGCCCAGCAGGATGTTGTCCTTGCTGACCTCGCGGTCCAGCTTGATGGCGATGAAGAACTCCTTGGCCTTGCGGGTGAGGGTCTGTTCCTGGCCGAGGTAGTAGTTCTTGACGTACTGCTGGGTGATGGTGGAGCCGGACTGCTTGCCCTTGCCGGTGACGGTGTTCCAGGCGGCGCGGACCATCGCTGCGGGGTCCACCGCGGACTCGGTGTAGAAGTCGCGGTCCTCCGCGGCGAGCACCGCCTGTTGGACCTTCTTGGGGATCTGGCTGAGCCGGACGTTCTGCCGGTTGACCTCGCCGTCGCGGGCCAGCTCCGAGCCGTCGGAGTAGAGGTAGACGTTGCTCTGGGCCTTGGCGGCGCTGTTGGCGGGCGGGATGTCCACGAGGAGGTAGCCGGCGCACAGCGCGCCGATGACGAGCAGCAGGAACAGCAGCACGGTGCCGAGCATCGTGCGCCAGCTGGGGAGGGCCCGGCGCCAGCCAGTGCGTGGTCCGCTCATGTCGGTATGGACTCCTCGACCGCCGCCGAAGGTTGTACTCCGGCGGAGGATTGGTGCCGTCTTGGGGGGTTCGCGCCGTACGCCGGAAAAGCAACCGTCGCCCGTTGGGAAACTTTCGCATCATCTGCCCCGTCCGGCCGCGTCGGCGCGCACCCGGTGCCGCCTCGCGCGCGGCTGAATGGCGCCCCGGCTCACCCGAAGCGGTGATAAATCGATGGTGCCCGCCGCGCCTGCGACTTAGGCTCCGGTTCTTTGCCGTACGGCACGGCAACACACAGACCGGGCAGGGCAGGACAGGACGGGGCGGGGGTGCGTGGCATGTGGTGTGTGGCGGTGGCGGTCGGCAGCTTCCGGCGGTACGCCACCTATCGGGTGGCCACCGCGGCCGGGGTGTTCACCAACACCGTCTTCGGCTTCATCATCGCGTACACCTACCTCGCCCTGTGGGCCGAGCGGCCGCACCTGGGCGGCTACGACCAGGCGCAGGCGCTGACCTACGCCTGGACCGGGCAGGCGCTGCTGGCGGCCTCGGCGCTGATGGCCGGCGGGGGCCTGGACGAGCTGCAGGAGCGGATCCGCACCGGCGACGTCGTGGTGGACCTCTACCGCCCCGCGGACCTGCAACTGTGGTGGCTCTCCGCCGAGCTGGGGCGGGCCGGCCTGCAGCTGATCGGCCGCGGGGTGGTGCCGCTGGCGGTGGGCGCGCTGTGCTTCCCGCTGGCGCTGCCGGGCAACGCGGCGACCTGGGGCTTCTTCCTGCTCTCGGTGCTGCTGGGGGTGGTGGTCAGCTTCGCCCTGCGGTACCTGGTGGCGCTGGCCGCGTTCTGGCTGCTGGACGGCTCGGGGCTGGCCCTGATCGCCGGTCTGGCCGCCATGTTCCTGTCGGGGATGCTGCTGCCGCTGCGGGTCTTCCCCGGCGGCCTCGGCGAGGTCGTCCAGCTGCTGCCGTGGGCCGCGGTCCTGCAGGTGCCGGCCGATGTGCTGTTGGGGGCGCGCAGCGGCGGGGGGCTGGTGCGGGGGCTGCTGTTCCAGGCGGGGTGGGGCGTGGCGCTGCTGGCGCTGGGCCGGGTGGTGCAGTCCGCGGCGACCCGCAAGGTGGTGGTGCACGGTGGCTAGGGCCCTGGCCGGCGAGGGCCGGGCGGCAAGGGGGCTCGTCGCGTACGGGCTGATCGTGCGGATGTGGATCCGGTCGACACTGGCCTACCGGGCGTCGTTCGTGATGCTGACGGTCGGCAACTTCGCGGCCAGCGCCCTGGACTTCGTCGCGATCATGCTGATGTTCTCCCAGATCGACGTCCTCGGCGGGTTCACGCTGCCCGAAGTGGCCTTCCTGTACGGCACGTCCGGGGCGGCGCTGGGCCTGGCGGACCTGCTGCTGGGCAGCGTGGAGCGGCTGGGCCGGCGGGTGCGCGACGGCACCTTGGACACCCTGCTGGTGCGGCCCGTCCCGGTCTACGTGCAGCTCGCCGCGGACCGCTTCGCGCTGCGTCGGACCGGCCGGATCCTCCAGGCGCTGCTGGTCCTGGCCTGGTGCCTGCCCCAGCTGGACGTGGTGTGGACGCCGGGTCGGGTGCTGATGGTGCCGCTGATGGTGCTGTGCGGTGCGGCCATCTTCGGGGCGGTGTTCACCGTCGGTGCCGCCTTCCAGTTCTGGGCGCAGGACGCGGCCGAGGTGCAGAACTCCTTCACCTACGGCGGCAATGCGCTGTTGCAGTACCCGCCCACGGTGTTCGCCAGGGACCTGGTGCGCGGGGTGACCTTCCTCGTCCCGCTGGCCTTCGTCAACTGGCTGCCCGCGCTGCGGCTGCTGGGCCGGCCGGACCCGTTGGGGCTGCCGGGATGGGTGGACTTCCTGGGGCCGGCGGTGGCGGCGCTGATGTGCACGGGGGCCGCGCTGGCCTGGCGGGCCGGGCTGCGGGCCTACCGCAGCACCGGGAGTTGACGGAGTGCCCCGAGTGGGACGACGGACGGAGGCGTGCGGTGGGTGGTGACGGGGCCGCGGCGGAGCGGCTGATCGAGGTGGACGGCGTCGAGAAGGTCTTCACGGTGCGCCGCAAGGCGGGCCGGCTGCGGCGGGTCCGTACGGAGGTCCGGGCGGTGGACGGCATCAGCTTCCAGGTGCCGCGCGGGGAGATGGTGGGCTACATCGGGCCGAACGGTGCCGGGAAGTCCACCACCATCAAGATGCTGACCGGCATCCTCACGCCCAGCGGCGGCCGGCTGCGGGTGGCCGGCACCGACCCCGCGCGGGAGCGGACCCGGCTCGCCCGCCGGATCGGGGTGGTCTTCGGGCAGCGCACCACGCTGTGGTGGGACCTGCCGCTGCGGGACTCCTACGAGCTGGTGCGCCGGATGTACCGGATCCCCGACGCCGTCTTCCGTGCCAACCTCGACCGCTGTGTGGAACTGCTGGGCCTGGCGCCGCTGTTGGCCGTCCCGGTGCGCCAGCTCTCCCTGGGGCAGCGGATGCGCGGCGACATCGCGGCGGCGCTGCTGCACGACCCCGAGGTGCTCTACCTGGACGAGCCCACCATCGGGCTCGATGTGATCAGCAAGGCGAAGGTCCGGGAGTTCCTGCGCGAGGTGAACGCCGAGCGGGGCACCACGGTCCTGCTGACCACGCACGACCTGACCGACATCGAGCAGCTGTGCCGCCGGGTGATGGTCATCGACCACGGCCGCCTGGTCTACGACGGCGGCCTCGACGGTCTGCGGGCGGCCGGCGACGGTGAGCGGACGCTGGTGGTGGACCTGGAGCGCGCACTGCCGCCGATCGAGGGCGTTCCGGGCGCCCGGACGGTGAAGGTCGAGGGCCCGCGCCAGTGGCTGGCCTTCCCCGCCGGCCGGAGCGCGGCGCCGCTGGTCGCCGCGGTCGCCGCGCGCTATCCGCTGGTGGACCTGTCGGTGCGGGAGCCGGACATCGAGGACGTCATCGCCCGGCTGTACGCCGGCGGCGACCGTCAACACCCGCCCGTACGGGGCTGATTCGGCGGCAGCGCGGACTTCAGGCCCTAATCTGTTGGTATGACTGAAGACCTCCCCGACTTGCGGGCCTCCGACACCGATCGCGAGCGGGTCGCCGAGATCCTCCGGGACGCCCTGGCGGAGGGCCGGCTGGCGATGGAGGAGTTCGACGAGCGCCTCGAAGCGGCCTACACGGCGCGTACGTACCGGGAGTTGGAGCCGCTGACCGCGGATCTGCCGGCGGCCGCGTCGGGTGCCCCGGCCGCGGCGCCGGTGTCGCTGCGCAAGGACGGTGCGCCGGCCACGGCGTGGTCCGAGCGGATCGTCACCGGCGCCGAGGGCTCCTCGGTGGGCATCGGCATCATGGGCGGCTTCCAGCGCAAGGGCCGCTGGACGATCGGGCGCCGCTTCACCGCCGTCGGCATCATGGGCGGCGGCGAACTCGACCTGCGTGAGGCCGCCTTCGCCGGGCCGGAGATCGTCATCACCTGCTGGGCGGTGATGGGCGGGGTGGGCATCGTGGTGCCGCCGGGCGTGGAGGTCGACGTCCGCGGGGTGGGCATCATGGGCGGCTTCGACTCCCGTGAGGAGGGGGTCCCCGGCGAGCCCGGTGCGCCCCGGGTGATCGTCCGGGGCCTGGCTTTGATGGGCGGCGTCGGCGTCGAGCGGAAGCTCCCCAGGGAGGAGCAGCGCCGCCTGAAGGAGGAGCAGCGCCGCCTGAAGCGCGAACGGCGCGAAGCGCGCCGGGAACTGGACTGAGCGGGCTTCGTGCCGGGGGCCGGGGCTTGGCCCGGCGTCCCCGTCAGCCGCCGCCTCCCCGGGCCGGCGGCGGTGACGGCGTTACAGGGCCGCCGGCGCGGACTGCCGCAGGTGGTCGAGGTTGAGTGCGTTGGCCATGGCCAGGTAGCCCTCGTCGCTGGGGTGGAGGTGGTCGCCGGAGTCGTAGGCGGGGCGCAGCCGGACCGGGGCGGCGGGGTCGCGCAGCGCCTTGTCGAAGTCGACGACCTCGTCGTAGACCGAGCCGGAGCGGATGATGCGGTTGACCTTCTCCCGGACCGCGTTCATCTGGTCGGAGTAGCCGCGGTGGCCCCCGAACGGCGTAAGGGTGGAGCCGGTGACCCGCAGCCCGCGGGCGTGCGCCTCCTGGACGATCTGCCGCATCCCGGCGACGATCTTCTCCGGGTCCCACTGCCGCGGCGTCTTGAACAGGTCGTTGAGGCCGATCTCCACGACCACCGCCTTCACGCCCGTACGGGACAGCGCGTCGCGGTCGAGCCGGGACAGCACGCTGGGGCCGTTGTTCGGGGAGAACCGGCTGCCGTTGACCAGCAGGCGGTTGCCGCTGATGCCCTGGTTGAGGACGCCGTAGCGGGGCGCACCGGGTTCGTTGCGCAGCCGCGCCGCGAGGAAGTCCGTCCAGCGGTGGTTGGCGCCGGCGGTGGAGGTGATGCCGTCGGTGATCGAGTCGCCGATTGCCACGACCGAGCCCTGTGCCTCGGTGCTCCAGACGTCCACGCCGGTCAGGTAGCGCCAGTACGGGCTCTGCTCGGTGTAGGCGGCCCCGGTGGCGTCCTCGGCGCGGTCGCCGCGCGCCAGGTACGAGGTCTGCCGGGCGTAGGGGTGGTAGGTGGCCGGGCCCGAGGGGGACGGGGAGTACATGGTGACCAGGAGGTCCGCGTCGCCGGGGACCTTCAGCCGGGCCGGGTCGCTGGTGACCGCGCCGCCCGCGGGGATGGTCACCGCGGGCTTGCCGCCGAAGGTCAGCCGGCGCATAGTGCCGTCCGCCGCGGTGGGGTTGCTGGGGGCCGCGGCCAGGGCCAGTGTGGCGTGGCTGACCACCAGGGGGCGGGTGCCGTAGAGGTTGGAGAGCTGGATGCGGGCCCCGGAGCCGCCGACGCTGGTGTGCACGACGTTGCGTATCGACATCCCGGTGTACCCGTCCAGGGTGCCGGGCTCGGCCGCCGCGGCGGCGGCCGACCAGGTGCCGACCCACTGTCCGGAGACCGCGGGCGCCGCGGGGTCGCGCGGTTTGTGCGGGGAACTGCCGAGCCCGCCGCCCTCGCCGCCGAAGCCGACGAATATCGCGGTCGAGATCAGCACCACCACTGCCGCCAGACCGGCGAGCAGGGTGTAGCCCACACTTTTCTTCATGCGGGAGGGGTCTCCTGGGTGAAGTGGAGCGCCAGGCTCCGGGCGGGCAAGGGCAGCGGATGATCAGCGGCACCGTTGCGGTCCGATCGGTCCTCCATGATCCCACGGACCTCCGGAGGGCCGCCCGGCGCCCCGTTCGATACCACCATGGCAGGGACGTGGGGAACTCCTAACGGGTTCCGGGAGTAGGTCACAGTGGGACATGGGGACATACAGCCGGACGGACCGGTGTCCGTACGTACGGCGCACGATAGGCCGTACGGCTGACGGGGGCACGCTGGGAGCGGTGGAGCGGATGGAACGTACGGAGCGCAGGGACGGCACGGGAGCGGGCGGCCCGGGAGCGGACGGGGCGCCGGAGCGCGGGCGGCGTCCCGCGTCGGGCGGTGCCCCGGGGGCGGTCCTGGAGCAGGCGGCGCCCGGTGGCGGGGTGTCCTACGGCGCGGCCGACGCGGAGCGGCGGCGCGCGGTACGCCGGATGAAGGCGCTGGCCACCGGCATGCTGCTGGCCGTGGCGCTGGTCTACGCGCTGGCGAAGTGGGCCGGCAACGTCGGGGCGGGCGGCTGGACCGGGTTCGTCGCGGCGGCGGCGGAGGCCGGGATGGTCGGTGCGCTGGCCGACTGGTTCGCGGTCACCGCGCTGTTCAAGCGGCCGATGGGCCTCCCGATCCCGCACACCGCCATCATTCCCACCAAAAAGGACCAATTGGGGCAGAGTCTGGGAGAATTCGTCGGGGAGAACTTCCTCTCCGCCGAGGTGGTGCGCCGCCGGCTGCGCTCGGTCGGCATCGGCCGGCGGCTGGGCGGCTGGCTCGCCGAGCCCAGGAACGCCGACCGGGTCACCGCCGAGCTGTCCACCGCCCTGCGCGGCGCGCTGACCGTGCTGCGCGACTCCGACGTTCAGGCGGTGGTCGGCGAGGCGATCACCCGCCGCGCACACGCCCAGGAGATCGCGCCCGGGATCGGCGCGATGCTGCAGAAGGTCGTGGCCGAGGGCGGCCACCGGCGGATGGTCGACCTGGTCGTCGCCCGCGCCCACGACTGGCTGGTCGAGCACGGCGACTCCGTGATGGCGGCGGTCTCCGGCGGCGCCCCCGGCTGGACCCCGCGGTTCGTCGACCGCAAGGTGGGCGACCGGGTCTACAAGGAGCTGCTGCGCTTCGTCACCGAGATGCGGGACATGCCCGAGCACCCGGCGCGCGGCGCCGTCGACCGCTTCCTGCGGGACTTCGCCACCGACCTGCAGTCCGACCCGGACACCCGGGCCCGCGTCGAGCACCTGAAGACCGAGGTGCTGGACCGCGGTGAGGTGCAGGACCTGATCGCCTCCGCCTGGGGCGCGGTCCGCGCGATGATCGTCGCCGCCGCCGAGGACGAGCGCAGCGAACTGCGGCTGCGGGTACGGGCGGCGCTGCTGTCCCTGGGCCGGCGGCTGTCGGACGAGGAGCGGCTCCAGGGCAAGGTCGACCGCTGGCTGGAGGGCGCGGCCGTCTATGTGGTGACGACCTATCAGAGCGAGATCACCTCGCTGATCACCGACACCGTCGCCGGCTGGGACGCCGAGCAGACCTCGCGGAAGATCGAGGCGCACATCGGCCGTGACCTGCAGTTCATCCGCATCAACGGCACGGTCGTCGGCGCACTGGCCGGCCTTGCCATCTACACCGTCTCGCAGGCCCTCGGCGGCTGACCCGGCGCCGGTGGCGGTGCTGGCCCGGTACCGCCTCTGGCGGTCCTCGCCCCCAGGGCCTACGGTGCGCCCGTGCGGGAGCGGATACCGGTAGTCGTACAGCGGCGGCGCACCCGCCGCCCGTCCGCCGCGCGGGCGCTGTGGACGGTCGCGGAGCTGGCCGTGACGCTCGGCGCGGTCCTGCTGCTGCTCGTGGTGCACCAGCTGTGGTGGACCAACCGTCAGGCGCAGCACGCGGCACGGGACGAGGTGGCGCAGATGGAGCGGCAGTGGCGGGACACCGGGCCGCCCGGCGGCGCCGCCTCCCCCGGGCCCGACGATCCGGCCGTCCGGCCCGGCACCGGCCGCTCCCCGTCCGGCTCCGGGCGGGCAGCGCCCCACCGGGCCGCACCGCCCGCACCGGACCGGGCGTACGCCGTCCTGCGCATCCCCCGGCTCGGCGTGGCCGCCCCGATCGCCGAGGGCACCGGCAAGGCCGCGGTCCTCAACAAGGGCTATGTGGGCCACTATCCGCACACCGCACAGCCCGGCCGGGCGGGCAACGTGGGGCTGGCCGGGCACCGCAACACCCACGGGGAGCCGTTCCGCCACCTCGACCGGCTGCGGCCCGGCGACACCGTCCTGATCGACACCGCCGACGCCCGGTACACCTACGCCGTCCTGCGCACCCTGCCGGGGACCACCCCGGGCGACGGCACCGTCCTGGCCGCCCTCCCTTACAGCACCGTGCACCCCGCCTACCGCTTCACCGCGCCCGCCGCCTATCTGACGCTGACGACCTGTACGCCCGCCTACACCTCCACCTACCGGCTGGTGGTCTGGGGCGTGTTGCGGTCGACACACCGGCGGTGACCGGGGCCATGTGTCGCCTAGGCTCTTCCCACGTGCGAAACCAGTCCTTTGGAGACCGGGCCCCGGGCTCCCGAAAGCGTCCCGCGCTGCTGTGGCTGCTGCTGCCGTATGTGCTGTTCCTGGCGGTGCTGCCGCTGGTCGACCGGGTGACACCGACCGTGCTGGGCCTGCCGTTCCTGGTCTTCTGGATGCTGTTGGCCACCCTCGCCACCCCGCTGTCGGTGTGGCTGGCGCGCCGCGGCGACCTCCGGCGCGGCCCCCACCGGGAGCGCTCATGAACGCCGCCGTCTCCACCACCGTCTTCGCCGCCTTCATGGTCCTCACCGTCGTCCTCGGCCTGCTCGCGGTGCGGGGGAGGGGCGGCGCGAAGGGGCGCGCGGAAGGGACGTCCGCGCAGGGCGGCGGCGGGCTGGCGGAGTGGTCGGTGGGCAGCCGCAGCCTGGGCACCGTCTTCATCTGGGTGCTGATGGCCGGCGAGAGCTACACCAGCTTCAGCTACCTCGGCGCGGCCGGCTGGGGCTACAACTTCGGTGCCCCGGTGCTCTATGTGGTGGCCTACATGTCCTGCGGCTATGCGCTGGGCTACGTCGTCGGGCCGATGCTGTGGGCCTACGCCCGCCGGCACGGTCTGATGGGCATCACCGACATCGTGGCGCACCGCTACCGCCGGCCCTGGCTCGGCGCCGCCGTCGCGGTGCTCGCCACCGTCTGCCTACTGCCGTACATACAGCTGCAGATCACCGGCATGGGCGTGGTGGTCTCCACCCTCTCCTACGGGGCCATCAGCCTCAACTGGGGCTACTTCCTCGGCTTCGCGATCACCACCGGCTTCGTGGTGGTCAGCGGACTGCGCGGCAGCGCCTGGGTCTCGGTCCTCAAGGACGTCCTGGTCATCGTGACCCTCGGCTTCCTGGTGGGCTACGTGCCGCTGCACTACTTCGACGGCTACGGGCCCTTCCTGGAGCGGGTGGTGGCCGAGAAGCCGCAGTGGCTGACCTTCCCCGGGCATGACTCCGGTGGGCTGGGCCAGGTCTGGTTCGTCACCACCACGCTCGTCAACTCCCTGACCGTGGTGATCTTCCCGACGACCGTGGCGGGCTACCTCGGCGCCCGGAACGCCGATGCGCTGCGCCGCAACGCCGTCCTGCTGCCCGTCTACAACGTGCTGTTGTTCGTGCCGATGCTGCTCGGCCTGGCGGCGCTGTTCGTCGTCCCCGGGCTGACCGGTGCGGACTCCAACCTCGCGCTGTTCAAGATGGTGGTGGACTCCCTCCCGGCGTGGGCCGTGGGCGTGATCGGGGTGGCCGCCGCCCTCTCCTCCATCGTGCCGATGGCCGTGTTCATGCTGGTCATCGGCACGATGTGGGGGAGGAGCGTGCTGGGCGCCCTGCCGCGGCTGGCCGACCGTCAGAAGCTGTGGTCGCAACTGGTGGTGGTCGCGGCGGGAACGGTGGCGCTGGTGTTGACCTACACCGCCCCCGACACCCTCGTCCGGCTGTCGCTGATCTCGTACGAGGGCATGGCGCAGCTCGTGCCGATGCTGCTGCTGGGGCTGGTGTGGCGGCGGCTGACGTGGTCCGCCGCGGTGAGCGGCCTGGTCGTGGGCTTCGCCCTGGTCTGTGTCCTGGTCTTCGGGGGACACGACCCGCTGTGGGGGATGAATGCCGGTCTGGTGGCACTCGCCGTGAACCTGGCGGTGGCGCTGGCGGTCACCCGGTGGGGGCCGCGGGACGCCGACGACCGGCCGGACGCCGAGGTGCTGGCGCTGGACGACGAGTTCCCCCGGGAGACGGCCCCGGTGCGGGGCGGGGAGACCGTCAGCCCGCAGGCGTCGTCGTGATCTTCTTGCCCTCCTTGGAGACCGCGAACCACAGGCCCATCTTGCCCTGGCCGTTGATGTCACCGGGCTGCTTGTCGCCCGTGAAGGTGTAGACCGGCCAGCAGTCGACGGCGAGCTGGCGCAGCCCATCGGGGCGGGTGACGGTGGAGATCAGCTTCGACGGGATGCCCTTGAGCTTGGAGCGGTCGGCGGGCTCGGCCGGCTTCCAGGTGTCCAGGCAGGCGTCGTTGCAGCCGAACTTCATCGGCCAGGCGCTGTCCTTGTTGAAGCGGTAGAGCGTCATGCCCTTGCCGTCGACGAGGATCTGGCCCAGCTCGGGCTGGTTCATCACCGAGACGTCGGCGGGCGCCTCGGCGCTGGCCTTCTTGCCGTCGGCGGTCAGCGCGTTCCAGGTGCCGCCCACGCCCTGGCCCTTGGTGTCGCCGGCCTTGGTGTCCTTGGCGTAGCGGTAGGCCGGCCAGCCGCCGATGGTCAGCTGCTCGGTGCCGTCGGCGCGGGTGACCGAGCCCAGGTCCTTCTTGGCGATGCCGGCGGGGGCCGAGGCGCCGTCGGCGGGCACCGGCGGCCAGGCGGTGGCGCAGGAGCCCGAGCAGTTGGACTTCGGCGGCTTCGCGGTGTCCTTGTCGAAGCGGTAGAGCGTCATGCCCTTGGAGTCGGTGACGACCGGGCCGAGCTTGGCGTCCTGGTGCAGGGCGAGCGTCCCGGCGCTGGGCGCGGCCTCCGCCGGCTTGGCGCCGCTCCCGCCGCCGTAGCCGTCGTCGCCCGCCGCGGAGCCGGAGGAGCCGTACTGGCTGGTGCCCTGGCCCGCGGGCTGGACGTTGTCGGAGACCGGCGCGGTGCCGGCCCCCTGGTTGTCGCTGCTGCCGCAGGCGGTGGTGAGCGCCAGGGTGGCGACCGCCGCGGCCGCGAGTCCCGCACGACGTCGAGTGATCATGGTGTCTCCAATGCCGTTGGGCGAAGTCGAAGGGCGAGGGTCGTTCCGTTGAGCGAGGGGCGGGTTGCCGCCGCCGGGGGATACGGCGTACGCGGTGGCCGGCGTTCAACCCGCCCGAACTTTGTCGCCAGATGCCAAAAACCGTGCCCGGGCGGTCAGTTGCCGCCCTGCACCCGCAGCGCCAGCGCCGGGCAGCGGCGCACCGCGAGCTGTGCCCGCCGCCGCATCCGGGCCGGCAGCGGCATGCTGGCCCGCTCCGGATAGCCGTCCGGGCCGAGCTTGATGATGCCGGGCACCACATCCGCGCACAGGCCGTGGCCGCGGCACAGCGTCCAGTCGACCAGCAGCCGTTCCTGCGGCGGGGCGGCCGGGCGTACCCGCGCCGGTGCGGTCACCGGCGCGAGGGACGGCGGCGGCTGGTGCGCGGTGGCCGTCACCGGCAGCGCCCCGGTCACCGGGCGCCCGCACCCGAACCCCTGGGCGTGCCGCTCGAACTCCTCGGGGAAGGCGGCCAGGGCCGAGGCGACAAACCGCGCGGTGCCGTCCGGGTGGCTGCACGCGCCGCGCTTCTCCACGGCCCGCATCCGGGCCCGTACGGCCTCCAGGGCGCCCGTGCCGCCGCCCCGTACCGCGCGGTCGAGTTCGTCGGCGAGCGCCGGCAGGCCGAGCACACAGGGGCCGCACTGGCCGGCGGACTCGGCGCCCATCCACTGCGCGACGCGTACCGTCTCGCCCGCGGGGCAGGTGTCGTAGGGCAGCGGTAGCACCGCGCCGGCGCCCAGCACCGCGTTGTACTCGGCCAGCGACTCCTTCGACAGCGCCGCGGTCAGCGCGTCGGTCGGCGACACGAACGTCCCGTGGTAGCCGCCGATCAGCACGCCCTGCCCCTGGTCCATGCCGCACAGTGCCAGGACCCGGGCCAGCGACACCCCGTAGGGGACCTCCACCACCATGCTGCCGGCGACCGTCAGCAGCAGGGTGCCGGGCTCGGTCGGCAGGCCCGCGTTGCGGTAGCCGAGCGCGCCCAGCCGGGCGGCGACGGCGAGTTGGGCGTAGGTCTCGGTGTTCGACAGCAGGGTCGGCACACCGTTCAGCCCGCGCTCACTGGAGCGGATCTTGCGGCCGGAGGGCAGACCGGCCCCGCCGCTGAGCCCGTTGGTCATGGCCGAGCCCTCACCGGTGACGAACCGCTCGGTGAGCAGGGTGACCCGTAAAGCCGGCCGCACCGGGCCGCGTTCGTCGATCGCGCGCTGCACCGAGTCCAGGACGTCCTCGCGGGTCACCCCCAGGGCGACCTCCTGGGCGCCGAGCGCGTCGGCGGCCAGCAGCGCGCCGTCCAGCACCAGGTGGGGCGCGTGCAGCAGCAGCGCGGTGTCCTTGAGGCAGCTGGGCTCGCCCTCGCTGCCGTTGACGACCACCGCCCCCTTGCCGTCGGCGCGCTTCATCCCGTCCAGCACGGCGGTGAGCTTCCGGGCGAAGGGGAAGCCGGCGCCGCCGCGGCCCCGCAGGTCGATGTCCTCGGCCAGCGCCACCAGTTCCTGCGAGGTGAGCTGGGGCAGGCTGCCGTGCCGTGACAGGTGCGCGACCCGGTCCATGCGCGGCAGCTCGTCGAGCCCGGCCAGCAGCCGCGGCGGCCCGAAGGACGCCAGCGTCGGCACCGGCTCGGGGGCCGCGGCCAGGACCGGCAGCAGTTGGGTGGGGGCGGGGGCGGTCATGGGAGTTCTCCTGAGTTCCTGCGTGCTTCGCGCATCCGCAGCGCCAGCCGGACGGCCACCGCGGCGAGGCAGATGGCGTATCCGGCGGTGGCCCAGCCGGCCGCCGCACGGCCCGACTTCAGGCCGTGCACCAGGGCCAGGCCCCAGGCGAGATACGCGCTCATGTGCAGCGCCCGCCACCAGCGGGACGCGGTGATACCGGTGAAGGCGCCGCGCACCGCGCCGGTCACCGCGACGGCGACGAACAGGTACCCGGCCAGGGTGCCCAGTCCGATGAGTCCCGGACGGGCGCCGTCGGTGAACGGCACGGCGGCGGACGCCGAACTGACGTGACCCTCGGCGACCTTGACCCAGATGTGCAGGCCCAGGAAGCCCAGGCCGGCGATGCCGGTGCCACGGTGCACGGCCTGGGCGAGCAGCCGGTGCCCGGTGTCCAGCACCATCCGGTCAGTGGCGGCCAGTCCCCACAGCACGGTGACGGACAGCGAGACCAGGGCGAGCACCCCGGCGCCGAAGTCCAAGAAGCGCATCAGGGTGTCGGCTGCCCCGGAGTGCAGGGTGACGGCGATGAAGAGCAGCAGCGCGGCCGGAAGTGCCGGGCGCAGCAGCGCTGTTCCGCTGAGGCCGCCGGACGGACGCCGGCCCGGCGGCCCGGGTTCGTTCGGGGGGCGCCGGGGGCGCGGCACGGTTGGCGAGGGCCGGGCTCGGTGTGCGGCACGGCGGCCCTGGCGGCTCTCCAGGCGTGGTGCGGACATCGGACCTCCCGGTGTCGGGGCATCGGGTGCGGATGCAAATTCCGTTGAATTCCCTTGCGGGGTATTTGCCCGCGGCTATTGCGCGGCTTTTGGGTGGGTGACCGGCGGTAACATTCAACATTCCGTAACCGGCCGGATACGCAGGGCGCTGTAATGCGGATGTGCAAAAGCATCTACGAACGCGTTCAGGCTTTCGTAAGGTTTATCGCGCTGTGACAAATTCCCGCCCCGGCGTCGCGGTCACGCGAGCGACTCCGGATGATGCCCAGTCAGGCGCACGGGGGCGCCTCCCCCCTGTCCAAGCCGCATCCCCGCCAGGATCGAGGTAGCGATGTGTGATCTCCTTAACCGCATCTGGTCGCGTCCCCGAGGCGAGTGGAACCGGGTCGTCAGAAATGAACTCCCGGACCTCGCTGAGAAGGTGGTCGCGGAGTTGCAACGCGGTTTTCCCTCATTGGCCGCACTTCTCGGTGATACCCCCGTAGAAGAGGCCGAATGGGCACTGGAACAGGCCCTGCTGACAGTTCTGGGTTACCAAAAACAGTCGGAAAGTAAACGTCCGGCTGTCTCCTCCGTCGTCACACCGATGCCGGTGGCTCGGGCCCGCCAGGACCTCTTCGAGGTGCTTGCCGGTCAACGCGACGCGCCCGAGGGCGGGTTGGACGAGTTGGGACGGGCGGCCGGCTGGCCGGTCCCCGACACCCTCCAGGCCGTGGTGCTCGCCACCCCCGCCGAGGCCGCCCAGCTCGCCGCCGCCCTCGGACACGCCCTCATCGGCACCGTCGACGGCTACACCTGCCTGTTCGTACCGGACCCGGCCACCCAGACCCGGGCCCGGATCGAAGCGGCCCTCAAGGGCCGGCCCGCCGCGGTCGGCCACGTCGTCCCGGCGACCGACACCGCCTCGTCCCTCCGCTGGGCCCGCTACTTGCTCACCCTCGCCCCCAGCCGGGTGGGCCCCGAGTCGCGCCCCGCGTTCGTCGACGACCACCTCTCCGCCCTCCTGCTCCTCCAGGACGAGTCACTGGCCGACGCGCTGACCTCGCGCTGGCTCGGGCCGCTGGAGGAGCTGACCCCACGGCAGAGCGAACGCCTCGAAGTCACCCTGCTCGCCTGGCTGGAGGGAGGTGGTGCGCCCGAAGCGGCCAAGCTCCTCCATGTCCACCCGCAGACGGTCCGCTACCGCTTGCGCCAGATCGAGAAGCTCTTCGGCCCGGTCCTCCGCGACCCCCGCACCCGCTTCGAACTCGAAATGGCCCTCCGCAGCCGCCGCCTGATGACCCACGTCCGCACCTACCGAGCCCGCGCCGGCCGCCGAGCCCGCGCCGTCGCCTCCTCGATACGCCCCCTGGGCATGGCCCGGGAGGCCCGCGTCAACGGCTTGTGACCCACACACAGCCATCAACGGCTTGTGACCCACACACAGCCATCCCACCGCGCCACCTGGTCTGACGTTCGCCACCCCAATGTCAGCCACAGGTGACCGCACCACGACGGCCCCGCCCGGGGAGATCCCTGGGCGGGGCCGTCGCGCTGGGCGGGCACACCCTCCCCGGTGAGTCCGTCCCGTGCGAAAGCGCTCATGAGGTCAACGTCGACACTTCCGAGGCAAGTTCCGCTGCCGTGGGCCGTTCCTCGGCCCGGGCGAGGAGGACCGGGCGCAGGATGCGCTGGTACGCGGGCCAAGGGGTCGCGGTGTCGAGGGGGAGCCGGCGGTCGGCGATCCGGTCCCGGAGCTCCTCGGAGCTGAGCCGGCGCGGGTCGATCCCGGCCGCCGCGTAGTCCAGTGGCCAGCGGCCGGTGAGGCAGGTCCACAGGCTCCCCGCCAGGGCGTACACCTCGGCCGCCGTACTGGGGGTGACGGGCCGGACGCCGGCGTTGATCGAGCAAGCCAGTTCCGGTGCCACCAGGTGCGTGATCCCGCCGCGGAACTGCGCGGGCGGCTCAAGGCCGGCGCGCCAGGCCCAGGAACAGTCGATGAGCCGTACGCCACCAGCGGTATGGATGCCATGGGCGGGCTGGAGGTCGGAGTGCACCCACCCGGAGGCGTGCAGTGCGGCCACGGCCCCACAGAGCTCCACGGACGCGGTGACGGCGTGCGTCTGCCCGCCCCTCCCGCGCCGGAAGGAGGTGAAGGCCTGCCAGGTCGACGGGCCGGTGAACCAGCGGGTCACCACCCATGCGGTGGCGTGGTCCCCGCCGGCGGCCAGAAAGTAGTCCGACCAGCCGAGCGAGCCGAGGACGTGCCCCTCCCGCCGGGTGGCCGTCGCGCCGTCGCCCCTGCCGACCTTGACGGCCACCACGCCGTCCGGGCCGGTCGCCCGCCATACCGCCGCCCCTCGGCGGTGGGTGATCTGCCTCAGCTCGACCGGCGTGCCGCACACCACTCGGGCGGCGGCGCGGGCCGACGGGGGACACGGAGGGAACTCGCCCATTCTTCGACTGCCTTCCACTCGTGCGGAATCGCCTGCGCCCGGAACAGCCCGCGGCCGTCGTCCACGGCGGAGGACGGCGTGCGGGCCCGGTGCGGAGCGTCAGCCGAAGACCGGGGATCGACCGGCCGGACGACGCCGCGTACCGGGAGGAACGACACGGGCGGGGGCGGGAAGGATGTGCCGTCTCGACGGCGGGCTCAGTAGGTGTCCCCGCCGCGATCCACTCCTCCCGCGTCCGCGTCACCGTCAGGGCGTGCGGGGCAGAACCTTGTGATCGCCGTGCTGATCACTCCGCCCCGGTCCGGCCGTCCCGGGGGCCGAAGGCGGTCAGTGCGTCGGTGTCCGTGGCGCGGGCGCGGAGGTAGTAGTCGGCCCAGCCCGCGATGTCGGGGTAGCTGGAGTGGCGGGTGAGGTGGGCGACGGCGGCGTCGATGTCGTAGGGGGTGGTGCGCAGGTCGACGCCGGGGCCCAGGAGGGCCCAGTGGGCGCCGCTGCGGCCGTACGGCATGCCGATGCTGCCGGGGTTGACCACCAGGCGGCCGTGGGCGAGGCGGACGAAGGGCATATGGGTGTGGCCGCAGACCACCGTGTGGAGGTCGTCGTCGAGGCCGTCGAAGACCTCCTGCCAGCGGTCGGGGCGGGAGTCGACCAGGACCACCTCCTCGTCGTCGCGGGGAGTGGCGTGGCAGAAGAGGACCGGGCCCAGGCCGCGGACGGCGAGGCGGAGGGTGGCGGGCAGGCTGGCCAGCAGGTCGAGGTGGTCGGGGCGGAGCTGGGCGGCGGCCCAGGGGGTGATGTCGTCCGGGACGGGGGCGTCCTCGCCCCGGCCGTGGGCGAGGAGTTCGCGGTCGGCGTTGCCGCTGAGCCAGAGGGCCCGCTCGCCCAGTCCGGTCAGCCGGTCCAGGACCTCCGCCGGCTGGGGGCCGGAGGCGAGGTCGCCGGTGAGCACGATGCGGTCCGCGGCGCGGACCTCCGGTTCGGCGAGCACCGCCTCCAGGGCGGGCAGCACACCGTGGATGTCGGAGAGGACGGCTACGCGGTTCAGGGGTGTCATGGCCACCACTGTGGGGCGGTCCGTGCGGGGAGGCGGGGACGTTCGCCCGGCGCGTAGGAAGGTCCGTAGGGTGGGTTGGGGACCGGTGGG
Source organism: Streptomyces sp. NPDC020742 (assembly GCF_040641675.1). Taxonomy (NCBI): domain Bacteria; kingdom Bacillati; phylum Actinomycetota; class Actinomycetes; order Kitasatosporales; family Streptomycetaceae; genus Streptomyces; species Streptomyces sp. NPDC020742. Next base: position 63,490 of record NZ_JBFAEA010000030.1, read on the forward strand.
CAGGCCGGAACGCGGTGGTCTCAAGGTGCCGTGGTGCCGTCCGGATGCGGTGACCACGCACAGCGACGCCGGCGCGTGGGCGCCGGTGTCGCTGTTGGAGGAGGGACAGTGGTCTGGTGGGGGCGGCGGCTAGGTCGCGGGGCCCCGGGGACGTCAGGTGCACTGGCGTCCGCTGTCGATGTTCTGGCCGTCCCAGCAGTTCTGGAACGCGAAGGTGCGCACCACCTGGGAGCCGTTCGGGCACGGCGGGTAGCGGCCCTTGAGCTGGCGGTTCTCGAAACCGGTGCAGCTCCAGGAGACGTTGACGGGCGTTCCTGAGTTCCCCCGGCGCACTGCTGTCTGCTGTTCTCTTCTGCCGAGAGGTGTCTCGCGGTCGTGTGCTCCCCTTTCCGGTCGGCGCGGCGGGAGAGTGGGGCAGTTCACCGCCTGTCGCAGCGCTTCCGCAGGGTGATGGCGAATACCGTCGAAAGTCTGTGCCTGTTCGCCGTCTTCGAGGCTGGCCTTCGGAAGGTCGGCGTCCGTCCTGGGATATGCCGTCCTCGTGCTCGATGCGAAACGCGTGACGTGTACGACGTGCGTGTCGTACTCGTTGTACTCGTCGCGCTCGTAGCGTGCTCGTCGATATCGCTGAGTGGTGTCAGTGGTATCGGGGATATTTCCCTGCCCAGGCTTTGGCCGTACCCGGTGAGTGGTCGGGGCGGGTAAGTGAGAGGTGCCTCCTGTCGGATTCACTTACCGCCTGGCGTTTTCCTCGTCGTGCGGCGGAACTTCCGCCAGAAGGGCGTGCGGTGCGGGCACCACTTCAGGAGCGAGTGCGGCTGGTCGACGGGCGCGGTGTGCGGTGGGAGAACCACACCGCGGCGATCACGATCACGCAGCCGGCGAGCTGGGCGGCGGTGGGCGTCTCCCGCAGGACGACCAGCCCGAATCCGATCGCCATGACTGGCTGGAGCAGGAGCAGGACGGCGGAGGCGTTCGGCGCGAGCCGCGGCGTTCCGGCGCTGATCAGAAGCCAGGCCGCCACCTGACCCAGCAGGGCGAGCGCGCTCACCCAGCCCCAGGACGCCAAAGTGAGCGACAGGGTGATTCCGGTGGTGAACAGGCCGATCACGCCGGCGGTCACCGCGGCGGCGCCGGTGGCGATGCAGATCGGTGTGACGACGTGCCCCGGACTGCGTGCGCCGGACGCCCGGTTGAGGTAGAGGTACGCGGCATAGGCGACACCGGCGGCCACGCCCAGCAACGCCCCGCGCACCGGATTGCCGGATTCTGAAGCGTCTTCCAGAGCGCCGCTCGCCAGCGCGATTCCGGCCAGCATCACCGGAAGGGTGAAGACGAACCGGCGGGACATCGCCGTTCCCCCGATCACCCGCGCCAGCAACGGGAATGCGATGACCTGCACATTGATGAGCACCGAGGCGACCGAGGCACCGACGTCCAGAACACTCCTGGTCCACATGACGTAATCCGCGCCGAGAAATACACCTGCGCACACCGCGTATCCCTGAAGCGGCAGTGGCAGCCACCCTTTGCGCCGTACCTCGTGCATCAGAAGAGGCACCAGAGCGACCAGTGCGAGGGTGCAGCGCAGAAATGCCGCGGTGCCCGCATCGATGTCGGCCAACTTCACGAGCATCGCCGACGTCGATAAACAGGCGGCCCCGCCAATGACCAATGCCGCGGGGCCGGTTGTGCCGTGCGGTGGTTTACGGCTGGTGTGATCGGAAGTCGTCACAGGGGACGTTGAGGTCGCATCCACAACCTTCACGGTGACAGCGTGAGTCCGGTAACACTATTCAGAATTCATGAGGGCAAAGCATTAGCCTGGCTTACATGATCACGTGGGAGAGGCTGCGGATCTTCGCCGCCGTGGCCCGGCTCGGTTCCGTGGGCGCGGCGGCCGAGGCCCTGCACATCACCGGCCCGGCGGTGTCCCAGCAGCTGCGAAAGCTGGAGAAGGAGGCCCGGTGCCGGCTCATCGAGCGGGACGGCCGTGGCATCAGACTGACCAGCGCCGGACAGCTGCTGGCCGCATCCGCGCAGTCCATGGTGGCCACGCTCGCGGACGCCGAACGTGACCTGGCCAATCTGCATGGCCTGGTCGCCGGTCCGCTGCGCATCGGCTGCGTCGCCAGTGCCCTGCGGGCGCTGCTCCCGCAGGTGCTGCACCGGCTGACCGAACGCCATCCCCGCCTCGAACCGTCACTGCGGGACGGCGAGGCGGTCGACATGATCCCGATGCTCCAACAGCGCCGGCTCGACGCGGTCGTCACCGAGAGCTGGACGCACCGCCCGGCTCATATGCCCTCCGGTGTACGGACCACCCGGCTGCTGCACGAGGACGCCCAGCTGGCGGTCCCGCAGGGGCATCCGCTCGCCGACCGGGAGTCCGTGGCGCTGAGCGAACTGCGCGGCGAGCTGTGGACCAGCTGTCCCGAGGGGAGCGATGCCCACGAGGGGCTGCGGCAACTGCTGCGCGCCCATGAGGTGGAGGCGAACGTGCGCTACTGCGTGTCCGACTACGCCACCCAGCTCCATCTGGTGGCGGCCGGGCTCGCGGTGACGCTGGTGCCGCGGATGGTGCGCAGCTCCGCACCCCCGGGCGTGCGGTTTCTGCCCTGCCGGCCGACCGTGTCCCGCAGTGTGCTCGTGGCGACCGCCGCCGACGCCGAAACCCCGGGCGTACGGGCCTTCATGGCGGAGCTGATCGGGGTCGTCCGCCAGGCCGAGCCCAGCGATCCGGAGCACCTCCGGCGCGACCCCACCCCGCCGGACCCCACCCCACCGGACCCGGGCGCGCCGGCAGGGGATACGTCGGCCCCGGACGCGCCGGCCCTGGACGCGCCGGCCCCGGATACGTCGGCCCCGGACGCGGCGACGGGCCCCGGCCCGGGAGGCTGACGCGGACAGCGCGCAGCGACGCCGGCGCATGGGCGCCGGCGTCGCTGTTGGGGGAGGGGCAGTGGTCTGGTGGGGCGGCGGCTAGGCCGCCGGCCCCGGGGACGTCAGGTGCACTGGCGTCCGTTGTTGATGCAGTCGACCGCCTTGCTCATCAGGTTGTCCGGCATCACGTTGATGAAGTCGCCGTGGTCGGTGACGGGTTTGTGCAGCTGTTCGGGGAAGCTGTCGACCGCGAAGCTGTTGCCCTGCGGCACGTCGTAGGTGATCCGTTCGACCAGCTGCGGGATCGCCCGGAAGTTGTTGGGGCAGTTGCCGTTCTGGTCGGAGAAGGCCACGTGGTCGCGGTGGTTGCCGCTGTCGATGTTCTGGCCGTCCCAGCAGTTCTGGAACGCGAAGGTGCGCACCACCTGGGAGCCGCTCGGGCACAGCGGGTAGCGGTCCTTGAGCTGGCGGTTCTCGAAACCGGTGCAGCTCCACGAGGCGTTGGCGTTCTTGGTGCCGTTGGTGAACGCCTTGGCGTCACCGGTGATGATCCGCAGGAAGCGGGGCATCGCCTCGACCTGGCCGGACTGGCTGCCGCGGTAGGTGAGGGTCACCGTGGACGGGGTCAGCACCGAGCCGACGTTGGCGTCCTGGGCGGCACCCGGCTTCTGCTCGGCGTTGCCGTCGAGCTTGCGCAGCACCGGCCAGTAGTAGGTCGACTGGTCGCCGTTGTTGCAGGTGGTGTCGGAGGCGGCGAGGGAGTCGTTGGTGGAGTTGCCGTCGGTGGTGGTGTTGCCGACGTAGTCGTGGGTGTGGTGGGCGCCGTTGCTCACGCCCGGCGTGACGATGACGTTGTCCGAGTTGAAGTGGCCCTCTTCGTTGCGGCCGCACTCGGTGGTGAAGGTGCCCGTGGTGGCGTTGCCGCCCTTGGGGGCGGCGAACGGCGGGGCGTCCGCGTTCGGCTGCACGCTGGTGATGTCGACGAAGTCGTCGGGGGCGGGGCCGCCGGGCTGCTGGCCCTGCTGCTGCCCGCCGTTCTGGGCCTGCCCGCCGTCCTGGGCCTGTCCGCCGTCCTGGCCGGGCTGCTGCTGGCCCGGCTGCTGGCTCTGCTGGCCGTCCTGCGGCTGGCCCTGCTGCGGGTTCTGGCCCTGGTACCAGCCGTCCTGCGTGGACTTGGTGGAGTCGTAGCCGCCGGACCCCGCTCCCTCGTTGACCGACTTGGTGGTGCAGCCGCTCATCTTCAGCAGGTAGCTGGGCCGCTTGGTGTCCTTGGCGATCGCGGAGACCATCGTGGTGATGGTGCGCTGCCGCTGCTGCTTGAGCCGGGCGAGGATGTCATTGCTGCCGCCGTCCATCCACTGGTGGTACGCGTCGTGCACCTGGCGGTCCAGCGTGGACAGCCCCTTGGACACCTGGAGCTGGGCGCCGTGCGGCACCTGCCGCAGCCGTTCACCGACATCGGGGCACGAGATGGTGGTGGCGGTGATGGTGTGCCGGTGGCCCGACGGCGCCGCCTGGTCGGAGTTGCCGGCCAGCGCCGTGGTGGCGACCGCGGCCAGCCCGCCGCCGCCCAGCAGGAGCGCGGCGGCGCCCACCATCATTCTGTTCGTCAAACGCGAGCGCTTGTGGCCCTGTTGGCGTTGACGTTGCCTCATGAGATCACTTCGCTTCGTCCGGTGTGAGGGGTGAAGGGGCAGCTCAGCTGCTGTGCAGGGTGTCGAAGTTGACCTGGCCGGTCTTCTCCAGAACCGTGATGTGGTCCAGCACGGTGGAGTTGGTCTTGTCGGCCAGGGCACGCACCATCGAGTTGCGGGTCTGGTCGCGGACCATCGCGATCAGACCGAAGACCTTGCCGTGGGAGCGGCGCAGCAGCTCGGCGAAGAGGGCGGGGTACTCCGCGTCCGAGGCGGAGTTGAGCTGTCCGAGCCAGCCCTGCTGCTCGGGGGTGGGCTGGTTGGGCAGCGGGATGCCCAGAGCCCGCCCGGCCTCCACCGACCGCCGGTCCAACTCGGTGTGGCCGGCCACGAGGTGGTCGCCGGCGGTCCGGATCGCGGCGGTCTTGCCGCGTTCCTGGGCCTGCCGGCCGGCGGGCATCTCCCACAGTCCGGCCAGCCGCACCTTGCGCACGAAGTCCCGGTCCATGGCGCTGAGCGGCCCGTAACGGGTGTTGACCGTGCCGCCGCCGTCATCGTCGTACGAGACGGTGTTGGTCGCCGCGGAAGCCGTCTCGCCGAAGAGCTGTACGGGCACCAGCAGTGCCGCGAGCGTGGCCACGAGGGCGGCGACGACCAGTCCGGTGGCGATGGTCCGCCCGGATGTTGCGGAGTTGCTGAGGATCGACCGCACACGGCCTCCCGGTTCGTCACTACTGGAACGCCAACGGACGCTAAGCGCCCCGGCGGTGCTTGTGGCGTGGCTCCTCACCCCCGGACAAATATCGGCCGGGCCCGTTGCGAGACTGTTACGGTGTCGCAACGGGCCCGGCCTTCACGGGCGGTGGCCCTCGGCATGCCCTGTGCTGCCCGGGCGCCGCCCTGCCGTGCTCAGCGCGCGTACAGGCCCGCCGCGGCCAGCCGGCGGCGTTCGCTGCGGGTGTCCGGCTCCTCGCGCGCGCCCTGCGCGTACAGGGCGTCGATCTCTCCCGCGTACGCCCGCACAATGGCCTCTCTTCGCAGCTTCCGGGACGGTGTGACCAGCCCGGACTCCTGGCTGAACTCGCCCGGCAGCACCCGGAAGGCGCGGATCGACTCGGCGCGGGAGACCGACGCGTTCGCCCGCGCCACCGCCCGCCGCACCTCGCCCTGCAACTGTTCCTCCGGCGTCGGCCCCGCACCGGCCTCGGCCGGCTCGCCGCGCAACTGCCGCCACTGCTCCAGCGCTTCGGGGTCCAGCGTGATCAGCGCGCTCACATACGGCCGGTTGTCGCCGACCACCACGCACTGCGAGACCAGCGGATGGGCGCACAGCCGCTGCTCCAGCCCCTGCGGGGCCACGCTCTTGCCGTTGCTGGTGATGATGACGTCGTTCTTGCGACCGGTGATCACCAGATAGCCGTCCTCGTCCAGGTGGCCGAGGTCGCCGGTGGGCAGCCAGCCGTCGTAGAGGCCGCTGCCGTCCATGCTGGACCTGTCGTACCTTTCGTGCCTGTCGTACCTGTCGAACCTGCCGTCCCTTCCCTCCCCGCTGTCTCTGCTGTGCCTGCTGTGCCTGCCGCCCCTGCTGTGCCTGCCGCCGGGTCGGCCGGGTCCGTCGGGGCCACCGGGGCCACCGGGGCCGCCGGGTTCGTCGAGGTAGCCGGCGAACACCACCGCACCGCGCACCCACACCTCACCGTCCAGCGCCACATGCACCCCGCAGCCCGGCAGCGGCATGCCCACCGTGCCGAACCGCACCCGGCCCGGCGGCTGGGCGGTCACCGCACCGGTGGTCTCGGTCATGCCGTAGCCGTCGTAGACGGTGATGCCGAAGCCGGCGAAGAGCAGGCCCAGTTCGCGGACGAGCGGGGAGCCGCCGGAGACCGCGGTGCGCACCCGGCCGCCCAGCAGCTCCCGGATGCGGGAGTAGACCAGCCGGTCGTAGAGCGCGTGCCGGGCCCGCAGGAAGGCGTCCGGGCCGCGCCCGGTGCCCCGCTCCTCCTCGGCGAGGGCCTCGGCGTAGCGCACCGCGACCGTCATCGCCGCGTCGAACGTGCGCAGCTTGCCCTCCCGTTCGGCGGCCATCCGGGCGCGGGTGCAGATCTTCTCGAAGACGTACGGCACCGCGAACGCGAACGTCGGGCGGAACGAGGCGAGCGCCGGCAGCAGCTGGTCCGACGAGGGATCGGGCTGATGGGCCAGCTTCACCCCGCCGCGCATGCACGCCACCTGCACCACCAGCCCGTAGATGTGCGCGAACGGCAGGAACGCCAGCAGCGAGGGCCGTTCACCGGGCTCGGCCAGCAGCCCGCCCCAGCCCGCGTAGAGGGTGTCGCACTCGGCGGCGAGGTTGGCATGGGTGATCACACAGGCGCGGGGGCGCCCGGTGGTCCCCGAGGTGTAGACGAGCGCGGCGGGGGCGTGCGGCGAGACCGCGTGCCGCAGCCGGTGCACAGCGGCCTCGGGCACCCGGATGCCCTCCTCCGCCAGCCGCTGGATGCAGTCCAGGTCCAACTGCCACAGGCGGTGCAGCCGGGAGCGTGCGTCACAGGCCTCCGCCACGGTCATGGCGTGCGCCTCGTTCTCCACCACGATCGCGGTGACCTGCGCCCCGTTGAGGATGCCCCGCAGCTGCTCGGGTGAGGCGGTCGGATAGACCGGCACCAGCTGGCCGCCGATCGCCCAGAGGGCATAACTGAACAGCGTCCACTCGTAGCGCGTACGGGACATCAGCGCGACGCGGGCGCCGGGCCGTATCCCGTCCGCCAGCAGCCCCCTGGCCAGGGCCATCACCTCGTCGCGAAACTCCTTCGCGGACACCTCCTCCCATTCGTCTGCGGCTCTTTCGTCGCGGCGGGCGAGCTGAGCGAAATCCGGCTGGTGAGCGGCGGTGTCGAAGACGGAGTCGGCGAGGCCGCCGGTCCGCAGTGGAGCCGCCAGGGCCGGAACGCTGATGTCGCGCACAGCACCTCCTTGGTGTTCCCCCTTGATCCCCCTGGTCCGCTGCCGTCCCGACGGCAGGGAGGGCAAGTTATCGGCCGGTCTCCCGGCTGCCCAGAGGTGTGGCTACTCTTGAGCGGAAGACGACAAGTCCGGGGCACGCGCCGCACAGGAGGAGGGCATCGGATGTACCGCATGGTCGACGCTGGCCGCCTGTACCTCTCCGCGCTCCTGGTCCTCCTCACCGGCTTCCTGCTCACCCAGACCGGGGTGGCCACCGCCCTGACCGCCGCCGCGACCACGGCCGCGGTGCTGCTGCTGTGCCAGGCCGTCCTGATCGCCGCCTGGGCGCCGGCCGTGCCACCGGGCCGGGTCCGAACGGCGATCCGCGACCGTGAGCGACGTACCGCGTTCCTGCCCCAGCGCGACCCCGACGCGGCCGGCCGGCCACGCCCACGAGCACCCGGCCACACCCTCCCGACGGCCGCGTAGACACCGCCGCACCGCCACACCTCCGCCCGCCCCTGCCTCCCGACGGGGGACCGACATCCGGTCCGCCTCCGGGGCACCAGGGTTCGACATCCGGCCCCCGGGGCCGGCCCGCGGGGGCTGCTGCTTCCTGCTGCCCGGTGTCTGCGCCACCCGTCACGCCGTATCCATCACCCCGGTACGACGAGACCCGTGGAGGGCTCACCCATGTCCGTTTTCGACTTTCTCGGCGAGGCGCTGACGCACGGCGCCGAGGCCATCGAACCGCTCTTCGGCACCGCCGCCATGGCCGCCGCCATCGTCCTGTGCACCCTCGCGGTACGCGCCGCGCTGCACCCGCTGGCCCGGGCCGCGGCCCGCGGAGAGCGGGCCCGGGCCGCGCTCGCCCCACAGCTGGCCGATCTGCAGCGCAAGCACCGCAACGACCCCGAGCGACTGCAGCGGGCGGTGGCCGACCTCTACGCCGGTGCCGGCTCCTCGCCACTGGCCGGCTGCCTGCCGACGCTGCTCCAACTGCCCGTGTTCTTCGTGATGTACCACCTGTTCTCCACCGGGGCCGGCGGGGTGCTGGACCACACACTGCTGGGCGCGCCGCTCGGCGGGCACTGGAGCCAGGCGCTCGCCGACGGCGGGGTCTTCGGTCCGCACGGCCGGGTCTACCTCGTACTGTTCGCCCTGGTCGCGGCGGTCGCCACGTGGAACGACCGGCGCGCCCGGGCCACCGTGGCCGCCTCCCCGGCGCCGGCGGCGGGCGGTGACGGGGCGGTGCCCGGCATGGCGTCGATGACCAAGGTGCTGCCGCTGCTGTCGTTCGGCACGCTGATCACGGTGGCCGTGGTACCGCTGGCCGCCGGCCTCTACATGGTGACGACGACGGCCTGGACCGCCGGTGAACGGGCGCTGCTCCACCGGGGCGCGGGGACGTCGGGTGGCGGGGCGGAGGCCGCCGGGAACGCGGCTGCGAAGCCGGCCGGCAAGCCTGCCGGGAAGGCCGCCGCGAAGCCGGCTGAGGGGACCGTCACGGCCTCTCGGTGACGGTAGCTCTGCGCGCCCTGTGCCCGGTTGATGTCGGGTACAGGGCGCGCTGCTGTGGGAAGGCCGTGCCGGTGCCTTCGCCGCCCGCTTCGGGTCCAGTCCGTGAACGGGGTCTTGCGGACTGAACCCCGTTCTCGGAGGATCAGCCACATCGCTCGATGGCCGTCCCCCATCGGCCGCCCCGGAGGCTCCTCCGGGGCGACCTTCGACCACGGGAGTTGAATCGATGAAGCTGCTGCGTGTCGGAACGGTGGGGGCCGAACGCCCGGCGCTGCTCGACGCTTCGGGGACCCTGCGGGACCTGTCGGACCTGGTGCCGGACATCGACGGAGCGCTGCTGGCGGACGACGGACGGCTGGCCCAGATCCGGGCCGCCGCGGCCTCCGGGGAACTGCCGGCCCTCGACGCGTCCGGGCTGCGCACCGGCCCCCCAGTGGCCGGCATCGGGAAGATCGTGTGCATCGGGCTGAACTACCACGACCACGCCCGGGAGACCGGGGCCCCGACCCCCGAGGAGCCGATCGTCTTCCTCAAGGCCCCGGACACCGTCGTCGGCCCCGATGACACGGTGCTGGTGCCGCGCGGCAGCGTGAAGACCGACTGGGAAGTCGAACTCGCCGTCATCATCGGCCGCACCGCCCGCTACCTGGAGACCGACGAGCAGGCCCGGGCGGCGGTGGCCGGCTACGCCGTGGCGCACGACGTCTCCGAGCGGGAGTTCCAGATCGAGCGCGGCGGCCAGTGGGACAAGGGCAAGAACTGCGAGACGTTCAACCCGCTGGGCCCCTGGCTGGTCACCGCCGACGAGGTGCCCAATCCGCAGGCGCTGGGCCTGCGGCTGTGGGTCAACGGCGAGCTGAAGCAGAGCGGCAGCACCGCCGAGCAGATCTTCCCGGTGACCGAAGTGGTGCGCTACGTCAGCCGGTTCATGACGCTGTACCCGGGTGACGTCATCAACACCGGGACCCCGGCCGGCGTCGCCATGGGGCAGCCCGAGCCCAAGCCGTACCTGCGCCCCGGCGATGTGGTCGAGCTGGAGATCGACGGCTTGGGCCGCCAACGCCAGGAGCTTAGGGGGGCGTAGCCCCACGTTGTCGGCTTT
>NZ_JBFAEA010000031.1:0-70034 GCF_040641675.1 Streptomyces sp. NPDC020742
GGAAAGTCCCCGATCAGATTGGAGAACTTCGCCAGCTCGTCGGAGATGATGCGCAGCTTGCGCCCCATCTCGTCGCCCGGGGAGGACGGCCGCGGCCGGGCTACCGGTCCCCGGGCGACACCAGCCCCGACTCGTACGCGAAGATCACGGCCTGTGCCCGGTCGCGCAGTTCGAGCTTGGCGAGCACCCGCCCGATGTGCGTCTTCACGGTCTGCTCGGCGAGGATCAGTGCCTCGGCGATCTCCTGGTTCGACAGTCCCCGGGCGATCAGCTCCAGCACCTCCGTCTCCCGCGGGGTGAGGCCGTTCCGCCGGAGGGCGCCACGGCTCTTGCGGGGCGCCGGCCGCTTGGCGAAGTCGGCGATCAGCCGCCGGGTCACGGACGGCGCGAGCAGCGCCTCGCCGGCCGCCACCACCCGCACCGCGGAGATCAGATCGGCCGGCGGGGCGTCCTTGAGCAGGAATCCGGACGCGCCCGCGCGCAGCGCTTCGTACACGTAGTCGTCGACGTCGAAGGTGGTCAGCATCAGCACCTTGGGGCGGTGGGTCACCCCGCGGGGCGGATCGAGCAGCTGCCGGGCGGCCTCCAGACCGTCCATCTCCGGCATCCGGACGTCCATCAGCACCACATCGGGGTGCGTCCGGCGGCTCAGCGCCACGCCCTGCGCCCCGTCCGGGGCATCGCCCACCACATCGATGTCGCTCTGGGCGGCGAGCAGCGCGGCGAACCCCGCGCGCACCATGGCCTGGTCGTCGACGATGATCACGCGGGTGGTCATGGAGTGCCGGAGTCCTTTGCGGAGAAGGGAGTTGCCGCCGGGGGCGGCGCGGTCAGTGGTATCTGCGCGGCGACCCGGTAGCCGCCGTCGGGCAGCGGCCCGGTGTCGAGTGTGCCCGCCACCAGCCGCACCCGCTCCCGCATCCCCACCAGGCCGTGTCCGGTGCCGGTGGTCTCCAGGGGCGCGGAGGGCGCGGGCGGTGCGGAGTTGACGATCAGCACCGTCAGCCGGGAGCCGTCCTCGGCCGTCGTCACCGACACCCGGGTGTGCGCCCCCGGGGCGTGCCGCACCACATTGGCCAGCGCCTCCTGCACGATGCGGTACGCGGACAGATCCACCGCCGGTTCCAGTGCGACCGGCTCCTCGGGCAGCGCCAACTCCACCGGCACACCGGCCCGTACGGTCCCCTCGACCAGCTTCGGCAGCATGCCGATCCCGGGTTGCGGCGCCTTCTCCGGGGCGCCCTGGCGCTCCGTCTCCTCGCTGCGCAGCACCCCGAGCAGCCGCCGCATCTCGGCCAGCGACTCCCGTGCGGTCGCCGCGATCGCCCCGAACTCCTCCTTCGCCTCCGACGGGATCCCACCGATGCGGTACGGGGCGCTGTCCGCCTGGACCGTGATCACCGACATGTGGTGGGCGACGACGTCGTGCAGCTCACGGGCGATCCGGGTGCGCTCCTCCAGCAGGGTGCGGCGGGCCCGCTCGGCCTCGCTGATGGTCTCCTGCTCGATCAACTTCCGCTGGGCGTCGCCCCGTTCCCGCAGGGCGGCGCCCATCATCAGCATCACGCCGCTCAGGACGAACAGCAGCACCCAGGTGCTCTGGCTGCCGTCCGGGGTCATCAGAACGGAGACGATGCCGGCCGCACCGGTCGCCAGCCACACGGCGATCAGGGTGCGGCGGCGCTCGCGCAGCGACAGCGCCAGCATCAGCGCCAGATAGCCCACGATCACCATGGGCGTCCAGGGCCAGGCCCGGCCCACGACACCGTCGCTGAAGGTCAGCAGCTGGGCCCCGGCCACATCGGCGGCGAAGATCACCCACCAGGCCTGCAGCGGGCGGGTCACCGCGAGCAGCAGCGGCACGGTCTGGGCGGTGGCCACCGCACCGGCCAGCGCACCGTTCATCCGGTAGTCGTGGCTGAGGACGGTGATCGTCGTCGGCAGCAGGGACACCGTGAACGCGAAGGCCACGACGTACGGCACCCGGCGCAGCCAGCGGTTCTGGACGCTGCCGAAGAGGGGGGTCCCCGGCTCGGTCGGTGTGCCGAGCTCGGCGGCGAGCAGGCGCAGCGCCTGGCGTACGGCGCGCAGCGCCCGGCTCCGGACCGGCCCGCGGGCCTGGGCTGAAGTGGGGGAGGGTGGATTCATCGCGCAGTCCATCCAACCGGAGCCCGGCGGCCGGGGCGTCCTCCCTGGGGGTGGCCCGTACCCCGTACCACGGTATGACTCCGGCGCGGGGTGACCGGGGCACGCCGGCCGCGGCGCCGGGTCCCGGTCCGCCGTACCGGGCCCGGGCGGCCACGGAAGGTCAGAGCTCCGCCAGCAACTCGGCCTTCTTCGTGCTGAATTCCTCGTCCGTCAGCAGCCCGGCACCGTGCAGCTCGCCGAGGTGCCGTATCCGCTCGGCGATGTCCGCGGGGTCCCTGCGGGTCTCCCCGGTGCGGTGGCGCACCGGCTCGCCGTCCGGCGTCTCCTCCAGTTCGGCGGCGCGCACCGCCTGCAGCACCGAGGCCGCGAACGGCAGCGACTCGTGCACCGGGCCGTAGCCCAGTCCGAAGACCACGGCGGCCGGGTCCTGGTCGGCCTCGCCCACCCCGGGCTCACGGGCGCCGCGCTCCAGCAGCCGCAGATAGCCGTTGAGGATCTCCGGCGAGCGCCACTCGACCCCGGTCAGCTCGCCGACCGGGAAGGTCTGGTCGCCGCACTTCCACTTCGCCGAGGACGCGCCCGTCCAGAACCAGCGGAAGGCGACCGAGCGGCCGTCGAAGGACGCCTTGCCGTCGTACGCCTTGAAGTGCAGCGGAGCCTTCGGCGCGGCCACCAGATGGCGGTCGGCGGGCTCCTTGGCCGTCGGCCCAAGCACGGTGCGCAGCTCGTCGGCGTAGTACTCGGCGAGCGTCCCGCGGTCCGCCGGCAGCACCAGGCGGTACGGGTCGGAGTCCTCCTTGAGCTGCCCGTTCGCCGCCTCCATCAGGGGGTCGGCGCCGGGCCTGGGCACGGCGTGCAGCACCACCGTGCCACGTCTTCCCTCGGTCACCTCGACAGCGCTCAGCGCCTCGTAGGGGATGCGTCGCTCGCCGAGCGCCTGGAACAGCTTCGGCTTACGGATCCCCCGTTCGAAGCGGATGAGTACCGAGTCTGTGTCGAACTCCCAGACGGCATGAAAACCGGCCAGCACATCACCCATGCGGCTCATCGTATGCGGGCGGTCACCCGCCCGTCCCCCTTCCGGACACCTGGAAGCGCCCGCCGGAGCCGCCCGCGAAGGCGTTCCGGCAGCCGCCTGCTCCGTCCTTTGCCCCGGGGACGCACCCCGCGTCGGGGCGGTTCCCGCGGGTACGGCCCGTCCCCGGGCGCCGGGCCGTACCCGCGGCCACCGGCTGTGCTGCGGGGCGGGCCTCAGACCGGGCCCGTGCCGCAGTGCGGATCGGCGGAGGCACACTCCACCGAGTTGGTCGCACCCACGCCGACCAGCGCGAAGTTGCGCAGGCTGCGGGTGCCGGGGGTGAAGTAGCCGGCGTGCCCGACGGCGCCGTCGGCGGACAGGATCCGGGAGCCGAAGGAGGGGTCGACCGGATCGGCGCCGTGGCCGAGCCCGCCGACCTCCAGGTAGGGCACGTCCTGGATCCAGTCGCCTGCGTCCCGCATCGCCCAGACCCGGGCGCGGGTGCCCAGCCCGGAGAGGCTGTCGGCCCGCATGCCGGGGCTGCCCGCCACCGCGATGTCCCCGACGTTGGCGGGCAGGCCGCGGGCGGCGAGGCCGCACACCACGGAGCCGTAGCTGTGGCAGAACAGCGAGACGCTGTCGGAGGAGGGCAGCGATCCCACCAGGGCCCGCAGGCGGACCGCGCCGGCCGAGGCCAGCTGACCGGTGGCGGCCTCCACGCCCAGGCCGGAGGGGGCTGTGTAGTCGGCCCAGGCGATCACCGCGGTGCGGGCGCCCGGGCGGGCCTGTTGCTCGGCGGAGTAGAGGGAGCGGGCCATGCCGACGGGGGCGGTGTTCGCCCGCGCGGTGCGCTCGAAGGTCGAGAGGTTGGTGTCCACACCGGGCACCACCACCGAGACCCGGTCGGCGGCCGGGAGGTCGCCGAAGACCTCCGCGGCCCGGCCTCCGTTGGCCGGGTCGAACGCCAGGATCTGTCGGCCCGGGGTCATCAGGGACTCCAGGCGGTGCATCAGCCGGCCCGCCTCCTGGCGGCCGACGGGGGTGAGCCGGGGGTCGGCCATGCGCCGTTCCTCGACCTCCCGGGCATTGTCGATCGCCATCTGGTTGGCCTGGTAACGGAGTTGGACGGGTGCGCCGCCCAAGTTGCCGACGACCAGCGGGTATCGGTCGGCGAGCTGGTGCTTCTCGGCCCGGCTCAGGGTGGCGAAGAAGGCCCGTACGGTGCCCGGCGCGGCATTGGGGTCGGGCAACGGGTGCCCGAGGAAGGTGGCGTGCTTCCAGGCGGTCTTGGCGGTGGCCAGCGGATTGGCGTCGTCCTTGGTGCCTCTGATGGCCGTCCAGCCGGTCATGGCAAGCATCACGAACACCACCGCCAGGGCGAGCGCGGCACGCCAAGCGGTGGACTGCAGGAAACCGGAGGAGGGGCCAAGGCCCGGGAAGGAAGTCACCGCGAGCCACCCTAGGAGACGCGACAGGGTGGCTGTCGTGGCCGTGAGTGATATCACGTTTCGCGATGGGTATTTCGACCAAAACGGACACCCGTCAGGGAAAACCCGTGCTCAGTCGTGCAGAAGTGGTCTCAGGGGGAGGGTAATTCGGTTGCGCTGCGGCGGACGGCCGTTACGCGGGGTGGTCGGCGCGGTCGCCGGTGCGAGAGGTGCGGCCGCGGCTCGGCGCACACCGGTGCGGTGCGGTCGGGTGCCGCGGCCGCCGGCTCAGCGTGACGTCCGCCAGTCGTCCTCCATCGCCGGGGCGATGTGGTCCAGGTAGGACTGGGTCAACTCGCGGATGGCTTCGACGCTGTAGTCCTGTCCCACGCCCCAGACCTTGCCCGCCACCCGCATCACCCCGCAGAACGCGGCGACCAGTACCCGCGGCCGGAAATCGGCGTCGACGTCCAGCCCCTCGCGCCGGGCGATCAGTTGCGCGATCTGTTCCTCCAGCTCGGAGGACCGCCGCAGGTGCGCGGCCATCAGCGCCGGTGTGGACTCGATCATTTGGTACGAGCGCATGTGCAGCTCCACCGGGATCACCGGCTCGACGGCGCTGGCGAGGTCGTCCCAGGCGGTCATCACCGCACGGCGCAGCGCGGTCAGCGGGGCCTCGTTCGCGGGCCGCGCCGTGAGCTCGTCGAGGAAGCGGGCCTCGGTGATCTCCTGGGCGGCGAAGGCGACGTCCTCCTTGTTGGCGAAGTAGCGGAAGTACGTCCGCTGGGAGACGTCCACCGCCTCCGCGATCTCGTCGACCGTCGTGGCCTCGTACCCCTGCTCCGTGAACAGTTCGAGCGCGGCGCGGATCAGGGCGTCGCGGGTGCGCTGCTTCTTGCGTTCCCGCAGTCCGCCTGCGAGGGCCGGCTGTGGCGTCGGGGTCGCCATCCTGCGCCGCCTTTCGTTTGTGTTCTCGCTGCTCAGGTTACCTGTGAGCGAGATGACAGTTACCGACTCATGAAATGCTTTGTCAAATGTCAGCCGCTGACATTACTCTCGCCGTATGAGTTCCCAGACCCCGGTCGCCGACGCAGCGCCCGACCTCTCCGTACCTGAGCCCCCGCGCGGGCTGCGCGGCCATCCGTGGCTGACCCTCTTCTCCGTCGCCATCGGCGTCATGATGGTTGCCCTGGACGGCACGATCGTCGCCATCGCCAACCCGGCCATCAAGCAGGACCTCGGTGCCTCGCTCGCCGATGTGCAGTGGATCACCAACGGCTACATGCTCGCGCTGGCCGTGGCGCTGATCACCGCCGGCAAGCTCGGTGACCGCTTCGGCCACCGCCAGACGTTCCTCATCGGCATCCTCGGCTTCGCCGCCGCCTCCGGTGCCATCGGCTTCTCCCACGAGGTCGCGCTGGTCATCTTCTTCCGCGTGCTGCAGGGCCTGTTCGGCGCCCTGCTGATGCCCGCCGCGCTGGGGCTGCTGCGCGCCACCTTCCCCGCCGAGAAGCTCAATATGGCGATCGGTATTTGGGGCATGGTCATCGGCGCCTCCACCGCCGGCGGCCCGATAGTCGGCGGCCTGCTGGTCGAGCACGTCAGCTGGCAGTCCGTCTTCTTCATCAACGTTCCCGTTGGGGTGCTGGCCCTGGTCCTGGGCCTGCTGATCCTCAAGGACCACCGTGCCGTGAACGCCCCGCGGTCGTTCGACGTCCCGGGCATCGTGCTGCTCTCCACAGCGATGTTCTGCCTCATCTGGCCGCTGATCAAGGCCACGGACTGGGGCTGGGGCGATGTGAAGACCTGGGGCTTCCTGATCGGCTCGGTGGTCCTGTTCGCGCTCTTCGCCGTCCTGGAGAGCAAGGTCCGCGAACCGCTCGTCCCGCTGCGGATGTTCCGCTCCCTGCCGCTGACCGCCGGCACGGTCCTGATGGTGCTGATGGCCTTCGCCTTCATGGGCGGCCTGTTCTTCGTGACGTTCTACCTCCAGAACGTGCACGGCATGACCCCCGTCGACAGCGGCCTGCACCTGCTGCCGCTCACCGGCATGATGATCGTGGGTTCCCCGCTCGCGGGCGCGCTGATCACCAAGCTCGGCCCGCGCATCCCGCTGGTCGGCGGCATGGTGCTGACCGCCGTGGCCATGTACGGCATGTCCGGCCTGGACACCGACAGCACCACCGGCCCGATGTCCCTCTGGTTCGCGCTGCTCGGCCTGGGCCTGGCGCCCGTCATGGTCGGCGCCACCGAGGTCATCGTCGGCAACGCCCCGCTGGAGCTCTCCGGTGTCGCCGGCGGTCTGCAACAGGCCGCGATGCAGGTCGGCGGCAGCCTCGGCACGGCCGTGCTGGGCGCCGTGATGGCCTCCCGCGTGGACAACGACCTCATGGGCAACTGGAAGTCGGCCGGTCTCCCGCCGGTCCCGCCCGCGCAGGCGTCCCAGCTGTCCGACGCGGTCTCGGCGGGTATCGCCCCGGTCCCGAAGGGCGCCCCGCCGCAGCTCGCCCAGAAGATCACCGAGGTCGCCCATGACACCTTCGTGTCCGGCATGGGCCTGGCCTTCACGGTCGCCTGCGGTGTGGCGGTCGTCGCCGCGCTTGTCGCGGTCTTCACCAAGCGCGGCGAGAACGCCGAGGCGGGTGCCGGCGTCGGCCATATCTGACCGGCCCCGCCGCGCGACGGCGTACGGCCCCCGCACGGCGAAGGGCGTTCCGGACGTCCAGGGAGTCCGGGCGGCCGTACGCCCCCTCGCCACCGTGCTGCTCCGGCGCGTCGCCGGCCGAACCACCCCCTCGGCCGGCGGCGCGCCGTCGCTTTTTCCGTCAACCCGCCGTCGAGCGGTCCATCTCCCCTCTGTACGGCGCCAGTTGACCTGTGCCGCCGAGCGGAATCCCTCATCCGGATGAGCCTGCACGGGAACCGGCTGCCACAGGCGCCGTCCCCGGCGGGCCGCCGTCCGTCGCCCGCCCCCGCAGGCACCGCGAGGAACGGTTTCCGCAGCCCGCCGCCTCCGCCCGCCCCGCGTCAACCCCGCACACCGGCGCTCCCCAGCCCGCCGCCCTCGCCGTCCACATCCCTGATCCGGGTGGCGCCGCCCCCAGGGCCTTGGCAGCCCCACGGCGCCCCCGCCAGGCTCATGGTCATCGCAACCCGCCGCGGGCGACCGCCCGGCCGCGGGAGACCATCGCCGTACTCCACGGGGGAGATTTCCATGCGCACTCCGACGTCCCGCACCACCGCGCTGTTCACCGGCCTCGCCGCCCTGGCCACTGCGCTCGCCGTCCCGGCCGCCCTCGCGCCGCCGGCCGCGCAGGCGGCCGCCGCCGGCCCCGCCCCCGCCGCGGGCGCCTGCGCACCGGGCCAGCTGTGCCTCTGGCCGGAGGCGGACTTCCACGGCGGGCGGCGGGCCCACGAGCTGTCTGACACCGACATCGAGAGCTGCATCCCGCTGCCCAAGGGCAGCGGCGCCGCCTCGTTCGCCAACCGCACCGGCCGGCCGGTCACCACCTACCAGAGCGCCGAATGCGCCGAGACCGGCGAGTACGACACCTATCCGGGCGGCGGCAGCTGGGTGCCCCGGTCCCCGTACCGGGTACGGGCGTTCAAGGTCTGGGAGCGCTGAGGCCGACACGCACCTCGCCCCCGACAGCACGGGGCTGCCGGGGGCGAGGAACGCGGTGATCGCGGCCGGGCGTCAGGCGTCGCCGCCGGCCTCACCGGCCTCGGCGGCCGAGACGTCCAGCAGCTCGTAGCGGTCGATCGCCTGCTTCAGCAGCGACCGGTCCACCTTGCCCTCCTTGGCGAGCTCGGTGAGCACGCCGAGGACGATGGACTGCGCGTCGATGTGGAAGAAGCGACGGGCCGCGCCACGGGTGTCCGCGAAGCCGAAACCGTCGGCGCCCAGCGACTGGTACGTGCCGGGGACCCAGCGCGCGATCTGGTCCGGGACGGAACGCATCCAGTCCGAGACCGCGACCTTCGGGCCCTCGGTGCCCTGGAGCTTCTGCGTCACGTACGGGACGCGCTGCTCCTCCTCCGGGTGCAGGAGGTTGTGCTCCTCGGCGTCCACCGCGTCACGGCGCAGCTCGTTCCAGGAGGTCGCCGACCAGACGTCGGCCTTGACGTTCCACTCGTCGGCGAGGATCTGCTGGGCCTCGATCGCCCACGGCACGGCCACGCCCGAGGCGAGGATCTGGGCGGCGTGCTCGCCCTTCTCCCCGGCCTTGACGCGGTGCAGACCCTTGAGGATGCCCTCGACGTCGACGTCGCCCGGCTCCGCGGGGTGCTGGATCGGCTCGTTGTAGACGGTCAGGTAGTAGAAGACGTCCTCGGAGTTCTCGCCGTACATCCGGCGCAGACCGTCCTTGACGATGTGCGCGATCTCGTAGCCGTAGGCCGGGTCGTAGGCGACACACGCCGGGTTGGTCGAGGCCAGCAGCTGGGAGTGGCCGTCGGCGTGCTGCAGGCCCTCACCGGTCAGCGTCGTCCGGCCGGCGGTCGCACCCAGCACGAAGCCGCGCGCGAGCTGGTCGGCCATCTGCCAGAACTGGTCACCGGTGCGCTGGAACCCGAACATCGAGTAGAAGACGTACACCGGGATCAGCGGCTCGCCGTGCGTGGCGTAGGCCGAGCCCGCCGCGATCAGCGACGCGGTGCAGCCCGCCTCGGTGATGCCGTCGTGCAGCATCTGGCCGGTCGGGGACTCCTTGTAGGCCAGGAGCAGTTCGCGGTCCACCGCCTCGTACTGCTGGCCCAGCGGGTTGTAGATCTTGGCCGACGGGAAGAACGCGTCCATGCCGAAGGTGCGGTACTCGTCGGGCGCGATCGGCACGAACCGCTTGCCGATCTCCTTGTCCCGCATGAGGTCCTTCAGGATCCGGACGAACGCCATGGTCGTGGCGATCTTCTGCTGCCCCGAGCCCTTCTTGGCGCCCGCGTAGGCCTTGTCGTCCGGCAGCTGCAGCGGCTCGGCGCGCACGACACGGGTGGGTACGTACCCGCCCAGTCCCTTGCGGCGGTCGTGCATGTACTGGATCTCTTCGGAGTTCCGGCCCGGGTGGTAGTACGGCGGCAGGCCGTCCTCCAGGTCCTTGTCCGGGATCGGCAGGTGCAGCCGGTCACGGAAGCCCTTGAGGTCCTCGACCGTCAGCTTCTTCATCTGGTGGGTCGCGTTGCGGCCCTCGAAGTTCGGGCCGAGCGTCCAGCCCTTGACGGTCTGCGCGAGGATCACCGTCGGCTGGCCCTTGTGGGCCTTGGCCGCCGCGTACGCCGCGTAGATCTTCTTGTGGTCGTGACCGCCGCGGCCCAGGTGCAGGATCTGGTCGTCGGTCATGTTCGCGACCATCGCCCGCAGGCGCTGGTCGTCACCGAAGAAGTGGTCGCGGATGTACGCGCCGCTCTCGGTGGCGTACGTCTGGAACTGTCCGTCCGGCGTGCTGTTGAGCTTGTTGACCAGGATGCCGTCCCGGTCCTGCGCCAGCAGCGGGTCCCAGCTGCGGTCCCACACCAGCTTGATGACGTTCCAGCCGGCGCCGCGGAACTGCGACTCCAGCTCCTGCATGATCTTGCCGTTGCCGCGGACCGGGCCGTCCAGGCGCTGCAGGTTGCAGTTGACGACGAAGGTCAGGTTGTCCAGGCCCTCGCGCGCGGCGATGGACAGCTGGCCCAGCGACTCGGGCTCGTCCATCTCGCCGTCGCCCAGGAACGCCCAGACGTGCGACTTGGAGGTGTCGGCGATGCCGCGCGCCTCCAGGTAGCGGTTCATCCGCGCCTGGTAGATCGCGCCGAGCGGGCCGAGACCCATGGAGACGGTCGGGAACTCCCAGAAGTCCGGCATCAGCCGCGGGTGCGGGTAGCTGGACAGGCCGTTCGGAGCCTTGGACTTCTCCTGGCGGAAGGCGTCCAGTTGGGTCTCGTCGAGGCGGTCCAGCAGGAACGCGCGGGCGTAGATGCCGGGGGAGGCGTGGCCCTGGAAGAAGATCTGGTCGCCGCCGTCGCCCTCGTCCTTGCCCCGGAAGAAGTGGTTGAAGCCCACGTCGTAGAGGGAGGCGGAGGAGGCGAAGGTGGCGATGTGGCCACCGACGCCGATGCCCGGACGCTGGGCGCGGGAGACCATGACGGCGGCATTCCACCGGGTCGCGTTGAGGACCTTGCGCTCGATCTCCTCGTTGCCGGGGAAGAACGGCTCGTCCTTGGTCGCGATGGTGTTGATGTAGTCCGTGCTGCGCATCTCGGGCACGGCCACACGCTTCTCGCGGGCCCGCTCGATCAGTCGGAGCATGAGGTAGCGAGCACGTTCCCGGCCTCGCTCGTCAATCGCCGCATCGAGCGAGTCGAGCCATTCCTGGGTCTCTTCGGGATCGAAGTCCGGGACCTGGCTGGGAAGGCCGCCAATGATGATCGGGTTTCGATCGGATCCGGAAGCCACGCTGTTCCTTCGTGTTCGGGTCGTGTCGTGCTCGGCACGCTATTCATGCTGCGCACGGGACGAATGCTGTCTCTGCCTGGGTGTCGCGCCGTCTTCCATCGTGTACCGAGCCACAGGGGTACGTCACCTCTACCGATGGGTAACCATTCGCTGAGAGAGGGCGCTGAAAAGGCCGCTTTCTCGGGTCGGCCAAATCGCAACCATACGCCCACGTCGAAAGTGCTTCGCGTACGGACGTGCGGACCCCGAAAGGGGGCCCCTGGCGGACCCGCCCACCCCCCGAAGGGACCAGTCGCGCGCGGCTACCCGATAAACCGAGCAGAATGCTGTGGTGTGAATCACTTCAGCCTGTCCCGTCGGGGTCGCGGTTGCGGCGAGACGCCTCCAAACGTCACCGTTTCGGCGGTCTGGACCGCCGGGTACTTGCGCGATCCGCCCGGCCCGTGTGGACTACGCCCAATGCTCCGCGCACGCGCGGGGTCCCCGAGTACTTCCCGAAACATGACAGGAGGCAATCCGTGAGCGCGACCGCGGACCACGCGGAGGAGCGGACCAACCCTGCCGCCAGGCTGGGGTTCGAGCCCGGACAGGTGGTCCAGGAGATCGGTTACGACGACGACGTCGATCAGGATCTCCGCGAAGCCATTGAGACCGTGATCGGCCAGGATCTCGTCGATGAGGACTACGACGACGTGGCCGACGTCGTGCTGCTGTGGTTCCGCGACGAGGACGGCGACCTCACGGACGCGCTGGTGGATGCCATCGGTCTGATCGACGAGGGCGGCCAGATCTGGCTGATGACGCCCAAGACGGGCCGTGACGGCTACATCGAGCCCAGCGACATCAACGAAGCCGCGCAGACCGCGGGCCTGTCCCAGACCCGGAGCATCAACGCCGGCAAGGACTGGACGGGCAGCCGCCTGGTCACGCCCAAGGCAGCCAAGGCCGGCGGCAAACGCTGACCGGCACCCCGGCATCCGCCACCGAGCCCCCTCCGCCTGTTCCGGAGGGGGCTCGGCCCCGTTCCGTACGGGTTCCCCCGGTGGCCACCCCGGCGCGTAGGGTTGGCAGCGTTCTGTAGAGCGTGAGCGGAAGGGAACCACCCCATGGCGATCGAGGTCGGCACGAAGGCTCCGGATTTCGAGCTGAAGAACCAGCACGGTGAGCTGGTCAAGCTCTCCGACTTCCGCGGCGAGAAGGCCGTCGTCCTCCTCTTCTACCCCTTCGCCTTCACCGGCGTGTGCACCGGTGAGCTGTGCGCGCTCCGCGACGAGCTGCCCAAGTTCGTCAACGACGACGTCCAGCTGCTGGCCGTCTCCAACGACTCCCCGTTCTCGCTGCGCATCTTCGCCGAGCAGGAGGGCCTGGAGTACCCGCTGCTGTCGGACTTCTGGCCGCACGGCGAGGCCTCCCGGGCGTACGGCGTCTTCGACGAGGAGAAGGGCTGCGCGGTGCGCGGCACCTTCGTCATCGACAAGGAGGGCGTGGTGCGCTGGACGGTCGTCAACGGCCTGCCCGACGCCCGCGACCTGAACGACTACGTCAAGGCGCTCGACGCCCTCTGAGCCGACGCGCTCCGTGTGCGCCCCCGGCGTCCGCATGGCCGACATCCGCGTGATCCAGGTGCGATAGCTGCAATCGGTGGGAACCGGTCACTAGGATCAATTCGTTGATCCGATGCCATGCACGATGGGGGCGCACATCTATACGTACCCCTCGAATCTTTGGGAGGACTCGTGGGAGTCAGCCTCAGCAAGGGCGGCAACGTCTCGCTGACGAAGGAAGCCCCCAATCTGACCGCCGTCGTGGTCGGTCTGGGCTGGGACGCGCGTACCACCACCGGTACGGACTTCGACCTGGACGCCAGCGCCCTGCTGACGAACGACCAGGGCAAGGTGGCCAACGACCAGAACTTCGTGTTCTTCAACAACCTCAAGAGCCCCGACGGTTCGGTCGAGCACACCGGCGACAACATCACCGGTGAGGGCGAGGGCGATGACGAGCAGATCAAGGTGAACCTGGCCGCGGTGCCGGCCGATGTCGCCAAGATCGTCTTCCCGGTGTCGATCTACGACGCCGAGACCCGCCAGCAGAGCTTCGGCCAGGTCCGCAACGCCTTCATCCGCGTGGTCAACCAGGCCGACAACAACGAGCTGGCCCGCTACGACCTGAGCGAGGACGCCTCCACCGAGACCGCCATGGTCTTCGGCGAGCTGTACCGCAACGGCGCCGAGTGGAAGTTCCGCGCCATCGGCCAGGGCTACGCCTCCGGCCTGCGCGGTATCGCCCAGGACTTCGGCGTCAACGTCTGACCGGCCGGATCCCGATCCGACCGTCGACGTCCGACATCCGGCCGGACCGCCGCCGCAGCGGCGGTCCGTGCCGTGCAGTGACCGTGTCCGGCGCCGTACGCCCCCAGGGGAGTGCGGCGCCGGACACGCTTGAAGCGAGGCGGGCCGCGCCGGGGGCGCGGCCCGCACCGACACCGGGGAGGAAGCGAACGATGGGCGTCACACTCGCCAAGGGGGGCAATGTCTCCCTGTCCAAGGCGGCTCCGAATCTCACCCAGATCACGGTCGGCCTCGGCTGGGACGCGCGGTCCACGACCGGCGCGCCGTTCGACCTCGACGCCAGCGCACTGCTGTGCCAGTCGGGGCGGGTGCTGGGGGACGAGTACTTCGTCTTCTACAACAACCTCACGAGCCCGGAGGGCTCCGTCGAGCACACCGGCGACAACCTCACGGGCGAGGGAGAGGGCGACGACGAGTCGATCGTCGTGGACCTCTCGAAGGTGCCCGAACAGGTCGACAAGATCGTCTTTCCGGTCTCGATCCATGAGGCCGATCCGCGCGGCCAGAGCTTCGGCCAGGTCAGCAACGCATTCATCCGCATCGTGAATCAGACCGACGGCAGCGAACTGGCCCGTTACGACCTCAGCGAGGACGCATCCGGCGAAACCGCGATGATCTTCGGTGAGGTGTACCGCCACAACGGCGAATGGAAGTTCCGGGCGGTAGGACAGGGGTACGCGTCGGGCCTGCGGGGCATCGCTCTAGACTTCGGGGTCAACGTTTCGTAAAGCGCCGCGCGCTGCGCGCGGGGGGCCCACACACCGAGGGATTGGGTAGGCAGTGCTCCTGAAAACCTTTGGCTGGTCGTTCGCCGTCACGGTGGCCGGCCTCGCCGCGGCCGGCGTGTTCTGGGGGTGGCAAGGGCTCGCGATTGTCGGGATCCTGTCCATCTTGGAGATCTCGGTCTCGTTCGACAACGCCGTCATCAACGCAGGCATCCTGCGCAAGATGAACGCCTTCTGGCAGAAGATCTTCCTGACCGTCGGCATTCTCATCGCCGTATTCGGCATGCGGCTGGTGTTCCCCGTCGTGATCGTTGCGATCACCGCGAAGCTGGGCCCGATCGAGGCGGTCAAGCTCGCCATCAACGACAAGGCGCATTACCAGGAACTGGTCACCAGTGCCCACCCGGCCATTGCGGCCTTCGGTGGCATATTCCTGTTGATGATCTTTCTCGACTTCCTCTTCGAGGAGCGCGACCACAAGTGGCTGGCGTGGATCGAGAAGCCCATGGCCAAGATGGGCAAGCTCGACATGCTGTCCGTGATCGTCGCGCTGGTCGTCCTGCTGGTGACGGCGATGACGGTGGCCACCAACGTCGCGCACGGCGGCGGTGACAAGACCGCCACGGTCCTGCTCGCCGGCGTCGCGGGCCTGATCACCTACCTCGTGGTCGGTGGGATCTCCGGCTACTTCGAGGACAAGCTCGAAGAGGACGAGGACGGGGACGGGGAAGAGGGCGAAGGCGGCGACGAGGGCACGGCTGGCGAGAAGGCCGCCGTCCCCGCGGCCAACGGCACCGGCGCGGCTCTGGGGCTGGCCGGCAAGGCCGCGTTCTTCCTGTTCCTCTACCTGGAGGTCATCGACGCGTCGTTCTCCTTCGACGGCGTCATCGGCGCCTTCGCCATCACCAACGACATCTTCATGATGGCGCTGGGCCTGGGCATCGGTGCGATGTACATCCGCTCGCTGACCGTCTTCCTGGTCCGCAAGGGAACCCTGGACGACTACGTCTACCTGGAGCACGGCGCGCACTACGCGATCGGCGCGCTGGCCGTCATCCTGCTGGCCACGATCAAGTACGAGATCAGCGAGGTCGTCACCGGCCTGGTCGGTGTGGTGCTGATCGGTCTCTCCTTCGCCTCGTCGGTGATCCGCAACCGGCGCGAGGGCAAGCCCGGAGACCCGACGGGCGCCAAGGCGGAGGTCACGTCCGGAGTGTGACGCGACACTGATTGCGGAACGCTCTCTGCGGGGCGGCCGGAGGTACGGACCTCCGGCCGCCCCGCGGTCATTGGTCGAGCGATGGGGTGGGCAAAGTGTCGTTCCTGGGGAACCTCTGGCGCGGTGGCGCGCAGAAGTTTGACTTCGACAGCGGCGGGGCGTCGTACGTCGTCGAGCTGACGAAACGCAATCCGGCGGTCTCGCTGACCAAGCAGGGCGCGGCCACCGGGCATCTGCGGGTCAATCTGCACTGGCAGATGCGGACCTCCGATCTGTACGAGCGGACCGGGCAGGGCAGGGGCAGCCTGCTGCGGAACCCGGGCAAGCTCTTCAAGCCCGAGGTCGTCCAGGCGCAGGGACCGGCCGTGGTCAACGTCGACCTGGACCTGGCCTGCCTGTACGAGCTCAAGGACGGCACCAAGGGCGTGGTCCAGCCGCTGGGCAACTTCCTGGGGGAGCTCAACGGGGCGCCGTTCGTCCAGCTCAGTGGCGACGACCGGTTCGGATCCGGCACCGGCGAGACGCTGTACATCAACCTTGACCAGCGCGACGAGATCAAGCGGATGCTGATCTTCGTCTACATCTACGACGGCACGCCGGCCTTCGACCGCACCCACGCGGTCGTGACGCTCTACCCGAGCAGCGGGCCACGGGTGGAGGTCAAGCTGGACGAGCGGGCGCCGCAGGCCCGCTCCTGCGCCGTCTTCATGCTGCAGAACGTCAAGGGTGAGCTGACGGTCCGCCGCGAGGTGAAGTACGTCTACGGCTTCCAGGCGGAGCTCGACCGGCTGTACGGCTGGGGGCTCCAGTGGGGGCGGGGGTACAAGTCGAAGGTGTGACGGCGCCGCCGGGTGCCGGGGCCGGGGCCGCGGGGACGTCGGTGGTGGCTGCGTCGGGTGCTGCGGGGGCGGTGGCGGCCGGCGGGGCGGTTTCGGGGGCCGGCCGCGCGGGGCGCGCCACGGGCCGGCTGGGCCGGGCGCACCGCGGGGCGGGCGCGCCCGGCGGCGGAGACTTCCGCGGCGAGCGGTGCCGGGGCGACACCACCAGGGCGACTCCATCGGAGGCGAACGACCGGGGCGCTCTTCGGGAGCTGCGTGTCGGACCCCGCCGGCCCACGGAGATCCGCAGGAAGCCCCTCAGCGGCGCTGGAACTGCGGTCCCTGGGGCGGCAGCACGAAGGACGGGTCCGGCACGAACGGCTGCTGCACCGGATAGCCGTATGTCGACGCCGGGTACGGCTGCTGCTGCGGCGGCGGTCCCGGGTAGCCGTAGGCGGGCGGTTGCTGCGGCTGGTACTGGGGCGGCGGTCCCGGGTAGCCGTAGGCAGGCTGGGCCGGGGGCTGGGAGGGCGGCGGCGGAACGTTCGGCGGGTAGCCGTAGCCGCCGCTGGTGGGCGGGGGGCCCAAGGGCGCCGGGGGGACCGCGCCGGTCGGAGGTGCCTGGGGCGGCGCGCCGGCCGGGGGCAGCGGCGCGGCCGAGAACGGCTCCGGCATCGCGTCCGACACCTGCTGGGTGACGGCCGCGGGGTCCGATGCCGGGGAGCCCTGCGGATCCGCAGCGGACGGCGGGCCCGAGGCCTGTTCGGGCCAGACGCTCGGTGGCGGCGTCGTGGGGGCGGATGGCCCACCGGGGGCGGACGTGCCGGAAGGAGGGGGGGACCCGGCCGCGGGGCCGCCGGCCGCGGCGCCGCTCTCCGTGGCGCTGCCGCTCACCGGGCCGCTGCCGCTCGTCGGGCCGCTCGCTGTGGAGGAGGCGGCCGGGGCCGGGGACGTACCGGAGGTCTCGTCCTGCGCGGGTGAGGGCATGGCCTCCGTGGGCTCCGAGCCCAGCGGCACCGGTGCCGGCTCCGGTGCGGTCTGCGCTGCTCCCTCGGCACCGGCGCCGTGGTCGTCGTTCTCCTCCACCGAGATCCCGAACTCGGTGGCCAGGCCGAACAGACCGCTGTCGTACCCCTGCCCCAGGGCGCGGAACTTCCAGCCCTGCGCACGGCGGTACAACTCCCCGCAGATCAGGGCCGTCTCCTGACCGGTCTCCGGCACCACGTCGAAGACCGCCAGGGGCTCCCCGTCGCTCTCCGCCGCGTCGAACAGCAGGACCCGCAGATCCGTGACGCCGGCGAAGGGACCGCCGTCCGACGAAGCGGCCAGCACGACCCGGTCCACCGAGGGGTCCAGTGAGCCCAGCTCCGCCTCGATGGTGTCGGCGAAACCGTCGTCCTGCTGGGTCTTGGGGAGGTGCCGGATCAGCCCGCTGGGGTGGTGCGGCTGGTTGTAGAAGACGAAGTCCTCGTCGGAGCGCACGCGTCCCTCGGGCCCCACCAACAGCGCCGAGGCATCGACATCAGGGACCCCGGCGCCGGGCGTCCAGCGCAGCACGGCCCGTACCGCCGTGGCATCGAGGGGTACGTTCGACCCTTTCAGCATCGCGTGCGTCATGCCGCAATCCTGCCTTCCCTAAGGTCGCAGCGACAACGCGGGGCCCGTGAGCCGTGTCCGGTGCGCCTCTGCAGGACACCTGGACACGTCATGGGGGTTACGTGATTTTCACGTACGCGGGAACTATCCACACCCCCACACACGTACGATTACCGGCTGGATCCAGACAGCGAGACGCAGCGGGGGTGCCCGGGGTCCCGCATCTAGACGGGGAGTTCTATGCGTCATTTCGGGTACCTTCCGCCTGACACCCGGAAGGCACTGTTCCACCAAGAGCCCGCGGAGTTCACTGCCGACTCTCCGGCCCGGATGCTTGCGGTCGCCCTCGGCGCCACGCTCTACAGCCCCGCCACCCGCCCACGGCTCGCCGCCGACGTCCTCAAGCAGGCCGCACGCGGCGTGATGTCGATGGTGCTGTGCCTTGAGGACTCCATAGGGGACGCCGATGTCGAGGCCGGTGAGGAGAACCTCGTCCGGCAGCTCGGCCTCCTCGACACCGCCGCCCAGGAGGGCGCGGACCTGCCGCTGCTCTTCGTCCGCGTCCGGGCTCCGGGCCAAATACCGGACCTGGTACGCCGGATGGGGCCGGCGGTGCACTGCCTGTCCGGATTCGTTCTGCCGAAGTTCACCGAGGAGCGCGGGATCCCGTTCCTCGAAGCGCTGACCGCGGCCGAGGCCGCCAGCGACCGGCGCCTGTTCGCCATGCCCGTCCTGGAGTCCCCGGAGCTGCTGCACCTGGAGAGCCGCGTTGAGACCCTGGAGGGCATCGCCAGGGCCGTCGACAAGTACCGGGAGCGGGTCCTAGCCCTGCGGCTGGGCGTCACCGACTTCTGCTCCGCCTACGGCCTGCGCAGACCTCCCGACATCACGGCCTACGACGTCCAGATCGTCGCCTCCGTGATCTCCGACGTGGTCAACGTCCTGGGGCGGGCGGACGGTACCGGCTTCACCGTCACCGGCCCGGTCTGGGAGTACTTCCGGCTGCATGAGCGCATGTTCAAGCCACAATTGCGGCGCAGCCCGTTCCTCGGTCGCGCCGAGGAACTGCGTACCGCGCTGATCGAGCACGACATGGACGGCCTGCTCCGCGAGATCGAACTGGACCGTGCCAACGGCCTGCAGGGCAAGACCTGCATCCACCCCACCCATGTGGCGCCGGTGCACGCCCTCTCCGTGGTGAGCCATGAGGAGTTCAGCGACGCCGCGGACATCCTGCGGCCGGAACGCGGCGACGGCGGGGTCATGCGCTCCGCCTATACGAACAAGATGAACGAGGTGAAGCCGCACCGCGCCTGGGCCGAACGGACCCTGCTGCGCGCGGAGGCCTTCGGGGTCGCCCGCGAGGGCGTCGGCTTCGTGGAACTGCTGACGGCCAGCCTGCCGCAGACCTGAGACATGGCGACGGACGAGATGAACGGTACGACGGAGGAGACGGAACGCGTGGTGTGGACGGGAGAGTGGGTCGCCGGCCGGCTCGGGGTCTCGCTCGACGGCGGGGACGAGCTGCCGGAACTGCTGGGGCTGGCGCTGCGGCGCAACCCCCGGCGCGCCCATCTGCTCGTGTCGAACGTGCTGGGCAAGCACGTACCGCAGCGGCCGGCGGTGATCCACGGCGCCGGCTTCGGACTGGGGCGCCGGGTGCGGGAACTCCTGGGCGACGAGGCCGCCGCCCGCTCCGTCGTCCTGGGCTACGCCGAGACCGCCACCGGCCTGGGCCACTCGGTGGCCGACGGGCTGGCACTCGCGCCCTACCTGCACTCCACCCGTCGCCCGGTGGCGGGCGTGGCGCAGGTCGGCGGCTTCGAGGAGGAGCACAGCCATGCCACCTCCCACCTGCTGCTCCCCGAGGACCCCGAACTCCTCGCCGGTGACGGTCCGCTGGTCCTCGTCGACGACGAGTTCTCCACCGGCAGGACCGTCCTGAACACCATCCGGGCGCTGCACGCACGCTTCCCGCGCGAGCGGTACGTGGTCGTCGCCCTGGTCGACATGCGCTCCGACGCGGACCGCGGCCACCTGGAGAAGTTCGCTGCGGAACTGGGCGCCCGCGTCGACCTCGTCGCGCTGGCCGCGGGCGGGGTGCGGCTCCCCGAGGACGTCCTGCTGCGCGGACAACGACTCGTCGCCGAGTACGAAGCGGTTGCCGAGGGCGAGGCTGCCGCCGGGCACCACCAGGCCGTTGCCTCGGACGAAAGCACGGCGTCGGACAAAGCCGTTGCTGAGGACGAGGCCGTTGCCGAGGGCGAGGTCGGCGCCGAGGGCGAGGGAGCCGGGGAGCGCCGCGCGGAGGGGGCGTCCGGGGCTCGTCCCGAGCCCGCCTCCGGCGGCGGCGCGCGGGCGGAACGGATCGAGCTCGACTGGCCGGCCGGCGTGCCGGACGGCGGACGGCACGGCTTCACACCGGCGCACCGTAGGCGGTTGGAAGCCGCCCTGCCGGACCTGGCGGCGCGCCTCGCGCCTCATCTGGACGGCGCCCGCCGCATCCTGGTCCTCGGCAACGAGGAGCTGATGTACGCCCCGCTGCGGATCGCCGAGGCGCTGGACGTCCTGGTGACCGAGGGCCCGGACGGCCCCGACGGCCCGGACGGCTCCATCGGCGAGGACGGCTCGGTCGGTGGCCCCGGCTCGGTGAGCGGCCCCGGCTCGGTCGGTGGCCCCGGCTCGGTCGGTGGCCCCGGCTCGGTCGGTGGCCCCGGCTCGGTCGGCGGGGAGGGCGTGGCTCCGCCACGCACCGGTGAGCCGGCCGCCCAGGCCGCCGATCCGGAGGTGTACTTCTCGACCACCACCCGCTCGCCCGTGCTCGCCGTGGACGACCCCGGCTACGCGATACGGACCCGGCTCTCCTTCCCCGCCCATGACCGTCCGGCCGACGGCCCGGGGGAGCGGTACGCCTACAACGTCGCGGCCGGCGCCGACCCGCAACGGCGGTTCGACGCCGTCGTCGCCGTCGTCGACTCCCACGGCGACCGGCCCGAACTCCACGCCCCCGGCGGCCTGTTGGACCGCCTCGCCGGGCACACCGACCGGCTGCTGCTGGCCGTCATCCCCTCGTACGCACCGCACCCCCGGGCCCGCTCCCTGTCGCTCCCCGAGCCGCTGCGCGGCCCCGCCTTCTCCTCCTACGCGGCCGACGAGGTCGGTTGGCTGCTGCAGGACCTGTCCGACCTCACGCTGGAGGCGCCCACCGAGGAGCGGGAGGAGGCGATTCAGCAGGGCGGCGCCCACTACGCCGAGTCGCTGCCGGTGGAGTACCAGCCGAGCGAGCAGTACCAGGCGCTCTTCCACAGCGCGCTGGGGACCTCCGCGGCCCGGATCGCGCGCGCCGTGGGCACCGTCACCGAGACCGTGCTCGCCGAACGCGGCCCCCGCCCCGTGCTGGTCTCGCTGGCGCGGGCCGGCACCCCCGTCGGGGTCCTGATGCGCCGCTGGGCGCGGCACACGCACGGCCTGGACCTGCCGCACTACGCGGTGTCGATCGTCCGTGGCCGGGGGATCGACACCACTGCGCTGCGCTGGCTGGCCGCCCATCACGACCCGGCGGACGTGGTGTTCGTGGACGGCTGGACCGGCAAGGGCGCCATCACCCGAGAACTCGCCGACGCCCTCGCCGACCTCCCCGGCTTCGACCCGAGGATCGCCGTGCTCGCAGACCCCGGCGGCTGTGTCGAGACGTACGGCACCCGCGACGACTTCCTCATCCCCTC
This sequence comes from Streptomyces sp. NPDC020742, assembly GCF_040641675.1. Classification (NCBI taxonomy): domain Bacteria; kingdom Bacillati; phylum Actinomycetota; class Actinomycetes; order Kitasatosporales; family Streptomycetaceae; genus Streptomyces; species Streptomyces sp. NPDC020742. The sequence continues at coordinate 21,458 of NZ_JBFAEA010000031.1, forward strand.
CGCCTGCCTCAACTCCACCGTCTCCGGCCTCATATCGCGCACCGTCCTGCGCGCCGACCTCGTCGGACCGGACGACTTCCACGGCGCGAAGTTCTACCGCGAGCTGGCCGACACCGACCTGTCGCGCACCTTCCTCGACACGGTCGCCGCCCGCTTCGACGAGGTCACCGATGAGGTCGCCGCGGAGGTGGAGGAGCTCGCCGCCGCCGACCGCACGCCCACCTGGGCGGGCTGGACGGCCGTCGAGCGGATCAGCGCGGAGTACGGGATCGACGACGTCAACCTCGTCAAACCCGGTGTCGGTGAGACCACACGCGTGCTGCTGCGCCGGGTCCCCTGGAAGATCCTGGCCCGGAAGGGCGCCGGGGCCGATCTCGATCATGTGCGCCTCCTGGCGGAACAACGGGGCGTGCCCGTCGAAGAGGTCGACGAACTGCCCTACACCTGTGTGGGGTTGATCCACCCCCGCTTCACCCGCGGGGCGACGGGGGCCGACGGCAAGGCGGTGGCCGCCCGATGAGCACGATCGTCGCCAGCGACCTCGACCGCACCCTGATCTACTCGTCCGCCGCGCTGAGCCTCGCCATGCCTGACGCCGAGGCCCCGCGGCTGCTGTGCGTCGAGACCTATGACCGCAAGCCGCTGTCCTATATGACGGAGGCGGCCGCCGGACTGCTTGCCGAACTGGCCGCCGGCACCACCTTCGTACCGACCACCACCCGCACCCGTGAGCAGTACGGACGCATCCATCTCCCGGGCCCGGAACCGGAGTTCGCGATCTGCGCCAACGGCGGGCACCTGCTCGTCCGCGGGGAGTCCGACCCGGACTGGCAGCGCACCGTCGCCGAGCGGCTGGCCGCGCAGTGCGCACCCCTGGACGAGGTCCGCGCGCACCTCGTCCGCACCGCCGACCCCGCCTGGCTGCGCAAGGAACGGGTCGCCGAGGACCTGTTCGCCTATCTCGTGGTGGACCGGCCGCTGCTGCCCGGGACCTGGGTGAAGGACCTCGCCGGCTGGGCGGAGGAGCGGGGCTGGGCCGTCTCCCTCCAGGGCCGCAAGATCTATGCCGTGCCCCGGCCGCTGACCAAGGGCGCAGCCGTGGCGGAGGTGCGGCGCCGTACCGGGGCATCGACGGTCCTCGCCGCCGGTGACTCCCTGCTCGACGCCGATCTGCTGCTGGCCGCGGACCGCGGCTGGCGCCCCGGACACGGTGAACTGGCGGACTCCGGTTGGCGGGCCTCCCATGTCACGGCCCTCGACGAGCGGGGCGTCGCCGCGGGCGAGGAGATCCTGCGGGCCTTCCTCCGCGGCGCCACGCCCCCCGGCTGCGCCGGCTGATCCGGACGACGGCCCCGCCGGGGCCTGGCGGTTCTGCGGTACCTCGGGGACATGGCAGGGGAGGGCGATGCCTCGGCCGGGCTCGTGGAGGGAGGGAACGTGGAGGGAGGGGAAATAGCCGCTGACAGCGGCGGGGCTCGGCTAGTCTCGCCGAGGCGGTCGGCGGCACCGTCCGGTGATCGGCCGAAACCGCGATCCTTGATCAAGAGGAGAGCCCGTGGCTGAGTCCAAGAGCACACCGATCACAGCAGAGTTGTACGACTACGTCCTCGCCCACAATCCGCCGCTGGACGCGGCCCAGCGCGACATCGTGGAACTCACCCACGAACGGTTCCCCGAGGCGGCCGGGATGCAGTCGGCCGAAGAGCAGGGGCCGCTGCTGGCGTTCCTCGTCCGGTTGACCGGGGCCCGGCACATCGTCGAGGTGGGCACGTTCACCGGCTACTCGACGCTGTCCATGGCCCAGGCGTTGCCCGCGGACGGCACCCTGATCGCCTGTGACGTCTCCGAGGAGTGGACGGCGTACGGCAGGGAGGCATGGGCGAAGGCCGGCGTCGCGGACCGTATCGAGCTGCGGATCGCCCCCGCACTGGAGACGCTGCGGGCGATGCCGACCGAACCGCACATCGATCTTGTCTACCTCGACGCGGACAAGGGGGGCTACATCGGGTACTGGGACGAGTTGGTGCCGCGCATGCGGCCCGGAGGCCTGATCGTCGCGGACAACGTCCTGTACCACGGCGAGGTCGTCGACCCGGCCGCGACCGGTTCGGCCCTGGCGATCAGGGCCTTCAACGACCATGTCCTGGCGGATCAGCGGATGGAGGCGGTGATGCTCACCGTGGCGGACGGTGTGACGCTGGCGCGCAAGCGGTAGTGCGCCAGCGGTAGCGCGCGAGCGGTGGTAGGCAAGCAGCAGTGCCGGGCCGGGGGCTGCGCACAGGGCCTGCGCAGAGGCTGCGTGCAGGCCCTCAACGCAGTCCCTCGGCGTGGGACATCAGCGTGGGACCTCCGTGCAGGCCCACAGCGTGGGGCCTCAGGGCGGGGCCTCAGCGCAGGCCCTCCGTGCAGGCCCTCCGTGCAGGCCCTCAGCGCGGGCCCGGTGAGAGTCCCCGCCCTCAGGTGGCCTAGCCGCAGCAGCCGCCTCCGCAGCAGCCGCCGCCCCCACCGCTCGGGGCGGCCGACGGTGCGGTGGCGGAGCCGCCGACGGCGACCGTGGAGAGCAGCTTCACGGTGTCCTCGTGGCCTTCCGGGCAGACGGCCGGGGCGGAGGACTCGGCCATCGGCCGGTTCAGCTCGAAGGTGGAGCCACAGGGGCGGCACCGGTATTCATAACGAGGCATGGCCACAGATTAGCCGCGGCGCGGCTCAGCGGACGACGGTGCCGGGCGGCGAGCCCAGCATGCCCAGCTCCGCGCGGGTCGGCGCGCCCTCCCAGTCACCAGGGGACGCCACCGCGAACGCCCCCGTGGTGGTGGCGCGCTCCAACCGTCCGGCCGGCCCCGCACCGTCCAGCAGCGCCGACAGATACCCGGCCACAAACGCATCGCCCGCGCCGACGGCGTCCACGGCTCGTACGGAAGGGGCGGGCTGGTGCAGGGTGCCATCCCCGGTGTGGACCGTCGCCCCCGCCGCCCCGAGTTTGACCACCACCTCACGGACGCCCCCGTCCAGCAGGCGTCCGGCCTGGTCGGCAACGAGAGCCTCCCCACCAGCGGCGCCGGGGCCCGCCGAGGCACCCCCGGCTCCCGCCGAGGCACCCCCGGCTCGCGCCGACGCGCCCCCGGCCCCCGGCGTCTCCTGCATCCCTCGGGCCCCAGGCGTCTCCTGCGTGCCCTCGACCCCCGGTGTCTTCTGCGCACCCCCGCTCCTGCCTCCGCCTCCGGGGAGGCACAGCGGCAGCTCGTCCTCGGAGGCGATCAGGATGTCCACGAAGGGCATCCACTCGCTCAGCACCGACGCGGCCTCCTCGGCGGTCCACAGCCGGGACCGGAAGTTCACATCGAGGCACACCAACGCACCGCTCCGCCGCGCCAATTGGACGGCCCGGTCCGCCGCGGTGCGAGCCGTGGCGCTCAGCGCCGGGGTGATCCCGGTCAGATGCAGCACCCGCGGCGGGGCGGCGGCGAAGGCACCCTCGACGGCGCCGGCCGTGAACACCTCCGGGCGCGCCGCCTGTCCCGCACGCGGGGACCCGTCGCCGTCGGCCGCGGCCGACGGCTCGGGCCCGCTGCCGGGCCCGCCTCCCTCCCCGTCCTGCACGGCCGTCGCCCGTCCCGTCACCCCGCGCACACCGCCTTGAACTCCGCCGCACGCTTGCGCAACTCGTCCAGATCGCCCCCGTCCGCCGCATCCCCGACCAGCGAGGACCCGACGCCCACGGCCACCGCACCGGCGTCGAAGTACGCCTGCGCCATGCCCGTGTCCACCCCGCCGACCGGTACGAACGGGACCTCGGGGAAGGGGCCCCGGAGCGCCCGCAGATACTCCGGCCCACCGGCGGCCGACGCCGGGAACAGCTTCAGCGCGGAAACGCCCAGCGCCTCCGCCGCGATCACCTCGGACGGTGTCAGCACGCCGGCGAGCGTCGGCAGTCCCTGACGCACGGACTCCTCCAGCCCCGCCCCCAGCCCCGGCGTGACGATCAGATTCGCCCCGGCCTCGGCCGCGCACCGGGCGTCGTGGCCGGTCAGGACGGTGCCCGCGCCGAGCCAGGCCGCGTCGCCGAGCTCGGCCCGGGCCCGCCGGATGACCTTGAGCGCCTCTCTGCCGCCGAGGGAGACCTCGATCAGCGGAAGACCGGCCTCCGCAAGCGCCATGACGGTGCGGAAGGACGCCTCCGCCTCCCTGCCCCGGATGATGACGACCAGCCGCTCGGTCCGGAGCGCTTCGCTGAAGTCCATGGCGTTTCCTGCTTTCTCGCTCCCCGCCGCACGCGCACCGCGCAGCGGAGTCGTCCGGGCACGCGGGTGACTCTTCCACCGCCGATTATTCCGGTCCGGGAGGGGCGCGGTGGGCTGTTGGGACGGCTCGTGGGGCGGCAGGCGGATCACACCGCGGGGACCGGGCCCGCCCGTGACGGATCACACCGGGAGCGAGCTCGGTTCCCGCGGTTCCTGTCCGCCACCCTCACCACTCGGCGAACGCCCCGTCCGCAGAGCGCCACACGGGGTTCCGCCAGGCGTGCCCCCGCTGGTCCGCGGCGCGTACGGCGGCCTCGTCCACCTCGACACCGAGGCCGGGCCGGTCGGTCCGCAGGAACGACCCGCCGTGGAAGCGGAACGGTTCCGAGTCCGTGACGTAGTCCAGCAGCTCGGCGTCCCGGTGGTAGTGGATGCCGATGGACTGCTCCTGGATCAGGAAGTTCGGGGTGGTGAAGGCGACTTGGAGACTGGCGGCCAGCGCCACCGGGCCGAGCGGACAGTGCGGGGCGAGCTGCGCGCCGTACGCCTCGGCCAGCGCGGCGATCCGGCGCAGCTCGGAGATGCCGCCGGCGTGCGAGATGTCCGGCTGGAGGACCGCGACACCGGCAGCCAGCGGGGCCAGGAACTCCTGGCGGGTGAAGAGACGTTCACCGAGTGCGAGGGGGATGTTGGAGGCGTTGACGAGATCAGGGAGGGCCTGCACGTACTCGGGGAGCACCGGTTCCTCGACGAACATCGGCGCGTGCTCGACGAGGAGGGGGAGCAGCCTGCGGGCATTGGCGGGGGAGACCCGGCCGTGGAAGTCGAGTCCGAAGTCCCTGTCCTCACCGAGGACTTCACGGGCGGTTTCGGCCCGGAGCAGACATGCGCGTACTTCGGCGCGGGTCGCCACCGGGCTCATCCGGCCGCAGCCGTTCATCTTGACGGCCGTGAAGCCCGCTTCGACCTGCGCGGCAATCGCCTCGCGGACGGCCTGCGGCTCGTCGCCGCCGACCCAGGCATAGGCGCGGACCTCCTCCCGTACCGGCCCGCCCAACAACTGGTGGACGGGGACCCCGTACGCCTTCCCCTTGATGTCCCACAGCGCCTGGTCCAGGCCGGCGACGGCGGAGGAGAGGACCGGCCCGCCCCGGTAGAACCCGCCCTTGGTCATGACCTGCCAGTGGTCCTCGATCCGTGCCGGATCCTGGCCCAGCAGGTACTCGGACAGCACCTCCACGGCCGCCCGCACCGGCTCGGCCCGCCCTTCGACCACCGGCTCACCCCACCCGACCAGGCCCTCATCGGTCTCCACCCGTACGAACATCCAGCGCGGCGGGGCGAGGAACGTCTCGATGCGGCTGACCTTCATGGACCGGGACCGTCCTCTCGACGCGTGGGCAGCGGAAACACTCGGCGTTGCGGGAGCGCTCGGCGACACGCGCGCCGCCCCACCCCGTCTATGGATGCCCTCTACGGACGCCCTCTACGGACGCCCTCTACGGACGCCCTCTACGGACGCCCTCTATGGACGCCCTCTATGGACGTCTCTATGGACGGCCCTCTACGCATGACCTCTAGGAATGCCGTCTACGGATGCTCCTGTGCCGACAGGTCCAGCAGTTCGAGCATCGCCATGTACGCGCCGTCGACGTCCCGATCCCGTACGGCCTCGACGACGGCGGCGTGCGGCGCATGGGGGTGAGCGCAGGCGCCATTGGCGGCGAGCACGGCCCGGTCGCGCTCGATGAGCACCGGAACGATCACCTTGTGCATCTGCGCGTAGAAGCGGTTGTTCGACGCGACCAGCAGCGCCGTGTGAAAGGACGCGTCGGCCTGCAGGAGCAGCGCCGGATCGTCGTCCTCGGTCACGGCCATGGTGCGCAACGCGGCGTCCAGCGTGGCCAGATCGTCCTCCGTGCGGCGCTCCGCGGCCAGTGCGGCGGCGGCCGGCTCGATGGAGCGCCGCAGTTCGAGCACATCGGCGAAGAAGTCGGAGGACGCCCCGGCGGCGAGCTTCCAGCGCAAGACATCCGTGTCCAGGAGGTTCCACTCCTCCCGGGGCAGGACGAACGTGCCACGGTTCGGGTGGGTGCCGAGGAGGCCCTTGGTGGTCAACACCTTGATCGACTCGCGCAGTACGGTCTGGCTGACGTCCAGCTCCGCCATCAGATCGGGCATGACCAGAGTTTCGCCCTCGCCGTAGGTGCCCTTGAAGATCCGCTGGGCGAGTGCTTCGACCGCCGCGTTGTGAACCCCGTGGCCCTCGGTGGAGGCGGGGTGCCCCGACCGGCTCATGTGCTGCTCCTTGCTGACGTTCCCCATGATCTCCCCCCCGCCCCGGGGGTCTCCCCCTCTTGGGAGTCCACCCCAAGCCCGTGCGCCGGCACCGTCCCCGTCCGCCTCCGTCCGCCCCGTCCGTCTTGGGCACCGTGCACACCCTTGGCACCACCCGCACCACCCGCATCGCCGCACTCCCGCACGCCGCCCTCCGATATCGGCGCACTCCCGTACGGGCGCACTTCCCTGTCGGCCATATCGGCGCACCCCCGTACCGTCGCGGCCGCCGGGGCGTACCGAGCACCCCAATCCCACCTCGGTACGCCCCGACGTCTTTCCCGCCCGGGCTCATGGCGCCCCGGTGCGTGCGTGCGGACCCGCGGCTCACGACTCCTTGGTGCCAGTGCCAGTGCCAGTGCCAGTGCCAGTGCTGGTGCCGGTGCCGGCGCTGGTGTTGCCGGGGCTGCTTCTGTCGCTCCGTGCGCCGGCACCATGCACCTCGGCGTCCGCGCCCCTGCGCGTGATGCTGCTGCTGGTGCCGGGGCCGAAGGAACCCAGTCCGGCATGCGGGGCGCCCTGCATCTTGAGGCGGGCCCACTGGCGTCCGGCCGTCATCCCGGATACCGGATGCCACTCGCCGCGGTCGAAGCGCTCGGCTTCCTCGGGGTGCCGGGCCCGCCAGTACGGGTTTTCGTACGAGAGGCCACCGCTGACCCGCCCGTACATGCCGAAGACCAACAGCATCAGCCCGACCACAAAGCTGAACAGGACGTTCTGGATCCGGAAGGCGAGGAAGTTCGCGTTGGTCTGCAACAGCGCCAGATTCACGAACCCGCTCAGCAGGAAGAGGCCGCCGAACACCATGTTGAGGGTCGAGGCGAAGTTCCCGCCGATCACCATGCCGGCGAAGAGGATCACACCGACGATGATCGACAGCACGCTGAGGGCGCCATTGGTGTTCAGGGCGGCAACGGTGTCGCCGCCGGTGTCGAAGAAGCCGATGTGGTGGGTCATCCCGAGGACGCCGAATGCGATCAGTATCAGGCCCATCACCCCGGCGCCGATGCGGTAGACCTTGCTCAGCCCGTGGTCGACGGGCAGATGCTCGTCGAGCCGGGTGCGGTGGTGGTGCCCCTTGTCGCGGTGGAACCGCCCCATGGGCCCGTGCAGGGTATGGCCAGTAGCCCCAGTAGCCATATCCGGCCTCCTTCGCGCAGATGTGCCGCTGGGCCGTGTTCAATCTCCAGGATCCGCCCAGAGTGCGCGTAACGCCATTGCTCCGGAGGAAAACGTCTCCTCCGTGGAAACCCGACGAAAGCTCTTCACCTGCCCGAATGCGGGTAAAACGCCTCTCCCCTACTCCCAGGTCCGGTCCGGACCCCGGGGCGTCCGCGGCTACCTGGCCACCTGCTCCCGTGCGCTACCGAGGGCCCCGTGACCGCCGGCTGCCGGCCCTCAGCCCGCCGACCCCGCCGTGCCCCGGGTCTCCCGGATCTCCTGCACCACCCGGCTGGCCGCCTGCCGTACCGCCTCGGTCTCGGTCAGGAAGTGCCACCAGTCCGGATGCCGCCCCTCCAGGCCCTCTACGGCACGGTCCAGCCGCGCCACCGCGTCGTCCAACGGGCGGGCGTGCCGCGGATCGGGGGTGCTGCGCCCGGTCATCGCCAGCCGCTGGGCGTCGCGGATCGCGAACCGCGTCCGGTCGATCTCCTGCTGCCGGTCGAACGACACCGCATCGAGCCGTTGCAGCCGGTCACCGGCGGCCGACACCGCGTCGTCCGTGCCGTCCAGCAGCGCCCGTACGGTCGCCAGCAGGCTCGTGGCATCCGCCCAGCGCTGCTCGTCCCGTGCCTGCTGCGCCTCCCGCAGTTTGGCCTCGGCCTGCCGTACGGACTGCACGGCCTGCTCCGGCACGTGCTGGAGGTCCTGCCAGCACGCCGCGCTGTAGCGCCGCCGCAGCTCGCTGAGGGTCGGGTCGACCTTCTCCGCCCGGGTCGTGATGGCCTGCGCCCGGGTGCGCAGCGACACCAGCCGCTTTCCGATCTCCGCGGCCCGCGCCGGCAGCTGCTCGGCCTCGGCCCGTACACCCTCGGCCTTGCGCAGTACGTCGTCGGCGCGCCGGATCGTCTCCGGTACGCCGTGCTGCCCGGCACCCTGGTTGAGCTTGGTCAGCTCCGGTCCCAGGGCGGCGAGGCGAGCGGCCAGCTCGTCCGCGCGCAGGCCCTGCGCCCGTACCGCGTCCAGTGCACCGCTCGCCGCCAGCAACGCCTGACGGGCCTGCTCCACGGCCGGCGCCAGCCGCGCCAGCTGGGTCTCGGCGGACTGCAGCAGCGGACCCAGGCTCTGGGCGAAGCGCTCCAGCTCGCTCTTGACGCGGTCCAGTTCCTCCTTGGCCCGGGTCAGATCGGCCCGAGCCCGTGCGGCCGCGCCGCCGTCGAGATCATCACGGTCCAGATCGTGGGAATCGACCGCGGTGATGTACCGCTGGCTGACCTCATCGATCCGCCGCCCGAAGCCTTCGTAGTCCGCCGCGGCCCGCCGGGCCTGCGGGGAGCTGTCCACAGCGGTGATCGCCTCTATGGAGATCCGCAGATCCCGTTGGGCGGTGTCCAGCTCGTAGAACGCCGCCGCCGCGGCATCCTTCGCGGACTGCGCATCGGCCCGCTGACTCTCCCCGCGCCCGAACCAGCGCCGGGTCCCGCCGCCCGCAAACGCCATCGGCGCCAGCGTCACCAACAACGGCAGCGGCAGCAGTACGAGCCCCAGCGCATCCCGGACCGGACCTCCCCGCGCACGACGGCGTTCTCGCTGCTCAAGCCGCTGCGTGTAGGTCGCCGCCACGTCCCTCTCCCGATCGGATCGCCCCAGGGTCGGATGTCATTCTCCCACTCACCCGAAACGAACACAGCGGCCGGTAAGTTCGCGGTTCGAGTACGGGTTTGCAGTCCAGCCCCGCAGGCAAGGTAGTCTGTCGGCTCGGCCAGGGCGCATAGCTCAGCGGTAGAGCGCTGCTCTTACAAAGCAGATGTCACAGGTTCGAATCCTGTTGTGCCCACAGAGAAATAGCAGGTCAGAGGCCCCTCCACGCGGATGCGCGGAGGGGCCTCTGCGCGGCGGTACGCATGCAATACACGTCGGCGCGGTCAGGCCGCCGCTTCCAGTGCCGATTCTGCTCCTGCTCCGGCTCGGCGAGCGCTTTGGCTGTCTTGCGTGGCTTCGTCTCTGCCTTCTTCGCCTTCGCTTTGGCCAGGTCCGCAACTCGCGATTCTTGGCCTCAAGCCCTCACCCCATTACCACGTGACCGGGAGCTCGTAGACCCCGTAGATGACTGCGTCGTACTTGAAGGGGAGCTGCTCCAGGTCCGTCGTCACACGCAGGGTGGGGATGCGTCGGAAGAGGGTGGGGTAGACCACTTGTAGTTCCATCCTGGCCAGTGGCTGGCCGACGCAGTGGTGGGTGCCGGCGCCGAACGCCTGGTGCCGGCGGGCGTCGCGGGTGATGTCCAGCCGGTCCGGAGCAGGGAAGACGGAAGGGTCCCGGTTGGCCAGCTCGCCGAGCAGGATCACGCCCTCACCGGCGCGGATGGTCCGGCCGGCGATCTCGATGTTCTCCAGCGCCGTCCTGCGGCGCCCGAGGTGCACGATAGAGAGGTAGCGCAGCAGCTCCTCCACCGCAGAGACGATTACCTTGGGGTCGTCGGTCTCGCGGATGAGGGCGAGCTGGTCGGGGTGCTGGAGCAGCAGCAGGGTGCCCAGGGTGATCATGTTCGCTGTGGTCTCGTGGCCGCCGAGCAGCAGCAGCACGCCCATCGCAGCGGCTTCGCGGCGGGTCAGCTCTCCGGCCTTGATCTGCTCGCTGAACCGGGAGAGCAGGTCGTCGCCGGGCTTGGCGAGCTTCTCGCCGACCAAGTGATCGAGATACTCGGCCAGGTTGGTGTGGGCGGCATGCCGCACCTCGGGGGTGGCGACGGCGGAGATGATGTCCTTGCTGTTGGTCTGGAAGAAGTCGTGGTCTTCGTAGGGCACGCCGAGCAGTTCGGAGATGACCAGGGAGGGAATCGGCAGCGCGAGTGCCTGGACCAGGTCGGCGGGATTCGGCCCGGCGAGCATGCGGTCGATGAAGCTGTCCACCATCTCCTGCACGACGGGGCGCATCGCCTCGACCCGTTTGAGGGTGAAGGCACCGCTGACCATGCGGCGCAGCCGGGCGTGTTCCGGATCGTCGAGGCCGACGAAGCTCAGGTCGGGTCCCCCCTGGTGCCGGTGGGCGTAGGGGGCGGGGGCGACCGGGCTGGGGAAACCTGGGTGGGAGAAGACCGCGCTCAGCCGGGGGTCGGCGAGCAGGGACTTCTGCTCGGCGTGGCTGGTCACCACCCAGGGAGTGCTGTCGCCCCAGGAGCGGACTTTGGTCAGCGGACCGTACTGCTCCAGGCTGCGCATCTCCGGTGACGGATCGAAAGGGCAGACACCGGAACGCGGTGGGGGGAAGTCGGGGATCTCGGCCGAGGCGGCGTCGGCGTCAGGCGCGGTGGTCATGGTCGTCCTCCAGGGGGCGGTCAGGGGTGGGCCGAGAATCCGTCCGCGCGTGCGGCGGGGGAGTGCTTGGCGGTGCGGAGACGACGAGAAGCGAGGGCCGGTGCTACTGGCCGCCGTCGACCGGCTTGCCCGCAGGAAGCGGGAGTTGAGCCGAGGCGGTGTCTGCGTCCTCTGAACGGGCCGTCCTACGAAGGGGGATGGTGAGGGCGATGGCCACGGCTGCGAGGGCGACGCCGCAACCGAGCAGCATGCCGGTGCGGAAGCCGCTCTCAGAGGGCAGCGCCCGGCCGCCGATCTGCACGGTCATCTGAGTGAGCATGATCCCGACGACTGCGGCGGCGATGGAGGTGCCGACCGAGCGCATCAGCGTGTTGAAGCTGTTGGCCGAGGCGGTTTCCGACTGCGGCACCCCGCTCATGATGAGAGCGGGCATGGCGCCGTAGGTCAAGGCGACGCCGGTGTTGCAGATGCAGGTGACGATCAGCAGGCCCCAGGTCGATCCCATCAGGACCATGGACGAGCCGTAGCCAAGGGCGATGACGAGACTTCCGACGGCGAGGGTCGTCTTCGGAGTGCGGGCGGCGGACAGCTTCGCACCCAAGGGTGATACGAGCATCATCATCAGACCGGAAGGGGCCATCCACAAGCCGGTGGCCTGCATGGACTGGCCCAGACCGTAGCCGGTTTCGCTGGGCAGCTGTAGGAGTTGCGGCACGATGAGGGCCGCGGCGTACATCGAGAAGGCGACGACGATCGAGGCCGCGTTGGTCACAAGGACCTGCGGACGAGCGGCGACGCGCAAGTCGACCAGCGGAGCGGGGCTGCGCAGCTCCCACCGGGCCCACACGGCGAGGACGACCGGCGCCGCGATCAGGAGTCCGAGGGTCGGGGCACTGGACCATCCCCAGTCGGCGCCCTTGGAGACGCCAAGCAGGAGACAGACAAGTCCGGTACCGAGGCCCAGCGCTCCTACTGTGTCGAAGCTGCCCTTGGCCAGAGCGGGCGTGGCGGGTATCAGAAACCAGATCAGTACGCCGACGAGCGCACCGAGACCCGCGGAGACCCAGAACAGGACGCGCCAGTCAGCGTGTTCGGCGACGGCAGCGGCGAACGGCAGGCCGAGCGCGCCGCCGATGCCGAGCGAGGAACTGATCAGCGCGATGGAAGAGCCGAGCCGCTCGGGCGGCATGAGGTCACGCAGTGCGCTGATGCCCAGGGCCACGATGCCCATGCCCATGCCCTGCAGGCCCCGACCGATGATCATCGGCGCGAGGGAGTCGGCGAGGGCGCAGAGCACGGAGCCTGCGACGAGCGGAACACAGCAGGCGAGAAGGATCCGACGCTTGCCGTACAGGTCACCGAGGCGGCCGCTCGCAGGGGTGGTGACGGCCCCGGCCAGCAGGGTGGCGGTGACCGCCCACGAGGTATTGGAGGCCGAGGTGTGGAGCAGGGCCGGCAGTTCGCCGAGCAGCGGAACCACCAGGGTCTGCATGAGGGCGGCAACGATGCTGGCCAGGGCCAGCACGCCCACGACCGCGTTGGGGCGGTGGGCGGATTGCGGGGGAGTCATGTGTTCCTTCTGCGCCTGAATGACGTGTGAGTCGGCTTCGCATCATCAAGTTCGGCTATGCCGAACGTCGTTGACCTATGCGTGGTTGTGCGGGGCGGGGTGGGGCTGTGGCAGCCCCACCCCGCTGTCCTCACAGGCTCGGCACAGGCGTGTGCGCGTTTCCGTCGACGAGGACCTGCCGGTGCAGGCGGGTCTGTCTGGGCATGTTCCAGCCGAGTACGCCAGTTGCTTGACCCGCCTGCGAGTAGCGGGCGACGAACCGGTGATCTCGTTCGCTACCTTCCACGACGGTCACTTCGGCACCCGGCGACGGCATCCCGTAGACCTGGATCTTCGCGTTGAACTGGTCGGTCCAGAAGTATGGGACGGGCGTGTAGGGCCGGTTCTCGCCGAGGATGTTCGCTGCGACCACTGCTGTCTGCTCGACGGCGTTCGTGCGGTTCTCCAGCCGGAGCGAGCTGCCCAAAGTGTCGTGATGCCAGCGGGCCACGTCGCCGACGGCGTAGATTCCGTCCGCCGCGCGGCAGTAGGAGTCGCACACCACTCCGTCCTCCACTCGCAGGCCGCTCCCGGTCAGCCATTCGGTAGCCGGGGTGCAGCCGATCGCCACCACGACCACGTCGGCGGGCAGGGTCTCGCCACTCGGCAGCCGCACGCCGCTGACCCGCCGCTGATGTGACGTCAGGCCGGCGACCGCGGTGCCGTTCAGGAGGCGCACGCCGCGTTGGGTGTGAAGCTCGGCGAGCACGCCGGCAACCTGAGGGCCCAGCTGGTCGGCCATCGGCGCCGCCTGAGGACCTACCAGGGTGACGGTCGGGCCCATTTCCCTTGCTGTAGCGGCGATCTCTGCGCCGAGCACGCCGTTTCCGACCACCACGACTCTCCCCCTGGGGACACCTCCCCGCGGTAGCTGGGGGACTTCGGCCGGGGGGACCCCCGTGGCCCCCAGCAAAGCGCTCCGCAGCGCCGCGGCGTCGTCCAGCGTGCGCAGCACATGAACGCCGCGCAGGTCCTCTTGGCCGGGCAGCATGCGGGGGCGCAGCCCGGTGGCCACGACGATGGCGTCGGCGCTCAGTGTGCGTCCGGAGGCGGTGCGGACGGTGCGGGCCGTCGCGTCGAGGGCAACAGCTGCGTCGCCGAGCAGGAACTCGGCATCCAGGGCGTCCAGCACCTCCTGGGTGCGCAGCTGTGTCCGTTCGGGTTCCCAGGCGCCGGAGAGGACCTGCTTCGACAGCGGCGGCCGGTCGTACGGCAGTCTGGATTCGGCGCCCAGGACGGTCAGGCGGCCCTGGTAGCCCTTGCGGCGGAGGGCCTCTGCTGTGCCGAGGCCGGCGGCGGAGGCGCCGATCACCAGCACATGCTCGGGTGCGCTCACGAGTTCTCGCCGAGGTGGATGGCGGCGGCAGGGCATACGCTGGCGGATTCACGGACGGCCGCGTGCTGCTCCTCGGGCGGTTCGGCGTCAAGCAGGATGACGATGCCGTCGTCGTCCCGCTGATCGAACACCTCGGGCGCAATCAGCACGCATTGCCCGGCGCCGCAGCACTTCACTTCGTCCACGGTGATCTTCATGGTCCGGTGTTCTCCAGGTGGTTGCGGGGGGAGGTGACAGGTGCGGTGAGCAGGCCGACGATCGCGTCGGAGAGTGCGTCGGCCGTGCGCTCCCACGAGGAGTGCAGCGGCGCACCGCCCTCGGCCAGGGCGCGCTCCTGTTCCGCGCAGGTGTGGATGATCAGATGGCGGGCCATGTCCCCGCGTGCGGCCCGCACTTGTGCCGACAGCGTGTGGAGGCAGCGGCCCAGACCGTCAAGGGTCTGTCCCAGATGTGGCCTGACAAGGGCCCCGTCGGTGATGATCGCGCGCATCAGAGGGTCGGCCATGACCTGGACGGCGAAGCGGGCGTGCCAGGAAGGGGTGCCGAGCGAGCCCATATGTTCCGTTACGGGGCGCACCAGGCAGTCGACCCAGTGCCGGATGTCGTGGCTGTCGCCGACCGCCTCCACGTACCGCTGCCGGATCCGATCGGCTTCCTCGCCATGCTTGACCATGATGGCGCGCACCAGGCCGGCCTTGCTGCCGAAGTGATAACTGACGGCGGTGACATTGCCCTGCCCTGCTGCCTCACCGATTTGGCGGTTCGACACGGCGGACAGCCCGTGCTCGGCGAAGAGTCTCTCTGCGGCTGACATGATCGCCTCGCGCGTCTCGGCGACGCGATCGGCCCGAGCGGTTCGACCGCTGCCGCCGCTCACCAGGTCACCGGCAGTTCACGCAGCGGGGTGGTCAGCAGCCCCTCGTGGCGGCGCAGGTCCTTGACAGCGACCCCGAGGTCGAGTGTGGGCAACCGGCGCAGCAGGACAGTGAGCACAACCTGCAACTCGGTGCGGGCCAGCGGCTGCCCGAGGCAGGAGTGCGGACCGGCACCGAAGGCGAGATGCGGATTGGGGGTACGGCCCAGGTCCATGTCGTCCGCGCCCTCCCAGGCGCTCTCGTCGCGGTTGGCCGCGGCCATGCTGCACACCACGGTGGTGCCGCGGGGCACCACTCCGCCGGAGAGCTCGGTGTCCTCGTGCACGTACCGCAGCATGCCGAAGCCGCTGCCGTTCGGGTCGAATCGGAGCACCTCCTCCACCGCCGGCCGGATCAGCGAAAGGTCGGCCAGCAACCGCTCCCAGCGCCGACGGTCGGACAGCAGATGGGCCACCATCATGGCGATGAAGCCCGCAGTGGTCTCATGGCCCGCCAGCAGCAGCGCCTGCCCGGTGGCCACCAGGCCGGCTTCGGACATGGGCTCGCCCTCGGCGTCGGTGCCGTCCATGAGAAGGCTGAGGAGGTCGTCTCCCGGCTGTGCGCGCTTTTCGGCGATCAGGCTGGACATGTACCCGGCGAAGTCCTGATGCGCCGCTGCCGTCTCGGCCCGCGTGTACCGGGTCGTGTTCAAGAAGGTGTCGGACCAGCTCTTGAACCTGTCCCGGTCGCTTTCCGGCACGCCGAGCATGCTGCAGATCACGAGCACCGGAAGAGGGAAGGCCAAGTGCGTCACCAGGTCCGCCGGCCGGCCGTGTTCCAGCATCTCGTCGATGAGCTGGTCGGTCATGGCCTCCATGGCCGGCCGCAGCGCTGACATCCGCTTCGCCGTGAACCACTTGCTGACCATGCGCCGCCACCGCTCGTGGCCCTCGGCGTTGAGCGCCTTCGCCATCGGGCTGCTGAAAATGCTCTCCGAGTCACCGGCCGCCACGCGGGCGGCGTCGGGCAAGGCCAGCCCCTCGCGACTCAGGCGCGGGTCGGAAAGCGCTGTCTTCACGTCCTCGTATCGAGTCAGCAGCGCAGCCTCGTCACCGCTCGGCAACGTCACGCGCGCCACCGGGCATTTCTGCCGAAGCTCCGCCCACTGCTCCGGCGGCTCCAGCGCCGCCGGAGCGGCGATCGGGTAGCTGAACGACTCGGTGTCCCGGGCTTGGGTCACTTGCGGCCTCCACGGCTCAGTGATTCGGGCGGTTGTATCGGAGTCAATCCCAATCCCTGTCGTAAGTCAATCGACTGACTTACGAATCTCGCATGGGTGGAGTCGTCGCGGCGGTTGGTGAATCTCTCGTCCTTCGGTTTCCTCGATGGGGCGGTGACCTGGTCGGGGAACGCGTTGGTCGGGCCTCGGTAGCCTTCGTTGACCTCTGCCTTGACGTTGGGGTGGAGGCGGAACTGTTCGGCGATGCCCTCGGTGCGCACGGTGGTCTGATCGTGCATGCGGCCTGGCCGGGCCGCCCCGGAGACGGTGGTGCGGTCCACTCCGTACGTCTGAGCCAGCGCGGTGTGAGGCAGGCCGAGCCGGAGTGCGACGAGGGTGACCAGGAGCCGGTCGGTGAAGACCAGGCGTCGGTTGGGGCCGGCCCCGGCGGCATGTCGGCGCTCCCTGCCCCGGCGCTCGCGCAGTGCCGATTCGCGGCTGGACTCCCATCTGGGTGCCGGTTCTTAGATCAGCTCGCCAAGATGTACGCGGGAGAGGAGCAGGAGTGCGAGCGCGCCCGTCAGGCCAGGGTGGGAACAGGCCGCACGGGCCCAGTCAGCTTCACAACCTGCTGATCCCGTACGGCCGTTGCCCGGTTAAGGTCATCGTGCCTCTTCCTCCCGGGGGTGTCGCCGGTCGGCGTCCTGCCACGGGAACGGGGCGAGCTCGGGCTCGAGCCAGCCGGTCCTTGCCTGTGGGCAGGGCAGCGTTGCCGGACGGTAGAAACGTGGCGAAGCGCCAGTCGGCCGGCGCGCGGCAGCCGTGGGACGCAGTCGCAGTCCTGCCGGCAACCGAATGGGATCAGGCATCCTGAATTGTCCGTGCCCGTACTGGGGCGGCGCCACGGAGATGGTCTACGCAGCCGCACACCGTGTCAGGTGTGAGGGGCTGCGGGGGGAGTGTCTTCCGGGGGAGGGCTGCCAGGTGCTTCCCCAGGAACCAGTGCGCAACGCGCGATTGACCCTATAGGGCAGAGTCCGCATCGCCCTATGACCGGTCAGGAGGGGCGCTCCGCAGAAACGGATTCAGTACACATGAGGGCGGGAAGCACCGCGAACGCGTGAGAAGCTCTGCTGTGCGCGCTCAGTGTGCGACCTTCGTTCAGGAGGGCGTCCCTCTCCTGCTCAGTCAGCCTGTCAGCCCCACGTTACCCGTGCGGCCCGACGCCCACATGGTGTGCTCTCGGGAGATTGCGGATTCTGCCTGGTCGACGAATTTTCCCCACGACTCCGCGTCCGCAGATTCATCCGTAAGGGAGAGAATGTGTCTGATCTCCCGGGCGGTCAGGCTATATGCAGAGGCTTCTGTCTCCAGACGCTGTGCCTGGAACCATGCGGTGATTCCGGCAACTCCCGCACTGACGACACCGAGTAGATCGATGGAAACCGCGCCGTATGCCTTCACCGCACCGGCGACGACTCCGAGCATCTCCCCAACGAGAGCAATACTCCGCCAAGTACGGGACTGCCTATCTCGCAGTTTGGCCATCCGTGCATACCACTCGACTTGTTCCGTCAGGCGATTGCTTTTGTAGGTCTCGATCCTCTCGTCCCTACTGGCGGCACGGCAGCGTTCCATCGCCTCGTTGACGTCGAGTCCGGCCGACACATCGACGATATCGAGACCAAGGCTGATCTCTCGGAGTCTGTTGATGAAGAGACGCCGGGCCTCGGCTGCAGGCATGGATTCAGGAAAGGGTTCTCCACACACCGCGTAGCGCCAAGCGAGCGTCTTGCACGATTCGGCGGCGGCCCGGCACTCGTACCAGCGCCGCTCATCTCGTTGCTCCACGATGTAGAGCCGAACCAAGATGGAGGAAATGAAGGCCAAGGCGGCAACAAATCCTGCCCAGTCGATCCCGTTACTGCCGAATTTGATCGTCGTGGCACCGACGGCTGCCGCCAAGAACAATAGAAGCAGCGTCAGGCGGAGTTGACCGAAATAGCGGCGTTTTGAGCGTATGGAGCCAGTGTCGGCATCTTGGAAAAAGGGCGGAAGCTGATGCCAGGTGAAGCTGTCGCTGCCAGGGCCAGTCATCGGACTTCCTTGAGTAGGTAGGACAGTCAACACGCCATGCTAGCCGACTAGTTGATGCTGCTGCGGCGGAAATCCCGCTCTTCCTTGTTGACGGTCGGCCAGGCTGGCTCCGGCGCGTCGCGGAAATGGCCCGTCCGAGCCGCACCGGCCTGGCTTCGACCGCCTGATTCGCTCGTCGACATGATCGCCAACTGGGCCGCCCCGCTGTCCGGTGAGAAGACCAGTCCGGTGCATCGCGGCGTTGGGGTTTGTGTGTTTTGGGGTTTGATTGGTTCGGGGATGGCGAAGGCCCAGGCTGCCCGGGGTTGGTCGGGAGGCCTGGGCCTTGGGTGTTTTCAGCGGGCGGTCAGGAGTCCGGGGTGCGGGAGGTGGGGGGTGTCGGTGGGGTGGTTGCCGTGGGGGTGTGTCGGGCGCGCTGCTCCCAGCGCCTTTCGACGCCGGCGAGTCGCCAGTACGCCAGTGCCGCGGCCCACACCACCAGGAACAGGCCGACGATGATGAAGCCGGCATTGTCGAGGTTGAGGCCCGAGACCCAGTCGGTCAGCGGGTCGTTGAGGGAGAGCTTGTCGTGCAGCACGGTCACCAGCTCGATCGTGCCGATGAAGAACGCGACGGCGATCGACAGGCCGGTGATGGTGAGGTTGTAGTAGACCTTGCGCACCGGGTTGGAGAACGCCCACTGATAGGCGAAATTCATAAAGGTGCCGTCGAGGGTGTCGAACAGGCTCATTCCGGCGGCGAAGAGCAGCGGCAGACACAGGATGGCGTACCAGGGGAGACCGGCCGCCGCCCCGCTGCCCGCCATGACCATGAGGGTCACTTCGGTCGCGGTGTCGAAGCCGAGCCCGAAGAGGAAGCCGAGCGGGAACATCTGGCCGGGGCGGGATATGGAGCGGGTGAAGCGTCCCAGGAAGCGGTTCATGAAGCCGCGTGAATCGAGGCGCTGTTCCAGTTCCGCCTCGTCGTACTGGCCGTCGCGCATCCCGCGGAAGACGCGCCAGATGCCGGTCAGGGCGATGAGGTTGAGGGCGGCGATGAGGTAGAGGAAGCTGCCCGAGATCGTGGTGCCGATCGTGCCCAGGATCTGGTGGGTGCGGGATTGGTCGTTGAGGAGGATGCCCGCGAGGTGGGCACCGCCCGCCACGAGGGCGGCCATCACGACGACCACGCTGGAATGGCCGAGCGCGAACCAGAAGCCCACCGACACCGGTCGCTTGCCGTCGGCCATCAGCTTGCGGGTGGTGTTGTCGATCGCGGCGATGTGGTCGGCGTCGAAGGCGTGCCGCATGCCGAGGGTGTACGCGGTGACACCCAGTCCGACGCCGAAGACCTGGCTTCCGACGGAGTAGTGGTGTGGCACCACCAGGAGGAAGAGCACGCCGAAGGCAACGACGTGCAGCCCGGCTATGACGGCCATCAGTCCCGCGGTACGGACGGTGTCCTGCCGGCGCCAGCGGAAGCTGGTGGGGGCAGGGGTGTTCGGGGTATCGGTGGACAGGGCCATCCGGCGGTCACGCTCCAGCACCTCGTGGATCAACTCGTGAGATGCCGTGGCCGGTCTCCTGGCTTACGGGTGCCCGCGTCCGTCCCCGCCTTCCCGGCCGCAGGGTGCGGTCAGTGGCGCCGTATGCGCGCCGTGCGCATACGGAGAGGGATGGAAACTCCCCGATCACAGTGGCGAGGGCCGCTCCGGAATGGGACCACGAGGTCCGCCACCGGTCTTCCCGAACACCACGGCCCGGCCACTCTAACCGCCGGAGGGGAGGGGTGGGGTGTGGGGTGAGTCAGCGTCCGGGCCAGCCGGTCGAGGGGTCAGTATTCCAAGGCGGAGAGGAATGCGTGCAGTTCCTGGTCGTAGAGCGCGGTGTTCTCCAGGTTGACCATGTGGCCGGCCCCCGGTATGCGGACTCTTCGGGCGCCGGGGACGGCCAGTGCTATGGCATGGGCGTTGGCGGAGATGTCTCTGCTGTCGAGATCGCCGTCGAGGACGACCGTCGGCACCCGGATTTCGGTCAGACGGTCTGCGGCTCCGACCTCCAGCGGCATACCCGCGCCCACTCCATCGGCGTGCACCTCTACGTTGGCCGCGGCCGAGGCACGCATCCGCTCACGGAATCCCGGGTGCACGGCGGACGGTTCACGGTGCGGTCCGTCCACCCACATCCGTAGAAAGTGCTCGACGTAGCGCTCGGCGCCGTCCGGTGCGCCGATGGCCGCCACCTGTTCCCTGATGTGTTCCAGGACGAAGGGGTCGGTGAAGGGGCGGCCGCTGATGCCGGGGGAGGAGAGCGCGAGGGCGGTCACCCGCTCCGGGTGGGCTATGGCGGTGTCGAGTGCGACCCGCGCGCCATGGGAGAGGCCGACGAGGACGGCGCGGGGGACGTCGAGTGCGTCGAGCAGGGTGCACAGGTCGTCGTGGTTGGCGTAGTCCCCGGTCACCGTGGAGGACAGGCCGTGGCCGCGGAAGTCGTAGCGGATCGCGCGGAGGCCGGAGTTCACCAACCAGGCGAACTGCTCGTCCCACATGTGCTGGTCGAGCATGCCGCCGTGCAGCAGCACGACCGCGGGACCCGAGCCGGCCGTCTCGTAGAACAACTCGCCGTCGTCGATGGGCACCAGGCCGTTGTCTATCTCGGACCAGGCGGTGATGGCGCGGGTCATTCTTGGGACCGTCCTCTGTGTGTGCGATGCCGGGGAGCGGCGGGTGCAATGTCACTGCCGTCGCTATTGTCGCTACCGGTGTAAGTATCGCGATTGCCGTGACTGTCGGTTTCCTCCGGTGGAACGTGCGAGCCGTTCGCCAGGTGCCGGAATTCCTCGCCGAGTCGGTCGAGTACGTGCAGTGCGGTGTGGATGTCCTCGCTGGGCAGGTCAGCCAGGCGCTGCCGCAGCTCCGTGGTCTCGAAGGTCTGGATCCCGCGTATGGCGGCCGAGCCCTGGGCGGTGAGCTCGATCAGGGAGGAGCGGCGGTGTGCCGGGTTGGGGGCCGTCACTACCAGGCCCAGCTCCCTGGCGTGGTTCACCCAGCGCTGTACCGGCTGTCGGTCCAGCCCCATGGAACGCGCCAACTGGGGGACGGTGCGCGGGCCTTCGCTTTCCAGGGCGTCCAGCAGTGCGTGTTCGCCGGCTGTCATGCCGGTGTCCTTCAGTTCCCGCTCCACCGCGCGGACGACCGTGCGGTGCAGTGGCCAGAGGCGTCGGATGACGTCGTAGAGAAGGTCGCCGGTATGAGGTGGGTCTTCGGCCGGTTTGCGTTGCCTGGCGGTCCGTGCAGAGAGGCGGTTCGCGGTGGCCTCGGTGTCCGTGGCGTTCCCGCGCTCGTTGTTCTCGTTGTTCTCGTTGTTCTCGTTGCGTTCGGTGGCGTGGGGGTCGGTGATCCCCCCGGGGTCGGCTTCCGTGCCGTTCATGCCGAAACCGGCTTCGGTGATGTTCATTCGCATCCCCCTTCTGTGGTGCGCGCCGCTCTGTGGTGCGCACTCATGCTGACACTGTTGATGTCATGATGACATCGATGATGTCGTTTGAGAAGGGGGTGGATGCGGAAGGAAGTTGAGTGGGTGCGGCGGGAGAGTGTGGAAGCGAGGGGCGAGAAGCCCGGTGGTGAGGGAAAGGGAAGGCGGTGGCGCGGATGAAGGTCGGGTTGTTGCGTGCGGTCGGGGTGGCCACGGCGGTGTACGGAGTGGCGGTGACGGCGGTGCCTGACCTGCTGGCGCGGCCTTCGGGCCTGGTCGATGGGGAGGGGCGGACGGCACAGGACACCCGGACCTCACTGCGCCCGTTGGCGTGGCGGGATGCGGTGAGCGGGCTCGTACTCGCACTGGCGCCGGAGGGCCCCGCGCTGCGCACCGCCGCCTGCGTGCGGATCGCGGCGGACTTCGGGGATGCCGCGCTGCTGAGCCTCACGTTGCCCGGGCGGGACCGGAGGGTGAAGGCGGCCGTGGTGTCCGTGGGATGGGGTGCGCTGTCGGTGGTCGGTCTGCTCGCGGGTGGAGGTGGCCGACGGGGCGGTCAGGCGGCGGGTGTTGGCGCGTGACCGGAGGGGGGAGGGCTGGGGTGCGCGCGGTGTGAGGCCGGCTAGGTGCGAGAGGAGGGGAGGCGGAGGCGGCTGGGGAGGGCGGGCCAGGCGAGGGGGAAGGATCAGTCGGTCTGTGGGGGTGGGGCCTGTGTGGGGGTGAAGGTGATGACGAGGTCGGCGCGGTCGCGGGTTGCGGCTACCACGCGGGCGTTGGCCTCATCCGAGGTGTGGACGAAGTGCTCGGCGTCGGGGCGCGGGCGTCCGAAGCGCTCATGGCGGTCGATCAGGCGCCGGACCCGTTCCGGGGTGTCCAGGTCCACGTACCAGATCTCGTCGAGCAGGTTGCGTAGCGAGGACCAGGGGGCGGAATCGAGGAGGAGGTAGTTGCCCTCGGTGACGATGAGAGGGATGTGCGGTGCCACGGGGATGCTGCCGGCGACCGGCTCCTCGATGCGGCGGTCGAAGGCCGGTGCATAGACGGCGCTGTCCGGGGCCGCGTCCGGGGCCGGGGCGCGCAGGCGTGCTAGCAGTGCGGCGTAGCCGGCCGGGTCGAAGGTGTCGGGGGCGCCCTTGCGGTCCATGCGGCCGAGGCGGCGCAATTCGGCCTCGGCCAGATGGAAGCCGTCCATCGGGACGAGCGCTGCCCTGCCGGCCAACTCTGCGACCAGGTAGGCGGCGAGGGTGGACTTGCCGGCGCCGGGCGGACCTGTGATGCCGAGCAACCGACGGCGGGAGGGGGTCGCTTCGGTGGCGAGTTGGTGGGCACGGGAGAGGAGGTACCGAGGATCCATGGTGCGTCCATCGTGCCTGATCGTCGATGTGGAGGGGTGTGGTGCGGGCCGATGCCGAGGTCGGCGATGAGGTGGTGAGCGTGTGCGGGCCGCCGGTGGCGGTCCGCGAGGATGCCGGTGAGCGGCGCCGTCATGTGTGCAAGGCGGGTGTGGGACGGGGGTGTGGGTGCGGGCCTGTGGATGTAGGCGGGGGACTGTAGATGTGGGTGGGGACTGCGGACTTGGGCTTGAGCGGATGGATCTGGCGGGCCGGTGCCCTGGGGTCGCGCCTCGGCCCGTAACCGGGTGTTCTCGTGGGCATCGCGGCCGCGCCTCGGCCCGTGACCGGGTATGTCTCCTGGGGGGCGCGCCTCGACCCGTGACCGGGGCTGTCTCCGAAGGCCTGCGCCTCGGGCTGTAACGAGGGCTGCCTCCTGGGGCCGCGATCGGGTTGATCGGCTCCGGTCGGCATACCCCGGCCCGCCGGCGGGCCCGGGCCCAGCTTTGCTCTGAGGTCTGTCCCGACCCCGACCCTGGGGGCCGTCCCTCGGGCCTGCCCCTGGGGACGGAGGGGCAGGCCTGGAGGGTAAGTCTGAGGATGCGCCGTGGCCTGGTGACCCGAGCGCGCGCCATAACTCGGAACGGAGTCGGAGAACTGTCCAGCGGGGTGCCATGCCTCGGGGACGGGGACGGGGACGGGGCCAGGACCAGGGCCAGGACCGGGACCGGTGCCGGGCCGCCCAACGGGCGTCGCGGCTCGGGAGCCTCCTAGTGGTCCGACCTGCCCAGTCGCCACAGTGAGGTGACCTCGGCCGCACGGGCCACGTGGAGTGGGTCGGAGGTGTCGCGGGCGCGCGGGTGGCGCGGGGCGATGTCGAGCCGGCCGAGGACGGTGAGCCCGGACGTGGCGAAGGCGTCGCGGAGGTCGGTGTGCGGGCGCAGGCCGAGGTGTTCCGCCAGGTCGGAGAGGATCAACCAGCCCTCACCGTCCGGGGTCAGGTGGTCCGCGAGGCCGGTCAGGAAGCCGAACAGCATCTGGTTGCCCGGGTCGTAGACCGCGCGCTCCACGGGGGAGGTCGGTTTCGCCGGTACCCACGGCGGGTTGCAGACGACCAGTGGGGCGCGGCCGGCCGGGAACAGATCCGCCTCGATCACCTCCACCTGCCCGTCGACGCCCAGCCGTTGGGTGTTCTCACGGGCACAGGCCAGCGCGCGTGGGTCCTGGTCGGTGGCCACCACCCTGCGGACGCCGCGCCGGGCGAGTACCGAGGCCAGCACGCCGGTTCCGGTACCGATGTCGAACGCGAGCTCCTGCGAGGGCAGCGGAGCCTCCGCCACCAGGTCCACGTACTCGCCGCGGGCCGGTGAGAACACCCCGTAGTGCGGATGGATCCGGTCGCCGCCGAGCGCCGGGATCTCCACGCCCTTCCTGCGCCATTCGTTGGCGCCGATGAGGGCGAGGAGTTCGCGGAGGGAGACGAGGGAAGCGGTGGCCGGAGCGTCGTCCTCGGCGGCCGGAGCATCGTCCGCGGTGGCCGGAGCGTCGTTCCCGGCGGCTGGAACATCGTCCTCGACGGGCAGGACGTCGTCCTCGGCGGCCGGAGCACCGTCCGCGGCGGCCGGGGCGGCGCTCCCGTCGCTCAGCGTCGGAGCTGGAGCGTTGCCCGGGGCCGGGGCCGGGGCCGGGGTTGCCGGGGCCAGGTTCGCGTCCGTCGGAGCGGCGGGCCGGAGCGCCGGTTCGGGTGAGCTCGGGCCGTACGCCCTGGTGCAGGCCTCGCGGACGTCGGGGGCCCGGTGCAGCGGGACGGCGTACGTCGCATCGAGCGGGATCAGCAGCATGCCGAGGATCCGGGCGCGCTGGTTCTGGGCGGCGCGGTGCTGGTGGAAGGCCAGTGTGACGTCGGCCGGCGGAGCCTTGCGCGGCCGGCGGTCGATCCGGCGGGCCAGCGCGGTCAGCAACTGGCGTGCGTTGTGGAAGTCGCCGCGCCAGAGCAGCGCGGTGCCCTCACAGGCCAGTTTGTAGGCGTCGTCGGCCCGTGTGCGGTCGTCCGCGATGACGATCCTGCGGGGTGGCGGCGAGCCGTTTTCGGAGCGCCAACGGGCGGAGCGGGGCCGGCCGGCCTCGGTCCATTCGACGACCGGTGGTGGATTCACCGCTGTGTGCCTCGCGTGTGTGGTTCGGGCCCCTCCCGTGGGCGGTGCCGTGGTGCCGCGTCGCCCGGCCAGCAAGGGCGGGGTGCGGCGCGGTGCGCGGCGGGTCGTCCGCGCCGGCGGCGCTGAAGGGGTGGTGTGACCGTTGACTTTACTCCGTGCCCGCAGGTGGACTCCGCGACCCGACGTCCGCATCGGTTGCGGCGGGCCGGTCGTTCGCTGGTCGGTTGACCGGTTGACCGGTTGACCGGTTGACCGGCTGGTCGGCTGGTCGGTCGGCTGATCAGCCGGTTCCGGTCAGGCGATGCCGAACGCCGCCGGGTAGCGCACTGTGCCGCGCGGGGGCGGGGAGCCGTCCAGGGAGAGCGCCAGGAAGGCCTCGTCCGGCCAGGGCTGCGGGGGCAGGATGCCGAAGCGTGAGGCGGCGGGCGCGAACCCGAAGCGCGGGTAGTACGGCGGGTGGCCGAGCACCAGCGCGGTGCGCTCGCCGGCCGCTCGCGCCGCCTCCAGTAGGGCCCGGATCACCGCGCCGCCGGCGCCCGACCGCTGGTGTGCGGGGAGTACCGCGCACGGGGCGAGGGCGACCGCGGGGACCTCGTCGATATGACAGCGTGTCAGCAGAGCATGGGCGGCCGGAGTGCCGTCGGGGGCGTCGGCGACGTACGAGAGGCCGGGCAGCCAGGCCGCCGGGTCCCGGCGCAGCGCATCGACGAGGTCCGCCTCGCCGGGCGTCGGGAAGGCGGCGAGGTTGATCCGACGGACCGCCGGGGCGTCGGCCGCGGTCTCGGGGCGTGGGTACCAGGCGCTGACGGCGTCAGGGGTGCGGCCCCCGGTGTCGCCAGGAGCCGCCGGGATGTCCTTTGTGCTGCTGGCCGGTGTGCCGGTCGCGTCGCCGCCCGCGGGGGTGCCCCCGGCTCCGTCCGGGGCGCCGGACGCGAACGTACCGGTGTTCTCGGTGTCCTTGCCGCTCATGTCGGTCATCGTTGCAGCCGGGGCCGACGGGCGGCGAAGGGATTTCCAGCGGTGCCCTCCGGTGCCGATAGAGGCCTGTGCGGGGAGAACCCTGTACGGGGAGCCCGAGACGAGGGTGAGTCTTGGGCGGGTGAGCCCCGGGCCGGTCAGTGTCCCGCCGCAGGCTGGAGCCCGGGGCCCGTTAGTCCCGCCGTCGCCCGGCGCCCTGGACGAGCCAGTGTCCCGCGCCGGCCAGCGCCCCAGGCCGGCCAGCCCCCCGCACCGCTCGCCGTCCCGGCTGCCGTCCCGCTCGCCGTCCCGGATTCCGTACCGCTCAGTGGGCCGGGGCCGGAGCCGGTTGCCGTTCCGGTCGTCGCATCAGGAACACCGCGGCCGAGCCCGCGGCGACGAGGGCGAGGACGGAGAGTGCGGTGCTGACCCAGGACGTGCCGAGCCAGTGGCCGCCGAAGTAGCCCAGGCTCACGCTGTACGCGGCCCAGGCGAGGCCGGCCAGCGCGGACCAGGGGAGGAACTCACGGACCGTGCGGTGGGCGACACCGGCGCCCAGGCTGACCACCGACCGTCCGGCGGGCGCGAAGCGGGCCAGTACGACGATGCCGCCACCGCCGCGGGTCAGCGCCGTGCCGAGCCGCTCCTGTGCGGCGGTGAGGCGGCGGGAGCGGCCGATGGTCCGGTCGAAGCGTTCGCCGCCGCGCCAGGCGAGCCGGTAGGCGACCATGTCGCCGAGCACCGAGGCGGTGGCCGCGCAGACCACCAGGGAGAGCATCTCGGCGAGGTGGGCGCCGTTATGGACGGCCGAGGTGGCTTCGACACGGCCGACCGCGTCGGCGGCGGTTCCGGTGCCGGCGGCGGTGGCCGCGGCGATCACCAGGACCCCGCTGGGCAGGATCGGTACGAAGACATCGAGCACGATCGAGAGGCTGACGATCACATACACCCAAGGTGTGCCGCTCAGGGACCCCAGGTTCTCCCACACGTTGTTCTCCCGCTCCGAACCCCGCCGCGACGTCGCTCGGTGCGGCAGGGGCGGCTGTACAGCCATACAGCGTACGCCTGGCCCCGGAAGGGGGACGGCCAGGGGGCGGCGAGCGCGGGCCGGGGCGGGCCAGGGGGGTGCGGACATGCCACGGCCCGTACGGCAGCGCTGCCGTACGGGCCGTGGCCGGGGCGTGGGACGGGCCCACGCCGGGAGGTCGTCAGGCGGCGGAGGGCTCGCGCTGGACGGAAGGGGCCGCCTCCTGCTCACCCGGGCCGAAGAAGACGCGGTCCAGGGCCCAGGCGCCGGGGCCGGTGAAGAAGAGCAGCAGGAAGGCCCAGCAGAACATCGCGGAGGCCTCGCCGCCGTTCTGTATGGGCCACAGCGCCGTGCCCTGGTGGACGGAGAAGTACGCGTACGCCATCGAGCCGGAGCTCACCAGCGCCGCGGCGCGGGTGCCCAGGCCGAGCAGCACGAGGAGGCCGCCGCCCAGCTGTATCACCGCGGCGTACCAGCCCGGCCAGGCGCCGGTGGGGACGGTGCCCCCCTGGCCCATCGCGCCGCCGAGCACCCCGAAGAGCGAGGACGCGCCGTGGCACGCGAAGAGCAGGCCGACGACCACGCGGAAGAGGGCCAGCGCATGCGGTGTGGCGCGCTGGGTGAACGAGCTCAAGGGTGCGGACATGTGGGGACTCCTACGGATTCTTGGGGACGATGAGAACCGCGGAGGCATAGGTTAGGGAGGCCTAATAGTGCTTGCAAGTTCAAGTTCTGTCCCAAAGGCGCCTTTGGCACGAACCGATTCGTTCGGGGTGGGCGTGCGGGCCGCCGCGGGCGGCGGTGGTGCAGCGGGGGGCGAGCCCACCGCTCGGCACCGGTCGGGTCGGTGCGGAGCGGTCGCGCGCACGTCCTCCGGCCGGAGCGGTCCCGGTCGCGCGTCGGCTCCCGCTCGCCGCCGCTCTCGCCCGCATGTGGGCTGCCGGCCCGCTCCGGCCGCGTGTCAATCCCCGGTGGGGTCAGGCGAGTTCGGCCCTGGGGCGCGCTATCGACGTCAGTCGTGGGGTCGGTTCGATGGCGCCCGAGCCCTTCCCTTCGGGACGGACCGGGGCCCCGGCCGGCATCCCGTTCCGGTGTTCCGCGCGGCCCCCGCCCGCGCGCTCCGGGCCCTCCCCGTTCGCCGGCCGCAGCGCTGCCCGCAGCGCCGCCCGTGCCACCGCGTCCGTATCGGCCAGGGTGACCGATCCCACTCCGGGGCGCGCCCCCGCCGCGGTCACCCAGTGCACGCCCTCCGTCGGCACCCCGACCGCGAACCGGCGCGGATGGTGCCGCCCGTCGGCCTCGACCAGGTGGTACGGGCTCGCTGAGACGTCGAGCCCGCCGGTCTGGTAGCCGTCCACGGTGTGCGGCCGACAGCCGCCGTCGGCCAGCAGTGTGGCCAGCAGCGCATCACCGGTGCGCCGCAGATCCGGCTCCGGTAGCCGTGCCTCTATCAGGGCGGTCGCGGTCACCTCCGAGCCCGGCACATCCGGGGAGTACGCCGTGAAGCCCGGCCCCCGGCCCTCGTCGTCGCCCGGCCGGACCGTCATGCGCGGACCGACCACCTCCAGCACCCCCGCCTCGATCAGCGCCGTCATCTCTGCTGTCCGGCGGCGCGGTGGCCCGATGGAGAGGAAGGCGTTCAGCGGGGTGTACCAGCGGTCCAAGTGCGTGCGGCGGGACGCGCCCGACAGTCCGCCGTGATCGACGATCTGCCGCAGCTCGTTGCGCAGATCCCGCAGCACGTCCAGCGCCGCCTTCACCGGACCGGAGACATTGCCCTGCCGGGCGTGCGCGATGTCGGTGCGCAGACGGTCCAGCAGCCACGCCCGGAAGGCGGCCCGGCCGTCGAACGACCGCCCCGCGTGCGGCCGGCAGATCCGGTCCCAGTCCCAGCGTTCGGCGGGTGCGATACCGAACGCGTTCAGCGTGGCGGTCTCCTCGGGGCTGCGGTGCGCGCTGCCCAGGAAGCGGCTCCGGAAGCGCTCCGGGGAGGTCTCCCGGTGGTGCCCCCGGCCCGCGTGCGCACCCGTGGGGGCGTTGGGTTCCGGGTGGCGGTACGGATCAGCAGGGGCGTCCGGCTCCGCGTGCGGGTCCGGGGCCGGCTCCGGGTGGGTGTCCGCCGCGGGGTGGATGTCCGCCTCTGTCCCGGTGTCCGCCTCCGTCCCGTTGTTCGCCTCCGTCCCGGGGTCCGTCTCCGTCCCGGGGTCTGTCTCCGTCCCGGGGTCTGTCTCCGTCCCGGGGTCTGTCTCCGTCCCGGGGTCCGCTTCGGTCCCGGTGTCCCCGCCCGGTTGCCGCCGCGCGAGCAGCGCCTCGTAGTAGACCGTCTCCACTTCCTTGGCCACCAGGGGCCAGACCTCCGTCAGGAAGTCGGGCAGGTCGCCGGAGTCGGCGCGCTTGCGGAAGGCGGCGATCACATCGGGCGTGAGCAGCAGCGGTAGGTGGCGGCCGTGCGCGCCCTTCGCGTTGTCGCCCCGGGCGTGGTACGGGACGCCGCGCCGCGAGCCGGCGTACAGTCGCGGTTCCCGCCCGGACGGCAGATACCTCAGTCCGCCGTCCGCACCGGGCACGAACCGGCCGCCGCGGGCCGTCGTCAACAGCGCCATGTGGTCGAAGAAGTTGAGACCGAGACCGCGCAGCAGCACCGGGCGGCCCGGGGCCAGCGCCGCCAGCTCCGCGGTCAGATCGGCGGGGTTGGCGGGCGGCAGATAGGCCAGGCCGTGCCCGGCGGCGTAGTGGGCCAGCCGCCGCTGCTCGGTGTCCGGGACCGTGGGCAGATGCCCCTGGGCCAGGACGACGGCGCCCAGGCCGGTCAGGGTCCGCCCGTCGTCGAGGGAGAGTGCCTGTGACCCGTCCGGCGCCTCGGCCAGCCGTACTGCACGGGCGGTGTGCGGCACCACGGTCACCTCCTGGGGGGCGGTGCGCACCGTGTGGTGGAACACCCACTCCAGATAGCGGCCGTAGAGCGCGCGTTCCGGGTAGTCGTCCGGTCCGACCCGGCACCCCTCCCAGTCGTACAGGCTCGGCCCCGGCCGTATCGGGCCGGCACACTCCACGCTCTCGTCGGTGAACAGCGTGACCTGCGACGCCACGGTGTTCATCAGCAGCTCGCCCGGCTGATCGGTGCGCCACACCTGGCCGGCGCCGGGCGGCGCGGGGTCGATGACATGGACGGTCAGACGGGCGCCGGGGGCCAGTTCGGCGGCCGAGGCGCAGAGCCGCTCCAGCACGCTCGTCCCGCGCGGCCCCGCGCCGACGATCGCGAGGGTGAGAGCGGGGTGGCGGTGGCAGGGGTGGTCGGCGAGGTGGTCGGCGGCCAAGAGGGGCTCTCCCTGGGGCGGCGGACGGCCGGCGCGGGGCGCGGCCGGCCGAGAGGCGGGGCGGCGTTCGGATGTGCGCCCCATCATCACCGCCGGACCCGCCCGTACAGCACCCGGGTGGCCAAGAAATACGCCACATCTGCGTCCCCCACGCCGCGGGCCTGGACCGCCCGGGAGCGCCGATTCACCCGCATCATCCCCGCTTCTGCCGGTCGGTTCCCCGGGCAGAGGCCTGCGCACCACCGGATTCCCCGGCAACCGGCGCACCGGGCCGTTCATCCCGCCAGACCGTGACGAGCCGGACGCCGCCGGATTCTTCCCGGCGGGCCTGGTCGAGCGCGATCCGCGCCGTACGGCCGGCCAGCGTCAGGGTCATCAACTGGTTGCCGAACCACGGGCCGCCGGTACGCCGCCAGGTCAGCGGCGGCCGGCCGAGCCGCCCGTGCCGCGCCAGCAGCCGCCCCAGTCGGCGCCCGGTCCGGCTCCAGCCGAACCGGAAGCCGGCCCGCAACGAGCCGGGGATGCTGTTGTGCACCGGGGAGCAGGTCAGTTGCAGGACCCGGCTGGTGGGCCGTGGGCCGGCGGTGCCGCGCCAGTGCGGCTCGGCCACGTACGCGTGGTGGACGTCCCCCGACAACACGCAGACCGTCGCCGGGGCGTGGGCGCCGGAGCCCGCCTCGGCGATCAGCTCGGTGAGCGCGGCGAACGAGGCGGGGAACGCCGCCCAGTGCTCCAAATCGGCCCGCTGGCGGAGGGCTTCACCGGCGCGTGCCCAGCGGGGCCCGCGCTCCCCGGCACACAGCGCGGCGTTCCAGCCCTCCGCGGCGTGCACCAGGTGCGGCAGCAGCCAGGGCAGCGAACTGCCGAGCAGCAGATGGTCGTAGCCCTTTCGCCCGTCCAGTACGGCCTGCCGCAGCCATTCGCCCTCGGCCTTGTCGAGCATCGCGCGATCGCCCTCGTCCAGGACGCGGCCGGCGCGGGTGTCGATCATGACCAGCCGGACCCGGCCCAGGTCGCGGCGGTAGCTCCAGCGCACCCCCGACGGGTCGGCTTCGGCCGCGGCCGCGAACCCCCGCACCAGGTGGGTGCCGTCGCCGGCCGCCCGCACCCGGCTGTACAGCTCATCGGCGGCGAGTTCGGCGGGGGAGAGGTTGCCCAGGTGCTGGTAGACCCAGTACGACATCAGGCCGCCGAGTATCCGCTCCCGCCACCAGGAGGTCGCCCGCATCCGGGCCAACCAGGCCGCGGAGGTGTTCCAATCGTCGATCACGTCGTGGTCGGACGCCGAAACACTTCTGGCCCTGGCCCCCGATGACTGCCCGCGCTGGGTGGCCGTCGGGAGCCTTCTGCGTTTTGATCACGCAGCGTCGCAGAGAAGCGGAGATTGCTACCCACGGGGGTTCAGCCGGCGTCGGAGTCCCGATATGCGCTGAGTTATGCGGGTGCTGCATGGCCGCTGGGCGTTTTCAGGCAGCGTTGCCGGAAAGAAGGGTTGCAACCTCCGGCACGTCTGCGAAATCTCGTAGACGAGACAGTATGACGCGTACCCGTTCCGCTGTGCGCTCTGACGCTACGTCGGCAGAGATTGTGATTACCCGCTGTGCTACTGCCGCCGCCTCTTCCGGTTCGTTCGCGTCGGCAAGAGCAATGGCCAGCCATGAGAGGTAGAGCGCCATTTCGCGCGTGTGCGTTGCGTCATAACGGGTGAGTACGTCACGGAGCAAGGGGACAGCGCGTAAAGGTCGCCGAATCTCCGTGTACACCCGGGATTCCATGACCTGTAGTTCCCCGGCGTCCACCCAATAAAGATAGGCGGGTGCTTCGCTGCCTGCGTTCTCCTCCGCCAATGCTTCGGCAGCCTCTCCCAGTGCCCGAATGGCCGGTTGGATTTCTCCTGCCTGCGTATGAGCCCAAGCCACCCGGTCCAGGTAGAGCGCGCGGGCTTTCGGGGGTGCGTCGCTCCCAGCATCGTTCAGCGCTGCCTGAGCGAGGGTGAGCCCTTCGCCTTCCCGGCCGGTGTTGCTCATCTGGTAGGCGAGTGACCCGGCAAGGTTCCCGGCAAGCGTGTGGTCTTCTGCCTGCGTTGCGGCGCTGATTCCTAGCCGGTAGATGCGCTCTGCCTCTTCGTGCTGTCCGGCATCGCTGGCAATCCATCCGGCAATTTGCGCCAACTCCCCGATTTGAACCAGTAGTTGTCGCCCTACTTCGCTGGTGTGAGTGCCTTCCCGGAAGAGCTTTACAGCGGAACGGAGTTCCCTTAGTGCCGGTCGGATGAGGTCGCCCCCGGCAAGCACATCATCCGCGAGCCTGAGCCCATGTACGCGCTGCTGTAGGTCATCCACGGCGCCAATGCCGATATGGCGCCCTGTGCGGCCCCTGAGAGGGCTTAGTGGGTCTTCGTTGGGCAGGAAGTCGGCCAGCGTCGGCAAGGGCGGTTCAGCGGGCTTCTGTGGTGCTGTGAGGGCTTCTACCGGGACACCCAAAGCGGCAGCAATGAAAGGCAGCCATTCGCGGGGCCTGCGTTTCCCTGTCTCGTAGCGGCTGATCTCTTGCCGCCCGATTGGGTCTCCGCTAATTCCTGTCGCACGGCATGTCTCAAGCGCTAGACGTGCCTGGCTCCATCTGCGCTCTTCGCGCAGACGCCGGATGTTGGCCCCGATGGCGCTGGTCATGTCTCCATTCTGGCCGACAGTTGGCCTACAGGGGGCCGCTATGCAGGCATTCGCCGGGCGGGAAGCGTGGGGGGAACAGCAAGTACCCCCGCGACGCGGCGAACGTCCGGGGGCGTGGCCATCAACCACAGGAGGTTGACGACGTGTTCCACGCTACAGCGAGACTGCTCCGGCAGGTGCTCCGGCTCTTACTGCCCGCTGAGGGGCGCCACAGGGCTTCGGCAGCGCCCCCGCCCCCTCCGATCACCCCGCCCATCAGGGAGCGTCGGATGCTCGCGCTCAGGGGTGAGGACATTGGACTTGTCCGCCCGTACCTCGTAGCCCACGAACGGCGCCAGGAAGCGCAGCGTCAGCGTGCCCGACGCCGCGTCCTGTGGCTTGCCGTCCACGGGGTGGATATCGGTCCCCGGCTGATCCATGGAGTGCAGGTGACCGCATGACTGCTGAAGTCTCCGACTCCCCCCGCACGGCGGACGTTGAACAGCTTGAGTCCGCGTACCTCATGCACAGGCACGAGTGCCAGACGTGCCCCTCTGGCCAGTCGTGCGAGATGGCGCGACGGATGGAAGAGGCACGGCGCGAAGCGGGGGCCTCATGAGCGTGCAGTGCGCCGAGTGCGCCCGGCTGGAAGAGGCCAAGAGGAAAGCCGCAGCGGCGGGGGACAAGAGCAAGGTCACCGACTGTGTGGTGTTGCTGCGTAGGCATCCGCACCACGCTCAGCGACAGTGACAGCGCGCGCATGACTACAGCACTGGAGCGACCCCGCCGAACGGTTAAGCCCCGTGCTGGACGAACGGGCGGTCAGCGCCCTTTCTCGCTCTGGACCGTCGGGGACACCTGCGGGTACTGCGCAGGTCACCGTGAGGTCTGGTGCCCTGAATGCGGAGGCTTCGACGGTTGTTCCACTTGCCGGAAGGCGCACAAGGTGCCCTGCCCGCAATGTGCGGGGGGCACCTTGGGGAAGTGGATTCTGTAGCCGCCTGCCGCTTATGAACTCCCGCCCCTGCCGGATGTAACCGAATCTCGTTCCCCACGCAATTCGGAATCTTGGCGGGGGCGGGGAGCCAGAAACCGCCAGTCGTAAGGAGTCTCAAGATGGGTGTTGCCAAAAACCGACTGTTATTCGCGTGGCTGGAGGTGACGGGATTCTGTAACGAGTCCTGCGACCACTGCTATGCGGACTCGTCCCCCAAGGGAACGCACGGCACCATGACCGTGGACAACTGGAAGCACACCATTGACCAGCTCGCTGACCTGGGCGCGCGTGACGTCCAGTTCATCGGCGGGGAACCGACCCTCTACCCGAACCTTCCCGAACTGATCCGGCACGCGCACGGCGCGGGGCTGACCATCGAAGTCTTCTCCAACATGACCCACGTGCGGGATGAGCTGTGGGAGACCTTCACGGAGTGCGGCGTCAAACTCGCTACGTCGTACTACTCCGACACGGCGCAAGAACACGACAAGGTGACCAACCTCCGGGGCTCCCACAAGCGCACCCGGAACAACGTTCAGAAGGCGCTCAGCCTGGACATTCCAGTGCGGGGCGGTGTCGTCGCGGTGCAGAAGGAACAGCGCGTTCAAGAGGCGCTGCGGGACCTTCAAACGCTCGGTGTGGGGCAAGTCGGCGGAGACCGTACGCGCGCATTCGGACGGGCGAGCAAGGGCGCGGCGCCGACCATCGCGGACCTGTGCGGGCACTGCGCCCACGAGAAGTGCGCCGTCGGGCCGAACGGCGACGTGTGGCCGTGCGTACTGGGCCGGTTCCTGAACATCGGCAACGTGCTGGAATCGCCGCTCTCCGAAATCTGGGGAGGGGCTCGGATGGCAGAGGTATTGGCCGATATCACGGCGGTGCATGGTGAGGGTGCGCAGTCGTGCACGCCCCCGCAATTCCTGCCCATGTGCGGGCCGTGCGGGCCGTGTCCCCCGTCGGTGGGGCACTGTGACCCAAGGGAGGCGGACGCGTCGGCGCAGACGGTTACGATCGCCGCACCCGCATAACTCAGACCCGCA
This sequence comes from Streptomyces sp. NPDC020742, assembly GCF_040641675.1. Lineage (NCBI taxonomy): Bacteria > Bacillati > Actinomycetota > Actinomycetes > Kitasatosporales > Streptomycetaceae > Streptomyces > Streptomyces sp. NPDC020742. Next base: position 56,557 of record NZ_JBFAEA010000031.1, read on the forward strand.
GGAGCGCACAAATGGACGACCACGGGGACGACTTCGGCAGGTGGTTTCAGGAAGGGCAGGGGGGCGTTCAGCGGACTGAAGAACAGTGGCTCACCATCGCTCGGTACGTGAGGCACGCAGCGAACAAGCTGAGTCCAGATCTTCCCCTGTGTCTTCCGGGTGAGCCCCAGGAGTGCGGCAGGAGTGCGCAACAGCACGTGTTGGCGTGGTCGGCGCACCTCAAGGCCGTTGCTCATCACCTCATTGAGGAGGCGGCCCCATCTCCGGCACGGGCCGCCCATGTTGCCGGGCCCCTGTACCAAAGGCGACTGGCAGAACTACGAGCACAGCACCCCCCAGTGCACCCCACGCACTGACCGGTGCGGCCCCGTCCGTGCGCAGCCCCCGTGGCGCATGGGCGGGGCTTCCCGCTGCCTGGAACCACCCGTATGCTCAGAATCGCTAGTTGGGTGCGTTCGGATCGTCGAAGATCATGCAACTGGGGACGGTCGACAGCAGCCAGCGGACCTCTGGGGTAGGGCGTCTCGCTGCCGGGTGCCAGCCCGGTGACCGGGACCAGCGCGTAGTGGTGCCCGGCCACCTGCCAGGTGCGTTCCGTGCCGCCGGCCGCCGCCCCGCAGCGGACCCGCACCTCGCACGGCCGGTCGGTCTCCACCCACACCGTCGCGCTGTCCGCGTCGACGTACCGCAGCAGCGGCCCCAAGCGCAGTCCGGCCATCGGTGCCTCCCGTCGTCGTGGGAGGAAGGATAGGAGCCGGACGGCGCGCGGCGGGGAGCGGGGGCGGCGGCGCGTCCGCCGGCCGGACCGCACCGGCCGGCGGAAGCGCGGTCACCCGTGGTGGGTGGTGCGGCTCAGCACCCGTCCAGGATCTTCTTCAGCGCGGCCTTCTCCGCGGGGTCCGCGGTCATGCCGTACTCGTGCTTGACCCACACCCACATCCGGGCGTACTCGCAGTGGTACGACGCCTTCGGCGGCAGCCACTTGGCCGGGTCCTTGTCGCCCTTCTCCTGGTTGAGGTTGTCGGTGACGGCGATCAGCTGGGAGTGCGTGAGGTCGTTGGCGAGCTCCTGACGGCGTGCGGTGGTCCACTGCGCGGCGCCCGACTTCCAGGCCTCCGACAGCGGGACGACGTGGTCGATGTCGAGGTCGGCGGCCTTGGTCCAGGTCGCGCCGTCGTACGGGGAGACCCACTTGCCGCTGACCGCCGCGCAGCTGTCGTCCTGCTGGACGCCGGTGCCGTCGCGCTTGAGCACCACCTCGCGGGTGTTGCAGTTCTTCTCCTGGTCGATCCAGTGCGGGAACTTGTCGCGGCTGTAGCCGTCCTGCGGGCCCTCGGCCTGCTCCTTGATCTGGGCGAGGTAGGTCCGCGCGGTGGCGGCGCTCGGCGGGCTGGGCGGTGCCGCCTGGGCGGACTGGCCGCTTAGCACCAGCGTGGAGAACAGGGCCGCGGCCGAACCCGCGGCGATGGAAACGCGACGCGCGTAGACCTTCGTCCTGGTCTTTGCCATCGGAACTCCCTTGATGTGGGGGGAAGTTGACGTGCGGTGTGCCTCATGGTCGTGATGTGGGGTGTCCATGAGGTGGGCACCAGGTAACAGGGTGGCGACATGCCCACGTCAGTTCAAGGGGGTTGATGGAGCGCCATAAGTGGGCAACCGCACTCCGATTGCCCCACACCCGTGCCTGCACCACCGGGTGGCGCCCTACAGTGAGCGCGTGCTGCTGCCGGTCAACGCCACCCTCGGGATCGTCCTCGCCGTCCTGCTGAGCGCCGCCGTGGCCATCGCCGCCCTGTCGCACCTGGGGCACGCCCGTGGCATCGCCGTCGCCGGGCTGCGCGCGGCCGCCCAACTCGCGGCGGTCTCTTACCTCATCGGCTGGGTGGTGCACGCCCTGCCCTGGCTGCTCTGCTTCCTGGTGCTGATGTTCGCGGTCGCGGTACGGACCGCCGGCCGCCGGATCACCCAGAACCGCACCTGGTGGTGGGCCGCCGCGCCGATCGCCGCCGGGGTCGTCCCGGTCGTCAGCCTGCTGCTGGTCACCGGCCTGCTGCCGCCGCGGGGCCTCACCCTCATCCCGGTCGCCGGCATCCTCATCGGCGGTGCGCTGACCGCCACGGTGCTGGGCGGCCGGCGGGCGCTGGACGAGCTGGAGACCCGGCGCGGGGAGTTCGAGGCCGGGCTGGCGCTCGGGCTGCCGGACCGCGACGCGCGGATGGAGGTCGCCCGGCCGGCCGCCTCGGACGCGCTGCTGCCGGGGCTGGACCAGACCAGGACTGTGGGGTTGGTCACCCTCCCCGGTGCGTTCGTCGGGATGCTGCTGGGCGGTGCCTCGCCCGTACAGGCCGGAGCGGTGCAGCTGTTCGTGCTGGTGGCCCTGCTGGCGGTGCAGGCGGCGGCGTGTGCGGTGGTGCTGGAACTGGTCGCGCGCGGACGGCTGCACCGCGTACCCTTGGGGACAGCAGAAGGGGAGTAGCTCTCTGCCGGACCGTCGACATACTGCCCGCCCTCGTGGCGAGCCGGCGCCCGGAGCGCGCTGCGGAGACGCACCGCGCCAGCGAGACCTTCGGCCGCAGTGTTTGACGCTGCCGTGCCGAAGCGATCCCTCTTCCGGGCCCCTTTGGTGCGGCCCGACCGATCGAGGTATCCCACCCCGTGTTCAGCTTCACCGTCGCCGCCGTCGTCTTCGGCGTCATCTTCCTTGCCGAGCTGCCCGACAAGACCGCCCTGGCCGGTCTGATGCTCGGCACCCGCTACCGCGCCTCCTACGTCTTCGTCGGCGTCGCGGCCGCTTTCCTCGTCCATGTCGGCCTGGCGATCGCCGCGGGCAGTGTGCTGACGCTGCTGCCGCACCGCGTGGTCCAGGGGGTGGTCGGCGTGCTCTTCCTGGTCGGCGCCGCCGTGCTGCTGTTGAAGAAGGAGGAGGAAGAGGAAGAGGTCAAGAAGCCGGCCGACCAGAGCTTCTGGAAGGTGGCCGGCGCCGGCTTCACCATGATCCTGGTCGCCGAGTTCGGTGATCTGACCCAGATCATGACCGCCAACCTCGCGGCCCGTTACGACGACCCCATCTCGGTGGGCGTCGGCGCCGTGTTGGCCCTGTGGGCCGTGGCCGGTCTGGGCATCCTGGGTGGCCGCACCCTGATGAAGTACGTCCCCCTCAAGCTCATCACCAAGATCGCGGCGGCCGTGATGGCGGTGCTGGCGGCCTTCAGCCTCTACGAGGCGCTGGCGGGCTGAGCGGGTAGGCGACCGTGAGCGGTAGGCGGCCGGGCCGCGGCGGCGCGGGGCAGGAGCCCCGGTCGGTGCGGCCCGGCCGCCCGTTGTGCCCGGCCGCCCGTTGTGCCCGGCCGCCCGTTGTGCCCGGCCGCCCGTTGTGCCCGGCCGCCCGTTGTGCCCGGCCGCCCGTTGCGCCGGGTCGCCCGTTGTGTCGGGCCGCCTGCTGCGTCGAGGGGGACGGGGCCCGCTTCCGGGCCGTGTGGCGGATCTCAGCCGGACTGCGGCGCGGCGCCGAGCCGGATCGTGATCATGCCGTCCGCTCGCGCCTCGATCCGTACCTGGGTGAGGTCGGTCACCTGCGCCGTGGGGGCGAACGCCGCCGCGCGGTCGCCGACCCCGACGACCCGCATCCCCGCCGCGCGGCCCGCCTCGATACCCGCCTCGGAGTCCTCGAAGACCAGGCAGTCATCGGGCGCGAAACCCAGTTCGGCGGCGCCCTTGAGGAAGCCCTCGGGGTCCGGCTTGCTGGCGCTCACGCTCTCCGCGGTGATCCGGACGGTCGGCATCGGCAGCCCGGCGGCGCCCATCCGGGCGTCGGAGAGCGGGATGTCGGCGGAGGTCACCAGGGCGTGCGGAAGCCCGGCGAGGGCGGCCATGAAGGCGGGCGCGCCCGGGACCGGCACCACACCCTCCATGTCGGAGGTCTCCTGTGCCAGCATCCGGCGGTTGTCGGCGAGGTTGAGCTCCATCGGGCGGTCCGGGAGCAGCGCAGCCATCGTGGCCCAGCCCTGCCGGCCGTGGACGACCTTGAGCACCTCGTCCTCGTCCAGCCCCTGCTCGGCCGCCCAACCGCGCCAGCAGCGCTCCACGACGGCCTCGGAGTTCACGATCGTGCTGTCCATGTCCAGCAGCAGGGCGCGGGCGGTGAGCGTGGTGGTTGCCGTCATCGGCGGGGCTCCTGGGCGCTACGGGGCGGACGGGCGGTCGGCGGGGTGCGGGCGGCGAGGGCCGCGGCGCGCCGGGGCGGTCCGTAAGGGCTGGTGGGGGTCCGGCGGTCCCGGCAGACGGGAGGCGCGGGCGGCACGACAGGACAAGTGGCTCCGCCCGCCGGTCAGGGAGTGCGGGCGGAACCACTTTGTTCCTTCACGATACAAAAGAGTGAGGGTGCCGACAAGCGGGCCCCGTCACCCGTCACCGTCACGCCGGTCCGACCGCCGGTCCGACCGCCGGGCGGGGAGCGGGGAGCGGGGAGCGGGCGGGAACGGGTGGGCAACGGGTGGGGCGTGGTGCGGGGGCGCCGAGGGGTGCTGAAGGGGGCCGGAGGCTAAGGGCTTCGTGGTGCCGTCGGGGCGTGGGGTGCCGTGGGGGCGTGGGGGTGTGCCGCGCCGTGGTCAGGGCTCCTGGGTGCGGGACTCCAGAGACGTCCGGGTCGCCGTGCCGTACACGCCGTCCGGGTCGCCCAGGACGCCGTAGGCCCGCTGGTAGCGCGATACCGCGGCCCGTACGGCGGTGTCGTACCGGCCGTCCGCTGTGTCCCCGTAGAGCGTCAGCTGCCGGAGCCTCTCCTGGAGCTCCGCCACCTCCGGGCCGTTGGATCCCTCGCGCAGCACGATCGGCCCGGTGGGCGGGGCGCTGGGGCTGCCGCCGCTGGGGGATTCGGTGACGGTGCCGGCGGCCCGGGTCGGGGCGGGCGGATGCGGCGGGCGCGTGGTCCGGTAGCGCCGCACGGTGGTCTCCGGCGTGCCGAGGGCGGTCGGGGACGGCGCAGGGGAGCCGGCGGTGCCGGACGGCGCCGGGGTGCCGCTCGGGGTGGGCGCAGGGTCGTCGCCGCTGGGGGAGGTGGCCGGAGGCGGCGCCACCCCGCCGTCCGGGGGCGCCGCCCGGTCGTGCCCTCTGCCGGAGAGCACATCGGTGCTGAGGATGACGGCGGTGGCGGCCACCGCTGCGCCGGCGGCGGCGAGGACCACGGGCAGGGTGCGCCGGCGGCGTGCCGGGGCAGGGGCGGCGTCGACGGTCGGGAAAGGCGCGGCGTCGCGGACCGCCGGCTCCCCGGGGGCCGAGCGGTGGGTCTTCGACGAGGGGCCACCGGGGCGCTGGGCCCGCCGCACCAGGGGCTCGGACACATCGGCCGCGTGCAGTTCGGCCCCGTAGGCGTCGGCCTCGTACGCATCGGCCCCGTATGCCTCGACCCCGTACGCATCGGCCCCGTACGGCGCCGGCTCCGCCCGGTGCACCGCCGCGTCCACACCGGGTAACTCCTCCAGGCGGTCGGCCCGGCCGGTGTGGGCGCCCCCGCCCCCGCCCCCGGCCCCGGCCCGATGCCTGCCCCAGTTCCGGTACCAGTCCCGGTCCCCGTCGCCGCTCCCGGTCGGGTACCCGCCCTCGTCACCGCCCCCGTTCCCGCCACCGACGGCGTCTCCGCCACCGGCGTGGTGCCCGCCACCGCGGTCTTCCCCGCCGCGAGCGTCGTCTCCGTCCTCCGCATCCGCATCGGGCAGTGACACGTACGGGCGTATGCGCAGCGGATCAAAGTCCTCCGCCTCGACGGCCGCGCACAGGCAACTCGGCCGGCCGTCACCGCGTACCGGGGCGAAGCAGTGCGGGCATGTCGGTAGTGCCGTCACGAGCGGTCCCCTCCCTGGAGGCCTCGAACAGGCAGCGATTATCCAGAGACCCACCCGTCCGCGCAGGCGCTCGGCGACATCCGACCGGCACACCACTGGTGACCTGCGCAGGGGCGGGACTGCCGGGTGCCGCTCGGCGGGCCGTATCCGGCAGGACCGCCCAGGATGGAAGGAGTCCGACGGTAGCGGGGAGGGAGCATCCGGTGGTGGCGACCACCGCCCCGCACCGCGCGTGGGGACACCGGAACAGGAGGACACGCACATGGCGCAGGACACCGGCGCCCCCGCCGTCCCGGTCGAGAGCCGGTCCCAGCGGGCGGTCCTCGTCGCGATCGGCGCGCTGTTGCTCGGCCTGCTCATCGCGGCGCTCGACCAGACCATCGTCGCCACCGCGCTGCCCACGATCGTCAGCGAGCTCGGCGGCCTGGACCACCTCTCCTGGGTGGTCACCGCCTACCTCCTGGCCTCGACGGCCGCGACGCCGCTGTGGGGCAAGCTCGGCGACCAGTACGGCCGCAAGAGGCTCTTCCAGACCGCCATCGTGATCTTCCTGATCGGCTCGGTGCTCTGCGGCATCGCCCAGAACATGGGTGAGCTGATCGCCTTCCGCGCGCTCCAGGGGCTGGGCGGCGGCGGCCTGATCGTGCTGTCGATGGCGATCGTCGGCGACATCGTGCCGCCCCGCGAACGCGGCAGGTACCAGGGCCTGTTCGGTGGGGTCTTCGGCAGCGCCAGCGTCCTCGGCCCGCTGCTGGGCGGGCTGTTCGTGGACCACCTCAGCTGGCGCTGGGTGTTCTACATCAACGTCCCCATCGGCATCGTCGCGCTCGCGGTCATCGCCGGCGTGCTGCACATCCCGCGCCACCGCACCCCGCACCGGATCGACTACCTGGGCACCGGCCTGATCGCCGCCGTCGCCGCCTGCTTCGTCCTGATGACCTCGCTCGGCGGCGTCACCTACCCGTGGAACTCCTGGCAGATCATCGGCTTCGGCGTGCTGGGCGTCGTGTTGCTGGGGTGGTTCGTCCTCGCCGAGCGCCGGGCCGCGGAACCCGTCATCCCGCTGCGGCTGTTCCGGATGCGGACCTTCACCCTCACTGCCGTCATCGGCTTCGTGGTCGGCTTCGCGATGTTCGGATCGATGACCTACCTACCGACGTTCCTCCAGGTCGTACAGGGCGTGACCCCGACCCTGTCCGGTGTGCACATGCTGCCGATGGTGTTCGGCATGCTGCTGGCCTCCACCGGCTCCGGCCAGATCGTCAGCCGCACCGGCCACTACAAGGTCTTCCCGATCGCCGGCACCGCCGTGGTGACGCTCGGCCTGCTGCTTCTGCACCAGCTCGACCCCGCCACCGGCGTAGCCGAGATGAGCGCCTACTTCTTCGTCTTCGGCTTCGGACTCGGCCTGGTCATGCAGGTACTGGTGCTCATCGTGCAGAACGCGGTGGCCTACCAGGACCTGGGCGTGGCCACCTCCGGCGCCACGTTCTTCCGCTCCATCGGCGCCTCGTTCGGCGTCTCCATCTTCGGCGCGCTCTTCGCCAACCGACTCGGCCCGCGGATCGCGGACGCGCTCGCCGGACAGCAGCTGCCGCCCGGCATCGACCCGTCGAGGATCGCCGAGGACCCCCGGACCGTGGCACAGCTCCCGCCGGGCCAGGCCGCCGGCGTGCTCAACGCCTACTCGGTCTCGATCACCGATGTCTTCCTCTACGCGGTGCCGGTCGTCCTGGTGGCGTTCGCCCTGGCCTGGTTCCTCCGGGAGGAGCCGCTGCGCAGCAGCGTGACCGCCCCCGACACCAGCGAGGTGCTCTCCTCCAACCCCGTCGAGCGGTCCTCGCGCGACGAGTGTGCCCGCGCGCTGTCCAAGCTCGGCAGCATGGAGGGCCGCAAGCACATCTACGAGAAGATCACCACGCGGGCCGGCCTCGACCTCAAGCCGGCGGCCAGCTGGGTGATCCTGCGCATCCAGCGCTATGGCTCGGTCGAACCCGGGCTGCTCGCCGAACGCACCACGGTGCCGCTCGGGGTGATCTCGGAGAGCGTCCGACAGATCGAGGAACGCGGACTGGCCGTCCGCGAGGGGCTGTTGCTGCTGCTCACCGACCGCGGGCGGGAGGTCGCCGAGCAACTCTCGGCGGCCCGTCAACAGTCCCTCGCCGAGATGCTGGGCGACTGGTGGACCGCGGACCGGCCCACCGACCTCACCGAGCTGGTGCGGGAGCTGTCGGCGGAACTCTGCGGCTCGTACGCGGAAGAGCCCCACAACGGCGACGCCCGCCGGCCCGTGCCCCGCACTCCGCCGCCCACCCCGCCCCGACCACCGGACCTGGCGAAGTGAGCCGGCGCGGCGGTCTCACCGAAGCCAGCGGACCGGGGAGTTGACCTGCGCCCTCCCGCACGCTCACCCGTCGCCCGCCCGCCCGGCAGCAAGCAGCAGCACTTCTGGTGCGCACTGCCCAACTGCCGTGCGGGCGGCGGTCGTACGGGCGCAGCGACGGGCCGCCGGCGGCGGTCAGCCCTGCTTCGGGCCCGCCTGCTGCACCACCTCGAAGGACCACAGGGTGGACCCGGACGCGGCGGGCTTGGGGCGCTCGCCGCCCTCGGGGGCGCCGCCCTGGTGCGCGGCCTTCATCGGGCCCTCCATCCAGGCCTGGAAGGCCTCCTCGTCCCGCCAGCGGGTGTAGACGAGGTACTGGTCAGTGCCCTCGACCGGACGCAGGAGTTCGAACCACTCGAAGCCGTCCGAGGAGTCCACCGTGCCGGCGCGGGAGGCGAAGCGCTTCTCCAGGACCTCGCGCTGCTCGGTTGGGACGGTCAGAACGTTGATCTTCACGATGCTCATGACGACCATCGTGCCGCATCCCGCGGAACGCGCCAGGACCAGGGCCGGGAGTCGCCGGGCGGGCCGCCCGGATGCCGCCGAGCGCCCGGCTGCCGCTGGGGAGCGGGTCCCGGGCCGGGCGGGGCCGGTGTGTGCGGGGCGGGGCGATGGCCTGCGCCGCCGGATCGGCAGCGAGACAGGCGGCAGGTGCGGGTGCCCGGTTCCGGTTGGCGGGACGCCGCAGGGCCCGGCCGGATCGCCCCGGCCGGGCCCTGCGGTTGTGCGGTTCGGTGCGGCCGTCCGCGGCCGTCCGCGGTCGTACCGGCGCTATCGGTCTTACCGGCCGGTGGCCGCGGCCGCTACGAGCTCCCGGGCCTCCGCCTCGGTCTCGACCGCCGGCGGGGAGCCCGGCAGCGGCTTGCGGGCGCTCTCGGACATCAGCAGGACGGCGATCCCGCCGATCACGGCCGCCGCCATCATGTAGTAGGCGGGCATCATCTTGTTGCCGGTCGCCCCGATGAGGGCGGTGACCACCAGCGGCGTCGTACCGCCGAAGAGCGACACCGAGACGTTGAAGCCGATCGACAGCGAGCCGTAGCGCACCTTGGTCGGGAACAGTGCGGGCAGCGCGGCCGGCATCGACGAGGTGAAGGCGACCAGCAGCAGGCCGAGCGCGGCCATGCCCAGTGCGATGGCCAGCAGCGAACCCTGCCGAATCAGCAGCAGCGCCGGCACCGACAGCACCAGGAAGCCGAGGCAGCCGGCGGCCATGACCGGGCGGCGGCCGAAGCGGTCGGAGAGCCGGCCGGCGAACGGCTGGACGACCATCATCAGCACCATCACGCCGAGCACGACCAGCAGCCCGTGCGTCTCGTCGTACTTCAGCTCCGAGGTCAGGTAGCTCGGCATGTACGACAGCAGCATGTAGTCGGTGACGTTGAAGACCAGGACCAGGCCGATGCACAGCAGCATCGCCCGCCACTGACCGAAGATCATCTCGCGGATGCCGAGCCGCTTCTCGGCCTGGCGGCGCTCCTTCTCCTTCGTCCGCGCCTCCTTCTCCAACTGGGCGAAGGCGGGGGTCTCTTCGAGTCGCATCCGCAGGTACAGGCCGATGATGCCCATCGGTCCGGCGATCAGGAACGGGATGCGCCAGCCCCAGGAGGTGAGGTCCTCGGTGGAGAGCAGGGCGGTCATCAGCGTCACCAGGCCGGCGCCGCCGACGTAACCGGCGAGCGTGCCGAACTCCAGCCAGCTGCCGAGGAATCCGCGCTTCTTGTCGGGCGCGTACTCGGCGATGAAGGTGGAGGCGCCGCCGTACTCACCACCGGTGGAGAAGCCCTGGACCAGGCGGGCCACCAGCAGCAGGATGGGCGCGCCGACGCCGATGGAGGCGTACGACGGGATCAGACCGATGGCGAAGGTGCCCGCCGCCATCATGATCATGGTGATGGCGAGGACCTTCTGCCGGCCGATGCGGTCACCGAGCGGGCCGAAGACCATGCCGCCGATGGGGCGGACGAGGAATGCCGCGGCGAAGGCGCCGAACGTCGACAGCAACTGCGCGGTGGGGTTCCCGGACGGGAAGAAGACATGTCCGAGGGTGACCGCGATGTAGCTGTAGACGCCGAAGTCGAACCACTCCATCGCGTTGCCGAGCGCAGCCGCCGACACCGCACGCTTGACCATCGCCGGATCGACGACGGTCACCTCGCCCGCGGTCTGCGGTACCGGATCCGGGTTTCTCTCCTGCTGCGATCCGGAAGGGGCGTCGGCATGGCTGCCGACGGGTTTGCGGGGCCCGGGGGCGACGGGGGACTGCGTCGGCACGTGTTCGCTCGCCTGCGCTCTCTTGGACGACTACATGACACCGCCCGCCGTGGAAGGGCGGGACGAATCCCGCCATGGAGCGGCGGGCAAAGGTCGACCATAGGGGCAGACGGGATCATTACGGACGGTGCGCGGGTGACCGCGCAGGTGGCCGTATACCCGCTCCTCGCTGGGGAAACTCCCCTTCGTAAAGTAATTTGTGGCGTACATGTTTGTGATCCATATCGCGGTGATCGGCTGCAACCGTCGGAGCATTGTGGTGTGGGTCACGTCGCGCCTGTGACGGTGTGTGCGCACTCCGTGGCCGGCTCGGCGGCATATGCCACTCGATGGTTGCCGCCCCGTGGGGGTGTCGCCTCACCCGGCGGTCGCGCCGCCCCGGGCGGTTGTCGCCTCCCTCGGCGGTCGCCGCGAACGCAGATCGGCGCGGCGGCGTCGTGCACCGCCGCGCCGGGATGGATCGTCGCGTCCCTCAAGGATCGGCCATACCGTGCCACCCCGCCACTCGGGCCCGGCCCCGCCGCGCCCCGGCGGTCGTGCCCCGGCGGACGCGCCCCGACGCAAGCGCCTCGCCGGACGCGCCCCGGCGCGGTCGTTCCCCGCCCCGCGCCGGGTCCGCCGTCACGGCATCCACGCCTCGTACGACACCACCGCACCCGCCTTGACCTTGAAGTCCGGTTGGTCCTTGGTGAACGTGTCCTCCAGTCCCAGGAGTTCGCCGGTGCGCGGATCGAGGATCACCATCTGGCGCGTCGCCCGCGAGGGGCCGTCGAGGCCTTCGTGGACGTACGCCTGGCCGCGCCGGCCCAGCCGGTCGGTGACCGCGCCCGCCGGACGCAGCCCCTCCGCAGCGGCCAGCAACCGGTCGATCGCGGCGGTCTCCCGGGGGCCCGGCGTCCACTCCTGACGGTACGAGGAGAGCGCCGCGAGCAGTTGGGACGTGGTGCGGATGCCGTCCACGCCGCCGTAGAGCGAGGCGAGGTGGGCGCGCAGCGCCACCGGGTCCGTGGGTGGCTCGGTACCACCGGCCGGACCGCTGTGCCGGGCCTCGGATCCCGCCGGATAGGTCTTGCGGTGCAGCACCTTGCCGTAGCTGACGGTCCGCCAGTGGCCGTCGTCGTCATGGATCACCGGGCGTCCCGGGTGCCGGGGATCGGTGGCCACGACCAGTTCGGAGCCGCTGCCGTCGGCGTTCCAACGGGTGATGCGCTCCTCCGGCACGGTAACGGGCGGCGCGGCGTCCGGGCCCGACTCCATGCTCAGGTACCAGCTCTGCAGATGGCTGCCCCGGTGCGGCCCGTCCGCCGTGCCGGCCGTGCGCGCCCTGGCCTCCGCCCGCCGGACGATGTCCGCCAGCGGTACCGGCCGGGTTCCGGCGTGCGGTGCCAGCGCCACCGGTGCCGCCGCGGCCGGGCGGCTGCCGGCGTCGGAGAGGGTGAAGGCGAGCACGGCCACCAGCACCAGCACCGCCGCCTCGGCACGCAGCACCAGGCGACGCCCGGCCTGCCGGGTGCGCCGGCTGTGCAGCAGACGGTTCAGGCCCCGTTCGGCCCGGGCGTCCAGCGGGCGGTCCCGCCAGGGCCCCGCGTCGGCCCGTACCGGATCGGCCGCGCGCAACAGGTCCAGTTCGTCACTCATTGCGGTCGCCTCCTGCTCGTACGGACACGGTCATCCGCATACGGTCGATCTCCGCGCGCAGGCGGCGGCGCGCCCGGTGCAGCCGCATGGCCGCCGCGCTCTGACTGCAGCCGAGGGCCACCGCCAGGTCCTCCAGGGGCAATTCCTCCCAGGCCGTCAGCCGCAGTACCTCCTGGTCGGTGGGGGAGAGCCGGGCCAGCGCCTCGTGCACCCAGGAGCCGGGGCGTTCCGCGTCCGGGCTCTCGACGGTCTGCCGCTGGTGCGCCACCTCGTGATGGCTCAGCCGGCGCAGCAGCCGCCGGTAGCGGCCGAGCCCGCGCACCGTATTGGCCAGGCAGTTGCGGGCCACCCCGTACAGCCAGGGAAGCGGAGCGTCGGGAAGCTCGGTGCGGCGTCTCCAGGCTATGGAGAAGACCTCCGCCACCACTTCCTCGACCTCGTGTGCCTGCCCGTCCAGCCGACGCGCCACAAAGCGGCTGACCGCCCAGTAGTGCGCGCGATAGGCCTCGGCGAAGGCGTCGTCCGTGCTCATGAACCCTTGGTGTCCGGCATGGTCCCGATCTTCACACCCGTTCCGGGTGACTCTTCACACCTGGTCGGCACGGCTCTTCGTGCCCGTGGGCGGTGAGGTTTGCGGTGGGCCCGGACACCTACCGGGCATGAAGCTCCCCGTGAAGTGGTTGACGACCACCGACCACAAGACCATCGGCACGCTCTATCTGGTCACCGCCTTCTCCTTCTTCTGTGTGGGAGGGCTGATGGCGCTGCTCATGCGTGCCGAACTGGCCCGGCCCGGCCACCAGATCATGTCGAACGAGCAGTTCAACCAGGCGTTCACGATGCACGGCACGATCATGCTGCTGATGTTCGCGACGCCGCTGTTCGCCGGTTTCGCGAACTGGATCATGCCGCTGCAGATCGGCGCGCCCGATGTCGCCTTTCCCCGGCTGAACATGCTCGCCTACTGGCTCTACCTCTTCGGCTCGCTGATCGCGGTCGGCGGATTTCTGACCCCGCAAGGGGCCGCCGACTTCGGCTGGTTCGCCTATGCGCCGCTCTCCGACGCGGTGCACACCCCGGGCGTCGGCGCGGACATGTGGATCATGGGTCTGGCCTTCTCCGGCTTCGGCACGATCCTCGGTTCGGTCAACTTCATCACCACGATCATCTGCATGCGGGCACCCGGCATGACGATGTTCCGGATGCCGATCTTCACCTGGAACGTGCTGCTGACCGGTGTGCTGGTCATGCTGGCCTTCCCGGTGCTGGCGGCGGCGCTGTTCGCGCTGGAGGCGGACCGTAAATTCGGGGCGCATGTCTTCGATGCCGCAAATGGCGGGGCG
>NZ_JBFAEA010000032.1:0-68332 GCF_040641675.1 Streptomyces sp. NPDC020742
CGCCGATGCTGTGGACGATCGGCTTCCTGATCACCTTCACCTTCGGTGGTCTGACCGGTGTCATCCTGGCCTCGCCGCCGATGGACTTCCACGTCTCGGACTCGTACTTCGTGGTGGCGCACTTCCACTACGTGGTGTTCGGCACGGTCGTCTTCGCGATGTTCGCCGGCTTCCACTTCTGGTGGCCGAAGTTCACCGGCAAGATGCTGGACGAGCGCCTCGGCAAGATCACCTTCTGGACCATGTTCCTCGGCTTCCACGGCACCTTCCTCGTCCAGCACTGGCTCGGTGCGCAGGGGATGCTGCGCCGCATCCCCGACTATCTGGTCGCCGACGGCTTCACCGCCCTGAACACCGTCTCCACCATCTTCTCCTTCCTCCTCGGACTCTCCCTGCTGCCGTTCCTCTACAACGTCTGGAAGACCGCCAAATACGGCAAGCAGGTCGAGGTCGATGACCCCTGGGGCTACGGCCGTTCGCTGGAGTGGGCGACCTCCTGCCCCCCGCCGCGGCACAACTTCCACACCCTGCCGCGCATTCGCTCCGAATCCCCGGCGTTCGACCTGCACCACCCGGAGATCACCGGAGAGATCGAGGCCATGGCGGACGGCCGAGAGGCGCGCGGCACCGAAGTCGGTACCCGCGCATGAATCACCGTCGTACGGAAACCGGCCGAGCTACGCGGACAGGTGGGTGAGGGCCATGGGTGGCAACGAGGAGATGCGCCAGAGCGAGGGCAATCTGGAAACTCCGGGGCTGGAAACGTCCATGGACGAGGCCATCAACGAGATCGAGGGATATCTGCTCTGGGAAGCGGAGAAGGACCGGGCACGCGCCCGTGCGGACGCCTTCTGCGCCGGTCTGCCCTGGCTCACCGACAGCCAGCGGCGGGAGGTGGAGTCGCGCTACTGCGACGACCAGCGCACCGCCTCGCGTGCCTACCTGGAGCGCATTGCGGTCCGCAGCGCCACCCTGCGGACCGAATACGAGGGCGTCTACCGGGTCCTTCGGCGACGGCTGATCGCCGGGTTCCTCAGCGGCACGGTGGCCATGACGGCGCTGGTCACGCTGGCGGCAGGCAGTCTGGTCGCGCGCTGAGCGAAGGACGTGGACCGGCCCCGCTCAGCCCGCGACGGCGATCTGGGACGCGGGGTCGGTGGTGTCGCTGACCTTGTAGGTGGCGTTGAACGTCGAGCTGGTCGCACTGGTGGGGCAGCCGAAACCGCCCGTCACCTTCACGGGTACCGCGGCATGGGTGAAGGTGAGAGTGGCGGGCGCGCCGTTGCTCCAGGTGCCGTTCACGGTGGCCGCTGTGCTGGGGGCGGCGGTCACCGTGCAGGACGCCAACCCGCTGGTCTTGAGGACGAACCCGCCGGAGGGGATGCTCAGCCCGGCGGTCACCGGTGTCCCGTTCTGGATGGCCACACTCCAGGCGCCGGTCGTGCTGACCGCGGCGCTGACGCCGGGCATGCTCGTCGTGCACGAGCGGTACGTGGCCGGGGTGATGGAACTGCCCACCGGGCCGGCCGCGTTGTGGTTGCCGGGGGCCGCCGGTACCTGCCCGCTGGAGGTCGAGACCGTGCAGGTCACGGTCACCGAGCCGGCGGTGAAGGTGGCCTTGCCGCTGAGGGCGGCGGTGAAGCCGTGACCGGCGGGGGTCACCGTGGTGGAGGCGGGTGCCGCCGGGGTCATGGTGGTGGAGGCGGGAGCGGTCGCTGTCCCGACGGGCTGCGCCGCGGCGGTACCCGCCGCCCCGACAGTCAGCCCGAGCAGCGGGACGATCCCGATGCCGACCACGGACAAGGCGCGTCTCCGGGGCGCGCCGTGCAGAGTCTTCGCCATCTCCTGAACGTCCTTCCAGAGGGGGGTGGTTACGGACGTGACTCACTGCTTCTGCCGACGCCGGCTCGCTGCGTACGCCGGCTCATGGGCTCACCGGCTCATGGGGTCGGTGCGGGGCGCTCGCTGCCGGGTTGCTCCCGCTCACCGGCCACCGGCTGCCAGGCGAAGACCATCGAGCCGCCGAGAATCCCGATGACCGTGCCGACGAGAAAGCCACCGAGATTGGACATCACCAGTGCGGCCGCGGCACACAGGACGGTCAGTACGCCCGCGATGCCCCGGTAGTGCGGCGCGAACCACGCCGAGAGCCCCATCACGATCATCACCAGCCCCATCAGCACCGAGGGGATGCCGGCGATGCCCTGTTGCAGCATGACCTTCAGCGGTGCCAGAGGGATGGCGCAGATCTCGGCGCCGGCGAGGACGGTCGCCAGTCCGCCCCAGAAGGGCCGTCCCCTCCTCCAGCGCCGCCACCTCAGAAGCATTCCTTGGCGCCCTTGGAGATCTTCATGCTCAGCCCGGACAGCGTGAAGGTGCCCGCATTGGTGGCCCAGGCGGTCTGCCGCAGCGCGCTGATGCGGACATCGTCGGCCTGCTGGGCGAAGAGGTCCTGCATCCCCTGGGCACTGGCCGGTCCCTTGTCCAGGGTGGAGGCGTCCCGGCCGATCTCGATGTTGTGGAAGGACGCATTGCCGGAGAGCTGGGTGGCGTCCACGAAGAGATTGGATGCCTCAACGGGCCTGCTGCCCGTCCCCGCATGGAGGTTGAGCGAGATATCGCCGATGACCGGCAGGTGCGTGACCACCGACTGACAGAGATTGTTCATTTTGGCCGTCTTGATCGCGGTGACGGCCACCGGCAGCAGATCCCCTCTGGCGTTGGTGTCCACGCTGCCGTACTGGGCGAACCCCTCGCCCGTGAGACTGTCCGCGGAAACCTTGAACTGCTGTCCCGATACGGCGAATGACGCCGCGAGTGCGCCGTTGGCCAGGGCGATGCCGAGGGCCGCGGTGCCGGCGAGGGCCGGAACGGACAGCACGGCGAACTTCCGCCAGCTGATGCGTCCCGTGACGGGTCTGCCTTGGGTGTCCTTCATGGTGTGGGTCCCTTTCGAAGAGCGTGGGGGGCGCTGTCGAAACAAAGTGGGAGGGAATGCGTAAGGGAGGTGCTGAAGAGGCGGGGAGGCGTGGGCCGGTGAGGAGGTGCCCCGGGGCACCACGATTCCGGTTCACGCCGCGCCGAGCCGTCCGCAAGCGGCGGAATGCCGTGCGGCCGTGCTTGTCGTGCGTGCGGGCACAGCTGAGTTGCTGTATGCCGGGCGCAAGGGAATGCCGTGCGGTATTGCCTGCCGTGTGTTACTGGCGAGTTGAATGTAAGTCTGCCCATGACGACTGGCAAGGTTGAGCGACACGCCTTTTTCGGACATAACACGGTGGCCGGTGGTCTTTGCCGTCCACCGGCCACCGCATATGCGCGCTGCGGGGTGTTGCCCGTACGCCGCAGGCCCGTGAGCCGTCAGCCATCGGCCGCCGGCCGGCCGTCAGCGGTCAGCGGTCGGCGATTGGTTGCCCTGCGGCCGTACCACCGCCCCGACCGCAGGTCAGCCGTCCCGCTGCCTTGCTCAGCCGTACTGGACCTGAAGCTCCTTCACCCCGTTGAGCCAGGCCGAGCGCAGCCGTCGGGGGTCACCGATGAGCGAGATGTCGGGCATGGCGTCGGCAATGGCCTGGAAGATCAGGTTGATCTCCAGAACGGCCAGGGACTTCCCGAGGCAGAAGTGCGGGCCGCCGCCACCGAATCCCAGATGCGGATTGGGGTCACGGGTGATGTCGAAGACCTCGGGGCGGTCGAAGACCTCCGGGTCGTGGTTGGCGGAGGCGTAGAAGATCCCCACCCGCTGGCCCTTTTTGATCCGGGCGCCGCCCAGTTCGGTGTCCTGAGTGGCGGTGCGCTGGAAAGAGACCACCGGTGTCGCCCAGCGCACGATCTCCTCGGCCGCCGTCTGTGGGCGCTCGCGTTTGAACAGCTCCCACTGGTCGGGGTGGGTGAGGAAGGCGTGCATCCCGTGGGTGATCGCATTCCGCGTGGTTTCGTTTCCGGCCACCGCCAACAGCAGCACGAAGAGGCCGAATTCGTCGGAGCCGAGATTGCCTTCGTGCTCGGCCGCCACCAACTGGCTGACGATGTCCTTGGCCGGGCATTCCTTGCGCGCCGCGGCGAGGTTCATCGCGTACGAGATCAGCTCCATCGCCGCATTCGAGCCGACCTCTTCGGTGATGGCGAGTTCGGGGTCGTCATAGGCGACCATCTTGTTCGACCAGTCGAAGATGCGGGCCCGGTCCTCCTGGGGGATGCCGATGAGTTCGGCGATCGCCTGGAGCGGGAGTTCGCAGGCGACGTCGGTGACGAAGTCCCCGGAGCCGCGCTCCCGGGCCGCGTCGACGATCTGCCTCGCCCGGTGGCGCAGCGCGTCCTCCAGCGCCCGGATGGAGCGCGGGGTGAAGCCCCGCTGCACGATCTGCCGGACCCTGGTGTGCTCGGGCGGGTCCATGTTCAGCATGATCAGCTTCTGCACGTCGATCTGCTCGCGGGTCATGGACGCGTTGAAGCGGATGATCGCGGTGTTCAGGCTTGCCGAGAAGACGTCCGGCCTGGTGGACACCTCCTTGACGTCCCGGTGACGGGTGACGACCCAGTAGCCGTCGTCGCCGAAGCCGGCGATGCCGTGGGGCTGGGCGTTCCACCAGACGGGCGCGGTCTGGCGTAGTCGCGCGAATTCGGGGAGCGGAACGCGGGACTGGTAGACGTCGGGATCGGTGAAGTCGAACCCCTCGGGCAGCGCTGGGCATGACATCGGCGACTCCTGGGGCCGTGGTTCCGTCCGACATTTTCTGACGATGCATCAGATAGGTTTGCGGTGAAGGTAGTGATGAGTCCCTGAAGTGGCAAGGGGCGGGGCGTCTGATGTTGTGGACGGGGCTTGCATGCCCCTTGCGCCCCGGAGAGCGGCTCATAAGACTGTTTGTAGAACTAGAACGCGTACTAGTTCTTCTTCCGTGGGTGCCGGGACGCCCGCGACGCGAGGAGAGGACGAGTCAGTCATGGCCGCGGAACCCGTCATCGTCGAAGCAGTACGCACCCCCATCGGCAAGCGTCAGGGCGCGCTCGCCAACCTCCACCCCGCCTACCTCCTGGGTGAGACCTACCGGGAACTCCTCGCCCGTACGGGCATCCAGCCGGACTGCATCGAGCAGATCGTTGGGGGAACCGTAACCCATGCAGGTGAGCAGTCCATGAACCCGGCACGCAACGCCTGGCTGGCGATGGGCCTGCCGTACGAGACCGCGGCGACCACCGTGGACTGCCAGTGCGGCTCCTCCCAGCAGGCCAACCACATGGTCGCCAACATGATCGCCGGCGGGGTCATCGACATCGGCATCGGCTGCGGCGTGGAGGCGATGTCCCGGGTGCCGCTCGGCAGCGGCTCCAAGCACGGGCCCGGCAAGCCCTGGCCCGACGAGTGGAACGTCGACCTGCCCAACCAGTTCGAGGCGGCCGAACGGATCGCCCGCAAACGGGGGCTGACCCGCGAGAACGTCGACTCGCTGGGTCTGATCTCGCAGGAGCGGGCGGGCGCGGCGTGGGCCGAGGAGCGCTTCAAACGGGAGACCTTCGCCGTTCAGGTCCCCACCACCGAGGAGGAGCAGGCTGCCGGACAGGGCATGTGGCGGCTGGTCGACCGGGACGAGGGGCTGCGCGACACGAACATGGAGGCGCTGGGCGGGCTCAAGCCCGTCATGCCGACCGCCGTCCACACGGCCGGCAACTCCTCCCAGATCTCCGACGGTGCGGCCGCGGTCATGTGGGCGTCCAAGCGGATGGCGCGGGCCCTCAAACTCAAGCCGCGGGCCCGCATCGTGGCCCAGGCGCTGGTCGGCTCCGATCCGCACTTCCACTTGGACGGCCCGATCGACGCCACCCGCGCCGTCCTCGGCAAGGCCGGGATGTCCCTCAACGACATCGACCTGGTCGAGATCAACGAGGCCTTCGCCTCCGTGGTGCTCTCCTGGGCGCAGGTCTTCGCACAGGACCTGGAGAAGGTGAACGTGAACGGCGGCGCCATTGCCCTGGGGCATCCGGTCGGCGCCACCGGTGCGCGGCTGATCACCACCGCCCTGCACGAACTCGAACGCAGGGACAAGGAGTTCGCCCTGATCACGATGTGTGCGGGCGGTGCGCTGGCGACGGGGACGATCATCCAGCGGTTGTAGTGGAGGCGGGGGGAGGGGCGGCTACCGGCGCCACTCACCCCGTGGAAGGGGAGGCACCTCCCTGCCCGGACTCACCGGCCGGCTCCGGCGCCGGCTCCGGCCCGGGCTCTGGGGCGGGCTCCGGCCCGGCGTCCGGTTCCGGCTTGCTGTCCGGCTCCGGATCAGGCTCCGGTCGTGGCTCCGGCCCGGACTTCGACGGCGGCTCCGGTGCGGCGAAGGAGACCGGGACGTCAAAGGCGGCGCGGCGGGTGGCGCGTCGGAGGGCCTTGAGGATGGTGCCGCCCAGAGTGAAGGTGAGGAGAACGGTGACCAGGGCCCGGGGGAGGTCCCAGCCCAGCGAGGTGGCGAGGCAGTAGGTCAGGAAGCGGGTGAGGTTCTGGCCGAGCGGGTCGCCCGGTACGAAGGAGACCCCCGAGGCCATCCCGCCGATGTACGGCCAGCCCTGGAGGTTCATGATCAGGCCGTAGAGGACCGCGGAGACGGCGCCGTAGCCGGCGAGCAGGGCCAGTTCGCCGCGCCCGCGGAGCCGGTCCGGCCCCGGCAGCAGACCGGCGCCCATCGACACCCAGCCCATGGTCAGCATCTGGAAGGGCATCCACGGGCCGACTCCACCGGTCAGCAGCGCCGAAGCGAACATCGACACGGAACCCAGCACGAAGCCGAAGCCGGGGCCGAGCACCCGTCCCGACAGCACCATCAGAAAGAACATCGGCTCGATACCGGCCGTGCCCGCACCCAACGGCCGCATCGCCGCCCCGGCGGCAGCCAGTACGCCGAGCATGGCAATGGCCTTCGCCTCCAGGCCGCTGTCGGCGATGGTCGCCACCACTACGGCGAGCAGCATCGGCAGCAGCGCGGCGAACAGCCAGGGCGCGTCCTTGGAGTGGGCCAGCCCAGACGTGGAGTCGGCGAGCAGCGGCCAGCCGAAGGCCATCACGCCGATGGCGGAGACCAGGGCCAGCGCGACGACGGACCGTGGGCCGAGCCGGACGGCGCGGGTCCGGCGGCCGGCCGCCTGGGAGCGCGTCCTCATCCGGTGGCCTCCAGGGCGCGGGCCACCTGCGGGACAGTCAGCCAGGGCAGTGGTGCCAGCACCTTGGCGACCTGCGGAGCGAAGGAGGGGGAGGAGACGACGATGTCGTCGGTGGGGCCGTCGGCGACCACCTCACCGTCGGCGAGGATCACCACACGGTGGGCCAGCTCGGCCGCGAGTTCCACGTCATGGGTGGCCAGGACGATCGCGTGGCCCTCGGCGGCCAGGGAGTGCAGCACCTCGATCAGACGGGCCTTCGCGGCGTAGTCCAGGCCGCGGGTGGGCTCGTCGAGGAGGAGCAGCGGAGGACGTGCGGTCAGTACGACCGCCAGGGCCAGGGCGAGGCGTTGGCCCTCGGAGAGATCACGGGGGTGGACGGAGTCCGGGACATCGGGGAGCAACTGGGTCACCAGGGCCCGGCAGGTGCCCTCGGGGGCGTCGGCGTCCTGGTCCGCCGTGGCGCACTCGGCGGCGACGGTATCGGCGTAGAGGAGGTCACGGGGTTCCTGCGGCACCAGCCCGACGTGCTGCAGCAGGGTGCGGGGCGCGGTCCGGTGCGGGGCGACTCCGCCAACCCGTACCGTTCCTGAGGACGGCTGATGCATCCCCACGAGGGTGCTGAGCAGCGTGGATTTGCCGGCACCGTTGCGCCCCATCAGGGCGACGGTTTCCCCGGCCCGGACGTGCAGGTCCACCCGGTACAGCGCATCGATGCGCCCCCGCCGGACACCGAGCCCGCTGACCTCCGCGGCCAGCGCATCCCGCGACGGCGCGGTGCTACCGGGGCCAACGCCCTTGTGTGCCCTGGCAATCCGCCTCCTGTCCGCCGCGGCCGGACCCTCGGTGCCGCCGGCCGTTCCCGCCGCCGGCCGCGTCCGTGCCGGTGCCCGTGCCGGTGTCTGTGCCCGTGCTCCGGGCTCCGGCGGAGTGATGCCGGTGAGGCGCTCCCGCAGCGGGGCGGCCTTCCGGCGTGCGTCGCGGACCGTGAGGGGGAGCGGAGACCACCCGGCCAGCCGCCCGAGCGCCACCACCGGGGGATGGACGGGGGAGCGGGCCATGATGTCGGAGGGGGTGCCCATGAGCGGGGGTGCGCCCGGAGCGGGGAGAAGGATGACCTGGTCGGCGTACTGGACCACGCGCTCAAGGCGGTGTTCGGCCAGCAGGACGGTGGTGCCGAGGTCATGGACCAGGCGCTGCAACACCGAGAGCACCTCTTCGGCGGCGGCCGGGTCGAGCGCCGAGGTCGGCTCGTCGAGGACCAGCACCTTGGGGTGGGTGGTGAGCACCGAGCCGATCGCCACCCGCTGCCGCTGACCGCCCGACAGCGTGGTGATGGCGCGGTCGCGCAGTTCGGCCAGGCCCAGCAGGTCCAGGGTCTCCTCGACGCGGCGGCGCATCACCTCGGGGGCGAGGCCGAGGGACTCCATTCCGTAGGCGAGTTCGTCCTCGACGGTGTCGGTGACGAAGTGCGCCAGCGGGTCCTGGCCCACGGTGCCGACGACATCGGCGAGTTCGCGGGGCTGGTGGGTGCGGGTGTCACGGCCGTCGACGGTGACGCGGCCGTGCAGGGTGCCGCCGGTGAAGTGGGGGACCAGACCGCACACGGCGTTGAGGACGGTGGACTTGCCGACGCCGGAAGGGCCGACCAGCAGGCACAGTTCGCCCTCGGGGACGGTCAGGTCGATCCCCTGCACGACGGGCGGCGCACCGTCCTCGTAGCTGACCGAGACCTGCTCGAACCGGATCACTGGGGCGGCTCCTTCGACTGCTGAGGGGGGTGCGGACCGTCGCCGGTCCGGCCTCGCTGTGGTGCTGCGGTTCCCGGGGCAGCCCTTCGGGGGCCGCGCTCGCGGACCCTTCGTTCCCGGGGTGCCTGGGGCACCGGCGCCACGAAGGCCGGTAGCAGCCCGACGAGCAGGGACGCCGCGGGCCAGAGCGGTAGGACGGGGGCGGTCAGCGGGACGGCAGGCGGGTGCAGGGCCGTGGGGGCGTAGGCGTTGGCCCAGATCATCAGGGCCGCCACGGCGACGCCGGAACCCGACACCAACAGGGCGCGCACTCCCCAGCGTTCGGGGCGGTAGCGGGTGCGGACCGAGCGCCGGCCGCCGAGCCGGAGCCCGCCGAGCGCGGCGGCCAGACCGGCCAGCAGCAGCGGCAGGCCGTAGCCGGACCCGGAGTCGCCGAGCAGGCCGTAAACGCCCGCGCAGACACCGAGCAGGCCGCCGAGGGTGAGCAGGGAGGTGAGGTGCCGGACGGCGGGCGGTACGTCGGCACTGCGGCCGTAGCCACGCGCGTCCATGGCCGCGGCCAGCGCCACCGAGCGCTCCAGGGCACCCTCCAGCACCGGCAGACCGACCTGGAGGAGCGCCGTGACCCCACGGTCCGGGCGACCCCGCAGCCGGCGTGCGGCGCGCAGCCGCTGGACATCGGCGACCAGGTTGGGGGCGAAGGTCATGGCGACGACGACCGCCACCCCCACCTCGTACAGCGCGCCGGGCAGGGATTTCAGCAGCCGGGAGGGGCTGGCGAGGGCGTTGGCGGCGCCGAGGCAGATGAGGAGGGTGGCCAGCTTCAGCCCGTCGTAGAGCGCGAAGACCATGCCCTCCGCGGTGACCCGGCCGCCGATCCGGACGCCCTTCGCCCAGTCCGGCAACGGCACTTCGGGCAGGGTGAGGAGGGTGTGGTTCCCGGGGATCGGGGAGCCGAGGAAGAACGCGAAGACCAGCCTGATGACGATCACCACCAGGCCGAGCTTGACGAACGCACCGTAGGAGCGGGCCCAGGGAGCGTCCGTCCGGCGGGCCGCAACGACATAGCCGGCCACGCCCAGCAGCAGCCCCAGCAGTAGGGGGTTGGTGGTGCGGGAGGCCGCGGTGGCCAGGCCGAGCGCCCACAGCCACCACGCACCGGCGTGCAGCGCGGTGGTCCGGGTCGCCCGAGGAGCCCGGGGCGGCTGCGGGGACCGGGTTGCCCGCGAGGCTTGTGTTGCCGCTGTTGCCGCTGTTGCCCGCGGTGTCCGGGGCGTTCCCGGGACTCGGGGGCCGTACGGGGCCCGGGCCGCTCGGGGCGTGTGCGGAACCTCGGTCGACCGCGGGGCCCGGGGGGTCCGCGGGGCGCTCATCCGCGCCGGCGGCGGGCCTGCCACACGGCCGCCGCGCCCAGTACGGCCACGACCGCGGCACCGCCCAGCAGCCCGGCGGACGGCCCACCGTCGTCACCGGCCGAGGAGTCGGCACGGGCTGACCCGCCCGGACGCCCCGCCGCCCGCGAGGCACCGGAACCCTCCGCACCGCCGGAATCCTTCACCTGCTCCGCGCACCCCGACTTCGGGTAGCCGGCGATGGCACACAGCAGCGCGTTGGAGTCGTAGCGCAGCGGCCGGGCCACCGCGGCCAGCGCGTCGCCCGCCGAGGCGTCCTCGGACACCTGGGCGCACTCCGTGCGCACCTCCGGCGGCCGTTCGCTGCCGGCCGCGTCCCGCGCGGTGCCGAAGTCGATCACGATGCCGATCCGCTTGCGCCCCTCCTTGGCGGGGGCGGCTCGGCAGATGTCCGCGAAGTCGGCCGCCGCGCGCGGCTTGCCGGCCGCCGCCGAGTCGGCGCTCACGGTGAAGCGGAAGCCCGCGACGGCGCCGTCGTCCGGGCGGACGGTGGCCGGCCCCTGGGTGGCGTACTTCCAGGAGCCGCCCGCGGCACCGTCCCAGAAGGCCCAGTAGCGGTACTCCTGCGCCTGGGCCGGTCCGGCGGTCGCCAGGCTCATCACCGCACCGGCCACCAGCAGCGCCCCGGACAGCCGACAGCGCCGCGGTGCGGACCGCACACGCGCCGCGGCCGCCGGGTGCGGGAGCCGGGGCCGGGAACGGAGCAGGGGAAGGCGAAGGGAAACGAGCAACCGCCGCATCAGAGCGCGTTCTTCTTCCGGCGGCCGCTCAGCAGGAAGCCGATGCCGGCACCGAAGGCGAGCCCGACGCCGATGACCCACCAGAGCTTGAAGCCGCCCTCGGAGCCCTTGGCGTCCTTGGAGTCCTGGGCACCCTTGCCGGGGGCCACCGCGGCCGGCTTGGGGCCGGTGGCGTTGAGCGCGGCCACCAGGTCGGTGCCGCCGAAGGACCGGGGGTCGGCGCCGGTGGCGTGTGCGGCGAGCACCAGCTGGGCGTAGGCGGCCGGACCGTTCTCCTTGGCCCAGGCCGAGGCGTTCTTCTTCAGCCAGGCGAGCGGCCGCTGCGCGGCGGCGCGGTGCCCTCCGGCCGCCAGTGCCACCACGGTGTCCGCGGTGTTGCCGACGTCCGGCTGCTTCTCCTGGCCGGGCATCGCGGAGGGCAGGTGCTGCCCGTTCTTGTCGAGCTGCGCGACGAGGTAGGCGGCGCCGCCCTCCGCGGCCCGCGCCGCGGGGCCGGCCACGCCCTCCTTGCTGCCCCGGGAGTCCTCGCCTTCCTTGCAGCTCAGCGGCTTGACGGGGCGGTCGGAACCGCCGCCGGCCGGGGCGACGACGAAGCCCTTGCGCAGGGCGCCGGTGGTGGCGGCCGCCGTGGCGTCCGCGTTCGGGGCCTTGCCCTTGAGCTGGAAGGTGAAAGCGCCGCGCTCGCCCTCCTTCGCGTCGCAGCCCAGCCGGAAGGTGAGCAGCCCGTCGTAGGGGGTCTTCCCGCCCTTCTTCGACGTGCTCGACTCCGGCCGCTCACCGGCCGCGACGAACGCGCCGATGACCACGGCGGTGGAGTTGGCGTCGCTGGGGGAGCCGGGCATCGAGCTCCAGCCGCCGTCGTCGTTCTGTACCGACTTCAGCCAGTTCAGTGCCTTGTGTACGGCCTCGCTGTGTCCACCGAGCGCGGCCAGCGCCTGTATCGCGGCGGCCGTCTGGTTGGTGTCCCGCATCGTCTTGGCGTTGCACGCCGTGCCCGGCTCGGCGCGGAAGGCGGTGAACGCCCCGTCCGCGCACTGCTGGCCGGCCAGCCACTCGACGGCCGGGGCCGCCGGCTTGACGCCCACCGTGTCCTGCGCGAGCAGCGCCAGCGACTGCCGCCAGACGCCGTCGTACTGGGGGTCCTTGGTGCCGTACAGCCCCTCGGGCAGCTTCTTGGGGGCCGCCGGTGCCGCCGGTGCCGCGGGCGCACCGGCCCCGGCCGCGGAGGCGGCGGGAGCGGTGGCCGCACCCAGCACGGTCGCGGCCACCACCGCCATGGCGGCGCGGCGCGCCAGGAAGGCGACGCGGTGCGTCGAAGGGACCTGGGGAGCCATGGGCGCCAAGGGAGCCATGGAAGACGTGCGGGCCATCGGTCGGTGCCTCTCGGGTCTGGGCGGGTCGCGCCGGCGGTACGCAGCCGCACTCGGCCGACCGGCGCACTCCGATCGGTGATCGGGCGCGGCGGCACCGGGCTCGGCTCCGTATACCTCGACGGTGCCGCGCACCGGGAGCGTCCGTGCGGACGGCGGTTCCGGTGGCGCGAGCCTTGGTCGTTGCCCCTCGGGTGCTCCGGCTCGTACGGCCGGCGCGCGGTGCGCGGACGGCCGTCCTCACGGTTGCGGGTCAGCGCCGGATTTCCACCGGCTTCCCCCGATCGGGCACGGATGAAGTTGTCCCGCACACCTTAACCGGCACCCGGACGGCCCTCGCCCGCCTGTACGGGACGGGGATGGCGGGCTGTGACGGAGGCGACAGGGGGCCGTCCCTCGGTCCATCGGCGGGGCACTGGCGGGGCACTGGCGGGGCACTGGCGGGGTCGGGCGGGGTCGGGCGGCGGTGACGGTGGCGGGGGCCGGGCCACCTCGTGCTGCCGGTGCCGGTGCCGGTGCCGGTGCCGGTGCCGGTGTCGGCGCCTGTGTGCCGGCGCCCGCGCGGGGCTCACACCGCCTGGTACGTCGCCGGGTCGGAGCCCGGCACCCGCTCCACCTGTCCCAGCTTCACCAGGCGCCGCAGATGCGCCTCGGCCTCCGATACCGCGATGGTGCGGGAGCCGTACGGGATCTGTTCCCACGGGCGGTTCCACTCCATGGCGACGGCGAGCTGCCAGGGGGTGCGGGGCTCGCAGAGCAGTGCCCGCAGTCCGGAGAGCCGCTCTTCGTGGTGGGCGAGGAGCTCGCGCACCCGCCCCTGGGCATCGGTGAACGCATGTTGGTGGGCCGGCAGTACCTCGGCGGGGGCGAGCCGTCCGATGCGTTCGAGGGAGTCGAGGTAGTCGCCCAGCGGGTCGGTGCCGTCCCCCAAGCTCTCACCTCCGTTCGAGCAGGGGGGACCCCCATGGTCGTCCGGGGCCTCGTACAGGCCGATGTGCGGGGTGATACCGGGCAGCAGATGGTCGCCGGAGAACAGCCGGCCGAAACCGTGCGGCGCCCGCCCCGACGGCCCGCCACTCGAACTCCCCGACGTCCCGCTACCCGAACTCCCCGACGTCCCGCCCGGGTTTCCTGTCCGCTCGCCCGCATTCGCGGGCGCCGCCCCCGAATTCGCCGGCGTCCCACCCCGGTTGGCTGTCCGCCCGACCGGGTTCCCCGCCCGTCCGGGGTGCTCCTCCTCCAGGTGGAGGCAGACATGCCCCGGTGTGTGCCCCGGCGTCCAGATGGCGCGTACCCGCCGCCCCGGCAGGTCCAGCAGCGCTCCCGGCTCGATCCCGCGGTCCGGGAGCGCGGCCCGCCGGCCGGGCGGTTTCCTGCCGCTCCCCTGGGCGCGCGCCGTGCGCAGCGGCGCCAGATGGTCGTCCGGCGCGCCCGCCGCCGCAAGCTTGGCGAGCAGATAGTCCCGCCACCGGCCCGGCTCCGCCTCCCGGGTGCGGCGCACCACCGCGGTATCCGCGGCGTGCATCGCGATCCAGGCCCCGGACGTCTCCCGCACCTTCGCGGAGAGGCCGTGGTGGTCGGGGTGGTGATGGGTGATCAGGACACCGTGGAGGTCGGTGACGGCGAAGCCGCAGGCCGCGACGCCGGCGACCAAGGCGTCCCAGGAGTCCGGGTCGTCCCAGCCGGTGTCGATGAGCACCGGCCCCCGGTCGGTCTCCAGGAGGTGGACGAGGGTGTGGCCGAGCGGGTTGTCCGGTATGGGGACGGCGATGCTCCACACTCCGCCGCGGTGGTCGATCACCTGCGTGGTCATCCCCGTCCCCTCTCGCTGCGGGGCGCCCGATGGGCAGCTGCCGGACGCGCGTCGGTGTGCACCTCTGCGGACACGCCTTCACTATAACTAGAACGAGTTTCAAGCTGGCCGGAAGTGGCGCCCGGGTGCCCCTCCGGGGTGCTCCCCCCAAGGTGCCCACGCCTCCCGCCCCCATCCGTCCCCGTCGCCCCGTCCGCCCACCTGAAGTCGACCTCCCGGCGGCGGGGTTGGTGGTGGCTACGCACCGTGGACTCCTCCAACTAGAACTGATATCAGTTCTGATGTGGCGTCAGGAACTGACGGGAGGCGACCGTGATGAGCGAGTTCGTGGAGCACGGAAAGCTCTACATAGGCGGGGGGTTGGTCGATCCGGCCGGCAAGGACACGATCGAGGTCGTCTCACCGCACACCGAGCAGGTCATCGGCCGCGTCCCGCATGCCTCGCGGGCCGACGTCGACCGTGCGGTGGCGGCGGCCCGTACGTCCTTCACGTCCGGGGTGTGGGCGAACGCCCCGTTGGCGGACCGGATCGCGGTGGTGACCCGGATCAAGGACGCCTTGGCGGCGCGCAGCGAGGAGTTCGCCCGGGTCATCAGCTCCGAGAACGGCACCCCGTACACCTCGGGCGTCATGGTGCAGTCGCTGGCCGCCGTCCTGGCGTGGGACGCGGCCCTCACGGTGGCCCGGGGCTTCGCCTTCGAGGAGCGGCGGGACGGGGTACTGGGGCCGATCCTCGTGCGGCGGGAGCCGGTCGGGGTGGTCGCGGCCGTGGTGCCGTGGAACGTCCCGCAGTTCACTGCCGCCGCCAAGCTCGCGCCGGCGCTGCTGGCCGGCTGTTCGGTGGTGCTGAAGGTGTCGCCGGAGACGCCGCTGGACGCGTACCTGCTCGCCGAGATCGCCGGCGAGGCCGGGCTGCCGGAGGGCGTGCTGTCGATCCTGCCGGCGGACCGCGAGGTCAGCGAGTACCTGGTCGGGCACCCGGGCGTGGACAAGGTGTCCTTCACCGGCTCGGTGGCCGCGGGCAAGCGGGTGATGGAGGTCGCGGCGCGCAACCTGTCCCGGGTCACCCTCGAACTCGGCGGCAAGTCCGCGGCAGTGATCCTTCCGGATGCGGATCTGGACGCGGCGGTGGCCGGGATCGTGCCGTTCGCCTGGATGATCAACGGCCAGGCCTGTGTGGCCCAGACTCGGATCCTCGCGCCGCGCAGCCGGTACGACGAGATCGCCGAACGGTTCACCGCGGCCGCCGCCGCGCTCACCGTCGGCGACCCGCTGGACCCGGCCACCGAGGTCGGTCCGCTGGTCGCCCGCCGTCAACAGCAGCGCTCGCTCGACTACATCGCGCTCGGGCAGCGGGAGGGCGCCAAGGTCCTCACCGGCGGCGGCCGGCCCAAGGAGCTGACCACCGGCTGGTACGTCGAACCGACCCTCTTCGGCGAGGTCGACAACGGGATGCGGATCGCCCGCGAGGAGATCTTCGGCCCGGTCATCTGCCTGCTGCCGTACGGGGACGAGGCGGAGGCGGTGCGGATCGCCAACGACTCCGACTACGGGCTCTCCGGGTCGGTGTGGACGGCCGACGTCGACCACGGCGTCGACCTCGCCCGGCGGGTGCGCACCGGGACGTACTCGGTGAACACCTTCAGCATCGACATGCTCGGGCCGTTCGGCGGCTACAAGAACTCCGGCATCGGCCGGGAGTTCGGGCCCGAGGGCTTCGGCGAGTACCTGGAGCACAAGATGATCCACCTGCCGGCGGGTGCCTGATGGCGGACCGCTGGCGGGTGGAGGTGGACCGCAGCGTGTGCATCGGGTCGGGGATGTGCGTGGGGGTGGCGCCGGACGGCTTCCGGCTGGACACGGCCCGGCAGTCGCACCCCGTGGCCGCGGAGTCGGAGGCCGACGAGGACGTCCTGGCGGCGGCCGAGGGGTGCCCCGTGGAGGCGATCCTCGTCACCCTCGCGGGCAGCGGTGAGGCGGTGTTCCCACCGGAGGAGTGAGCGGCGTCGGGCCCCGGGCCCGGCTGCCGGCCCGCCCGGTGGCCCGCTCGCCGCCCGGTGCCCCACGCCCGCCCGGTGGTTCGCTCACCGCCCGTTAGCCCACACCCCGCCCGTTGGCTCACTCCCCGCCCGGGGCCGTCACATCGATCAGCCGGCACACCGTCTCGATGTCTATCTTCACCTGGGCGATCGAGGCGCGGCCGGAGAGCCAGGTGATCAGGGCCGAGTGCCAGGTGTGCTCGATGACGCGGACCGCGGAGAGCTGTTCGGGGGTGGGCGGGCCGTCCAGGCCCATGGCGTCCAGGATGATCGCCGTGGTCAGTCGCGAGACGGTGTCGACCTCGGGGCTGACGGAGCGGTCGGCGAAGGTCAGGGCGCGCACCATCGCATCCGCCAGGTGCGGCTCGCGCTGGAGTGCGCGGAAGGCCCGCATCAGGGTCTGGGCGACCCGCGCGCCCGGATCCTGCTCCGACGGCGGGCGCTTGCGCAGCGTCTCGTGCATGTGCTGGAGCTGGTCCTGCATGGTGGCGACCAGCAGGTGCACCTTGGAGGGGAAGTAGCGGTAGAGGGTGCCGAGCGCGACGCCCGAGGACTCGGCGACCTCGCGCATCTGCACGGCGTCGAAACCGCCACGGGACGCCAGCTTGGCGCTGGTGTGCAGGATGCGGCGGCGCCGGGCCTCCTGACGCTCGGTCAGGGGAGGACTCGCGGGAAGCGCCGGCTTGGCTGCCTTGGACGCCTTGGATTCCGTAGTCATATTTCCCATTCCGTGGCATTCCGTCCGCGATGCGGTGAGTGCCGGTGGTGTGACCGCCACAGCATGGCAGGGGGGCGGGTGGTGGCGCGAATCACCTGGTGCGGCTCTTTTCGTCGCTGCCCTGGCCGGTAGATTCGACGCTCGGTGAACTGATCAGTAGCCCAGCGGTACTGAAACTTGTTCTAGATTACCGCCAGCGGTTACGCTCCGGCGAAAGTCCAGTGAGAAGGGGGCCGAGCGTGACCGCAGAGGCCGTCCAGGCAGCCGCGCCTCGCCCCGCAGAGGCCTCCTCCGCCTCCGCCCCGCCGCACGGCGAGCAGCCCCTGCGCATCGCGATGCTCACGTATAAGGGAAACCCGTTCTGCGGCGGACAGGGCGTCTATGTGCGCCATCTTTCGCGCGAACTGGCCCGGCTCGGCCACACCGTCGAGGTCATCGGCGCCCAGCCCTACCCCGTCGTCGACGAGGGAGTGACCCTCACCGAACTGCCCAGCCTGGACCTCTACCGTCAGCCGGACCCGTTCCGGACCCCGGGGCGCGGCGAGTACCGCGACTGGATCGACGCGTTGGAGGTCGGCACGATGTGGACCGGCGGCTTCCCCGAGCCGCTGACGTTCTCACTGCGCGCCCGCCGTCATCTCGCCGCCCACCGCGGCGACTTCGACGTGGTGCACGACAACCAGACCCTCGGCTACGGCCTGCTCGGCGGCCCCGGCGCGCTCGGCGCCCCGCTGGTCACCACCATCCACCACCCCATCACCGTCGACCGGCGGCTCGACCTGGCGGCCGCCGGCGACTGGAAGCGCCGCTTCTCGGTCCGCCGCTGGTACGGCTTCACCCGGATGCAGAAGCGGGTCGCCCGCCGGCTGCCGTCGGTGCTGACCGTCTCCGGCTCCTCCCGCACGGAGATCATCGACGACCTCGGGGTCCGTTCCGACCGCATCCACGTCGTGCACATCGGCGCCGACACCGACCTCTTCTCGCCGGACGCCTCCGTCCCCGAGGTGCCGGGCCGGATCGTCACCACCTCCAGCGCGGACGTCCCCCTCAAGGGGCTGATCCACCTCGTGGAGGCGCTCGCCAAGGTGCGCACCGAGAACCCCGAAGCCCACTTGGTGGTCGTCGGCAAGCGGGCCGACGACGGGCCGGTCGCCGCCGCCATCGAGCGGCTGGGACTGGCCGGCGCCATCGAGTTCGTCAAGGGCATCAGCGACGCCGAACTCGTCGACCTGGTCCGCGGCGCCCAGATCGCCTGTGTGCCCTCCCTCTACGAGGGCTTCTCGCTGCCCGCCGCCGAAGCGATGGCCACCGGCACCCCGCTGCTGGCCACCACCGGCGGTGCCATCCCCGAGGTCGCCGGGCCCGATGGCGAGACCTGCCTCGCGGTGCCCCCGGGTGACGCCGACGCGCTTGCGGGCGGGCTGCTCCGGCTCCTGGGCGACGAGGCGCTGCGCCGCCGGCTCGGCGCGGCCGGCCGGGAACGGGTGCTGGCCCGCTTCACCTGGCGGCAGGCGGCCATCGGCACCGCCGAGCGCTACCGGGAGGCGATAGCCCTCCAGGGCGGACGCACCGCCGCCGGGACGCTCCGCACCTGACCCGCGGCCCCGCCCGAGCCCCGGGCGCCCCGGGGCGACCACCGGCCCGGAGCCGTCCGCCGCCCCACAGTTGCCCGAAGCCCCCGAGCCGTCCACCGCCCCACAGCCACCCGGAGCGCCCGTCACCGACCTCGTCCACCTGCCGCCGACCTCGCCCGCCCACCGTCCTCCACGCCACCCACCGCCACCCACGCCACCCACCGCCGGACGAAAGCAGAACGCCGTGCTGACCGTCGACTTTTCCCGTTTCCCGCTCGCTCCGGGCGACCGCGTGCTCGACCTGGGCTGTGGTGCCGGCCGGCACGCCTTCGAGTGCTACCGGCGCGGCGCGCAGGTCGTCGCCCTCGACCAGAACGGCGACGAGATCCGTGAGGTCGCCAAGTGGTTCGCCGCGATGGAGGAGGCCGGCGAGGCCCCCGAAGGCGCCTCCGCGACCGCTATGGAGGGCGACGCGCTGAACCTGCCGTTCCCCGACGACAGCTTCGACGTGGTGATCATCTCCGAGGTGATGGAGCACATCCCGGACGACAAGGGCGTGCTCGCCGAAATGGTCCGGGTGCTGCGCCCCGGCGGCCGGATCGCGGTCACCGTGCCCCGCTACGGCCCGGAGAAGATCTGCTGGACGCTCAGCGACGCCTACCACGAGGTCGAGGGCGGGCACATCCGCATCTACCGCGGTGACGAACTCGTCGGCAAGATACGCGAGGCCGGCCTGGAGCCCTACGGCACCCACCACGCCCATGCGCTGCACAGCCCGTACTGGTGGCTCAAGTGCGCCTTCGGCGTGAACAAGGACGGCAAGGACGCGGCGCTGCCGGTGCAGGCGTACCACAAGCTGCTGGTCTGGGACATCATGAAGAAGCCGCTGGCCACCCGGCTCGCCGAGCGGGCGCTCAACCCGGTGATGGGCAAGAGCTTCGTCGTCTACGCCACCAAGCCGCACCTGCCCGAGGCGCCGGCCGCCGACGGCGCGGGCGCGACGGCCGAAGCCGCCGAGCCGGCCGCCGAGGCTTCCGCCGCCAAGACCCCTGTCGCCAAGGCCTCCCCGGCCAAGTCGGGTGCCAAGTCCGCCACCCGGACCGCCCGTTCCTCGGCCAAGTCCTCCGCCAAGTCCTCCACCGGGGCCGCCAAGTGACGAGTCCCGGCCGTACCGAACGGCTCGTCCTGCCGGGGGTGCTCACCGCCGAGGAGGCGGCCCGTACGGTCGCCGGCATCCTGGCGACCCAGCGGGAGGACGGCGCCATCCCCTGGTTCCGCGGGCACCACCTCGACCCGTGGGACCACACCGAGGCCGCCATGGCCCTGGACGCGGCCGGCGAGCACGAGCGCGCCGAGGCGGCGTACGACTGGCTGGTGCGCCACCAGAACCCGGACGGTTCCTGGTACGCGGCCTATGCCGACGGCGATGCCGAGGCACCCACCGACCGGGGCCGGGAGACCAACTTCTGCGCCTATATCGCGGTCGGGGTCTGGCACCACTTCCTGTCCACCGGCGATGAGGCCTTCCTCGACCGGATGTGGCCGGCGGTGCACGCCGCGATCGAGTTCGTCCTGGAGCTCCAGCAGCCCGGTGGCGAGATCGGCTGGAAGCGCGAGGACGACGGCACTCCCGTCCATGACGCGCTGCTGACCGGCTCGTCCTCCATCTACCAGGCGCTGCGCTGCGCGCTGGCGCTCGCCGAGCAGCGGGAGGAGCCGCAGCCGGACTGGGAGCTGGCGGTCGGCCGGCTCGGCCATGCGCTGCGCAGCCACCCCGAGCGGTTCCTGGACAAGTCCCGCTACTCGATGGACTGGTACTACCCGATCCTGGGCGGCGCGCTGCGCGGCGCGGCGGCCAGCGACCGGATCGACGCTGACTGGGACCGCTTCGTGGTGCCCGGCCTGGGCGTGCGCTGTGTGCTGCCCAACCCCTGGGTCACCGGCGGCGAGAGCGCGGAGCTGGCGCTGGCGCTGTGGGCGATGGGGGAGTCGGAGCGGGCCGTGCAGATCCTCGCGTGGATCCAGCACCTGCGCGCCGAGGACGGCATGTACTGGACCGGTTACGTCTTCGACGACGAGGCGGTCTGGCCGCGCGAACGCACCTCCTGGACGGCCGGTTCGATGCTGCTGGCGGTGGCGGCCGTGGGCGGCGACGAGGCGACCACCATCGTCTTCGGTGGCGAGCGGCTGCCGACGGGGCTGGCCCCGGACTGCTGCCGGTAGGGCCGGGCCCCGCAGCGGGGTGGGCGTCCCCGGACGCGGGGCGCCCTCCGCGGGCGGCGAGCCGCCTCGAAAGGAGAGGCCCGAGCCCGGGCGGGCGCATTAGTGTGCGCTGCATGACTCTCGAAGGCTCTCTCACCCACGAGGAATACTGCGCCCACCTCCTCGCCGAGACCGACCGGTTCCGGCAGATCGTGCGCACCGCCGATCTGTCGGTGACCGTGCCGACCTGCCCCGACTGGACGTTGGCCGAGCTGGCCCGGCATGTGGGCGGGGCGCACCGCTGGGCCGGCGCGATCGTCGCCAGACGGGCGACGGCGCCCGTCGATCCCGCGGACGTCCCGGACGGCAAGGGGCCGGCCGGCGAGGATGCGGCGGCGCTGGACGCCTGGCTGGCGGAGGGCGTCGAAGGCACCGTGGCCGCCCTGCGGCAGGCCGGCCCCG
Source organism: Streptomyces sp. NPDC020742 (assembly GCF_040641675.1). Taxonomy (NCBI): domain Bacteria; kingdom Bacillati; phylum Actinomycetota; class Actinomycetes; order Kitasatosporales; family Streptomycetaceae; genus Streptomyces; species Streptomyces sp. NPDC020742. The sequence continues at coordinate 21,225 of NZ_JBFAEA010000032.1, forward strand.
ACGCGGAGGTGTGGACCTGGGCGCCGCCGGTGCAGCGGGCCGGCTTCTGGGCCCGCCGGATGGCCCATGAGACGGTGATCCACCGGGCCGATGCCGCGCTCACCGCGGGCGCCCCCTTCGACCTCCCGGCCGAGGTCGCCGCGGACTGTCTGGAGGAGTGGCTGCAGATCTGCGAACTGCCGGCCGCCATGGAGCGGTTCGCCGGCCGCGAGGACGCGGACGGCGACCCGCTGTTCGGCCCCGGCCGTACGATCCACCTCCACGCCACCGACGCCCCGGCCGGGCTGAACGCCGAGTGGGTCCTCGACCTCACCGGGTCGGCCCCCTCCCACCGCCGCGCGCACGAGAAGGCGGCGGTCGCCCTGCGCGGCCCGCTCACCGACGTCCTGCGCGTCGTCCACCGCAGGCTGCCCACCGACAGCGACCGGGTCGAGGTGCTGGGCGACCGCGCCCTGCTCGACCGGTGGCTGGCGTGGGCGACCTTCCAGTGACCGGCCGGGCGCGGTCAGCGGTTCAGCTCGGCCAGCACCCGTAGCGTGTGCGGGTCCGGCGCGGTGACCAGCAGGTCGGTGACCGGGCCCGCACGCCACAACTCCAGCCGCTCGGCGATCCGTTGCCGCGGCCCGACCAGCGAGATCTCATCGGCGAAGGCGTCCGGCACGGCCCGTACGGCCTCCTCCCTGCGGCCTTCGAGGAAGAGCCGCTGCACCCGCCGGGCCTCCTCCTCGAACCCCATCCGGGCCATCAGATCGGCGTGGAAGTTCTTCGCCGCATGGCCCATGCCGCCGATGTAGAAACCCAGCATCGCCTTGACCGGCAGCAACCCCTCGGCGAGGTCGTCGCAGACCACCGCGCGCGCCATGGGGGCGATCAGAAAGCCGTCCGGGGCATCGGTCAGGGACGCCGAGTAGACCTCGGTGCGCAGCGGCGACCAGTACAGCGGCAGCCAGCCGTCCGCGATCCGGGTGGTCTGGGCGATGTTCTTGGGCCCCTCGGCGCCCAGCAGGACGGGGAGCTCGGCCCGCAGCGGGTGGGTGATGGGCTTGAGGGGTTTGCCCAGCCCGGTGCCGTCGGCGCCCCGGTAGGGGTGCGGATGGAAGCGCCCGGCTGTCTCCACCGGCCCTTCCCGGCGCAGGACTTGGCGGATGACCTCCACGTACTCGCGGGTCGCGGTCAGCGGGCTGGTGGGGAACGGCCGCCCGTACCACCCCTCGACGACCTGCGGCCCGGACAGCCCCAGCCCCAGCATCAGCCGGCCGCCGGAGAGGTGGTCGAGGGTGAGCGCGTGCATCGCGGTCGCGGTGGGGGTGCGGGCCGCCATCTGCGCGATACCGGTGCCGAGTGCGATGCGCGAGGTGTGGGCGGCGATCCAGGTGAGCGTGGTGAAGGCGTCCGAGCCCCAGGCCTCCGCGGTCCACACCGAGTCATAGCCCAGGCGCTCGGCTTCCTGGGCGAGTTCGAGGTGTCGGGGGTCGGGGCCGCGGCCCCAGTAGCCCAGTGCCAGACCGAGTCGCATGCCGACCGCCTCTCTTCCGAGGATGCTCACGCGGGGCGGCGGGGCCGCCCGGAGCCGCCAACGGCCGCGCGTGGGGCGGCTTCCACAGCCTTACGGCGGCTAGCTGCTGACGGTGCGTCAGATGCATCCGCTCGGCGCACTGTACGACCGCCCCGCGGGCAGCGCAACGGCCCCCCGCCCGCTGGGGCGAGGGGCCGCGAAAAGGACCGCTGAGCGTCCGGCCCGGCGGGCGCGGGTCAGCCGCGCTGGATGCCGGTGGTGTCCTGCAGGATGCCGCGCCGGCCGTCCTGGGTCTGCGCGATCAGGGCCTGACCGCGCTGCTCCACCGCCAGGTACCAGGTACCGGGCGCCAGTTCGGCGATCGGCGCGGGCGAACCGTCCTCGCCGTACAGCGGACGTGCGACCGGCACCGCGAACCAGAACGGGGCGAAGTCCGCCGGGGCCCCGGCCGCCGGGGTGGCGGCAGCGGCGGGGGCGGCACCGGCGGGGGCGGCACCGGCCTGGCCGCCGGACGTGGCGTCGCCGCCGCCCTGCTGACCGTGCGTCGGACCGCCCGGGTAGCCGTAGCCCTGGCTCGCCTGTTGGTGCTGCTGTGCGCCCGGGTAGCCGTAACCCGGGTTGGGGCCCGCCCCGTACGGAGCGGCCTGCGGCTTGGGGGCGCCGATCAGCGCCGGCTGGAGCGCCGGGACCAGCGGCCCGGCGACCGCACCGCCGGCCAGGACCAGTGCGGCGATCAGGCCGATGATGAGGCCGGCGCCGGCGCCGTGCGAGCCGATGAGGGTCCACAGCGCCGTCCACGCCACGAAGACGGTCAGCGCGACGCCGAACTGGCCGAGGTCGAGACCGACGACCTTGCGCGGCTGCGGCAGCGCACGGCTGAGAACGATGAGCGCCGCCCCGATCACACCGGCCAGGTACAGGCTCATCAGAGTGGGCAGCGAGTCCCAGGCGTTGATGCTGTAGTTCTGAGCCTGGGCTTCGCAGACCTTGGCGTACGGGCCGGAGCAGTCCGGGCTGCCGGTGAGGTCGAAGAACGAGGCGATGAACAGCAACACCGCTGCTCCGATCACCACGCCGTCACCTCGAGTGAGGGAGCGGATGTTCACGTAAGGGTCCTTTGTCTCTTTCGTGGGTCTGGTCGTCGCTGCTGCGGTGCGCGCGGTGCGGGGCACGGCGGGGCCCCCATCGTAAAGGGGAACCTATCGCCGAATCCGGCGGGCCGTCCTGTTCGTTTTCAAAAGCCCTATCGGACGCCGTATGGCCTCTGGTATCCGCGAGGCATCGGGCTGGGGCGCCGGCGGGCGGTCAGCGCGTCAAGAAGTCCGTAATGCCCTCGGTGATCCCGCGGGCCGCCTTTTCCCGCCACTGCGCGTCGGTCAATTGCGCGGCGTCCTTCGGATCGCGCATATTGCCGCACTCGATGAACACCTTCGGCACCGTGGAGAGGTTGAGGCCGCCGAGGTCGGAGCGGACGTCGAGCCCGGTGCCGTGGCCGATGTAGTTGGACGGCGCGCTTCCGGTCACCGTACGGAACCGGCCGGACAGCCGCTCGCCCAACTGCCGGGAGGGCCCGACGACGGCGGAGGTGTCGGCCGCGCCGGCCGTCACGCGCGCGGGCAGGATGACGTGGAAGCCGCGGTTGCCGGCCCCCGAGCCGTCGGCGTGGATCGAGACCGAGGCGTCGGCGTGCGCGGAGTTCCCGATGTCCGCCCGCTCGTCCACGCACGGCCCGTACGGGCGGTTGCCGTCCTGGGTGAGGACGACCTTGGCGCCCTGGTGCTGGAGCAGCGTCCGGGCGCGGCGGGCCACGTCCAGGGTGAAGGAGGCCTCGGCGTAACCGTCGTTGGTGGCGGTCCCGGTGGTGTCGCACTCCTTGCGCTCATTACCGATGTTCACCTGGCGGGCGATCTGCCGGCCGTGCTCGCCGTTGTGCGGGTTGTGGCCGGGGTCGATCACCACGGTCCTGCCCTTGAGGCTCGCGTGCAGCAGGTCCCGGCCGGCGCCGCCGCCGTGCCCCGCCCCGCCCTCGCTCTCCCCGGCGCCCGGGGACCGGCTCGGTGCGGGCTGCCCGGCGCGCGGCGGTCCGCCGGCGTCACCAGGGGGCCGCCAGAGCAGCCAGCCCCCCACGCCGGCGACCGTCACGGCCGCCAGCAGGAGGAGCAGGGCGCCGCGCAGGCGGCGGGGAGGGGGAGCACTGCCGTTCGACACGTTCGCGATGGTAGCTCCCTCAGATTCCGGGCCCGGTGCGCCGCAGGACGTGCAGCGAGCGGTGCACCGCGACCTCGGTGAACGCGCCGGACGCCAGGGCCCTGCGGTAGACGCGGTACGGGGCCTGGCCGCCGTCCGCCGGGTCCGCGAACACGTCGTGGATCACCAGCAGCCCCTCGGGCGCGAGGTGCGGCGCCCAGCCCTCGTAGTCGGCGGTGGCGTGCTCGTCGGTGTGCCCGCCGTCGATGAACACCAGGCCCACCGAACCCTGCCACAGCGCCGCGACCTGCGGCGAGCGGCCCACCATGGCGACCACCTGGTCCTCCAGGCCCGCGGCGTGCAGGGTGCGGCGGAAGGTGGGCAGGGTGTCCATCCGACCGACCTCGGGGTCGACGACGGTCGGGTCGTGGTACTCCCAGCCGGGCTGCTGCTCCTCGCTGCCCCGGTGGTGGTCCACGGTGACGGCCATCACCCCGACGGTACGGGCCGCGTCCGCGAGCAGAATCGTGGACCGGCCGCAGTACGTACCGACCTCCACCAGCGGCAGCCCGAGCTCTGCCGCCCCGACCGCCGCCGCGTAGAGGGCCAGCCCCTCGTCCACGGGCATGAAGCCCTTCGCCGCCTCAAAAGCGGCGAGGACCTCCGGCTGCGGAACGGGCGGAGCCGCGGGAGCGGACATGCTTCCTCCTGGTGGTGCGGTCGGAGGGCTCATCGTGCCGTATCGGGTGGGGCCGGTGGTGTGCGGGTGCACCGGTGGTCCGGTGCGGGGCCGTGGCGCGGCGCCCGGCGCTCGCTCTCCGGAGCGCCGCGGTGCCTTCTTCGCACCTCTTCGGCGCCTCTTCCGGGCCTTGCCGGTTCCTCATCCGCGCCTCGCCCGTTCCTCTCCGTTCCTCATCCGTGCGCCCGTCGTGTGCCTTCCGTGCACCGCCGGCCCCGCCTTCTCCGCTCTCCCTTCGCCTTCCGGCCGTCTGTCGTGCCGCTCCCTTCTCTTCCCTCTTCTTCCGCCCTTCTTCCCCTCTTCTCGTTCCGCTTTCCTTCCGTCCGATTGCCGACCGTTCTCGTCCGTTTATTGCCGCTCGTTTCCTCGGGCGCCTCGAAAGCGGCGCATTTATCGGCGGGGGGAACGGGGGAGGGGAAAGGGTGGCGCGAAGTGGAATTCACCGGACCGTTTCTCGTTCGCAGCCGAACCGTTCCCTGCGGCGGGCGGGCGAGTGCCCCCCGCGCACCCCCGAGTCCCGCGCACCCCCGGAGTCCCGCGCACCCCCGGAGTCCCACGCGCCCCCGGAGTCCCGCACGCGTCGGCCTCCCGCGGCCCGCCTGGCGCCCCGCACCCACCCCGCATCTGACCTTCCGTCAGATTGAAACGTGTTCTAGTCTGCTCGTATGGGCATCGGAATCACACAAGAGCAAGGTGACCTGGCCGAGGCGGTGGCGGGCTGGGCCGCGCGGACCGTACCGCCCGAGGAGGTCCGCGCGCTGCTGGACTCCGCACCCGGCCGGCGCGGACGCCCCGCGTACTGGGACGCGCTGGCCGCCCAGGGCCTGCTCGGACTCCACCTCCCCGAGGCCGACGGCGGAGGCGGCGGCGCACTGCTCGACCTGGCCGTCGTCCTGGAGGAGTTGGGCCGCGCCGCGCTCCCCGGCCCCGTGCTGCCCACCACCCTCGCCGCCGCACTGCTGCACCGCGCCGGCGCCCGGAGCCTGGTACCGGCCCTGGCCACCGGGGAACTCCTCGGTGCCGTCGCGCTCGGCCCGGGCTCGCTCACCGCCGTCCAACAGGCGGACGGCTACGTCCTGGACGGCACCGCGCCCCCGGTTCTGGCCGGTGCCGACGCCGACGTCCTCGTCCTGGCCGCACGGGCCGCCACGGGCACCCTGTGGTTCGCGGTCGACGCCGGGTCGCTGACCGTACGCGCCCAGGAGAGCGCCGACCCGACCCGGCCGACCGCCGAGGTGGCCGCCGACGCGGCCCCGGTGCCCGCCGAGCGGCTGCTGTCCCTGGACAGCGCCCTGGTCCGCGACCTGGCCGGTGTCCTCTTCGCCGCGGAGGCCTGCGGTACGGCGGCCTGGGCGCTGCACACCGCCACCGGACACGCCGCCGTACGTGAGCAGTTCGGCCGCCCGATCGGCCAGTTCCAGGCCGTCAAACACCTCTGCGCCGACATGCTCGTACGCTGCGAACAGGCCCGCGCCCTGGTCTGGGACGCGGCCCGCGCGGTGGCCGAGCCGCCCGAGGTCCGGGGGCTGACCGCCGCGCTCGCCACCGGCAGCGCGCTGGACGCCGCCTTCAGCTGCGCCAAGGACTGCATCCAGATCCTCGGCGGCACCGGCTTCACCTGGGAACACGACGCCCATCTGCATCTGCGCCGGGCGACCGTGGCCCGCCAGCTGCTCGGCAGCGGCGACAGCCACCGGCTGCGCGCCGTCGGCCACGCCGCCGACGGCGCCCGGCGCGCGCTGCGCCTGGAACTGCCCGCCGCGGCGGACGCGTACCGCGCCGCGGCCCGCAGCGCCCTCCAGGGAGTACGGGGCCTGGACCCCGCCGCGGCCCGCCGCGCCCTCGCGCCCACCGGCTACGCCGCGCCGCACCTCCCCGCGCCCCATGGCCTGGGCGCGGGCCCCCTCCAGCAGCTGGCGATCCAGCAGGAGTTGACCGCCGCCGGGGTGCGGATCAGCGACCTGGGCATCGCCACCTGGGTGGTGCCCTCGCTGATCGCCCACGGAACCAAGGAGCAGCAGGAGCGCTATCTGCTGCCGTCGCTGCGCGGCGAACTGCGGTGGTGCCAGCTGTTCTCCGAGCCCGAGGCCGGCTCGGACCTGGCGTCGCTGCGCACCCGGGCCGAGCGGACGGAGGACGGCGGCTGGCGGATCAACGGCCAGAAGGTGTGGACCTCGGCCGCCCAGTGGTCGAGCCACGGGATCCTGCTCGCCCGCACCGATCCGGACGCGCCCAAGCGCAAGGGGCTGACCTTCTTCCTCGTCGACATGAAAACCCCCGGGATCGACATCCGCCCGCTGAAGGAGATCACCGGCGACGCGCTCTTCAACGAGGTCTACTTCGACGAGGTGCTGCTGCCCGCCGATGCGGTGGTCGGCGAGGTGAACGACGGCTGGAAGGTCGCCCGCACCACCCTGGACAACGAACGCGTCCACATGGCCGACCAGTTGACCTTCGACACCGGCCTGGAGGCGCTCCTGGACCGCTCGGCGGAGCTGGACGGTTCCGTACGGGCGCGGGTGGGCGCGCTGGCCGCCGAGGCGCACGCCCTGGGCTGCATCGGGCTGCGCACCACGCTCCAGCAGGTGTCGGGGCTGGAGCCGGGGGCCGGTGCCAGCATCCGCAAGCTGGTGCAGACCCCGCACCAGCAGAAGGTCGCCGAGCTGGTGCTGGAGCTGCTCGGCCCGGCCGGCGCGGTGCGGGAGGGCGCCGGCGAGCGGGCGCTGCACGACTTCCTGATGGCGCGCTGTCTGACCATCGCCGGCGGCACCACCCAGGTGCAGCTGAACGTCGTGGCCGAGCGGCTGCTCGGCCTGCCCCGCGATCCCGAACCCCGGCCCCTGATCTGACCGGCCCGCCCCGTTCCCGGTGACTTCCCTGGAGGACCCGTATGACTGGCAAGGCGTACCTCGTCGGCGTGGGGATGACGACGTTCGTGAAGCCCGAGACCCGCGAGTGGCAGTACTGGGACATGGCCAAGGAGGCCGGCGGCGCCGCCCTCGCGGACGCCGGGGTCGGCTACGACGCGGTCGAGCAGGCGGCGGTCGGCTACTGCTTCCAGCCCTCCACCGCCGGCCAGCGCGCCGTGTACGAGCTGGGCCTGACCGGCATCCCCGTCTACAACGTCAACAACAACTGCGCGACTGGCGCCACCGCGCTGATGATGGCGCGGCAGTTCGTCGAGGCGGGCGTCAACGACTGTGTGCTGGCGCTCGGCTTCGAGAAGATGAAGCGCGGTGCGCTGGGGGGGTCGGACGGCGGCGACTTCGCGACCTCGCCGGTCGCCCGGCACTACGGCGTGATGGCGGCGGCCCACGGCTTCGAGCGGACCCCGCCCACCGCCCAGATCTTCGGCAATGCGGCCCGTGAGCACATGGAGCGCTACGGGACCACCGCCGAACAGCTCGCCGCCGTCGGCGCCAAGAACCACCGGCACTCCGCGCACAACCCCTACGCCCAGTTCCGGGACGTCCACACGGTCGCCGACGTGCTGGCCGCCACCCCCGTGCACCGGCCGCTGACCAAGCTGCAGTGCTCGCCGACCTCCGACGGCGCCGCGGCGGCGCTGGTCGCCTCCGAGCGGTTCGTCCGCGAACACGGCCTGGCCGAGCGGGCGGTGGAGATCGTGGCCCAGGCGATGACCACCGACACCGAGGAGAGCTTCGCCTCCGGCTCCTGCATCGACGTCGTCGGCAAACCGATGACCCGGGCCGCGGCCCGGCAGGTGTTCGCGGCCGGCGGGCTCGGCATCGAGGACGTCAACGTCATCGAGCTGCACGACTGCTTCTCCGTCAACGAGCTGCTGACCTATGAGGCGTTGGGGATGTGCGCGGACGGCGAGTCCGGAAAGCTGATCGCCGAGGGCGCCACGACCTACGGCGGGCGCTGGGTGGTCAACCCTTCCGGCGGGCTGATCTCCAAGGGCCATCCGCTGGGGGCGACGGGCCTGGCCCAGGCCGCCGAACTGGTCTGGCAGCTCCGCGGCACCGCGGCCGAACGCCAGGTCCCCGACGCCCGGGTCGGCCTGGCCCACAACATCGGCCTGGGCGGGGCGGCGGTGGTGACGCTCCTCCGGAAGTGAGCCCGCCGGGGCGGGCGGGCCCACCCCGAACCAGCGGTCCCGTCCGCCCCGCACCCCTCACCCGCCCCGACCCCGCACTCCGTGCGCCCCGCCCGCGCCTCCGTCCGCCGGCCTAGGTCTCCGGTCAGGTGGTACCTGCACCGATGTTCCGATGTGGGGGCGCGCGCCGAATGCGAGCATGGTCCGCATGCCCCCGATAACCGCCGCCGCCCAGTCCAGCACCTCCCGCCGGACGGCCGCTCCGGCCTGGCTGGTGACGCTGCTGGTCTGCGCGGGGCAGTTCCTGGTCATCCTCGACGTCTCCGTCGTGAACGTGGCGCTGCCCGCCATGCGCACCGGGCTGGGGCTGAGCGAGTTGGGCCTGCAGTGGATCGTCAACGCCTACGTCATCACCTTCGCGGGCTTCATGCTCCTCGGCGGCCGGGCCGCGGACCTCTTCGGGCGCAAGCGGATCTTCGTGCTGGGGCTGGCGCTGTTCACCGTCGCGAGCCTGGCCGGCGGACTGGCCCAGGAACCCTGGCAGTTGATCGCGGCCCGTACGGTGCAGGGCGTGGGCGCCGCGGTGCTCTCCCCGGCCACCCTCACCATCCTCACCACGTCGTTCCCGGCCGGCCCGGCCCGTACCCGCGCCATCGCCACCTGGACGGCGGTCGGGGCCGGCGGCGGCGCGGTGGGCGGCCTGGTGGGCGGGGTGCTCACCCAGTGGCTGTCCTGGCGCTGGGTGTTGCTGGTCAACGTGCCGATCGGCGCGGTGGTGCTGCTGGGTGCGGTGCGGTGGCTGTCCGAGAGCCGGCGGGACGCGGTACGGCGGCTCGATGTGCCCGGCGCGTTGCTGGTGACCGGCGGGCTGGGGCTGGTGGCGTACGGGATCGTGCAGACCGAGACGGACGGCTGGGGTTCGGCGTCGGCGCTGCTGCCGCTGGCCGCGGGCCTGGCCGTGATCGCGGTCTTCATCGCCGTCGAGGCGCGCGCCAAGGCGCCGTTGATGCCGCTGGGGCTGTTCCGGCTGCGCTCGGTGTCCGCCGCGAACGCGGCGATGGTGCTGGCCGGCGCGGCGATGTTCTCGATGTGGTACTTCCTGTCGCTCTACGTACAGAACGTCCTCGGCTACCGCCCGCTACAGGCCGGACTCTCCTTCATCCCGCATTCGCTGTCCATCGTCCTGGGCTCCAAGATCGGCCCGCGGCTGATGAACCGGGTGGGCGCCAAGACCCTGGCGGTCACCGGCGCGGTGCTCTCGGCGGCCGGTATGGCCTGGCAGGGCACGATGGACGTGCACGGCACGTACCTCGGCACGATCCTGGGCCCCGGCATCCTGATGGCGCTGGGCGCGGGCCTGACCGCGACCCCGCTCGCCTCCATCGCCACCTCCGGCGCCGACCCCGCCGACCAGGGGCTGGTCTCCGGCCTGATGAACACCTCGCGCCAGATGGGCGGCGCGCTGGGCCTGTCGGTGCTGTCCACCCTCGCCGCCTCCCGCATCGAGCAGGGGCACGGCCCGCAGGCGCTCGCCGACGGCTACGGTCTGGCCTTCCACATCGGCGCGCTGGTGCTGCTCGCCGCCATCGCCCTGATGGTCACCGCCCTGCCCCGGCGCCGGGCGGACCTGACCCACGGCTAGCGCCTCGCCGGGCGGACATCGCCCACGGACATCGCCCACCGGCAGCGTCTCGCCAGGCGGCCGCACCGCTCCGCGCCCGCCCGCCCGCCGGGCACCGGCGCGGCCCCGGGGCACCGCCCTACAGCCAGCCGTTCCGCCGCGCCGCCCGTACCGCCTCGATGCGGTTACGGGTGCCGGTCTTGCCGATGGCCGCCGAGAGGTAGTTGCGGACGGTGGCCTGGAGAGGTGGAGCTTGCCGGCGATGTCGGAGACCGTCGCGCCGTCCACCGCCACCGTGAGGACGTCGCGCTCGCGCTGGGTCAGCGGGTTGGGCCCGGCACTCAGCGCCGCCGCGGCCAGACCGGGGTCGATCACCTGCTCCCCGGCGAGCACCCGGCGGATGGCCGCCGCCAGCTCCTCCACCGGCCCGTCCTTCACCAGGAATCCGGACGCGCCGGCCTCCATGGCGCGGCGCAGATAGCCGGGCCGGCCGAAGGTCGTCACGATCAGGACCTTGCAGGACGGCAGCTGCGTGCGCAGGTCGGCCGCGGCGTCCAGCCCACTGCGGCCCGGGAGTTCGATGTCCAGCAGGGCGATGTCCGGACGGGCCTCCAGGGCGGCGGCGACGATCTGGTCGCCCGCCGCGACCTGGGCCACGACCTGCATGTCCTCCTCCAGGTCGAGCAGCAGCGCCAGCGCGCCCCGCATCATGCCCTGGTCCTCGGCGAGGAGGACTCGTACACATCGCGCGGGCGGCTCGGCGGGCTCGTCAGTCATGGTCCAAGAGTAAACAGCGCAAGGCCCGCCCGAGGGTCGCTGCGGGCGGTCCTTCTCCTCGCCTCCGGGGGGCGGTTGTTCGACAGCCGCGGGACGACGGAGCGAGGAGCGGGCCTCGCTCAGGAAGGCGCATACGAGGCGGGGGAGCTCCCAGGCGGGTCGAAGCGGCCTTTGCGCTCGCCGGGCAGGCGCTGGACGCCGGCCTTCAGTACCGTTCGGGCCGGATCGTCGAGCGGGTGCGAGCGGTGCGCCGTACCCTCAGCACCCCTACGCCGCCCAAACTGGTGCGGGACTTCGACGAGCGCCTGCACGACGTTTACCTGTAGGGAGAGCAGCGATGCGCGTAGGGATCACCGGCCACCGCGGGCTCGGCACAGAGGTCGAGCGACGCGTACGCGACGTGCTGGACCAAGCCCTGGACGGATACGACCCCGCCGAGTTGGTGGGCGTCTCCTGCATCGCGGACGGCCCGGATGCCTGGTTCGCCGAAGCCGTGCTGAAGCACGGCGGCCGCCTGGAGGTCGTCGTCCCGGCCGCCGCGTACCGCGAGGGCTTGCCGCAGTGGCACCACGCGACGTACGACCGGCTGCTCAGCGATGCTGCCGAGGTGCACCGGACCGGGCGCACGGCCTCCGACCCGGAAGCGCACATGGCGGGCTCCGAAATGCTGGTCGGCCGGTCCGACGAGCTGTTGGCCGTCTGGGACGGGATGCCGGCGCGGGGTTACGGAGGCACGGCGGACGTGGTGGCTTATGCGGAACGGACGGGCGTACCGGTACGCGTGCTGTGGCCGGAGGGCGCGACGCGATAGCTCGGGTGTCTCCCCGGCCTACGGAGCGGCCTCAACTCCCGGTCAGGGCCGGGTGTCCAAGGGCCCACTCGCCGCTGCCCGCAGGACCTTGATCACCTGGTGGGCTCCTCCGTGTCCGCCACCGCGCCCGTGCCGAGCGGCAGTTCGGCCGTGACGCGGAAGCCGCGTCGGCCGTCGGGGCCGCTGTGCAGGGTGCCGCCCGCCGCGGCCAGCCGCTCGGCCAGGCCCTTCAGGCCGGTGCCACCGACCGGGCCGGACGCGGTGGCAGGGGCGGCGGGGCCGGCGGGCGGGGAGACGGCCCGGCCGTCGGTGTCCGCGGCGGGGGTGCCGTCCGTAGCGTCCGCGCCGTCCGCGCCGGGGGGCCGGCCCGCGTCGTGCGTCTCCGGTTCGTCGGCCGCTCCGCCCCGCCCGGGGGCGCGGTCGAAGAGCCAGGCCATGCCGGAGCCCGGGGTGGTGGCGGAGCCGGTGGTGCCGGGGCTCACGGGGCCCCGGCCGTCGTCGGTGAGGGTGAGCCGGACCCGCTCCTCGTCGGCGTGCACCGTGATCTCGCAGCGGGTGGCACCGCTGTGCCGGATGGTGTTGGTGACGCCCTCGCGGACCACCCAGCCCAGCAGCGCCCCGGCCTGCGGCGGCAGCGGTGGTCCGGCCTGGCGTACGACGGGTTCGATGCCGGCCGCCTCCAGGACCGAACGGGCCCGGTCCAGTTCGGTGGTGAGGCTGCCCTCGCGGTACCCGGTGACCGCCTCGCGGATCTCGGTCAGCGCCTGCCGGCCCACCGCCTCGATGTCGGCGACCTGGGCGAGCGCCGCGTCCAGGTTGCGCGGCGCCAGCCGGCGGACCGCCTCGGCCTTGACGACCACCACGGACAGGGTGTGGCCCAGCAGGTCGTGCAGGTCGCGGGAGAACCGCAGCCGCTCCTTCTCCACGGCGCTGCGGGCGAGTTCCTGGCGGGTGGCCTTCAGCTCCTGGACGGTGTCGAAGAGGCTGAGGACGGTGGCGGTCACCATGCCGGACAGGAACGTGCCGTAGCCGATGCCGAACGAGTTCCCGGCGTCGCCGCCGCTGTCCCAGCCGCTCAGGTAGCCGGCCAGCCCGCTCAGCGTGATCAGCCAGAGGGCTAGCTTCTTGCCGCGCAGCGCACGGACCGTACCGGAGGCCAGCGACAGCAGCGGGAAGAACAGGAACCAGTTGCCGCCGAACCCGAGCGCGATGGCGAAGGTGACGGCGGTCAGCAGCCCCAGGGCGATCAGCGGGCGGCGGGAGTCGCGCAGCCGGGGGCTGAACGACGTCCAGACCACGGTGATGTAGAGCGAGTTGAAGGTGAGCAGCCCCAGGCCGGCCAGCCAGGGGTTGCTCGCCTTGCCCTGGATGATGTTGGAGAAGGCGCCCATGCCCATCAGCAGCCAGGGCAGGAACGCGTACCTGCTCGGTCCCCGGTCCGGCTTCTTGGCCCGGCGCTCCGGCAGGCACTCCGCACCGTCCGTGCCGGCCGACACCGCACTGTTGCCGGCCGCACCGTCCGTGCCCGCGCGGCCCTCCGGCCCGGCCGTCGTGCCCGTGCCGCCCGTCTCCCGCTGCTGTGTGTGTCGCACCATTGCTTCCCAGAGCTGCGCCAACGCCGGTCACACCGTTTCTGCAGCCCGACGGTACGCGTACACCGCGTATCCGCCGAAGAGTGCCAGCCAGGCGGCCAGTACCGCCACTGTGGCCAGGCCCGGGGCGCCGCCCTCGGTGACGCTCCGCCCGAGTTCGGCGAAGCGGTTGCCGGGGGTCCACGCGGACAGCGTGCGCAGCCAGCCGGGGAACAGCTCGGTGGGGAACCACAGCCCGCCGATGATCGAGAGCAGCAGCATGCAGCCGGTGTTGACCACGCCGGTGGACTGCGCGGAGAGGCGGTAGCCGTTGCCGAGCCCGAGGAGGGTGAAGGGCGCGGTGCCGATCCACAGCAGCCCGGCCAGCGCCGCCCACTGCCAGGCCGGCATCCGCACACCGTTGACCAGCGCGCCCACCAGGAGGACCACGGCGATGGCTGGCAGCACCGTCACCGAACCGCTCAGCCCACGGCTCACCACGACCCGTGCCGGGCTCAGCGGGGTGATCCGCAGCTGGCGCAGCCAGCCGAGCTGCTTGTCCTCGGCGACGCCGGTGCCGGTGCCGAGGGCCGCGCCCAGCGCGCCGTACGCGGCCATCCCGACCATCGAGGAGATCTTCCAGTCCATGCCGGGCCCGCCGGGGCCGATATTGGTCATCAGCAGGTACATCAGCACCGGCATTCCGATGCCGAAGAGGACGAAGCCCCGGTCGCGCAGGGTGCGGCGGACCTCCAGCCGGATGTAGTCGAGCATCACACGTTCTCCTTCGCGGAGCGACCGGCGCCGGCGGCCCGCGCCGGGGCAGGGGCGGGGTCGGTGGAGGTGAGGGCGAGGAAGGCGTCCTCCAGGCTGGCGGGGGCGACCTGGAGGCCCCGGACGAGGCCGAGCCCGGCCAGCGCCAGGACCGTGGTGTCGGAGTCGGTCGTCCGCAGCCGGGCGCGGTCGCCCCGTATCTCCACCGAGGTCACACCGGGCAGTTCGGGCAGCGGCGCGGTGGCCGCGCCCCGCAGGTCGAAGGAGACCAGGGAGCCGCCGCCGCGCCGCCTGATCGACTCGCCGCTGCCGTCGGCGACCACCCGGCCGTGGTCGATCACCACGATCCGGTCGGCGTTGTCGTCCGCCTCCTCCAGGTAGTGGGTGGAGAACAGGATGGTCTTGCCGCGGTGGGCGTAGGCCCGCATCGAGCGCCAGAAGACCCGACGGGCCTCGACGTCCAGTGCCGCGGTCGGCTCGTCGAGGACCAGCAGGTCGGGGTTGCCAGCCAGTGCCACCGCGAAGCGGACCCGCTGGGCCTGCCCACCGGACAGCCGGTCCACCCGCCGTCCCCCGAACTCGGTGAGGCCCGCCAGCTCCAGGGCCTCGGTGACGTCCATCGGGTCGGGGTAGGTGGCGGCGACGAAGGTGACCAGCTCGCGGACGGTGACCCGCGGGACGGGCTTGCCGTCCTGGAGCATCGCGCCGACCCGGCCGGCCCGTACGGCGGTCTCCGGAGCGCCGCCGAACAGCCGCACCGTCCCCGAACTCGGCTCCGTCAGGCCCAGCAGCATATTGATCGTGGTGGACTTGCCGGCGCCGTTGCGGCCCAGCAGGGCCACGGTCTCGCCGCCGGCGATCTCCAGGTCGATCCCGTCCACGGCCCGCACCGCGCCATAACTCCGCGTCACACCCGAGAACGCCACGGCCGTGCCGTCCCCGGCCGCGCGCGGCGCCGTGGGCACCGCCCCGGGAACCACTCCGTGCACCGGCCCCACCGGCTCCGTCGTCCCCGGCGCACCCGTCGGCCGGCCCGCTGCCCTGCCCGCTGTCGTCATCTCCGCCTCCGCTCGTCTGCTGTCCATGACGCTACGGAGCGTCGCCGACCCGCGGCAGAGGCGAATGTGGGTGATCCGCCCTGACATCAGTGGGCAGGATCCCCTGACAAATGTCATGGGTGGCGTCCGGGCGCGCGTCCGGGCCCCTTGGGACCGGCCCCATCGTGCGTCCAGGCCCCTCCGGAGCGGCCGGAACGCGCGCCCGGAGGCCGCCGGGGACCCGGAACTGACACTTCGTCAGGGGGTCTTCCGGGTGCCGGATGGATCGGCTATACATGAGGCCATCGGCTAGAACGCGTTCTAGAACTGTGCACCTGCCCGTCGGCACCGGCCGTCGAGGCGCCCGTAGCGCTGCCGGAGCGCGGCCGGGCCGACCAGATACGACCCCGGCGCGGTCGACGGTGCGGACGGCCGGGCCGGGGTCTTCCACCGTGGTGAAGGAGCAACCGCCCGATGCCCATCGACGCCGCCAAGGCCACCTCCGCCGAGCCGCGGACCACCGAACTCGCCTGGGACCACAAGGACGTCCAGCTCTACCACCTGGGCATCGGTGCCGGCGCGGCCACACCGGAGAAGCCGCACCCCGCCACCGACCCGGACGAACTGCGCTACACCCTGGAGAGCGCCCTGCACGTCCTGCCCAGCTTCGCCACCGTCGCGGGCGGGGGAATGGCCCTCGCCGGCGGGCTCTCCGCCCCGGGCATCGACGTCGACCTCGCGGCAGTCCTGCACGGAGGCCAGACCGTCACCGTGCACCGCGCCCTCCCCGTGCGCGGTCGCGCCACCCAGACCTCGACCGTCCCGGCCGTGTACGACAAGGGCAAGGCCGCCGTCATCGTGCTGCGCTCCGAAGTCGCCGACGGGGACGGCCCGTTGTGGACCTGCGACACCCAGATCTTCGTCCGCGGCGAGGGCGGCTTCGGGGGCGACCGCGGGCCCTCCGTCCGCCATGAGCTGCCCGAACGCACCCCCGACCTGATCACCGAGCGGCAGATCCGCGAGGACCAGGCGCTGCTCTACCGCCTCTCCGGGGACTACAACCCGCTGCACGCCGACCCGGAGTTCGCCGAGCTCGCCGGGTTCGACCGGCCGATCCTGCACGGGCTGTGCACCTACGGGGTCGCGCTCAAGGCGGTCGTCGACACGGCGCTCGGGGGCGATGTGGCGCGGGTGCGGTCCTATACGACGCGGTTCACCGGGGTGGTCTTCCCCGGCGAGACGCTGCGGATCCGGATGTGGCGGGAGCCCGGCCGGATCCAGGTCTCGGTCACCGCGCCGGGGCGCGAGGACGCCGCGGTCCTGGCGGACACCGTCGTCGAGCACAGCTAGGGCGTCGCCGGACGCGGCCGGGCCGGGCGCCGGGGCCCGGTCGCGTCCGGCGGGCCGTCGTCGTAGGCGTCGTACGAGAGGAGCCGTGAGATGCGCGCAGCCGTACAGCACGAGACGGGGCAGCAGACGCTGGAGGTGCTCGACGACGTCGAGGCCGTGGGGTTCGGACCCGGGAAGGTCCGGATCCGGATCCGGGCGACCGGCCTGTGCCACTCCGACCTCTCGGCGATGAGCGGGGTGCTGCCGCAGCCGGCGCCCTTCGTCCCCGGGCACGAGGGCGCGGGGGAGATCCTCGACGTCGGGGACGGGGTCACCGGCCTCGCCCAGGGCGACCGCGTCCTGATGTGCTGGCTGCCAGCCTGCGGCAGCTGTCCGTCCTGCAAGCGCGGCCAGACCCACCTCTGCCTGGCCGGGTTCCTGAACGCCGGCACGCCCAACTTCCGACGCGCCGGCGCCGACCCCGCCGATGTCTTCGGCTTCGCCGGCACCGGCACCTTCGCCGAGGAGGTGGTGGTGCCCGCCCACTGCGCGGTCCCGATCCCCGACGACGTCCCGTACGAGATCGCCGCGCTGATCGGCTGCGGGGTCACCACCGGCCTGGGCGCGGCCCTCAACACGGCCAAGGTGGCGGCCGCTTCCTCGGTCGCGGTGATCGGGTGCGGCGGCGTCGGGATCTCCACCATCCAGGGCGCCAGGGCCTGCGGCGCCGCCCGGATCGTCGCCGTCGACCCGGTGCCCGCCCGACGGGAGGCGGCCCTGCGCTTCGGCGCCACCGACGCCGTCGCCCCCGAGGAGCTCGCCGACGCCAAGGCGCGGATCACCGGAGGGGAGGGCTTCGACTACGTCTTCGAGGTGGTCGGGAAGTCCGCCACCGCCCGCACCGCCTACGAGACGACCCGGCGCGGCGGCACCCTGTGCGTGGTCGGCGCGGGTGCCATGGACGACACCTTCCAGGTCAACATGTTCGAGCTGTTCTTCGACGAGAAGCGCATCCTGCCGTCCCTGTACGGCGGCGCCGACGTGCTGCGCTCCTACGAGCGGGCCATCGCCCTGTGGCGGGCCGGCCGGATCGACCTCGAAGGCCTGATCACCCACCGGGTCCGACTCGACGAGGTCAACGACGCGCTCGACCAGATGCGTTCGGGGACGGCGCTGCGGACCTGCATCGAGATCTGAGGTCCGAACGCCGGCCGGAGCGGACCGGCACCGTGGTGCGAGAGCTGACCGAGAGGACGGGAAGAGCCATGGCACAGCCGCTTGAGGACCTGACCGCGATCGTCACCGGAGCCGGACGCGGCCTGGGCCGCGCCGAGGCACTGGAACTCGGCCGCCTCGGCGCCCGGGTCATCGTCAACGACTACGGGCAGCCCGGCCGCGACGGCTCGGGGGAGGCCTCTGCGGCACCCGCCGAGGACGTCGCCGCGGAGATCCGGGACGCGGGCGGCCGGGCCGTCGCCCACCTCGGCGACGTCGCCGACCACGAACAGGCCCGCGGTCTCGTCCAGTTGGCGATCGACACCTTCGGCCGGCTGGACATCCTGGTCAACAACGCGGGCATCCTCCGGGACCGGATGGTGTTCTCGATGACCGAGGACGAGTGGGACTCGGTGATCCGGGTCCATCTCAAGGGCCACTTCAACACCACCCACTTCGCGGCAGCGCACTGGCGCGAACGGGCCAAGGCGACCGGCGGCCCGGTGCACGGCAGGATCATCAACACCTCCTCGGAGGCGTTCCTCGCGGGCTCGGCGGGCCAGCCCAACTACGCGGCGGCCAAGGGCGGCATCGTCGGCCTGACGACGTCCACGGCGCTGGCGCTCGCCAAGTACGGCGTGACCGCCAACGCGATCTGCCCGCGGGCCCGCACCCGGATGACCGAGGACGTCTTCGCCGGCTTCCAGCAGCCGGCCGACGGCACGCTCGACGCGTTGGCGCCCGAGCACGTCGCACCGCTCGTCGGCTATCTGGCCTCCCCGGCCGCGGCCCGGGTCAACGGGCAACTGCTGGTGGTGCACGGCGGCATGGTGGCGATCGCCGAACGCCCCCGGATCGCCGCCAAGTTCGACACCGCCAAGGAGGTCTTCAGCTACCAGGAGCTGGACGAGCTGCTCACGCCGTACTACGCCGAGCGCCCGCCGAACGAGACGTTCGCGGCGGCCGAGGTGCTGGGCCTGAAGCACGGCTGAGGCCTGCGCGCGGGGAGCCCTTGGCCGTCACCGCAGCCGCACGGTCCCTTCCCGCAGCAACGGCCGTGGCCGCCACCCGCTGAGCAGCGGTGCGGCGGCCACGGCCGACGGTGTGCGCCCGGCGGCCGGAACCACCTGACCGGGACCGACCACCAGGCGCTCAGGCCTCCTGCGGCTGCTTGTCGCGGCGGTGCCGGCCATGGGCGGCGGCGTTGGCCTCCTCAGAGGCGGCCGGGCCACGGTGCCTGCCGGAGCCTGCGGCCTCGGCGGCCTGGGCGGATGCCTCCTGAGGGCGCGCCTGGGTCGTGTCGGTTCGGGCTTCGGACATGGAAAGAGTCACTCCGTCAGGTTGCTTACGGCGGTACGCGTCGGGACCTCGCCCGACGACCGCCGAGGCTGACCCCGAGCGGCACTGCCGGTGGCCGGTCAACCGGCTGCGCAGCTCCCACCCGAAAGTCTAACGGGGTGGTAAATGACGCTCCACCGGATCTACCGAGCCGCGAGAGGTGCCTGTTGCAGGGGAACTGGCCTGCACATTCGAGGATGTGCGGGAGTTCGCTGTGGTTCCGCGGCGGCAGCCTTCGGATGTGCAGATGCTGTGGAGCCAGTGTCGCGATCTTCGGCATCCGGGACAATCCCCACACCGCCGACGGCCCTCGTTCCCGGGGGCGGATCGACCGTCTCCACCCGTACCGCGGCGGCGGCCCCCTGCGCGGCCGTATCCAGCCGCTGCCGTACCGGCCCCGCCGGGCCCCGTGCGCCTGTCGGCTCCTGTGCCCCTGTCGGCCCGGCCGGCCCCTGCGCCCCCGTCGGCCCGGCCGGTCCCTGAGTCGCCGTAGGTCCGTTCGGGGTCGGCGTCCGCCCTGGGTGTACCGGTGCCCCGCTTGCCACCGGCGCGGCCCGCCGCGCCATCGGTGCGACGGGCGCCATCGATGCGACGGGCGCCACTGGTGCGACGGGCGCCACCGGCGGCAGTGGTGCGGTCATCCGCGCCACCCCGCACGGCTCCGCGTCCGTCGCGTACGGCAGGAGGAGTGCGCCGCTCGGTGTCCACAGCCCCGCGCCCAGCCATCCGTGCGGTACCGCGAAGTGCCGCAGGCCCCGCCCCGAGGGCCGCCAGATCCCCAGCCAGGTGCCGCCCGCCGCGTCCATCCGGAACGCCACCGCGCAGCTCTCCGGCGCCAGCATCTGCCGCGGCTGAACGGCGAGCGGGGTCACCGCGACCCCGTCCGGCCGCAGGCATTCCGGGAAGCGCACCGGACGGCTGCTGCCCCACACGCCCCAGCCCAGCCGGTCGTGCCCGGGCGCGTCGGACCGTACGAGCAGCAGACCGCTGTCGGGATCGGCGAGCAGCAGCCGGTCGTTGCTCTCTTCGGTGATCTGTAGGAGCAGGCTGGTTTCCCCGCCCCGTTCGAGATCGACCACCACCGTCTTGGTGCGGCCGTCCAGCTCCCGGTCCAGGGCGAGCAACCGGCCGCTGCGGTCCAGCCAGGCGCCGCCCGTGCAGCGCCCCGGGATCTCGACGATCCGCTGCGGCCCGTCCGCGCCGCCGTGCACCAGCCACAGCCCGGTGCGGTCCGCACCCGGGGCCAGCGCGTAGCCGAGCGTCCCGTCGGGGGCCGGCGGCAGCAGGGTCAGCCGGGGCGCTGCCACGGTGCCCAGCAGGAGTTCGCCGGTCCCCGGGCCCGTGGGGTAGAGCAGGGAGAGGGCGAACCGGTCGGCGACCCGGCGCAGGATCAGCACCCGGCCGTCGGCGAGCGGCAGCAGTTCGCTGTCCGGCTCCTCGGGCTGGCTGCCCGGCAGCGGCACGGCGTACGGCTCCGGCCCGCTCAGCGTCCAGCGCTCCGGGAACCAGCTCCCGGCGGCGTCGTCGTGCCGGGCGAGCCGGGCGGCGTACGAGCCGTCGGCGGCGATCGTCAGCGCCCTGCGGTGTGGGCTGTCCAGCGCGGTGGCGTCCTCAGTGGCACAGATCGTCATCGGGTGGTCACCTCCAGTCGGCGACCGACGGTAGTTTTCGCACTTCCGGCCGAACAGGGCGAGTTGCCGCACTTCACGCGTAAGGATGGCGATTGTCCGGTTCGTCGATCGGAGAGGAGGAGGCTGTGCTTCGCAGGCCCCCGCCCGTCCCGCGCCGGACGTGTCCCCGTCCCGCGCCGGACCTGTCCCCACCGCCGTCCGCGCCCCCGTCCCGTCACGGCCGGGAGGTAACCTTCACCCGTGCCCGTACTGTCTGAAGTCCTCGCCGCGCTCGACGCACTCTGGCCCCCCGAGCGGGCCGAAGGGTGGGATGCCGTCGGGACGGTCTGCGGAGACCCCGATGCCGAGGTCCGCCGCGTGCTGTTCGCCGTCGACCCGGTCCAGGAGGTCGTCGACGAGGCGGTGCGGCTCGGCGCCGACCTCCTCGTCACCCACCACCCGCTCTACCTGCGCGGCACGACGACGGTCGCGGCCTCGACCTTCAAGGGCAAGGTCGTGCACACCCTCATCAAGCACGACATCGCGCTGCATGTCGCGCACACCAACGCCGACACCGCCGACCCGGGTGTCTCCGACGCCCTGGCCGGCGCTCTGGACCTGCGCATCCTCGGCCCGTTGGTGCCGGACCCGAGCGACCCGGCGGGCCGCCGCGGCCTCGGCCGGATCTGCGAGCTGACGCATCCGATGACGCTCGCCGAGTTCGCCGCGCACGCCGCGGCCCGCCTCCCGGCCACCGCGCAGGGCATCCGGGCGGCCGGCGACCCGGAGCGCGAGATCCGCACCATCGCCGTCTCCGGCGGCTCCGGCGACAGCCTCTTCGACGACGTACGGGCTGCCGGTGCGGACGCCTTCCTCACCGCCGACCTGCGCCACCACCCGGCCTCCGAGGCCATCCAGACCACCGGGCGGAACAGCCCGTTGGCGCTGCTCGACGCCGCCCACTGGGCCACCGAGTGGCCGTGGTGCGAACAGGCCGCGGCCCAACTGGACGCGGTCTCCGACCGGCACGGCTGGGGACTGCGTACGCATGTCTCGCGTACCGTCACCGACCCCTGGACCGCCCACGCGGCGTCCGCCCCCCTCCCCACCCCGACGAACACCACAGGAGCCCCCCGCTGAACGCCGCGCCCGCCGACCAGATCCGCCTCCTCGAGGTCCAGGCCCTCGACGTCCGGCTCACCCAGCTCGCCCACCGGCGCAAGAACCTCCCCGAGCTGGCCGAACTGCAGACCCTTGAGGCCGACCTCATCCAGCAGCGCGACCTGCTCGTCGCCGCGCAGACCGAGGAGAGCGACACCAGCCGCGAGCAGACCAAGGCCGAACAGGACGTGGACCAGGTGCGCCAGCGCGCCGCCCGCGACCAGAAGCGCCTCGACTCCGGCGCCGTCACCTCGCCCAAGGACCTGGAGAACCTCCAGCGCGAACTCGCCTCGCTGGCCAAGCGCCAGGGCGACCTGGAGGATGTCGTCCTGGAGGTCATGGAGCGCCGCGAGGCCGCCCAGGAGCGGGTCACCGAGCTGACCTCCCGGGTGGACGCCATCCAGGGCAAGGTCGATGACGCCGTCGCCCGCCGGGACGCCGCCACCGGCGAGATCGACGCCGAGGCCGGCACGGTCTCCAAGGAGCGCGAGCTGACCGTCGCCGACATCCCCGCCGACCTGCTGGGGCTCTACGACCGCATCCGCACCAAGGAGGGCGGCGTCGGTGCGGCCCGCCTCTACCAGCGCCGCTGCGAGGGCTGCCGCCTGGAGCTCAACATCACCGAGCTCAACGACGTGCGGGCGGCCGCCGCCGACACCGTCGTACGGTGCGAGAACTGCAGCCGGATCCTGGTCCGCACGCCCGACTCGGGCCTGTAGGCCATGCCGCGCACGCTGATCGTCGAGGCCGACGGCGGGTCCCGGGGCAACCCGGGGCCGGCCGGCTACGGCGCGGTCGTCCTCGACCCCGAGACGGGTGAGGCGCTCGCCGAGGCCGCCGAGTTCATCGGTACTGCGACCAACAACGTCGCCGAGTACAAGGGCTTGGTGGCCGGGCTGAAGGCGGCGCGTGCGCTGGACCCGCAGGCGCAGATCCAGGTGCGGATGGACTCCAAGCTGGTCGTCGAGCAGATGTCCGGCCGCTGGCAGATCAAGCACCCGGACATGAAGCCGCTGGCCGCCGAGGCCCGGTCGGTCTTCCCGCCCGGGCAGGTCGGCTACGAGTGGATCCCGCGCGCCCGGAACAAGCACGCCGACCGGCTCGCCAACGAGGCGATGGACGCCGGGAAGAACGGCAGGCAGTGGGAGCCGCGGGACTCCCGCGCGGCGCTGGACGCGGCCGCCGCGCCCGCCCGCAGCGCCGCCGCCCGGGCCGCCGACGGGGCCGCGGAAGCGGCGGAGGCCGCGGAGGCCAGCGGGGAGGCCGCTGCGCCGGCCGGCTGGGGCGCCCCCGACCTCGGTGCGCCCACCACCCTCGTCCTGCTGCGGCACGGCGAGACGGCCCTGACGCCGCAGAAGCGGTTCTCCGGCAGCGGCGGCAACGACCCCGAACTCTCGCCCGCCGGCCGCCGCCAGGCCGAGGCGGCCGCCGCCGCGCTGGCCGCCCGCGGCACCGTCCAGGCCGTCGTCACCTCGCCGCTGCGGCGCTGCCGGGAGACCGCCCAGGCGGTCGCGGACCGGCTCGGCCTGGAGGTCCGGGTCGAAGAGGGCCTGCGCGAGGCCGACTTCGGGGCCTGGGAGGGGCTGACCTTCGCCGAGGTGCGCGAGCGCTTCCCCGAGGACCTCGACGCCTGGCTCGGCTCGACGAAGGTGGCGCCCACCGGGGGCGGCGAGTCCTTCGCGACGGTGGCCCGCCGGGTCGGCGCCGCCCGCGACCGGCTGCTCGCCCGTTACGCGGGCCGGACCGTGCTGCTGGTCACGCACGTCACGCCGATCAAGACGTTGGTCCGGCTGGCGCTGGGCGCCCCGCCGGAGTCGCTCTACCGGATGGAACTCTCCGCGGCCTCGCTCTCCGCCCTGGCGTACTACGCGGACGGCAACGCCTCGCTGCGCCTGCTGAACGAGACCGCACACCTGCGGTAGCCGTCCGCCCCGCGGGCGCGGGCGGCCCGCCTGGTCAGGCCGTCAGCGCCGCCGCCTGCTGGGCGAGCCGGCGTACCCGGTCCCAGTCCTTCGCCGCGAGCGCCTCGTCCGGCAGCATCCAACTGCCGCCCACACAGCCGACGTTCGGCAGCGCCAGGTACGCGGGCGCGGACGCCGGGGTGATCCCGCCGGTGGCGAAGAAGCGGGCCCGCGGCAGCGGGGCGGCCAGCGACCGCAGATAGCCGGTGCCGCCCGCCGCCTCCGCGGGGAAGAACTTCAGCTCGGTGACGCCCTCGTCCAACAGCGTCACCACCTCCGAAGCCGTCGAGACGCCCGGCAGGAACGGGATGCCGGAGTCCCGCATCGCCCGCAGCAGCCGCGGCGACCAGCCGGGGCTCACCAGGAACTGCGCGCCGACCGCTCCGGCCGCGGCGACGTGTTCGGGGGTGAGCAGGGTGCCGGCGCCCACCACCGCCTCCGGGACCCGGTCGGCGATGGCCCGGATCGCGTCCAGCGCCGCGGCCGTCCGCAGCGTCACCTCGATCGCCGGCAGCCCGCCGGTGACCAGCGCGCGGGCGAGCGGTACGGCGTCGGCGGCATCGTCCAGCTCCACGACCGGGATCACGGGCGCGAGCCCGAGGACCGAGGGGGCGGTGGGCACGGGGGAGGCGGCGCTGGTCACGCCGCCCATGGTGCGCCACCACCCCACTCTCCGCAACGAACGTTGCGCACTCTGCAACGGCGGGGGCGACGCCTGGAGCGGGCCACTCGGGGGCGGTGCCCGGAGCGGGCCGCTCGGGGGCGGTGCCCGGAGCGGGCCACTCTGGGACGGTGCCCGGAGCGGGCTGCTCTGGGGCGGTGCCCGGAGCGGGCGCCCTACAGCTCCGTCACGATCACATCGAGGGCCCACGCCTTGCCGCTCTTCGCCGGAGCCGCCGCCTCCACGGCGTACCCCAGCTCCCGCAGCGCATCCACCAGCTCCGCCGGGTCCGCCGGGGTCAGGCCCGCCGACAGCAGATCACGCACCAGCCGGCCCTTGGTCGCCTTGTTGAAGTGGCTGACCACCGAGCGCTTCTCCACCCCGTCCACGACCCTGGACTGCAGCACCCGCACCGTCGCGGTCCGCCCGGCGATCTCGCCCTTGGGCTTCCACGCCGTCGCATACGCCGCCGAGCGCAGGTCCAGCACCAGCCCGTCCCCGGCCGCCTCCGGCAGCACCTCCGCCATCGGCGCCCGCCAGAACGCGCCCAGCGCGCCAAGCCCCGGCAGCTTCACCCCCATCGAGCAGCGGTAGGACGGAATCCGGTCGTCGATCCGCACGGCGCCCCACAGACCGGAGAACACCAGCAGCGACCGCTCGGCCAGGGCGCGGGCCCGCGCGTCCAGGGTCGCCAGCCCGAGCGCGTCGTAGAGCACACCGGTGTAGATCTCACCGGCCGGCCGGGTCCCGGCCGTCGGCAGGCCCGCGTTCTTGGCGATCTCGCCCCGGAGGCCGTCGCTGAGCCCAAGTACCTCCTGGGCCTTGCCCTCGTCCGCCCGGCACAGCTCGACCAGCTCCCCGAACACCGCCTCGCGCGCCGCGGTCAGCCCCGGCAGCGACAGCGCCCCGGTCTCCAGCGGTGCACCGGCACCTCCCGCGGCCTTCCCTTCGGACGGCGGCAACAGCACGAGCACGGTGTTTCTCCTTCACGGCGGTACGGGCGGGCTGCGGTCCCGCGGTACGGGCGGGGCGCGGCCCCGGCGTTACGGGCTTCCGGGTGGCCCCGGAAGAGCGTATGGCCTCCGGCCCGCGGACGAGGAACCCGGCGGCCACCCTGCGGACGTGCAGCCCGGCCGCGGCCCTGCGGACGAGGAACCCGGCCGCGGCCCTGCGGACGTGGGAACCCGGCCTCGGCCCCGCGGACGTGGGAACCAGCCTCGGCCCTGCGGACGTGGGAACCGGCCTCCGCCCTGCCCCGCCCGGTGCCGGTTACTCCCCACCCCTCACCCCGCGTGAGCGGCCCACCCCACCCGCGTGAGCGACCCCCGGTGCGCTCCGGGCTCACCCCACCCCGCACCCACAGCGCTCGTGCGCCCCCGGTCCCACCCCCACGCCGCGCCACAAGCGCCGTCCGGTCCTACGCTCGGTTTCATGCCCCGTCTCCATATGCATGTGACCGACGCAGCCGACGCCCCGCTGCGGGCCGCGCTGCAGGAGTTGCGCGGAGAGCTGGAGATCCCGCACCACTTCCCACCCACGGCGCAGGCCGAGGCGGAGAGTGCCGCCCGGGCCCCGCGGATCCCGGCCGCCGACGGCGCAGTGGCCACCGAGCACACCTTGGACGACGCCACCGATCTCCCCCTCTTCACCATCGACCCGCCCGGATCCCTCGACCTCGACCAGGCCCTGTTCCTCTCCCGGCGGCCGGGCGGCGGCTTCCGGCTCCACTACGCCATCGCCGATGTCGCCTCCTTCGTGACGCCCGGCGGCGCCCTGGACGCCGAGGCGCACCACCGCGTGACGACCCTCTACTTCCCCGACGAGCGGGTCCCGCTGTACCCGTACGTGCTGAGCGAGGGCGCCGCCAGCCTGCTCCCCGACCGGGACCGCCCGGCGGTCCTGTGGCAGCTGGACCTCGACCCGGAGGGCGCCCTGACCAGCGTCTTCGTGCGCCGCGCGCTGGTCCGCTCGCGCGCCAGGCTCGACTACGCCGGCGTCCAGCGGGTGATCGACGACGGCACCGCCGAGGAGCCGCTGGCCCTGCTCCGGGAGATCGGGCTGCTGCGCGAGGACCTGGAGGTCGCCCGGGGCGCGATCTCGCTGCACGTGCCCGAGCAGGAGATCGTCGAGCAGCACGGCCGCTACACCCTCGCCTACCGCGCCCCGCTCCCGTCCTACGCCTGGAACGCACAGATCTCCCTGCTCACCGGCATGGCCGCGGCCGAGCTGATGCTGGCCTCCGGCACCGGCATCCTGCGGACGCTGCCCTCCCCCAAGCTCTCAACTTCGTTCGAGCAGGGGGGACCCCCATCCAAGCTCTCAACTTCTCCCCCACTCTCGGCTTCGCTCGAGCGGGGGGACCCCCATGAGCAGGGGGGACCCCCCTCCCGGAGCGTCTCGGTGGCCCGGCTGCGGCTGACCGCCCGGGCCCTCGGCGTCGACTGGCCGCACCACACCTCGTACTCCGCGCTGATCCGCACCCTGGACCCGCGTCGCCCCGCGCACGCCGCGTTCCTCCAGGAGTGCACCGCCCTGCTGCGCGGCGCCGGTTACACCGTCTTCGACGGGACCCCGCCCAGCGCCTCCCAGGCGCTGCACGCCGCGGTCGCCGCCCCCTACGCCCACGCCACCGCCCCGCTGCGGCGGCTCGCCGACCGCTACACCTCGGAGCTGTGCCTGGCCGCCTCGGCCGGCGCGGAGCCACCCGCCTGGGTCCGCGGCGCGCTGCCCGCCCTGCCCCGCGAGATGGAGGCCGGCGCGCAGCGCGCCAACCAGGTCGAGCGGGCCTGTGTGGACCTGGTCGAGGCGGCGCTGCTGCGCGACCGGATCGGTGAGACCTTCGAGGCGCTGGTCGTCGACATCCAGGAGAAGGACCCCACCCACGGCACCGTCCACCTCTACGACCCGGCCGTCATCGGCCCCGTGGAGACCACCCCGGAGGGCCCCGCGCTGCCGCTCGGCCACCACATCCAGGTCCGCCTCGCCGAGGCGGACCCGGGCCGCGACCCGGTCCGCTTCACCCCTGCCTGACCGGATCCGGCGCCGCCTCCCGTGCCGTCACCGCCGCCCGCAGGGCCGCCACCGCGCCCCGTGCGTCATCGGCGTGGAACCGCACCGTACGGACCTGCTCCGACCGCCCCAACAGCCGTACCACCTCGACCGGTTCGGCCAGCTCGACGGTCACCGACGTCTGCCCGCCGACCGCCAGCTCCGCCACCCCGCCCGGCACGTCCCGCGACTCCTGCCGGCTGAAGCGCAAGTCGTAACGGACCGCGACGATCCCCGCCACCGGTATCCGCACCTCCGCCCGACCGCCGTCCCGCAGCCACAGTGCCCCGGTGCCCAGCACATGCGGCCGGGTGACCGCCGCCGCCTGCAGCCCCAGCACCATCAGCACCGTGTAGACGTCGACGAACAGCAGCACCGTCCGCACCACCGGAAGGCCGCTGAGCAGCACATGCAGCCCGGCGGTCTCCACCGCGCAGACGAAGGCCAGCCCGTAGACCATCGCCGCCTGCGCCCCCGCGTACGGCAGCATCTGCTCGCCCGGCCCCACCCCGTGCCGGCGGCGCACCACCCACCGGCCCAGGCTCGCCAGCCAGCGGCCCTCGTGCCGCAGCAGCCGGCGCGGCAGCGCCCCGCCCCGCCGGCTCATCGCGCCCGCTCCGCGACCCGCCGCATGGCCAGGCGCAGCACCTCGGCCTGTGCGGGCGAGAAGGCCGCGTAGTACGCCGCGAGGAACCCGTCCCCGGCCGCCGCGTCCGGGGACGTCACCTGCTCCCAGCGCGACCCGTCGACCGCGGCGACCACCGCGTCCGGGATGCAGTCGGCGAGCGCTACGGCGGTCTTCGCCACCTGTGGGTCGTCCGGCGCGGCGTCCGCCAGCGCGTCGAGCATCCCGTACACCTCGTACGTCCGCTCCATCGCACCGGGCGCGGAGACGGCCTCGGCGAGCAGGTCCGTGACCCCGGTGTCCCCGCCGCCCGCCGACTCCAGCAGCGCCAGCACCTCCCGCTCCGTCGCCGCCATCGCCGGCTCCGGGCCGGGGCGGTCCGCCGAGAAGCGGGCCATCTCCCGGAACAGCGCCGCCAGTTCGTCCGACACCGGCCCCTCGGCGGGCAGCCCGCCGTGCTCCTCCGCCTGCTGCCGCAGCGCCGCCAGCCGGGCCCGCCGCGCCCGGATCTCCTCCTCCTGGCGGGCCAGGTCCGCGTCCAGCTCGGCCAGCACCTCGTGCAGTTCGCGCCCGGAGTCGTCGGCGAGGACGTCCCGCACCTCCTCCAGCCCGAGCCCCAGCTCCGTCAGCCGGCGCAGCCGTGCCAGCGCCACCGCGTCCCGCAGCCCGTACTCCCGGTAGCCGTTGGCCCGCCGCTCGGGCTCGGCCAGCAGCCCGAGATGGTGGTAGTGCCGTACGGCGCGGGTACTCACCCCGACCAGTCCTGCGAGCTCTCCGATTCTCATGCCGTCAGTAGAAACGTTGCCGCTGCGACAAGGTCAAGCCCCTGCCGTGGCTCGGCGCAGGCGGGGCGGCAGGTAGCATGGTCGGCACGGCGGACGAGCCGGCCGGACGGCCGCGGAGGGATCCTGGATCCCGCCGAGGAACGTCCGGGCTCCACAGGGCAGGGTGGTGGGTAACGCCCACCCGGGGTGACCCGCGGGACAGTGCCACAGAAAGCAAACCGCCGGAGGCTTCGGCCTCCGGTAAGGGTGAAACGGTGGTGTAAGAGACCACCAGCCTCCGAGGTGACTCGGAGGGCTAGGTAAACCCCACCCGGAGCAAGGTCAAGAGGGGGCGTCGATGACGCCCCTGCGCGGACGACCGAGGGCTGCCCGCCCGAGTCCGCGGGTAGACCGCACGAGGCTGCCGGCAACGGCAGCCCTAGATGGATGGCCGTCTCCCCCCGGCCCGCAAGGACCGGGGGTGACAGAACCCGGCGTACAGGCCGACTCGTCCGCCATTACGGCTCTGACCTGGGGTAATGCCCTGGTCAGGGCCGTTGTGCGTCCCGGCTGGCCTCCCTTCCGGACCTGCGGGTTCCCGGGAGTTCCCGTGGGGATGTGTGCACTGGTTGTGCACTGGAGCGTGTATGTGTCTGCCGAAGCCGGCAGGAGCTGGACGCATCGACTGGCGATGTTGCGCGGTGTGGTTGGCGCTCGATGTGGGACAAGGCTGCGCTGTGACCGTCTTGACCCGACCGGATCCGCTGCTGGCCGCCGTCGCGCTGCCACGGCAACGCTCCACGTGCTGCCATCGGTTGGCGCCACCATCCCCGTCGGCAGCTCTCCGCTGGGGGTGGCCCTGACGCCGGACGGGGACGCGGCTACCTCGCGAACCGGGCCTCGAACAGCATCAGCGTGATCGACACCCGGCACATGACCGGCCTGAGCGAGCTCGACCAGCTGCTGCTGGAAGTCCTCGCCCCGCTCGACTGGCCTTGTTCACGAGAACGGGTTCTGGCTCGCTTTCGGTGAACAAAGCCATCGCCCCATGTCCGCCTGCTCGGAGTGGCTGTATGGGTGTGGAGCTGGTTGTGCACCAGTCACATGCTGGTGGTTGCCGCTCGATGTGGGCGCGTCAAGAATGCGTGAAATCAATGGCCGGTGAAACGAATCGACGGCTTTGGTATGCCTACGCTCCTTGGGCCAATTGATCACACACGGCTTCACCGGGGGGCATGCCGCGATGACGCACGAGCACTTCTCGATCCATCCCGAGCCGGTCACGGCACTGGCCAAGGACTTCGTCTCGTCCTCCGACCACTTGGATGACCGCATCAGCGCCTTTGCCTCGCGGGCGGAGAACGTGGATGACGCCTTCGGAGTGATGTCCGAGTCCACGGAGGTCCTCTCTCAGTACGTGGCGATGACCCGTCACACGGTGACGTCGCTGCGGCAGCTGAGCGCCGGGCTCAAGCACTATGCCGCCGGCCTGCACCACACCGTCGCCTCCTACCACGGCGCGGACGCAGCGCAGGCGAAGCACTTCGGGGGGCAGTGACATGGCCGGACAGCAGCAAGAGCAGCAGCCGCAGATCGAGAAGAGCTTTGACCTGTTCAACCCCGGCGGGGATCCGTCCGTGCTGCGGGCCTGTGCCGAGGCGTGGCGGCACATGGCTCATGATGTGAAGAGCACGATCGAGACGCAGGATCAGGAGGTCACGCGGCTCGGCGACAACTGGACCGGCGCCGCCGCGGACGCCTTCCACTCGCACTGGGCGCACACCAGGGGCCAGGCGGAGAAGGTGTTGCCGCAGTTCGCTTCCGTGGCTCATCAGCTGGACACCACCGCTGATGCCATCCAGAAGGCCAACGACGAGGTGCACCGCGTGGTCGAGGAGATCGCCGCGACGGTGGCGATCGGAATCGGCCTGACGGTGCTGACCGCGGGGGTTCTCCGACGCCATCGCGGCGGGCGCGGCCGCGGCGGAGATCGCCGAGGCGACGGCGGAGGTCACCCGGCTCGGACAGCTCCTGATCAGGGCCGCGAAAGCGATCGAGACGGTGAAGAAGGCGATGGAGACGAGCAGGCTGCTCAAGTTCACCATCGAGTTCGGGAAGGGTACCGGCGCCAACTTCATCGGTAACGTCGGTGGCCAGGCCCTCACCGGGCAGAAGATCACCTGGGGGCAGGACCTCCAGGATGCCGCCATAGCCTCCGGGGTGGGCACGGGCATCTCGGCGGGTGCCGGGAAGCTCGGGGAGAAAATCGGGAGCTGGGCGCGCAGTTCCGGGGAGCACGGAGCGGACTGGGCCCCCGGCAAAGCCATCGGCGCGGGGCTGGAAAGCAAGAATCTTCTCGGCAGGATGACTGTGGAGGGCGCGGGCGGTGCCGCCGGACAGGCCGCGGCGGACGGGGGCGAAATGTTGATCGAAGGTGAAGACAGGAGCGTTGGGCGGGACATGCTCTTCAGCGGCGCCGGCGGAGCCGTTGGCGGGGCCGCGAACCACGCAGGAGACAAAGCCTTCGAGTCCATCAGCGGCGCGCACCGCAAGGGCGGTCCTGCCCATTTCCCCGCCTTTCAGCAGATTGCCGTCGACGGCCTCATCTACGGCAACGCCAACAAACTCAACACTGATACAGCATCGGATGATTGATCAATCGTGTTCGAGGTACGCAAAAGCATCAAACGCTTCCGAGAGGACCCGGCCTGGACGTACCGCAAGCATGGCCGAAAGCGTGGTCCGGACCACCTCGACAACTTCGATCGCCTCGGCTATCCGTTCAGCCTAGGCCCCGATGGCGTTGATATTCGTGATCTGCTCCAGGGCATTTTTCGCGGTCGAGAGGTGAGCCTGTTCCATGTCCTTGCATGGCAGCGCAGCGGCAAGGCCAGTGTCGCGAGTACCTATTCCGTGGCCGTTCTCCCCCTGCCCCGCGCGCTTCCGGCCACCGCTTTGACGAGCCGTCGCCTGGCATCGTCCCGGGTGGAACGGTTTCCCGCGCTCAACCGCGTCACCGGCCGCGGCAGGGATCTGCCCGACCTCGGCACCCACCTGGTCCGTTACTGTGCCGATGATCCCGAGTTTGCTGCTCTTATCAGCACATACGCCATGGAACGGCTCATGCACAAAGCCCGCATCGGCTGGCGCATCGAGGGAAACCGAATGATCGGGTGGACGTCCGGGCGCAAGACGTACGAGGATCTCCTGTCCCTCGTCGAATCGCTGATGATGGTCATTGACGGCTTCCCCGAAGAGGCGTGGAACTGGCCACAACAACAGGAATCCGGCAGCGTTCCGCGCAACGGCGTGGGCAAGCATCGTGCGCCCACTCGGGAAGGGCGTATCCGCCTGGCCGCGGATCCCAGCCGGTGGCCTTTGCGGCGACGGCCACGTTCTCAGCCTGAACAGACGGATGACTGAACGCTCCAGCCCGCTTGGGCCAACCGGTGAGCGATGCCCGTACCGGTCCTGATGGAGCTGTTGTACGAGCGGACACACCTGGGTCCGTGCGCCGCTGGACCGTCGCTCTCGCTTATCTCGTCCGCATTGTCGGCGAGTACGGGTAGTCCGCGGGGGGATTGTTCATGGACACTGGCTGACATGGTGACCGTCCTCGGCGTCGACGCCTGTCCGGGTGGCTGGGTGGCGGTTCAGCTGTGTGATGGCCGCTTTGCGGAGGCGCGGGCCGTCACGACCCTGCGCTCCCTCCTGCCCGTTGCCGCGGCTGGTGGCGTCGCGGTCGTGGCCGTGGACATGCCGCTGGGGCTCCTCGAAACCGGGTGGCGGCGGGCGGACACCGAGGCGGCGGCCCTGTTGGGACCGCTCAGGGGGAGCGTCTTCCGGGTGCCGCCGCGCGCGGTGTGGCAGGAGGAGACCTACGACCAGGCACGGCGCCGGTGCCGCGAACTCACCGGGGCCGGGCTGAGCCGTCAGAGCTGGGGGCTTGCGGCCAAACTCCGTGAGGCGAACGCCTGCTTGGCGGAACCTGGGGGTGACCGGCTCTTTGAGGTGCACCCGGAGGTGTCGTTCCGGGCCCTGGCGGGCGAAACGGGGCTGCTTGCTCGCAAGAAGAGCTGGGCGGGGCAGATGGCGCGGCGTTCGCTCCTCGCCACGGCCGGCATCGTCCTCCCGGACGAGTTGGGTGCCGCGGGGCGCACCCCGCCGGACGACGTGCTGGACGCGGCCGCGGCCGCATGGACGGCCCACCGGATCGCCCACGGCCGTGCGCGCCCCTTCCCGGACCCGCCCGAGCGCGATGCCGACGGGCGCCCGATTGCCATCTGGTGCTGATGCTGAGGGTTCATCCCGCGTCCGCCCGCGTGCAGTCGCGTCCGTCCCGTCCCGTACGTCGGTACGTCGTGCACCGGATGTGCATTGCGGTGGTCCGGGGGCGTGTCCGCGCAGGTCACAACGCCTTCCGCCGCAAGCACCAATTGTCCCCCGGCGTAGAGGTCGTCTCGTCCGCCGTTATGGCCCTGACCCGGGGGAATGCCCTGGTCGGGGCCGTTGTGCGTTCAGCTGGACTTCCTGCCCTGACCTGTGGTTTCCCGGGAGTTCCCGTGGGGACGTGCACTGCTGGTGTCTGCAAACCCGGCGCTTACGGCTCGCGCGGCCGCAAATCTGATGGGGGTGGGTGTGGTGACGGTCGACTCGTGGGCCCGCCGAGGCCACCTGAAAGTCGAGGACCTCGCCGATGTCATGACAACAGAGGCGTGTCAAAGGGGAATCCAGAGTGCAGCGGCAGACTCGAGGCCATGTCCTGACCGTGCAGACGCCGGGCGCCGGTACCTGGCGAGGGCTCGCCGCAGGGTGCCTCTGCACCGCCGGGCCGATGTCGTCCGGGCTGCCCGCAAGTGGGGTGAGCAGTGGCTGCAGTTCGCCGGTGAACTCGTCCTGCGGGGCGGCACGCAGAGCCATGGCCAGGCCGGATGACTGCGGGGCGGGGTGGTAGCGTGCAGCGGTGGATGATCTTGAGATACGTCTCCTGCACGCTCTGAAGATCGATGGCCGGGTTTCGTTCAGCAGGCTGGCCAGGGTGCTCGGCGTGTCGGACCAGACCGTCGCACGTCGTTACCGCAAGTTGCAGTCGGATGCCTCGATGCGGGTGATCGCCCGCCCCGATCCCCAACTGCTGGGAATGTCCGAATGGTTCGTGCGATTGAAGGGCGCGCCCGCCACGGTGGCGGGCGCCGCATCCCTCCTGGCCCAGCGCGCGGACACCTCATGGGTGAGCCTGAGCTTCGGCGGGGCAGAGGTGGTGTGCCTGGTCCGCTCGGGCAGCGCGCGCAGTGAACAGCATGCGCTCCTGCACCACTTAGGAGGCCTGCCGCAGGTCAGTTCGGTCGTCGCACACAATGCGCTGCACACCTTCCTGGGTGAACAGATGCTCTGGCCGGGGCTGACGAGCGATCTCACCGACGCGCAGGTCGGGTTGTTGCGTGCCGGCCTGCCCGCGCCCCTCGATGCGGAGGGACTCCGACTCACGGCGGGGGACCTGGCGTTGATCGAGGCGCTGTCGGAGGACGGCCGTGCTCCCCTGCAAAGGCTCGCGGTGGCGATGGACGCGGCGGAGAGCACCGTGCGCCGCCGACTGGAGTATCTGCGTGCGTGCGGGGCGCTCCACTTCGCTCTGGACCTCGACTACCATCTCCTGGGCTTCGACGCACTGGCGCTGTTCTGGCTCTCGGTGCAGCCGCAGCGCCTCGTGCAGGTGGCCGAAGCGGTGGCCCGGCATCCGGAGGTCTCGTTCGTCGCGGCGACGACCGGGCCGACGAATCTGCTGGCCGCGGTCATCTGCCGGGACAATTCCCAGTTGTTCGACTATCTCGCAGGTCAAGTGGGCGCCATGCAGGGGGTCCAGCACGTCGAGATCGCGCCCGTCACGCGCATGGTCAAACAGGCCGTGACGCCGACGCATCCGGTCTGTCCGGCCTCCCGGCAGGCGAGTGGCGAGTAGGCACGCTCGTACACCCCGTGACGAGGCCGGCGGACCCACCGCTCGACGGACGACGGGCTCACTCGCCGGCTCTGGCGAATTCTCGACGGGGGAGCGGCGCCCCTGCCACGGTGCCGGCGCCGCCGGACGTCGCCAGCGCGTACACCGTGCCGTGCCAGCTCTGGCCGGTGACGCCCGGGGCGAGGCCGAGCCCGGCAGCGATCCGCGCCAACTCCCCGGTCAGGCAGGCGCGGTCGTCCCCGGGTGGTCGGGCCTGCGACGTGGAGGGGAGCCGCCACCCGTCGAGGCACTCGGCGGCCAAGGCCAGCAGGGCGTACCGGTCGGCCAATGCCCACAGGCCGGGATCGTCGGCCGCGGCGAACCGTCCATCGACGAGTGAAGTCTGTGCTGCGGAGGCCGCCGCCCGCAGGACCGCGCGCCGCTCGTCCTCCAGTGCGCGGACCAATCTGCCCAGCGGCGCCCTGAGCGCGGTGGGCGGCACCGCGGTGAGCGGGTGGGCGAGCCGGTCGTCACCTGTGGCGAGCGACGGAATCCGAGCGGCGACGTCCCGCAGCCGCTTGCCTGCGCCCGGCGCGGCCGCGATGTCGGCGAGCCGGCCGACGTGGTGACGGTGGTCGGCAGCCAGTTCCGAGTCCTCGTGGAACCAGTCGCCCCAGGCGGCGGCCAGGCTGTCCGCGGCGTCGAGCAGGATCCGCGGTACCAGATACCGGGCGACGGTTGCCGCTGACTCCCGTACCTCGCCGGCGCGGGTCAGGCGCGTGCAGGCCCACAGGTCGGCGTAGGTGCCGCCGACCGCCGCCCGGACCCGGGCGTCGGGCCTGTCGCGGACACCGTCGCGATGGATGCGGCAGACGGTCGCCGCGAGTGCCGCACCGGCGTGGAACAGGGAGGGGGAACTCCCGGGTTCCGGGCTCATCGCACGAGCTCCAGCGAACCGTCGCTGGAGAGGATCTCTTGCAGCAGCCGCTGCACCGACGGGGAGGGGTCCACGCCCAGTTCCTCGGCCATGGACTTGCGCAGGTCGTGGTAGACCTGCAGGGCGCGGGCCCGGTGGCCGCTGCGGTAGAGGGCCAGCATGAACTTCGCGTGCAGCCCCTCTTCGAAGGGGTGGGCCTGGACCAGTCCGGCCAGCTCTGCCAGCGACGCGTGATGCATTCCCAGACGTAGTTGGGCGTCGATCCGGCGCTCCTCCACCGAGAGACGTGACTGGCGCAGGGATGCCGCTTCCGCGCGCAGGAGGGGACCGTGTTCCACGTCGGCTATTGCGTCGCCCCGCCAGAGGCTTTCTGCGCGTTCCCAGTAGGCCACGGCTTCGCGGTCCAGGCCCTCCGCGACAGCGGATTCGGCCATGGCGAGCGAATTCCGGTAGCTGTGCAGATCCAGCGCGCCCTCCGGAATTTTTAAGCGGTAGCTGGTTCCGCTGGTCTGGAGGATCTCCTTGCTCACTTCGGTCGATGAAATCCCCAGGCCGCTAGCTATTAATTTGCGCAGTTGCACGATGTAGGTCTGTGCGGTGGTGACTGCGCTTTTCGGGGGTTCGCAGGCCCATAACTCACGTATGAGTGAAGAAATGGAGATGTAGTGCGCTTCGTTGAGCAGGAGGAGCGCCAGGATCTGCCTGACCTTGTGAGCAGGCGGCTTTATCTCGATGAGGTCAAAAGAGACATGTACGGGTCCCAAAATAGAGAACTTCATGAACTTCCCCGATCGAGACGGAATACCCCCATTAATGTTGTGTACACATTGTTGCGCACGGCGATCAAGGTTCGTCAAGAGCTCGATGTGCGCTTTACGTCTAATTTACCTTGCTTTACTTGGCTTTGCCTGTGTTGGTTGGGCCTCAATCGGCCATATCTGAGCCTTCCTGATGCTGTGCCTATGTGTGATGTGGTGAGACCCCGAGTGGGGCCCGCATTTCTCCGTACGTCTTCTTCCGGAGTTTTCCTCGGATGCCCCCGGCGCGACTGATTTCCGACTCTGCGGGACTTCGGTGATCGGTTTCTCGACATCCGCGCCGCCCGGCCACCAGGTACCCGACGGCCCCGGGACGACGCGTGCGGGCGCGCTCCCGGCCTGGAGCGCGACCTCGGCCCAAACGCTGCTCCGGCTTGACCCGCATTCAAGGCGGGCGTCGGAGGGTCACCAGTCATGCCCGTCCCGCGGTCGAAAGGAGCGCACCGGAATGCTTGGTACGACAGGACGTCGACGGTGAACCGCCGCGTCGTCATCACTGGCATCGGCGTACGCGCACCAGGTAGCACCGGTGCGAAGGAGTTCTGGGAGCTGCTGTCCGCGGGCCGCACGGCCACCAGGAGCATCTCGTTCTTCGACGCCTCCCCGTTCCGTTCCCGGGTCGCGGGCGAGGTCGACTTCGACGCGGCGGCGGAAGGGCTCAGCCCCCGTGAGATCCGCAGGATGGACCGTGCCACCCAGTTCGCCGTCATCTGTGCCCGGGACGCCGTGGCGGACAGCGGGCTGCTGCACGAGGAGCGCGATCCCCACCGGACCGGGGTCAGTCTGGGCAGCGCCGTCGCCTCGGCCACGAGCCTGGAGAACGAGTACCTCGTCATGTCGGACGCCGGAGCCCACTGGCTGGCGGACCCCGGCTACCTGTCCCCGCACATGTTCGACTACCTCAGCCCCGGCATCATGCCGGCCGAAGTCGCCTGGACGGTCCAGGCCGAGGGCCCGGTCACCATGGTCTCCGACGGTTGCACATCGGGGCTGGATGCCGTCGCCCACGGAGCGCAGCTCATCCGGGAGGGCACCGCCGATGTGATGGTCGCGGGTGCGGCCGACGCTCCCATCACCCCCATCGTCGCGGCGTGCTTCGACGCCATCAAGGCGACCACCCCGCGCAACGACGATCCCGCGCACGCCTCACGTCCCTTCGACGGATCACGCAACGGCTTCGTCCTCGCGGAGGGAGCCGCCATGTTCGTCCTGGAGGAGTACGAGTCCGCGCGCAGGCGTGGCGCTCACCTCTACGCCGAAGTGGGCGGATTCGCGACGCGCTGCAACGCCCACCACATGACCGGCCTCAAGAAGGACGGCCGGGAAATGGCGGAAGCCATCCGTGCCGCGCTCGACGAGGCGCGGATGGACCGCACCACCATCGACTACATCAATGCGCACGGTTCGGGCACCAAACAGAACGACCGCCATGAGACCGCCGCATTCAAGCGCAGCCTCGGGGAGCACGCCTACCGCGTCCCGATCAGCTCCATCAAGTCCATGGTCGGGCACTCACTCGGCGCCATCGGGTCCATCGAGATCGCCGCCTCGGTGCTCGCCATCGAACACAACGTGGTGCCGCCCACCGCCAATCTCCATACCGCCGACCCCGAATGCGATCTGGACTACGTGCCGATCACGGCGCGGGAACAGCGCGTCGAGACCGTCTTGACGGTGGGCAGCGGATTCGGCGGATTCCAGAGCGCCATGGTGCTCCACCGCCCGGAGGTGAGCTCCCGATGAAGCAGCTGACCGGACAGACGGCCAACCCCGTGATCACTGGGCTCGCCGTGGCCTCTCCCGTCGGGCTCGGCACGGAGGAATTCTGGAAGTCCCTGCTCGGCGGGGAGCGCGGTATCAGCCGGATCGACCGGTTCGACGTCTCCGGGTATCCCTCTCAACTCGCCGGACAGATCCGTGACTTCGATGCGGGGCAACACCTGCCGAGCCGGCTCCTGCCGCAGACCGATGTGTCGACCCGGTACGCCCTGGCCGCAGCCGGGTGGGCGCTGTCCGACGCAGGCATCACCGCCGAGACCCTTCCCGACTACGACATGGGCGTCGTGACCGCCAATGCGCTGGGCGGCTTCGAATTCACCCATCGTGAGTTCCGTAAACTCTGGTCACAGGGCCCGGAGTTCGTCTCCGTCTACGAGTCCTTCGCATGGTTCTACGCCGTCAACACAGGGCAGATCTCCATCCGCCACGGTATGCGCGGCCCCAGCGCTGCACTCGTGGCGGAGCAGGCCGGCGGCCTGGACGCCCTCGGCCACGCCCGTCGCACGGTACGCCGTGGCACCGGCCTCGTCCTCAGCGGCGGCGTGGATTCCGCCCTCGACCCCTGGGGCTGGGCCTCTCAACTGGCCGGCGGACGGGTGAGCCCCGTCGGCGACCCAGCACGCGCCTACCTTCCCTTCGACACCGACGCCTCGGGATACGTACCGGGCGAGGGCGGCGCGCTCCTCGTCGTGGAGGATGCCGCCGTCGCACACGACAGGGGCGCTCCGCAGATCTACGCGGAGATCGCCGGCTACGCCTCGACTTTCGATCCGCCCCCTGGCTCAAGCCGCCCGCCGGGGCTGCGCCGCGCCGCCGAACTCGCCCTCGCCGACGCAGGCGTCGGACCGGCGGACGTCGATGTGGTGTTCGCCGACGCGGCCGCGGTACCCGAACTCGACCGTGCCGAGGCGGCGGCGATCACCGCCGTCTTCGGCCGTGGCGGTGTACCGGTCACCGCCCCCAAAGCGCTCACCGGCCGGATGTACGCGGGAGGCGGCCCCGCCGACGTGGTGGCCGCGGTCCTGGCCATCCGCGACCAGGCGGTGCCCGCCACCGCCGGGACCTCCCACGTGCCGGAGGAGTACGGCCTGGACCTGGTCCTCCGCGAACCCCGTGAACTGTCCGTCGGCACGGCACTCGTACTGGCCCGTGGGCGCTGGGGGTTCAACTCCGCCCTCGTGGTGCGCGCACACCGCAACTGATCCCACTCAGCCTCCGCTACCCCTCTCTGGAGACGCCATGACCACGCTCACCCTCGACGACCTGCGCCGCATCCTCATCAGCTGCGCGGGCGAGAACGATGAGATCGACCTCAACGGCGACATCCTCGACTCCTCCTTCCAAGACCTCGGCTACGACTCCCTGGCACTCATGGAGACCGCCGCCCGCATCGGGCAGGAGTACGGAGTCGACGTCTCCGACGACGACATCGCCACGGTCGAGACGCCTCGCGCGTTGCTGGAGATCGTCAACGGTGCGGTGTCGGCCGGCGCGGCATGACCCGGCACCCGCACCCTGCGGTCTGGCCCCGGCCCGGTGTGTCACGGCCCCTCCTGAATCCCCGCGCAGCCAGGAGAATCGGAGACCCCGCCAGCGCAGCATTCCGTAGCGGTGGACCACACCGCACCGAGCGCACCCGCGTCATCAAAGCCGCTCCCGGCTCCCTGTACCGCACGGTGGCCGACGTGGAACGGTGGAGCGCCGTCTTTCCCTCCGTCGTGCACGTCAGGTCCCTGGAACGCACCGGACGTGGCGAACGCTGCGAACTCTGGGCCTGGGAGGACGGCGGGATCACCACCTGGACCGGTTCGCAGGTCGCCGATCCGGAACGGCTGGCGATCGCCTTCAGCTGGACGTCGGAGCAGCTGACGGCGACGGTCAGCGGCAGCTGGCACTTCCGCGGGCTGCCCGGCGAACGGACCGAGGTGATCCTGCGCGACCGGTTCAGGGCCGGGAGCGGTGACCCGGCGGGCGAGGACCGCATCCGGCGCATCCTCGACCGCCGCGGGCACGAGCAGTTCGACGCGCTGGTACGGATCGCGTCGCTGGCAACTGCCGGTGCGCCCTCCCCGGTCTTCTCCTTCACCGACAGCTTTCCGGTGACCGGTACCGCGGTGGAGCACTACGACGTCATGCGCCGTGCAGACCTGTGGGCCGAGCGACTGCCGCACGTGGCCCGCTCCACCGTGACCGAA
The DNA here is from genome assembly GCF_040641675.1 of Streptomyces sp. NPDC020742. NCBI lineage: Bacteria > Bacillati > Actinomycetota > Actinomycetes > Kitasatosporales > Streptomycetaceae > Streptomyces > Streptomyces sp. NPDC020742. The sequence goes on from NZ_JBFAEA010000032.1 coordinate 61,697, forward strand.
CTCCTACCCGGGGTGGACGCCCTGGAGTTGGACATCATCGGCGCCGAAGGGCTCGCCCGGCGGACCCGTTCGGTGCGGGTGTGCCAGGACCCCGCGTGGATCGCCCACAAGGAACTGGTCACCACCAGTCCACTCGTCGGCCACAGCAGTGTGTGGACCTTCACCGAAGGCCTCGGTGGTCCGCTTGTCACCGCCCGCCACACCGTCGTCGTCGATCCGGCGGCCGCGGCCGGCACGTACGGGGACGATGTGCCCCCCGATGCCGTCCGTGCCGAAGTCCGTGCGACGCTGCGCCGGACCGGCCTCGCGGTGCTGGGGTGCGCGCCCTCCCCTGTCCGCTCACCCCGCACGGCAAAGGCGTCGTAATGCACCAGGTCATCGAAGAGCACCTCGCGCTCGGCACAGAGGCCCAGGAGCTGCTTTTCCTCGAAGCCCGGACGGCGAATACCTTTTCCCAGGCCCCGGTGCCGGACGAGCAAGTACGCGCCATATACGAACTCATCAAGTACGCACCGACGTCGATGAACCAGCAACCGCTGCGCATTGTGCTGCTCCGTTCCGCCGATGCGCGCAGCAGGCTCGTCGCGCATCTGGACCCGGCGAACAAGGGAAAGAGCGAGCAGGCCCCGTTGGTGGCCCTGCTCGCCGCCGACCTGCACTTTCACGAAAGGCTCCCGGAAGTCTTTCCGCACGCCCGGAACGCCGCTGACCGCTACGCGGACAGTGCGGTCCGGGAACGGTCCGCGGTATTCAACGCCACTTTGCAACTCGGCTACTTCATCATCGGTGTCCGGGCAGCCGGCCTGTGCGCCGGGCCGATCGTCGGATACGACGAAGCGGGAATCAACCGGTCGTTCTTCCCGGACGGCAGAGGCCGCGTCATAGCGGTCGTCAATATCGGACGGCCCGGCCCGGCGCCCTGGCGTGAGCGATTGCCACGGCTCCGCTACGAGGACGTGGTTACCCAGGAATGACCCAAGGGACACCCGGGCCTGGACCGCAGCGGGAAAACAGCCCGGAGTGTGCCGGAACTCAAGCATCCGAGATCAGGATCTCAGACGTCAGAACGACCGGCCACGGCTGGAAAGGGCGGAATTGACGATGGCGGAGCCGCACCCCGGCACTTCGTGCCTGCTGTCGGACATCGAGACGCTCTGCACGGTGGCCCACAAGCGCGCCGAGGAGTCCGACCACAACAGGGCGCTGTGCCCCGACGTGGCCGAGCAGCTGCTGGAATCGGGCTTCGCCCGATACTTCGTCCCCGCGGCGCACGGCGGTTCCCAGGGCTCCTTCCGGGAACTGGCCCATGCGCTGTGCGTGACCAGCCAGGCCTGTGCCTCGGCGGCGTGGTGCGGGCTGATCTACGCGACGTCCGGCCGGATGACGGCGTTCCTGCCGGAGGAGGGCCGTACCGCGGTGTGGCGGGCAGGCGCGGACCGGCCCATTGCCGCGGCACTGGCGCCTGCCGGAGTGGCGACCCCCGTCGACGGCGGCTGGCGGGTCAGCGGTGAATGGGGCTTCCTCAGCGGCGTGGACCACTCGGACTGGGCCCTCGTCTGTGTGCCGGGTCCCGTGGACACTCCCGGTGACCCGTGGTTCATGGCGCTGCCCCGTAGGGACTTCACCATCCGCGACACCTGGTTCCCGGTCGGGATGCGCGGCACCGGAAGCAACACCCTGGTCGCCCACGATGCGTTCGTTTCGGCCGGCCATGCCTACCGTCACGAGGAACTGGTGACGGCGTCCGGTGCCGGCCCTGACGCTGCCTGCTTCCGGGTCCCGCTGCAGGCGGTCGCCGGGCTGCCGTTCGCCGCGCTCGTCGTGGGCATCGCCCGCGGTGCCCTCGACCACTGGTCGTCGTGGGCCGCCTCCCGTCCGGTACGGAACAGCGAGTCCGCGCGCCTGCTGATGGCACGGTCGGCGGCGGAGACCGACGCGGCGTGGCTGCTGGTCGAACGCGCGGCACAGGTCGCGGACGACGTGGTGCAGGCACGCCGCCACGCGGCCCGCAACGCCCGCGACGCGGCGTACGCCGCCGATCTGGCAAAAGGGGTCGTCAACCGGCTATTCGAAGCGGCCGGTTCCGCGGCTCAGCACCAACGGAGCCCACTGCAGCGGGCCTGGCGCGACATTCACGCCGCGGCCTCGCACGCGACGCTGCGCTTCGACCGCCACGGAACCGAGTTCGCACGGAGTGCATGGGCCGACGACACGGCCCTTCGGCAAGACATTCGGGATGACGGAGGAAGAACGTGATCATACATACCTTGATCTACCGCTTCGCCGACTCGGTGAGCGATGAGCAACGGCAGCGGTTCTTCACCGAGTTGAAGGACGTCGCGCTCGGCTCGGGCCTCGTCTCCCATTTCGGCTACGGCCCGCATCACAGGTTGCCGGTCGACGACAACGCCAAGGGCATGACCGCGAACGCCGTCGCCCAGTTCGCCTGCCGTGACCTCGAAACGCTGCGCACGTTCTCGGAGCTCCCGCATGTACACGCCTTCATCTCCCGCTGGCGGGCCACCGTGCAGTACGAGGCGGCCTTCGCGAACCATGCGGACCTGCTCGGCCTGAGCAGCCCCGATACCCCCAAGGAAGGACATGCCATGCATCACACCGAACACACCGTGACCGTCGACGCCCCGGCCGACGCCGTCTGGAAGGTGCTGGTCGACGTCGAGGGCTACGCCCGGATCTTCCCGCCGACACAGGAAGTGGTGATCCTGGAGGAGTCGCCCCAGCACCAGATCGCCAGGCTCACCGTCGATGTGAACGGCGAGATCCAGTCGTGGGTCTCCCGGCGCGACATCGACACGACCCGGAAGGTCATAGCCTACCGACAGCTCGAAAACGCCCCGATGATGGGCTACATGGGCGGCGAGTGGCGTGCCCTGTCCATCGACGAGAACACCACTCAGCTGGTGCTCACCCACGACTTCAAGCCCCGCGACCCGGTGGACGGGAAGGTCGCCGGCAAGTTCACCTACGCCGAGGCCGACGACATGATCAAGGCCGCCGTCGAGCGCAACAGCGTCGCCGACCTCGGGGCGGTCAAGGAGCAGGCGGAGAAGGCCGTCGTCGACGGATCCGCGGCGTGACGCGCCTCATCGACCTCAGCGTGGTCACCCGGCACACGCCGAGTGAGGCGACTCCGGTCACCGTGGACCTGCTCGATCACCGCACCGGTGCCACCGTGCTCGGGCTGAGCCCGGAGGACTTCCCGGACGGGATGGCGATCTCCAATGAGACCGTGACGCTGACCACCCACACCGGCACGCACATGGATGCTCCCCTGCACTACGGCCCGATGAGCGGCGGCGAGCCGGCCAAGAGCATCGACCAGGTGCCGCTGGAATGGTGCTACGGCCCCGGCGTACGGCTCGATGTGCGGCATGTGCCGGCCGGCGAGGGCATCACGGTGGCGCATCTGCGCGACGCGCTGGCCGCGATCGACCACCGGCTCGCCCCCGGCGACATAGTGATCCTGTGGACCGGGGCCGACGAACTGTGGGGCACGGCCGCGTACCTGACGACGTATCCGGGACTCACCGGCGAGGGAACCGCCTTCCTGGTCGAAGCGGGAGTACGCGCCATCGGCATCGACGCCTGGGGCCTGGACCGGCCGATGCAGTCCATGATCGAGGAGTACCGGCGCACCGGCGACAAGGGTGCGCTCTGGCCGGCCCACATCTACGGGCGGACCCGGGAGTACCTCCAGCTGGAGAAGGTGGCGAATCTCGGCGCGCTGCCCGCGCCCACGGGCTTCACGGTGGCGTGCTTCCCCGTGGCGGTCGGGGGCGCGGGGGCCGGGTGGACCCGGGTGGTGGGGATCCTCGATGAGGACTGAGCGGGCCGGCGCCGCGGCCGGGGTTCCGGGCGCCCGCGCCGTCACGCCCCAGGCCGTGGTCGGCACGTGGCGCCTGGTCTCCTTCCATGAGACCGACGAAACGGGCACGGCGCGGCACGAAGGGCCGCTGGGGCCGGGTCCGACCGGGCAGCTGATGTACCTGCCGGACGGCCAGGTATCGGTACACATGATGCGAGCCCCGGACGCTCCGCCGGGCACGCCGTCCTACATGGGCTACTCCGGCACCTGGCGGCTCGTGGACGGCACCACCCTCGTGCACCGCATAGCGATCACGCCGCGGCGGGACTGGGTCGGCACCGAACAGACACGGGACGTCGTGAGGGAGGAGGACCGGCTGACGCTGTACGCGCACACGCGCATCCAGGGCGTGCCGCACCACCGGGTGCTCGTGTGGCAACGCGTCACGTGAGGCCGGCACCCTCCTCCCCAGCAGCAGGCGCTGCCAGCGCGCCGAGCACACCCCCGAGTCGAGAGGTTCCGTAGATGGCCGGCATGCGAACTGACGAGTACACCCCGGTAGTGGTCGCCGGCGCGGGGCCGGTGGGCCTGATGGCGGCCTGCGTCCTGGGACTGGCCGGGGTCGACGTGGTCCTCCTGGAGCAACGCAGCGAACCGGACCCGGTGTTGAAGGCCGGCTCCCTCGGCCCGCTCGCCGTCGAGGCCCTTGAGCGGATCGGCCTGCGCGACGAACTCATCGCCGCCGAGCAGGAAACCATGGCCGGTTACGCGCAGATGGCCGAGCAGTCAGCGGACGCCGTGCCCGACGGCGAACGGGACGCGCTCGCCCAGGCGCAGCGCGAGCACTTCGCCGGACTGGAGAAGATCGAAGCATCGAGACGGTCGGAGCCGGGGCGGCGCAGGATGCGGGTGCCGCAAACGGCACTGGTGGAGATCCTGCGCCGGAAGGCCGAGCGCACGGGCGTCCAACTGCTGTCCGCCCACACGGTGACCGGGCTGCGGCAGGACGAGGACGGCGTCACCGTCGCCGTCCGCACTCCGGACGGGGAGACGGAGTTCCGGTCGCGCTACCTGCTCGGCTGTGACGGCGGTGGCAGCGCCGTCCGCACGGCCGCCGGATTCGAGTTCCCCGGAACCGCCCCGACCATGACGGGACGGCAGGGCGTCGTCGAGCTGGTCGATCCCGCGCAGATCCCGCCGGGCATCCACGACGTTCCCGGAGGCGTGCTGGTCTACGGGTTGGGTGTGGACCGGGTCGCCGCGCTGGAGTTCGTGCCCCCTCCTGAAGGGGACCTGGGCCCGCTCACGGAGCGGGAGCTGCACCAGGCCGTCGAGCGGGTGGCTGGCATCGACCTGGGCGTGCGGCGGATGCGAGCCGGCGGCCGGTTCACCGACGAGGCCCGGCATGTGCCGACGTACCGGAAAGGGCGGGTGCTCCTCGCCGGGGACGCCGCGCACATCCATGCCCCGGTGGGCGGCCAGGGCCTCAACTACGGCCTCATCGACGCCGTGAACATCGCGTGGAAGCTCGCCGCACGGCTGCACGGCTGGGCGGACGACGAGCTGCTGGACACCTACACCGCCGAACGCCGCCCCCAGACGGAGCGGCTCCTGCAGAACACCAGGGCGCAGATCGCTCTCATGCGGCCCGACACGCACACCAGGGCGCTGCGCGAGCTCTTCTCCGAGCTGATGGACCTCGACGACGTCAATCGCTTCATCGGAGACCTGATGGCCGGCCTCACCACGCGGTACGACCTCGGAGATCAGGATCCGCTGGTCGGCACGCTGTGCCCGGACATGAAGCTCGTACCGGTCGGTGACGACTTCGAGCCCGGGGCCCGGCGGCTGGCGGAACTGCCCCATGACGGGCAGGGCCTGCTGCTGGTCCTTGACGACCATCCGCTGCCCCCACAGGTCGCGGCGCCGTGGGCCGGCCGGGTGCGGGTGGTCCGCGCCACCGCCGAGCGGGACGATGTGCGGGCCGTGCTGCTGCGCCCCGACGGCTGTATCGCCTGGGTGGCCCGGCGGGACGCCGAGCCTGCCGAGGAGGCGCTGTCCCACGCCTTGCGGCGCTGGTTCGGAACGCAGCACTGAAAAGGGGCGATCCGCGGTGGCCGAAGAATCACGGGGGTAACCGCCGCGGATCGCGTTCAGGGGTCAGCGGAAGTCGGCGGCGTGGTCGACGGCCCACTGCGCGTAGGTGCGGCCCTTCTTGCCCGTCAGGTCCGGGTACGTGGTGTACACCGGGGCCGGCCGGTTGTTCGCGTCGACGAGGTGCTTGACCAGGGTGTTGACCATCTCCTCGGCACCCCACTGACTGAGCGTGGTGCGGTAGTCCTCGGCGCTGATCTCCTCCAGCCGGATCGTGCGGCCGGTGGCCTCGGAGAGGCACTCGATCTGCTCCTGCTGGGTCACCGACGCCGGCCCGCTCAACGGGTAGGCCTTGCCCTCGTGGCCCGGCTGAGTGAGGGCCAGCACGGCGATGTCCGCGATGTCGGCCTCATGGATCGACGAGGCGTGCGCCTGCGGGTACGGGGCCTTGACCGTCCCGGTGGCACGGATGGCCGGGGCCCACTGCAAGGTGTTCGTCGCGAACGACCCGGGCCGCAGGAACGTCCAACGCAGCCCGGAACCACGCAGCGAGGTCTCGGCCGCGCGGTGCATGCGCACGATCGGGTCGGTCGCCGGATCTCCCTCCTCCACGCCGAGGGCGGAGAGCAGGACGATATGCGGGGAGCCGGCAGCCTCAGCGGCCTTGATGAACCCGTCGATGCCCTGCGCGTCCGCGTACAGGAACACCTTGGTGA
>NZ_JBFAEA010000033.1:0-67064 GCF_040641675.1 Streptomyces sp. NPDC020742
GGTACGCACCTCATGCGCCAGACCACCCAGCCACGCCAGGTCATCACACGCGTAGAGCGCGATACCGTCCTCACGGCTCAACCGCTCACCGGCGCGGACCTTGGCCTCCAGCTCGCGCTTGAGGCCCGCATCCATCGACGCAGCCATCCGGTCGCCTCCCAGTCTCCGCCGTGTCACCAGGCGTCTTCGCTAGCCGTCCTCAGCCGTCTCCCAGCCGCTCCGGCGGCGGTGTCGTCAGCTGTGCCTCCGGCCGTTCCCATGCGCAGAACGAGCCTTGCCGAGCCTACTCCCCCGTCACGACGGCGGACGGGCCGCCCTTGGCGCGCCCGCCCGCCGCGTTCGCCCTTGCGGCCGGCGGCCTACTCGACCTCTTCGGGGAGCTCGCCGACGCGGTTCTCCCACTTGGTGGAGAGCACGACCGTGGTGCGCGTACGGGAGACGCCCCTGGTGCCGGAGAGCCGCCGGATGGTGCGCTCCAGGCCGTCCACATCGCCAACGCGCACCTTGAGCATGTACGAGTCGTCGCCGGCGATGAACCAGCAGTCCTCGATCTCGGCGAGGTCCCGCAGCCGGCGGGCGACGTCCTCGTGGTCGGCGGCGTCGGAGAGCGAGATGCCGACGAGTGCGGTGACGCCGAGGCCGAGCGAGGCGGCGTCGACCGTCGCGCGGTAGCCGGTGATCACCCCGGCCGCTTCGAGGCGGTTGATCCGGTCCGTGACGCTCGGCCCGGAGAGCCCCACGAGCCGGCCGAGCTCCGCGTACGAGGCCCGGCCGTTCTCACGAAGTGCCTGGATGAGCTGCCTATCCACCGCGTCCATGCCCTCAAGCCTTCCAATCTTTACGCATTTTCGAGTTTTGCATGTAGAATCTAAGGCATGCAGGGTCGAAACCCTGCGAATCTTTCGGCGATCAAAGACGATCTCACAGGAGCTGTCACCGTGTACTCGATCGAGTTGGCCTACGCCCGCATGCGCGAGCTGCAGGACCAGGCCAATCGTTCACGTGCCCACAAGTCCGCACAGCAGCCGTCCCGGCGCCGCTTCGGCCGCGCCGCAGCGAAGAAGCGCTGACCCACGGGCCGGCCGGCCCGACGGGCTGACCGGCCGCCGCGGGACACCGCAGCGCTAAGGAGCGTCCGGGGCCTCCTCCGCATCCTTGGAACCGCCCCCGAGCTCCCCCTCCCAGCGCCGGTACAGCCCGTGCGGCACCTCGGCCGCATCGAGCACCCGGCCGGCGACGAAGTCCACCAGGTCCTGGATGTGCGTCGCCCCCGCATAGAACGCCGGTGAGGCGGGCAGCACCACGGCGCCCGCCTCGTCCAGCGCCACCAGATGCTTCAGCGTCGGCCCGTTCAACGGCGCCTCGCGCACCGTCACCACCAGCCGCCGCCGCTCCTTGAGCGTCACGCTCGCGACCCGCTGCAGCAGGTCCTTCGACAGTCCGAGCGCCACCCCCGCCACACACGCCGTGCTCGCCGGGACGATCAGCATCCCCTTCACCGGGTACGAGCCCGACGACGGCCCGGCGGCCAGGTCCCCGGCCGGCCAGTACCGCACGTCCGCCAGGTCCGCCTCGGTCACCGGGAACGCCGTCGGCTTGCCGTCCGCCCCGCGCGCCAGCCACTCCCGCAGGTCGGCGCGCCAGTGGGCGTCCCGGAAGGCGATACCGGTCTCGTCCAGTAGCGTCAGCCGCGACGCCCGGCTGACGATCAGGTCCACCGCCTCCCCGGCGGCGAGCAGCCCGCGCACCACGGACGCCGCGTACGGCGTTCCGGACGCGCCGGAGATCCCCACGACCCACGGACGGCGCCGGCCGGGGTCCTGCTTGCTGGTGTCGTTGTGCGGCGGCTCCACGCATCGAGCCTATCCGGCGGAACCACGGACCCCGTCACGGCCGTTGTTACCTGTGCGCCCCCGCCGGGCCCCGCCCGGGGCCGCCGCGGCGGAGGACGGGAAGGACGGCCCCGGATGCCAGGACGGACCACACGACGAGCGGTGCCCGCGCTCTGCCTGATGCTGGGCTGGGTCGCGTTGCTCTGGCTGCTGGAGGGCGTCGACGTCCTCACCGGGGGCGCCCTGGACGCCTTCGGCATACAGCCGCGCGACCCCGACGAGCTGGTCGACGTGGTGCCCGCCGCCTTCCTGCACTTCGGCTTCGGCCATCTGGCGGCCAACACCCTGCCGTTGCTGGTGCTCGGCTTCCTCGCCGCGCTGCGCAGCGGCATCCGCCGCTTCCTCGCCGTCGTGCTGCTGATCATCCTCGCCAGCGGGCTGGGCATCTGGCTGACCGCCGCCCCGAACAGCAACACCGTGGGCGCCTCCGGCGTCGTCTTCGGCCTCTTCGGCTACCTCCTGGTGCGCGGCTTCATCGAACGCTCGCCGCTCGACATCGGCATCGGCCTGGCCGTCGGCGTGGTGTACGGCTCGATCCTGTGGGGCGCGCTGCCGACCACCGCCGGCATCAGCTGGCAGGGGCACCTCTTCGGGCTGATCGGCGGCGTGGCGGCGGCCTTCGTCCTGCGCGAGCGTGCCCGGGGCGTCACCGACAGCACCACTGTCAGACCCGTCCCGTAGCCTCGAAAGCGGCACGATGACCGGGGCGCCGCCGCAGGAACGGGCGGGCCCCGAGCGCATCGGCGCAAGGGCGCAACAGGCAGTTCACACGGGGGTGCACACCATGTCCGACCCGCACGGAGGCGCATACGGCGCCGTTCCCGGCGGCCCTCAGGGGCCCTACGGCACCCCGCCGCACGGCCCCCAACCGGCCTACGGCACCCCGCCGCCGCCGTACGGCACCCCTCAACCGCCCTACGAGGCCCCGCCGTCCTACGGCTCGCCCTCGCCGTACGGGTCGCCCGCGCCGTACGGGGCGCCGCAGGGGTGGTCCGGCGGCGCGCCGCCGTCCGGGCCCTCGACCGGTCCCGCCATGTGGGCGCACCTCGGCGCGCTGCTGACCGTCACGGTCGGGTCGGGGATGTGCTGTGGGCTCGGTGCCTTCCTCGGCTGGATCTTCCCGATGTCGGTGCGCTCCAACGACCGCCACCGCCACGACCCGTACGTCCGCCACCACGCCACCCAGGCGGTGAACTTCGGCATCACCCAGGCCATCGTGGCGGCCCTCGGCGTGGTGCTGTACTTCGGCAGCGCCGTCATCTTCGCCGCGGTCGGCACCGAGGCGCAGCGCAACAGCTCGGGGCTGGCGGTCCCGCTGGTGACCGTCCTGGTCATCATGGCCGCGTACGGGATATCCGGCATGGTCTGCGCGGTCATCGGCACGGTGAAGGCGAACCGCGGCGAGCTGTGGACCTACCCCCGTCTGATCGCCTGGCCCCTCAGCAAGGGCTGACCGTACGGCGGGAGCCGGCCCGTCGGCCGTCCCCCGCCCGCGGGCTCAGACCGACAGCCCGCGCACCAGCAGGTCCAGCAGTGCGCAGACGAAGAGCGCAATCCCGATGAAGCCGTTGACCTGGAAGAACGCCCGGTTGAGGCGGCTGAGGTCGTGCGGCTTGACGAGGGTGTGCTCGTAGAGGAAGGCGCCCGCGACGATCACCAGGCCCAGCCAGAGGAACGGGCCTGCGCCGATCGTCAGCGCGTACCAGACGAACAGCGCCGTGGTGACGAGGTGACAGCCGCGCGCCCCCCAGATCGCGGCCGGGATGCCGAAGCGGGCCGGGACCGACCGCACGCCGATCTCGCGGTCGGTGTCCACGTCCTGGCAGGCGTAGATCAGGTCGAAGCCGCCGATCCAGATGCCGACCGCGAGGCCGAGGATCACCGCCTCCCAGGACCAGGAGCCGGTGATGGCGATCCAGGCGCCGACCGGGCCCATGGCCTGGGCCAGACCCAGGATCGCCTGCGGGAAGTTGGTGAAGCGCTTGCCGTACGGATAGACCACCATCGGCACCACGGCGACCGGGGCGAGCACCAGGCAGAGCGGGTTCAGCAGCGCCGCGGCACCGAGGAAGACGGCCAGGGCGATCAGTGCGCCGGTCCAGGCGGAGCGCACCGACACCGCACCGGTGACCAGTTCGCGGTGTGCGGTGCGTGGATTGCGGGCGTCGATCTCCCGGTCGATGATCCGGTTTGCGGCCATCGCGAAGGTGCGCAGGCCCACCATGCAGACGGTGACGAGGAGCAGCCGGGCCCAGTCGATGTGCCGGTCCCGCTCGAACATCGCGGTCAGCGAGGCGATATAGGCGAAGGGCAGCGCGAACACCGAGTGCTCGATCATGACCAGTCGCAGGAAGGCCTTGGTCCGGCCCGGCTGGGGGATGGCTGCGGATGCACTGCTCACGAGAGGCCGTACTCCTTCCAGCGGCGGTCCACCAGGGCCGCCGTGCTCGGGTCGGACTCGACCATGTCCGGCCAGCCCCCGTCCCTGGTGTAGCCCTCCTCGGGCCACTTCTTGGTGGCGTCGATACCCGCCTTGCCGCCCCAGAACTGCTGGTAGGAGGCGTGGTCGAGGTGGTCGACGGGGCCTTCGACGACGGTCAGGTCACGGGCGTAGTCGGTGTTGCCCAGCGCCCGCCAGGAGACCTCGTGAAGGTCGTGGACGTCGCAGTCGGCGTCCACCACGACGATCAGCTTGGTCAGCGACATCATGTGCGCGCCCCAGATGGCGTGCATCACCTTCTGGGCGTGCTTGGGGTACTTCTTGTCGATCGAGACGATGGCGCAGTTGTGGAAGCCGCCGGACTCGGGCAGGTGGTAGTCCACGATGTCCGGGACGATGATCTTGAGGAGCGGCAGGAAGAACCGCTCCGTCGCCCGGCCCAGCGGCCCGTCCTCGGTCGGCGGCCGGCCGACCACGATCGACTGCAGCAGCGGCCGCTTCCGCATCGTCACACAGTCGATGGTCAGCGCCGGGAACGGCTCCTGCGGCGTGTAGAAGCCGGTGTGGTCGCCGAACGGGCCCTCCGGCAGCATCTCGCCGGGCTCCAGCCAGCCCTCGATGACGACCTCGGCGTGCGCCGGGACCTGGAGCGGGACGGTCTTGCAGTCGACCATCTCGATCCGCTTGCCCTGGAGGAAGCCGGCGAAGAGGTACTCGTCGATGTCGCCGGGCAGCGGGGCGGTGGAGGCGTAGGTGACGGCCGGGGGGCAGCCGAAGGCGATGGCGACGGGCAGCCGCTCCCCGCGCCGGGCCGCGACCTGGTAGTGGTTGCGGCTGTCCTTGTGGATCTGCCAGTGCATGCCGATGGTGCGCTTGTCGTGGCGCTGGAGGCGGTAGAGGCCCAGGTTGCGGACCCCGGTCTCGGGGTGCTTGGTGTGCGTCAGCCCCAGGTTGAAGAAGGAGCCGCCGTCCTTGGGCCAGGTGAAGAGCGCCGGCAGGGCGTCGAGGTCGACCTGGTCGCCGGTGAGCACGACCTCCTGGACGGGTGCGCTCTCGCCCTTGACCTTCTTCGGCGGGACGTGCGTCATCCCCGCGAGCTTGCCGAACGCCTCGCGGATCCCGACGAAGCCGTGCGGCAGCTCGGGCTTGAGCAGTCCGCCGATCTTGCCGCTGATCTCCTCGTAGGACTTCAGGCCGAGCGCCTTCAGCAGCCGGCGGTCGGTGCCGTAGACGTTCATGGCGAGCGGCATCGCCGCGCCCTTGACGTTCTCGAACAGCAGGGCCGGTCCGCCGGACTTCTGCACCCGGTCCACGATCTCGCCGACTTCCAGGTGTGGGTCGACCTCGGCCTTGATGCGCTTGAGGTCGCCCTCCCGCTCAAGTGCGCGCAGGAACGAGCGGAGATCGTCATAAGCCATGCGTTCCAGTATCGGGCACGCACTACCCTGGACGGGTCACCGGGCCCCGCAGCGGGCCCGCCGTCGTGTGCAGGGGGCCCGCTCCGCCATGCTCAGGTATCTGCCGCTCCTTCTGGTGCTGGCACTGTGGATCTACGCGTTCATCGACTGCCTCAACACCCCGGAATCACAGGTGCGCGGCCTGCCCAAGGTGGCGTGGGTGCTGATCATCCTGCTCTTCGGCGAGGTGCTGGTCGGCCCGGTCGCCTGGCTGGTGGCGGGCAAGCAGCGGCGGCCCGCGGGCGGCGGCGGCAGCACGCCCTCACCGTGGCACCGCAACCACCGCACGGCGTGGGTGGCGCCGGACGACAACCCCGAGTTCCTCCGCTCCCTCAAGGACGAGAGCGCCGCGAAGGACAAGGACGCCGCCCTGCTGAAGGACTGGGAGGCCGACCTCCGCCGCCGCGAGGAGGAACTGCGCCGCAGGTCCCAGGAGCCCGAGGGCCCGGAGGACACCCCGCCGCCGGCCAAGGGCTAGCCCGCTCCGCGCCGGGTCCGTCGCGCGGCCCGACGCCCCCGCCCCGACGCCCCGATGTTCCGACGCCCCGATGTCCCAATGTCTCCGGAACGGTGGCACGAGGACATCGGGGACCGGTGAGCCAACGGCGCGGATAACCGGTGGCCCGGGCAGCGGCCGTGCGCCAGGATGGCGCGTCATGAGCACCGCCCCGACCAGCGCCGAACCCGTCCGACGCATCCGCGCCTCCTTCACCGAACGGACCGTCACCGTCTATCAGGCGTACGCCCCGTCCCTGGGCGTGCCCGCGGCGCGCGACGGCCGTTTCCCGTCGGCCTGGAAGCGGGAGCGGATGACCTGGATCAAGCCGTCGTTCCTGTGGATGATGTACCGCTGCGGATGGGGCGCCAAGGCCGATCAGGAGACGGTGCTGGCGGTCGAGATCGACCGGGCGGGCTTCGACTGGGCGCTGCGGCACGCCTGTCTGTCGCACTACGCGCCGGACGAGCACGCCGACCGGGAGGCCTGGAAGCGCCAGTTGAAGGGCGCGCCGGCACGGGTGCAGTGGGACCCGGAGCGGGATCTGCGGCTGCGGCCGCTGCCGTACCGTTCGCTGCAGCTGGGGCTGGCGGGCGAGGCGTCGCGGCGGTACGCGGACGAGTGGACGGTGGCGATCCGGGACGTCACCCCGCTCGCGCACGAGGTGCGGGCGCGGATGCGGGCGGGCGATGAGGCGGGGGCGGCCGCGCTGCTGCCCGAGGAGCTTCCCTACCCTGCACCCGAGGGAACTCCGGGCCTCGGCCGCGTGTCCTGACGCGGCTTCCCGGACGCGTATTTCCGGCCATCCAAGGGTCCGCGGGGCACTGCGTCGAGTGGCGTACGGGACGTAGCGTGCCCCAGCCAACTGGCGGCCGTTCACAGCCATTTGATGCACCGTTCAGCTACCTCCCCCTGCCCGGGAAACTCGCCCGCCGCCACAGTCATGTCGGCCCACTGAGGGCTCACGCGACTCAGGGAGAGTGGCACATATGCCCGACATGACCCGACGCAGACTCCTCGGCTCGGCGGCCGGCGCGGTCGGTGGCGCCGCCGCGCTGTCGCTGCTGCCGCCCAGTGTCCAAAAGGCCGTCGCCGCCGGACCCGCACGGCACGGTTCACTGCACGACGTCGAGCACGTCGTCATGCTCATGCAGGAGAACCGCTCGTTCGACCACTACTTCGGCACTCTGCGCGGGGTCCGCGGCTTCGCCGATCCGGACGCGCTGACGCTGCCGGACGGCCGGTCGGTCTTCCACCAGCCGGACGCGGCGAATCCGGACGGCTATCTGCTGCCGTTCCGCCTCAACACCCACACCTCCAGCGCCCAGGCCATCCCCTCCACCAGCCACGCCTGGTCGGTGCAGCACGAGGCGTGGAACGGCGGCAAGATGGACCGCTGGCTGCCGGCACACCGGAAGGCGGACGGGGTCAACGGGCCGTATGTGATGGGCTATCACACCCGGGAGGACATCCCGTTCCAGTTCGCGCTCGCGGAGGCGTTCACGCTCTGCGACAACTACTTCTGTTCGGTCTTCGGCCCGACCTGGCCCAACCGGCTCTACTGGATGACCGGGACCATCGACCCGGGCGGCACCCGGGGCGGACCGGTGCTGAACAACACCGCGCCCAAGCCGTACCGCTGGACGACGTACGCGGAGCGGCTGCAGGCGGCCGGCATCAGCTGGAAGGTGTACCAGGAGGAGGACGACTACGGCTGCAACCTGCTGGAGCAGTTCCAGACCTTCCGGGACTCCCAGCCGGGCGATCCGCTCTACGAGCGGGGGATGCGGTCGCAGCCGGCCGGCACCTTCGAGGACGACGCGCGCAACGACCGGCTGCCGGCCGTGTCCTGGCTGATCCCGACCAGCCACCAGTCGGAGCACCCCGACTACCTGCCGGCGGCCGGTGCGGACTACGTCGCGCAGAAGCTGGAGGCCATCGCGTCGAACCCGAAGGTGTGGGCGAAGACGGTCTTCATCCTCAACTACGACGAGAACGACGGGCTCTTCGACCATGTGCCGCCGCCGGTGCCACCGCCGGGCACCAAGGACGAGTTCGTGCAGGGGCTGCCGATCGGCGGCGGGTTCCGGGTGCCGTGCCTGATCGTCTCGCCGTGGACGGTGGGCGGCTGGGCGGCCGGTGACGCCTTCGACCACACCTCGGTGCTGCAGTTCCTGGAGCGCTGGACGGGGGTGGCCGAGCCCAACATCAGCGACTGGCGGCGGGCCGCGTTCGGCGACCTGACCTCGGCGTTCGGCTTCCGGCACGCGGCTCGTCGGCCGCCGCGGCTGCCGGACAACACCGCGCAGCAGCTCGCGGAGGCGCAGTGGGAGGTGGCGCACCTGCCGAAGCCCACGCTGCCGGGTGCGGACCAGCATCCGCCGCGCCAGGAGCCGGGGCGCCGCCGGCGCCGCTGAGGACGGAGCGGCCGGAGAGGCCGGTCGGCGGGGCCGTACGGACCGCGGGAACGGCGGTGCCGTACGGCCCCCGCGTGGTGTGGGGGCCGTACGGCACCGGTGGTGTTCCCGTGACGGGAGGGGCTCAGACTCCGGCGTAGGAGTGCAGGCCGGTCACGAAGATGTTCACGCCGTAGTAGTTGAACAGGTAGCAGGCGAAGGCGATCAGGCCGAGCCAGGCGGCTTTGCGGCCCTTCCAGCCGGCGGTGGCGCGGGCGTGCAGGTAGCAGGCGTAGGCGACCCAGGTGATGAAGCTCCAGACCTCCTTGGGGTCCCAGCCCCAGTAGCGGCCCCAGGCGGCCTCGGCCCAGATGGCGCCCGCGATGATGGTGAACGTCCACAGCGGGAAGACGGTGGCGTTGATGCGGTAGGCGAACTTGTCCAGGGAGGCCGCGGACGGCAGGCGCTCCAGCACCGAGGTGGCGAAGGCGCCGGGCTGCTTGCCGGCCGGGTCGGCCAGCTTGGCCTCGTGCCGGTCGCGGAAGAGGAACAGCAGCGTGGCGACCGCGCCCATGTAGAGCGACGCGCCGGAGATGATGGCGCAGGAGACGTGGATCCACAGCCAGTACGAGTGCAGCGCGGGCACCAGCTGGTCGCTGGCGGTGTAGAGGACCGAAACGGCCAGCCCGAGGTCGAGCAGGACCGTGGTGACCAGCGGCAGGCCGATCCATCGGACGTTCTTCTTCAGGGTGAGCAGCAGCAGGTAGATGCCGACCGCGACCGCGGCGAAGGTGGTGGAGAACTCGTACATGTTGCCCCAGGGGGCACGCTGTACGGACAGCGCACGGGTGACCACGCCACCGACGTGCAGCGCCCAGGCCAGCACGGTCAGCGAGATGGCGATCCGCCCGTAGAGGTCGCCCTTCTCGGTGCCGCCGGCGGCACCGGGGCCGTCCGGGACGTCGCGCTGGCCGGCCACGGACCTGGTGATCACCTTGGGGCGTTCCAGTACGGCGGTGCCGCCGCCCTGGGCCTCGGCGCGGGCCCCGGCGGCCGACGCGGCCGGGGCGTCGGCGGTGAGCGCCGCGGCGGTGCGGCCGACCTTGCTGCGGCTGCCGAACACCCACTCGGCCATGTGGGCGACGAACGCGAGCGTATAGACGGCCATCGCCGAATAGACCAGCAGGTTGCTGTTGTTCGCCAGTGTCTCGTTGGCTGCGGCAGCGAGGTTCACGCGCGCGCTCCTTCGGAGGGTTCAGCAGGACCGTCAGAGTCGGTGGGCTCCGCGGGGTCTTCGGTGGGCGGGCTGAGCGGGGCGTCGGGCTCCAGAGCGGCGGCGAGGGCGGCGAGCTCCTCGGGGAGCCGGGGGGACTCGCTGCGGCCGAGTCCGGCCAGCTCGACCACGGTGTGGGTGGTGCCGTTCTCCTCGACCTGCTCGGCCCGGATCCACACCCGGCGGCGCTGGATGAACAGCGAGCCGGCCAGCCCCAGCAGGGCGCCGACCGCGCCGGTCAGGGCGAGGCCGTTGCCCGGCTGGTGGCTGATCTTGAAGCTGGCCCAGGTCTTGACGCCGTTGAAGGTGATGCTGCCGTCGCCGCCGGGGAGCTTCATGGTCTCGCCGGGCCGCATCATCTGGGCGACCGCCCGGCCGTCCACCTTGTACTGCTTGAGGCCCTTCATCTGCAGCTGGTAGACGTTCTGCGGGATGCCGGAGTCGACGCCCAGGTCGCCGTGGTAGGCGGTCAGCACCAGCCGGGGGTTATCCAGCGCCGGGAACTGCGAGAACATCGAGCCGGAGCCCTTGCCGCCGAAGGTCGGCACGAAGAAGCCCTGGAAGCCGAGCTGGTTGCGCTTGCCGTCCTTGGTGCGGGCGCCGGGCACCTTGACCACGCCGGTCGAGGTGAAGTTCTTGGGATCCTGCGGGAGGAACGGCACCGCGCCCTTGTAGACGACCTTGTCGCGGCCGTCCTTGACGGTGACCTGCGGCGAGTAGCCGTGGGAGAGCAGGTAGACCCGGTTGCCGGCGATGTCGAGCGGGGTGTTCACCTTGATCGACGTCTTGTGCTGGGCGCCGTCGGCACCGGAGTAGTAGGTGACGTCGGCGCGGAAGATCCGCGGGGTGCCCTTCTGGGGGCCGGACCGCTCGTAGGTGGCGACGAACTTGTCCAGGGTGAAGCCGAAGGGCTCCATGGTGTCGGTGTCGTAGAAGGAACCGGACTTGAAGTCGTCGTACTGGGTGAGGCTGTTGGCGAAGCCGTCGCCCTCGGTGATCAGCTTGCCGCCCTCGGACTTCCACAGGCTGCCGACCGCGAAGGCGACCAGCATCACGATCAGCGCGACGTGGAAGACGAGGTTGCCGACCTCGCGCAGGTAGCCCTTCTCGGCGGCGACCGCGGTGCCGGCGCGGTGCGCGCGGAAGCGGCGCTTCTTCAGCATCCGCTCGGCCGCGGCGAGGACCTCGTCGGGCGCCGCGGTGGTGCGCCAGGTGGTGTAGGCGGGCAGCCGGGTCAGTCGGCGGGGGGCGGCCGGCGGGCGGCCGCGGAGCTGTCCGACGAACTGCCAGCTGCGCGGCAGGATGCAGCCGATCAGCGAGATGAACAGCAGCAGGTAGATCGCCGAGAACCACACCGAGCTGTAGACGTGGAACATCCCCAGCGCGTCGTAGACCTTCGAGAGGCTGGCGTGGTCGGACTTGAACTGGTCGACCTTGACCGGGTCGATGCTGGTCTGCGGGATCAGCGAGCCGGGGATGGCGCCGATGGACAGCAGGAAGAGCAGCAGCAGCGCCACCCGCATCGAGGTGAGCTGCCGCCAGAACCAGCGGGCCCAGCCGAGCGGGCCGAGCGAGGGGAGGGAGACGTCCTCCTGGGGCGCGGTGGAGAGCTGGGATCCGGCGGCTCCCAGGTCCCCCGGGTCGGCGGCGGGCGGGCCGGCCTCCGGGTCGCGGGGGGTGTCGGTCTTGGTGGACATCAATCAGATCCCAACGGTGAAGCTTTGCGTCCAGCTCTGCAGCTCGGACATCAGGCTGCCCCAGACACCGGTGACGAGCAGGAGGCCGAGCGCGACCATCATGCCGCCACCGGCCCGCATCACCCACACGTAGTGGCGCTTGACCCAGCCGAACGCCCCGAGGATCCGGCGGAAGGCGAGGGCCACGGCGACGAACGGCAGGCCGAGGCCCAGGCAGTAGACGGTCATCAGCAGGGCGCCGCGGGCGGCGCTGGCCTCGTAGAAGGAGAGGGTCTGCACGGCGGTGAGGGTGGGGCCGAGGCACGGGGTCCAGCCGACGCCGAAGACCACGCCCAGCAGCGGGGCACCGGCCAGCCCCATGGCGGGCTTCTTGTGGAAGCGGAACTCGCGCTGGCCGAAGCGGCTGAGGACACCGGCGAAGGCCAGCCCGAGCAGGATCATCAGGGCGCCCAGCACCCGCGAGATGACGTCCTTGTACTCCTGGACGGTCTGCCCGAACCACCCGAAGAGGGCCCCGCCGGAGACGAAGACGGCGGTGAAGCCGAGCACGAAGAGCGCCGCACCGGCCAGCATCCGGCCGCGGCGGGCCTCGGCGAGGTCGGTGCCGGCGACGCCCGTGACGTACGACATGTAGCCGGGTACGAGCGGCAGCACGCAGGGCGAGAAGAAGGAGACGAGCCCGCCGAGCAGCGCCAGGGGGACGGCGGCGAGCAGGGCTCCGGACATGATCGTCTGGTTGTCCGCGGCGGCGGCGAGCTGGATCACGGGATCACTTCTCGGCGATCAGCGGCTTGACCATGGCCCGCAGCTCGTCCTCGGTGAGCGGGCCGATCGAGCGGGCGGCGATCCTGCCCTGCCGGTCGACGGCGATCGTGGAGGGGATGGACTGCGGGTTGAGGCTGCCCTTGGGGAACCGCAGCATCAGCTTGCCGGTGGGGTCGAACAGGCTCGGGTAGGGCACCTTGTGCTCTTCCTCGAAGCTGGTGGCCTGCGACTTCTCGGAGTCGCGGGTGTTGATCCCGATGAACTGGACGCCCTTGCCCTGGGTCTCCCGGGCGACCTTGGTGAAGTTGTCCGCCTCGGCGATGCAGGGCCCGCACCACGATCCCCAGACGTTGAGGATGACGACCTTGCCCTTGTAGTCGCCGACGTCCAGCTTCTTGCCGGTGGTGGTCTCGCCGGACAGCTCGGGGGCCGGCTGGCGGTCGGCCTCCTTGACGGTGGCGATGCCGTCCTTCCCCGGGACGAAGCGGGTCTGGGCCGAGCCGCCGGAGGCGCCGTCACCGCAGGCGCTCAGCGTCAGCGAGGCCGCCGCGGCTCCCGCGGCGAACAGGGCGAGGCGGCGGGGC
This sequence comes from Streptomyces sp. NPDC020742, assembly GCF_040641675.1. Classification (NCBI taxonomy): domain Bacteria; kingdom Bacillati; phylum Actinomycetota; class Actinomycetes; order Kitasatosporales; family Streptomycetaceae; genus Streptomyces; species Streptomyces sp. NPDC020742. The sequence goes on from NZ_JBFAEA010000033.1 coordinate 13,001, forward strand.
GTGCGGCGACTGCGGGCACGGTCAGCACTCATGTGAAAAGTTTCGCATGGGCCTTTTCCGGATCTTCCGCACCCCCCTGGCGTGGCTCGGCCTTCCCCGAAGGGGCACGTCAGGCCGCTGAGAGGTACGCCTTCCAGCCCTCGGCGGGGCGGCGGCCGACCGGGATCCGCTGGAGTCTGCTCAGCACCTCGGGGTCCTGGGCGTCCATCCAGTCGGTGAACTGCCGGAAGGACACCAGATGGACATCCTGGTTCTGCTCATTGGCAATGTGCTTGAGGGCTTCCTCGACCGCGTCCATATAGATGCCGCCGTTCCACTGCTCGAAGTGGTTGCCGATGAAGAACGGCGCGCGGTTGGTCTCGTAGGCCCGGCGGAATCCGGAGATATAGGCGTCGGTGGCCTGCTGCCGCCATCCGGGGTAGTTGACCGGCGGGGCCTTGGTGGAGTTCTTGGACTGATTGGCGAGGATGTTGTAGTCCATCGAGAGCACCTCGAAAGAGTGCCCGGGGAACGGAATCTGCTGGAGCGGGTAGTCCCAGAGGCCCATCTTCTTCTTCGGCCACATCTGCAGACCGCCGGGCGAGCTGGCGTCATAGCGCCAGCCGAGTTCCTTAGCGGTGGGCAGCAGGTTCCGCTGACCGAGGAGGCATGGCGTACGGCCACCGACCAATTCCTGTCGGTAGTCGAAGGGCAGCGGTTCGAGTCCGTTGAAGCCGGTGTTGGTGCGCCATTTCGTGACGAAGTCCATCGCCTGTTCGATCTCGGAGCGCCACTGCTCGGGGCTCCAGTACTTGACGGCGCCGGAGCCGGAGCAGAAGTGGCCGTTGAAGTGGGTGCCGACCTCATGGCCGTCCAGCCAGGCCTCCCGGACGTACTTCAGCGTCTCCTTGATGTGGTCGTCGCTGAGGTAACCGATGTCGGAGGCGCCACGCCGGTTGTTCGGCGGCTCGTAGAGGTGCCTCTGGCCTTCCGGCAACAGGTAGAGACCGGAGAGGAAGAACGTCATGGACGCGCCGTGGTCCTTGGCGAGCTTGAGAAAGCGGGGGAAGAGGCCGTTGCCGACCTCTCCCGCGCCGTCCCAGGAGAAGACCACGAACTGCGGAGGGGTCTGTCCGGGCTCCATCCGCTGGGGGGCTTTCGGCTGATGAGGCTGCGCGCCGTAATTCGCCGTCGAACCGTCACCGATGAGCTTGGGGCGGGCCTGGACCGAGTTCTTCACCTTTTGCTTGTCGGCTATCGCATCCGAGCTCGACGAGGAGCAGCCGGCGACGCCCAGCGCCGCGGCTGCCCCAACCCCCATGCCCAGCAGGTTTCGCCGACTGATCGCGCGCATACCCTCGTCCCCATCCGTGCTCGCCCGAACTCAATATCCATATAAACGGACAACTGAGTAGAGGGCATGTTGAACGAGGGGGTTCCGAGTTAATCGCTCGAATATGTCATTTTGCTCGCTTTTGACGTACCGCCAGGTGAGGCAGTGTCAGGCCCCGAAAGCCTTGGCCTTTCCCTTGACGGGTTTGGCGCCCGCCAGGAGGTGGGAGGGAACCAGGTCGCGCGCCGGCTCGCTGTACCCCACCGAAACGATCTTGTCGCCGTGGAACGTGAACGACGTCAGCGAGGCCAGCGTGCACTGCCGCTTGCGCGGGTCGTGCCACAGCCGCCGCCGCTCCGCGAAGCTGCGCACGATCCAGATCGGCAGCTGGTGACTGACCGCCACCGCCTCGTGCCCACGCGCCGCGTCCCGCGCCGCACCGAGCGCCGCCATCATCCGGACGACCTGCTCGATGTACGGCTCGCCCCACGAGGGCCGGAACGGGTTGGTCAGGTACCGCCAGTTACCCGGCTTCTTCAGCGCCCCGTCGCCGACCCCGAAGGTCTTCCCCTCGAAGGCGTTGGCGGCCTCGATCAGCCGCTCGTCGGTGGCCAGCTCCAGACCGTGCGCCCCGGCGACCGGCGTCGCGGTCTCCTGCGCACGCTCCAGCGGCGAGGCGACGACATGGGTGATGTCGCGTTCCGCGAGGTGCTCGGCGACCCGGTCGGCCATCTTCCGCCCGAGGTCCGAGAGGTGGTAGCCGGGCCGACGGCCGTAGAGGACGCCCTCGGGGTTGTGCACCTCGCCGTGCCGCATCAGGTGGACGACGGTGATCTCTTCGTTGCTCATGGCGCCCCTCACTCCGTCGCTTCGGCGGCGGCCCGGGCGGCGGCCGGCAGCGCGGCCGCGATCCGCTCGACGGCCTGGGTGTCGTGCGCGGTCGAGACGAACCACGACTCGAAGGCGGACGGCGGGAGGTAGACGCCCTGCGCCAGCATCGAGTGGAAGAAGGCGGTGAAGCGGAAGGACTCCTGCGCCCGGGCCTGGTCGTAGTTGGTGACGTCCGCACCGGTGAAGAAGACCGAGAACATGTTGCCCGCGGCCTGCAGCCGGTGCGCCACGCCCTCCTTCGTCAGCGCCGCGGTGACCAGCTCCCGCAGTTCGGCGGAGACCGCGTCGACCTTCTCGTACGCGGCGTCGTCCAGCAGCCGCAGCTGCGTGACACCGGCCGCGGTGGCGATCGGGTTCCCGGAGAGGGTGCCCGCCTGGTAGACGGGGCCGGCCGGGGCGAGGTGCGCCATGACGTCCGCCCGGCCGCCGAAGGCCGCGGCGGGGAAGCCGCCGCCCATCACCTTTCCAAAGGTCATCAGATCCGGGCGAACGCCATCAATTCCGTACCAACCGGACTTGCTGACGCGGAAGCCGGTCATCACCTCGTCGGAGAGGAACAGCGCGCCGTTGTCGGCACACAGGTCCTTCAGCCCCTGGTTGAAGCCGGGCAGCGGCGGCACCACGCCCATGTTGCCGGGCGACGCCTCGGTGATCACGCAGGCGATCTCGCCCGGGTGCGCGGCGAACGCGGCCCGCACCGCCGCCAGGTCGTTGTACGGCAGGACGAGGGTGTCGCCGGCCTGCGCGCCGGTCACCCCCGGCGTGTCGGGCAGCCCGAAGGTCGCCACGCCCGAACCGGCCGCGGCCAGCAGCGCGTCCACATGCCCGTGGTAACAGCCGGCGAACTTGACCACCTTGGGGCGGCCGGTGAAACCGCGCGCCAGACGGATCGCCGACATCGTCGCCTCGGTGCCGCTGGAGACCAGCCGCACCTGCTCCACCGGCTCGACCCGGGCCACGATCTCCTCGGCCAGCTCGACCTCGCCGGCGCCGGGCGTACCGAAGGACGTGCCGCGGGCGACCGCCTCCTGGACCGCGGCGATCACCTCGGGGTGGGAGTGGCCGAGGATCATCGGGCCCCATGAGCACACGAGGTCGACATACTCGCGGCCGTCGGCGTCCGTGAGGTACGGACCGGTACCAGACACCATGAACCGGGGCGTACCACCCACGGCCCGGAACGCCCGCACCGGGGAATTGACGCCGCCCGGCGTCACCGCGGACGCACGCTCGAACAGCGACTGCGAAACAGGGGCTTCATACGGAAAAGACACTGTGATCCTGACCTGCATAAACGGGGAGGGCGGCGACGCTGGGACACGGCCCGGCTGACAACGGTGCGGGAATCCGCGCTTGGACCTCCCTAGGGGTCGCGCGGTTCCCGGTCGATCCTTTTTTGATTCCTCTCGCTTTCGGCCGGGCGTCAGCCCCCAGTCGTCTGCGAAACTGGGGCGACGTACGAGTAAGTCACGCAAGCAATGGTCTCAGAGGCGCACGGGGGCGTGTGGCCGGGCGTTTCACGCGCCGGTGACGGGGGAGGTCTCTGAGACGATGATCGGGTTGCGCGGCTGGGGCTGCGAGTGGTCGGGTGGAGATATGCATCGCGGTGGCGAACTGGGCGAAGGAACCGACGACCGGGGTTCCGGGCGCGCCCAGCGCGGCCGTCACCGGCGCGAGGACACCGAGGGCGTCAAGGGTGGGGAAATCAGAGGCGGCCGCATGGGGGTGACGTACAAATACTTCGGCGCGCCCAATGGTGCGACCGCGGCCCGCGTCCCGATCTCCATGCGCCCTGAGGAACTCGGCGGTGACGAGCTCGGCATGGGCGGCATGTTCACCAAGATCAAGCCGGAGACCATGGCCGCCATGGTCCTCACCGGTATAGAGGGCATACCGCTCCATAAGGTTCCACCGCTCGAACTCGTCGTGCTCCACCCCGACTACGCCGTCGTCAAGCTGCCCATGACCGTGGTCGACCCGCTGCGCGGGGTCGGCGAGGAGTCGGTCGGTGCGGCCGCCTTCATCTGGTCCACCGTCCCCGACCGCGGCGGCCCCCGCGATGCCTTCAGCGTCTACCAGCTGCTGCACGAGTGGCAGGACTTCAGCCACCGGCTGCACGAGGCGGGGCATCAGGCGTACTGCCTGGTCTGGCCGTAACGACTCCGCGGACCCGGCCGAGCGAAACGGTTCGGCGGGCCGCGGGGCAGTGCCGGGCGCGGCGCGGGGCGGAACCTGGTACGGCACCGGTGTTTGGTGCGGCACGGTGCCGGTGGGGCAGGCCTTCCGGTGCGGCACGGTGCCGGTGGCGCAGGGCGTCCGGTGCGGCTCGGAGCCCGCCCGGTGCGGCGAGCCGATCAGGCGCCGATCCGGTCAGGCGGCGAGCCGGTCATCGGGTGAGGCCGTTGCCGCGCGGGCCGGTCGCCTGGTGGGGCAGTCACCAGCAGGGGCGGGTCACCAGGTGGGGCGGGCCGACACCCCGCCGTCCACGACCAGGTCATGGCCGGTGATCCAGGACGCCATCGATGAGGCGAGGAACACACAGGCGTCGCCGATGTCCTCCGGCCGCCCGAGCCGCCCGGTGGGCACGGCCGCCCGCCAGCGCCGCACCCCTTCCGGCCAGTCGTCCTCCAGGCCCGGGCGCGCGATCAGGCCCGGCGAGACGCTGTTGACGCGGATGCCGTACCCGCCGTACTCCAACGCCGCCGCGCGGGCGTGCATCACCACCGCCGCCTTCGACGCGCAGTAGTGGGCGTGCCCCGGCGCCGGGCGGTCCGCCTCAATGGAGGCGATGTGGGTCACCGACCCGCCGCCGGCCGACCGCATCACCTCCACCGCGGCCTGGGTGCAGGCGACGACGGAGTGCACGTTCACATCGGCCACCGCGCGCCAGTCGGCGAGCGACATCCCCGCCAGTGCCTGGACGGGCTGCACTCCGGCGTTGTTCACCAGCGCGGTCAGCCGGCCGCGCCAGCCGGCCGCCTCCTCGACCAGCCGGTGGCACTCCTCCTCGACGGCCAGGTCGGCGCGGAGCGCCCGTGCGCTGCCCCCGCCGTCCTCGATCCGCGCGACCAGCGCCCGCGCCGCCTCGGCGCCCGTCCGGTGGTGCACCACCACTGCGGCCCCGGCGGCGGCGAACCGCAGCGCGATGCCCCGGCCGATGCCGCCGGCGGCTCCGGTGACCAGGGCGACCTGGCCGGTCAGATCGGGAAGTTCGGAACGGGCGGGGGGACCGGGGCGATCCCCGGCAGCGGCCGGCTCCGGGCTGCTGGGCGCTCCGGGGGCGGTGGGTTCCCCGGAAACCGCTGCCGTGGCGGGCGGGTGAGGGGGCTTCGGTTCCGTCATGGCCGGCTCAGCGCGGCGATCCGCGCTGCCTCCTCGGGGAAACGCGCGGCCAGTTGGGCGGCGTCCCCGTGCTCGTAGTCCTGATAGGTGAATCCGGGCGCCATCGTGCAGCCGAAGAGCGTCCAGGCACCGCCGTCCACGACCTGCGCGGCCATCCACGTACCGGCCGGGACCGTGAACTGGACCTGCTGGCCGCCCAGGACGTCCGGCCCGAGGACGACCGTACGGGCCGAGCCGCCGCACCCGGGGCGCGTGCTGGCTCCGGGCGCATCGGCTGCCCCGGGCGCCTCGTCGACTCCGGGCACACCGCCGGCCCCGGGCGCGCTGTCGCTCGGGGGAGGACCACCGGCTCCGGGCGGACCGTCGTCCGGGGGAGCACCATCGGCTCCGGGCGGACCGTCGTCCTCAGTGAGTAAGTACAGGGTGAGCGGGTCTCCCGCGTAGAAGTGCCAGATCTCATCGGTCGGCAGGCGGTGCAGCGCCGAGAAGTCGCCGGGTTCGGCGGTCAGCAGCATCACGATCGCGGTGCCCTCGGGCCGCCCGTCGGGGCGCGGCGGGCCCGCCCAGGTCTGCCGGAACCGCCCGCCCTCACGGGGCAGCGGGGCCAGTCCGTAGAGCTCGACCAGCGCCTCGGGGAGCGGGGCGGGGGAGGTGCGCTGCTCGTCCATCGGTGAGTACTCCTCGGTGCCGGTGCCGTGGGAGATGCCGTGGGAGAACCGTGGGTGGTGCTCTGTGTGGTGCTCTGGGTGAGCTTCTGTGCGTTGCTCTGGGCGTTGCTCTGGGCGTTGCTGCTGAGGATGCCGGAGGAGCGCTGCGTTCCGGGTGGGACGGGATGCCGGGGATGCCGTGGTCCGTCCCGCGGTGATCCACCCTAGGCAATCCCGGGGCCCGGGACCGGTCACAATCGGGCCATGTCCGCCCCGGCCGTCATCCTCAGGCCGCCGTCCTCAGGCCGCCGTCCAGTGGGGGTCACGGCCCGTCTCCGCCAGCAGGGTCTCGAACGCGGAGGCGCCCGGCGGTACCGGCACCGGGTCGGCGAAGACGTTCATCGAGCGGGCAGTCGGGCCCATCTGTGCGACCAGCGCCCGCAGTTCGGCCACGCACTCCGGGGGCGGCGCGTACGGGTGGCCGCCCGCCCGGGCCAGGTCCCAGGCATGCACCGTCAGATCCAGCAGCACCATCGCCCCAACGGTCCGGGCCGGCAGTCCCATCCCGGGGCTCACCCCTTCCTCGGCGCCGGGCGCCGCCCACGCCTCGACCAGCCGCGCCGTCTCCTCGGCGAACCGGTCCGGCCACCCGTCGCCCCACTCCGCGAGCCGGTCCGGGGTGTGCCCGAAGTCCGCCGCCTCCTTGGCGGCCAGCGCCTGGAAGCTGACGACGACATGGAAGAGGTGGTTGAGCAGCGCCCGTACGTCGTACTCGGCGCAGGGTGTCGGCAGCGCTGTCCGGCCGCCGTCCACGGTGCGCAGGACCGGGAGCGCGGCATCGACCGCGACGGCCAGCAGATCGCTGATCGGCACGACGGCATCGCTTTCGAGCTTTTTGTTCCGCATGTGCTGTTCGTCGTTCATGCCGGTGACGCTACGGGGCGGTGTCGGCGGCGGCTTGAAGAAATGCGTCAGGTGCGGAGGTGTGTGCGGGGGGGGGGCGTGGGTGCGACGTCGGGGCGTCTGAGGCGTCCGGGGCGTCCGGGGCGTCCGGGGCGTCCGGGGCGTCGCCGAACGCCCTCGCCGCGCTTCCCCTCGCCGCGCTTCCCGTCACCGCGCTCCTCTTCCCCGCGCTCCCTTCCCCGCACTCTCGTCCACGCGCCTCTCGCCATCGCCCCTCTCGCTACCGCGCGATCCGCCCTAGGATCCCGGTATGGCCGGTCCACGGCGCGACACCCGGGGCATCGTCGACGCCCCGGATCTCTTCACGCGGGTGCAGTTCCGCCGCCGCACCCCCGCCGCCGCGCTGCGCCCGTACATCGAGCACTACTGGCTGATCGACTGGGACCTGACCGAGCCGTACGCCGCCCATGTCGTGCCGCACCCGAGCGTGAACCTCGTCTTCCAGCAGTACGCCGACCGGCCCGCCTTCGGAGAGGTCGCGGGGGTCGGGCTGGAGCTGTTCGCGCAGAAGCTGGCGGGGCGGGGGCGGGTGTGCGGGGTGCAGTTCCGGCCCGGCGGGTTCCGACCGTTCGCGCCGGAGCGACCGGTCACGGACTGGACGGACCGCCGGCTGCCGTGGACGGCGGTCCTCACCGGGGGCGGGGCGGAGCCCACCGGGACCGGCGATGCGCTACCGGGCGGAGCGGGCACCGACGCCGCGCCCGTTGCACCGGAGCCCGCGCATGAACGGGAACCCGCGCGGGCACCGGGCCCCGCACAGGTACCGGCGCCCGCACAGGTACCGGCGCCCGCACTCGTACCAGGGCCCGCGGAGGTGCTGGGGCCCGCGGACGAGGACGCCCGGGTGGCCGCGCTCGACGCCCTCCTGGTGCCGCTGCTGTGCGACGACCCGCAACTGCTGGCCCGGGCCGAGCTGGCCATGGGGCTGGCCGACCGGATCCGCCGGGACCGCACGATCCGCCGGGTGGCGGACTTCGCCCGCGACCAAGGGCTGTCGGTACGGGCGCTGCAGCGGCTGTTCGCCGGGTACGTCGGTGTCAGCCCCAAGTGGGTGCTGCTGCGCTACCGGGTCCACGAGGCTCTGGAGCGCGCCGCGTCGGACGCGGCGGTCGACTGGGCGGCGCTCGCCGCCGAGCTGGGCTACAGCGACCAGGCGCATCTGGTCCGGGACGTCACGGCGACGATCGGGGTGCCCCCGACGGCGTACGCGAAGGCGCCATGAAGCGGGCTGACGCCCGCCGGATACGCAGCGGGAGCGCCGCGGCTCAGGGCAGCTCGCCCGTCAGGTAGCGCTGGATGGTGGGCGCCAGCCAGGCGACGATCTCGTCGCAGCCGAGGTCGACAGCCGGCGGGAAGTGCAGGACGTAGCGGCACAGCGCCATGCCCAGTATCTGCGAGGCGATCAGCGCGGAGCGCACCTCGGCCTCCTCGGGCGACGGGCACACCGCGGCGATGGCCGGCCCGATCTGCTCGGCGAAGACGCCCCGCATCCGCTCCGCGCCGGCTTCGTTGGTGACGCCGACGCGCATCATGCCGGTCAGCGTCTCGTCGGACTCCCAGCGCTCCAGGAAGTAGCCCACGAGCCGGGTGCCGAGCTCCTCGTGCGGGACGTGGGTGAGGTCGGGGACGTACAGCTCGATCTCGGAGGCGGCCGCGAACAGGCCCGCCTTGTTGCCGTAGTAGCGCATCACCATCGACGGGTCGATGCCCGCCTCCCTGGCGATGGAGCGGATGGTGGCGCGCTCGTAGCCCTCGGCGGCGAAGCGGTCACGGGCGGCGGCCAGGATCGCGGCGCGGGTCACCGTGGAGCGCGGCGGGCGGCCTTCGGCGGAGGCGTCCGCGCCGACGGGGGCCGGGGCGTCCTGGGGGGCGCCGTGGCCGGGGGCTTCCGTGCCGCCGGAGGCCGTACGGCCGGAGGCTGTGCCGCCGGAGGCCGTGCGGTCCTCGGCGAGGGGTGCGTGCTGAGCCATGCCAACGACAGTAGGCCAACACCTGTTGACACGCCAGCGCACGGCGACCTACGCTTGCCAACAAGCGTTGGTCAACAGATGTTGGCCATCACCTGTTGACCCATACGTATCGACCCGGTACCGCACGGCACAGGAGGCAGCAGTCATGAACGCCCCGCACCCCACGCCCGGCGACCACGACCCCGCGGGCCGGACGGCCCCGGCCCGCCGCCGCACCGACGTCCTCGTCGTCGGCGCCGGCCCGACCGGGCTGCTGCTGGCCGGAGACCTCGCCGAGGCCGGCCTCTCCGTCACCCTCCTCGAACGCCGCCCCGATACGACCAGCAACCTCACCCGTGCCCTGGTCGTGCACGCCCGGACGCTGGAGCAACTCGACGCCCGCGGGCTCGCCGACGAGTTGGTGTCCCGTGGCCATCCCCTCTCCCATCTCCGCCTGTTCGGCGAGGCCGAACTGGACCCGGGGTTGCTGCCGTCCCGCTTCCCCTTCGTGCTGTTCACGCCGCAGTTCGAGGTCGAGCGGCTACTGGAGCGGCGGGCTCGGGAGGCCGGGGTGGAGTTCCGGTGCGGCACCGAGGTGACCGGACTGGCGCAGGACGCGGACGGCGTGACGGTCTCGCTGCGCACTGCGGACGGCGAGGACCGCACCCGGGCCGCCTACGTGATCGGCACGGACGGGGTGCACAGCACCGTCCGCGCGGCCGTGGGCCTGCCCTTCCCCGGGAAGTCCGTGATCCGCTCGGTGCTGCTCGCCGACGTCCGGCTCGCCCAGGAGCCCGACTCTCCCTTCACCTTCCACGCCACCGGCGACGCCTTCGCCCTGATCGGCTCGTTCGGCGACGGCTGGTACCGCGTCATCGGCTGGGACCGCCACCACCAGGCCGACGACAACACCCCCGCCGCTCTCGCCGAGGTCCGCGAGGTCACCCGGCGCGCCCTGGGCACCGACTACGGCATGCATGAGGCCCGCTGGGTCTCCCGCTTCCACAGCGACGAGCGCCAGGCCCCCGCCTACCGCGTCGGCCGGGTCTTCCTCGCCGGGGACGCCGCCCATGTCCACTCCCCCGCCGGCGGCCAGGGCATGAACACCGGCCTGCAGGACGCCGCCAACCTCAGCTGGAAGCTGGCCGCGGTGCTCCACGGCCAGGCCCCCACCTCCCTCCTGGACAGCTACCAAGCCGAGCGCCACCCCGTCGGCGCCGCTGTGCTGCGCAGCAGCGGGGCCATCCTCCGTATCGCCCTGCTGCACTCCGCGCCGGGCCGGGCCGCCCGGGCGCTGGCCGCCCAGCTGATCAACCGACTGGGCCCGGTGTCCCGGCGGGCCATCCGCACCCTCTCCGGCCTCGGCATCGCCTATCCGGCCGGGCCGGGCGCCCACAAGCTCGCCGGCCGCCGCGCCCCCGACATCCGACTGGCCGACGGCAGCCGCCTCTACGAGCTGCTCCGCCAGGGCCGGTTCGTACTGATCGCGCCGGCCGACGAGCCCTCGGCGCCGTACGCAACAAGAAACGGCGATCCAGCGGGCGGCAGGGGCGCGGAACGCGGTAGCACCGACGGCAGGGGCGCGGACGGCGGAAGCACCGACGGCAGGGGCGCGGACGGCCGGAGCACGAACGGCAAGGGCACGCAGGGCAGGGGGACGTCCCCCGGCAAAGGCGCGGACGGCAGGGCAGCCGGCGTCCTCGCCGACGGCCGGGTACTGCGGGCCGCCTGGCGCAGCAGCCGGCACACCGCCGTGCTGATACGCCCCGACGGCTATGTCGCCTGGGCCACCGACGCCACCGGCCCCGCGGAGCGCGCCGCCGCGCTACGGACCGCCCTGCTCCAGTGGACCGGCGCCGCCCCCGAGGTCGCCTCGACCACCCCGGTGCACTCCGCCGTCATCCCCGCGCCAGCACATGGCGCAGATACGCCCGCGGATCGTTGAGGTAACGCCGCCAGTGGTCGACGAGCCCCAGCTCCTCCCAGCTCACCGAGCGCATCCCGTGCTCGCCGACCTCCACGATCTCCGCACCGGGCAGCGCCGTCAGCAGCGGGGAGTGCGTGGCGCAGATGATCTGCGCGCCACCGCTCCCCAACTCGTCCATCACCGCCACCAGTTCCAGGCAGGAGGAGAAGGACAGTGCGGCCTCCGGCTCGTCCATCACATACAGCCCCCGCTGCCCGAACCGCTCCCGGAACGCCATCAGGAAACCTTCACCGTGGCTCATCGTGTCCGGGTGCCGGGACAGCCGCTTGGAGCTCACCTCACCGGCCAGCGCCTCCAGCGCCGTCTCGGCCCGCAGGAAGAAACCCTGCCGGCGGGTCCGCGGCCCACGCACCATGCGCCGGCCCTCCCGCGTGGGGTCGAACCGTATCCGGCCGCCCAGCAGCGAGGCCTCCCGGGAGCTGGCGTACTTGTAACCCGCCGATCCCCCATAGGAATCCAGCCCGAAGCCCTCCGCCAGCGCCTCGGCCAGCGTCGACTTCCCCGAGCCGTTCTCCCCCACCAGAAAGGTCACCGGCGCACGGAACGCCAACCCCTCCTCGACCAGCTGGCGCACGCACGGCACCGTCCAGGGCCAGCCGTCAGCGGCCGTGCCCTCCCCTTCCGGAAGATCCACGTAAGCCCGTTCGATCAGCATGTTCCCGAAGCTCTCACACCCCGCTGACAGTGGCGCATGCCCCGGCGCCACCCGCCGCACCCGGCCGCGCCACCGCCTTCCCTAGGCTCTGCTCATGCTCATCGCCCGCTCCGCCGCCCTGTTCCTCGTCGCCGCCCTCTTCGAAATCGGCGGCGCCTGGCTGGTCTGGCAGGGCATCCGCGAACACCGGGGCTGGATCTGGATCGGCGCCGGCGTGCTCGCCCTCGGCATCTACGGCGGGGTCGCCACCCTCCAGCCGGACGCCGCGTTCGGCCGCATCCTGGCCGCTTACGGCGGTGTCTTCGTCGCCGGATCGCTGGCCTGGGGCATGGTCGCCGACGGCTACCGGCCCGACCGCTGGGACGTCCTCGGCGCGCTGATCTGCCTGGTGGGCATGGCGGTGATCATGTACGCCCCCCGGGGCCGCTGACCAGCACCGCATATCCTGGCCACGCACCGCCCCGCACCACATGCACCACTGGCACCACCCGCAGCACCCGCAGCACCCGCAGCACCGGCACGACCGCCCCACCACCCCCGGGCTCCGCAGCGCGCGGGGGGACCGACTTCGTCCCGAGGAGAGCGCCATGACCGCCGATGCCCGTACCGCCGTCGTCACCGGAGCGAGCAGCGGCATCGGCGCCGCCACCGCCCGGGCGCTGGCCGCCGACGGCTACCGGGTGATCCTCACCGCCCGCCGCAAGGACCGCATCGAGGCACTCGCGGCCGAGCTGCCGGGCGCCCGGGCACAGGAGCTGGACGTCACCGACCGCGCCGCCGTCGACGCCTTCGCGGCCGGCCTGGACCGCTGTGACCTGCTGGTCAACAACGCCGGCGGCGCCCTGGGCGCCGAGCCGGTCGCCACCGGCGACCCCGCCGACTGGCGCACCATGTACGAGGTGAACGTGCTCGGCGTGCTCCACATGACCCAGTCGCTGCTGCCCGCGCTGACCGCGTCCGGCGACGGCACCGTCGTGGTGCTCTCCTCCACCGCCGGCCACGCGACGTACGAGGGCGGCGGCGGCTATGTCGCCGCCAAGCACGGCGCACACGTCCTCGCCGAGACCCTCCGACTGGAGCTGTGCGGCGAACCGGTGCGCGTCATCGAGGTCGCCCCTGGCATGGTCAAGACCGAGGAGTTCGCCACCACCCGCTTCCGCGGCGACAACGAGAAGGCCGCAAAGGTCTACGAGGGCGTCGAGCAGCCGCTCACCGCCGAGGACATCGCGGACACGGTCGCCTGGGCGGTCTCCCGTCCCTCGCATGTCAACATCGACCTCCTGGTGGTCCGCCCGCGCGCCCAGGCCTCCAACACCAAGGTCCACCGCACCCGTTGAGCCCGGCCGGGGCCCCCGCCCGAGGGCGCCCCGGCCCTGACACTCACCGGCCGGCCTTCCCCATCCCCCCACATCTACGTAGGGACGCGTTGCCCTGCACGCGATCCCCGTCCCCCACCTCTGCGTACGGGCGCACCGCCCTGCACGCGCCGCCCTGCACACGCCGCCCTGCACGCGAGGCCCTGCACGCGCCGTCCTGCACGCGCCGTGCTGCACGCCGTGCCCTCCCCGCGATGTCCTCCCCGCGATGCCCGCCACCAGGTCCCGCGCGCCCCACGCCCGGTCGCCCCCTGGCCACACGCCTTCTCTGACCGGCTGCCCGACCGCTGCCCCTGACCGGCAGCCCGGCCGCCCGACCACCCGGCTGCCCAACCGCTTCCCCTACCCGGCCGCCCGACCGCCTCCCCTCACCGGCCCGCAGCCGCCCCACAGTCACCCGCAGCCGCCCCACCGACGCGCCCGCCCCACCACCTCGGCCATTCGGCTGCGGTCGGCTCGCGCACCCTCCCGGACCGCGGTCTCGTGGAACACGGATGGCTGACGACGTCCCGCGCACGGGCGGTTTCGGACGCTCAGCCGTGAAAGGACATGGCGTGCTCATAGCCGGATCCATAGCGGGCCGTAGGCGTGGTACCGCGGCCGTCGCCACGGTGGTGGTGCTCTGCACGACGATGCTGACCGGACCGGACGCCGCCGTGGCCGGCGGCCCACCGGGCCCCTCCGCGCCCGCCCCCCAACTGCGGTGGCGCCCCTGCGTCCAGAACGGCCAGTTCGACTGCGCGACCGCCAAGGTGCCGCTGGACTACGACAACCCCGCCGGCCGCGCCCTCGAACTGGCCGTCATCCGGCGGAAGGCAACCGGCCCCGGACGACGCCTCGGCACCCTGTTCTTCAACCCGGGCGGCCCCGGCGGGCCCGGAACCATCCAGATGCCGCAGGAGTACGCGTTGTTCCCGCGCGAGGTACGGGAACGGTTCGACATCGTCAGCTGGGACCCCCGCGGGATCGGCAGCAGCACCGCGGTGAACTGCTTCGCGAGCCCCCAGGAAGCCGAGGCGTGGCGGGCGAGCAAGCCGGCCGGTCTCCCGGTGGGCGCACGGCAACGGGCGGCCTGGTTCGCCGCGTACCAGGACCTGGCCCGCCGCTGCCAGCAGCGCGACCCCGTGCTCCTGCGCCATGTGTCGACCGCCGACACCGCTCGTGACCTGGACCGGCTCCGCCGCTCGGTGGGGGACCCACAGCTCACCTACCTGGGGATCTCCTACGGCTCGTTCCTGGGCGCCACCTACGCCAACCTCTTCCCCCACAAGGTCCGCGCCATGGTCATCGACAGCATCGTCGACCCGCTGGCCTGGACGAACCACGGCTCCAGCACCCCCCGGCTCCCGACCTTCCTGCGCATGGGCTCGGACCTCAGCGCGGCGGCGACCCTGGACCGGTTCCTCGCCCTGTGCGGATCCACCACCACCGACCGCTGCGCGTTCTCCGCCGGTAGTCCGAAGGCGACACGGGAGAAGTTCGACCGGCTGATGCGGCGGCTCCGTGCCCGTCCCGTGGGCACCTGGACCTACGGCCGTACCGCCGCCGACGCCGTGAACAGCCTCTACCTGGTCCACCCCGGCTGGACCGGGCTCGCCGACCGGCTGCAGCTGCTCTGGCAGGGCCGCGCCCCCAAGGCGCCGTCACCCCCACCCGCCCCACCGGTCCCGGACCCGAACCCGTACCTGGGCGAGGAACAGGCCGCCGCGGTGCTCTGCGGCGACAGCCCCAATCCGCGTGACCCCGGCGTCTACCACCCACTGGAGGAGGCCAGCGCCCGCCGCGCGGGCGACGCCGGACGCTACTGGACCTGGGCCGCCGTGGGGTGCGCCTCCTGGCCGGCCGTCGCCGCCGACAGCTACCGCGGCCCGTGGAACCGGCCCACGGCACACCCCGTCCTGCTCGTCGGCACCCGCTACGACCCCGCCACTCCCTACCCGGACGCCCGGGCCACGGCAAGGGAGTTGGCCGACGCCCGCCTGCTCACCCTCGACGGGTACGGCCACACCGCGCTGCTCAATCCCAGCAGCTGCATCCAGACGTACGAGAGCCGCTACCTCATCGGCGGCACCCTTCCGCCGGCCGGGACCACCTGCCGGCAGGACGCGCCCCCCTTCTCCGCCCGCAAGCCGAGCGGCGGCGTCGCCACCGGCGGCGGAGCACTGGCCGACCGCATCTCCTGACCCACCAACCGCCCCAAGGCCCCCCAGCTCAAGGGGGCCGAAGGGAGCCGGCCGCGGTCAGCCGCGGTAGCTCTCCTGCCGGGCGAAGTCGGGTATCTCGACCGCTTCGAAGGCTTCGGTGTAGCGCAGGGGGCGGACGGTGTCGACGTTCCACACGTAGAACGGCAGCCGGGTGCGCGGGTTGGCGTGGCGGACCTGGTTGGGGCCGTGGTTCATACCGGCCGGTGTGACGCTCGCCAGCCCCGCCGGCGGACCGGCCTGGCTGCCGTCGCCGGTGCCGAGGAAGACGAACAGCTCGTCGTAGTCGACGTTGCGATGGGCCGGCTGCGCCTTGTCCGCGTCGTCCGCGGTCTGGGTGGGCCGGGGGGCCATGGTGACGAACCAGTTCTGCCCGGCCTGGAAGGTGGCGTGTGCCACCGGCGGCATTTCGAGGCGTTCGCTGGCGAGCGGGCGGAGGTCGGCCAGGCGCAGCCGGAAGGGCGCCAGGGTGCCGGTCCAGCCTTCCACGTCGGCGGGGTCGAAGGCGTAGAAGATCGACGACAGTTCACCCGCGCGCTGGACGAGCACCTCCCACTCGCCAGCCGGGTTCCGCGCGGAGGGGACGGTGATGCCGGCGTCGAGCCTGGGGACGTCGAGGACGCCGCGGTCGAAGGGCAGGAAGTGCCCCAGCAGCCCCCGCTCGGGGAGCGTGATCGGCTCCCGTGTCTCCACCACGTAGGTGACGTGCTGCTCGGCGCCGGGGTCGGGGACGATCCGGTAGTTGGTGCCCTTGGGGATCACCAGGTACTCCAGCGGCCCGTACGCGAGGGTGCCGTAGTCGGTGACCAGGGCGCCGCTGCCCGACTGGACCAGCAACAGGGTGTCGCCGTCGGTGTTGCGGAAGTAGTACGGCATCGGCGCCGCCCGCTTCGACACCGAGACCGTGATGTCCTCGTTGAACATCAGCGGCGTCGGCAGGGCGCGCTCGTCGTGCTCATCGGCGGCGGGAACGTCGGTGAGCCGGATGCCCCGTGGCCGGATCGGGCCCTCCACCCGCAGCCAGTCCGTGGTCGGGTGGGCGTGGTAGAGCTGAGAGACGTCACCCTCGAACCCCTGACGGCCGTGGTGCTCCTCGAAGGTGCCCTCCGGCACCCGGGCATGGGCCTGGCGGGAGATCCGGCCCTGAACGTGCTTCGCGAACATACTGCGACTTCTCCTTGAGCGCCGGCACACGCCAAGCGCCCCATCCGGTGGGTGAGTTAGAGGTGAGCGGGGTGTGGCGGTCGGGCCGGCAAGAGGCCCCGCCCTGCCACACCCGTGGCGGGCGCGGCGGCGACGCGGCCCGACCGCTCACCGCACCTCGCGGGGCCCGTAGGTAGTCGCGGCCACTGCCTCGCCACGTCACCGGCCTTTGATGCAGCGATCAACTGCCGGACCAGTCCTTCGGTTTGCGCCCCTCTGGCGCCTTTCACTCCATGAGTCAACAACCACAGCGTGCCGCCGGTCCAACACCGTTCATCGGACACCTGACAGCCTCAGACTGTTACGGTGGGGATTTGTGGATCTCGACCTGCGCCAGGTGCGCTACGCCGTCACCCTCGCTGACGAACTCCACTTCGGCCGGGCCGCGGACCGGCTCACCATCGCCCAGCAGACCCTCTCCGCCCAGATCAGAACCCTGGAGAAGCGGCTCGGCGTCCCGCTGTTCACCCGCGACCGCCGCCACGTCGCCCTCACCCCCGCCGGCGAGACCTTCGTCGAACGTGGCCGACGCCTCCTCGTCGACGCCGAGCGCCTGGTCAACGAGATCACCCACACCTGCGCACCCCTGCGCATCGATGTGGTCGCCGAGGGCCTGCCCTCCACGCTCCTGATCCATCACCTGCGCACCCAGGCCCCCGACCTGCCGTTCGAGGTGCTCCAGAGCCACGGCATGGCCGCAGCACTGCCCCGCCTCCTCACCGGCGACCTCGACCTTGCCTTCGGTCGCCCCTTCGGCCTCGGCCGCCCCCTCGGAGCCGCCCTCGCCACCATGCCCGTGGGCCTGGACCCCATCGGCGTCATCCTCCCCACCGACCACCCCCTCGCCGACCGGGACGAGGTCCCCCTCGCCGCCCTCGCCGATTACCCGCTCCTGATCCACTCGGCGGACGAGTCCGCCGAGTGGCACGACTGGGTCGACCAAGCCGTCGCTGCCTTCGACCTGAAGGTGGCGACACGCGTACGCGGTCACGGCCGCACCTCCGCCCTGGCCGCCGTCCAAGCCCTCCGCCACCCGGCCTTCGGCCTCACCTGCTCGCACCTCCCCGACGGCCTCACCGCCCGGCCCCTGAGCGACCCCGTCCCGCTCTACCCCTGGCACGCCGCCTGGAACACCGCCACCGCGCACCCCGCCCTTAACCGAGCCCTGGAACTCATCCACACCTACGCCCGGAGCCACCGCTGGCACCGCCCCCCGAGCGCCAACTGGTGGCTCCCCAAGCCCGATCGGGACACGCTGCGGGTCACGAACGGATCCCCATCGCAAAAGCCCCGGACCGCATCAGGCCCGGGGCCGTCGATCACACGGAGTGCCACACTCAACCCTTCACACACATCACCTGCGTGAGGTGGGCAACGATCTCCACCAGGTCCCGCCGCTGGTCGATGACCTTCTCGATCGGCTTGTAGGCGCCCGGGATCTCGTCGATCACCCCGGAGTCCTTACGGCACTCCACCCCCGCGTCTGCTCCTCCGCCACAAAGTTGTGGTGATTCCCAACACCTTGAACGAGGCTTGTCCGGGGCGTGGATGCGACTTCGAAGCGGTGGGGCGGTAAGACACCCGCACATGAAGACCGCACCCTACGTGGTGAGTCGGATATTTCCGCCCCCCTCGACCTCTCCCGTCATATCGGCACCGGCACGCTCCCGCACCGGCACATGAATTGACGTTCCGTCATTTCTCTTTCCTCTGGCTACCATGATCGATCATCGTCGCATCGCCGGCCTTTGGAGAGGAAGTACCCCATGCCAACAATCAGCATAATCACCCCCGTACACAACGGCGGCCATCATTACCTCGACGAGGCTTACCAGTCCCTGCGGGAGCAGAAGCTTCCGGGCGACTGGGAATGGCAATGGTGCCTTCAAGAGGACGGCCACACCGGAATCACCGCCGGCATCTTTCCCGAGGATCCCAGGATCTCGATCGAATCCGGAATGCCGGCGCGCGCCGCGGTGGCGCGGATGCACGGCCTCACTCGTGCGACCGGCGAGTTGATCCGGAATCTGGACGCCGACGACGTCTTGCTGCCGGGAGCGCTCGAGCGCGACATCGAGACATTGGAACGAGTTCCGTGGTGCGTGTCCGCGTGCATTGACCTCCACCGGGACGGCAGCACCTCACCGGGACCGTATGACCCTCCGGCCGGCCCGGTCGAGCCTGGCAGGTTCTTCGACGAGGTGGTGGAAAAGCGTCTGTCCGTGCAGACGACGACGTTCGCCGCGCACCGTCAACTGGTGCTCGCACTCGGCGGTTGGCATGCCCTGACCGGAGCCGAAGGAATTGCCCTGCTGCTCGCCGCGGAGGTTGTCGCACCTGGTGAATTCATCGCGGAGCCGAGCGCCTTTTACCGGAAACACCCCGACCAGACCACCGCGGCGGATAGTTACTGGAACCCGGCAGAGGCAGCCACTCGAATAGAAGCGGGCATACAGCGGGCCCGGGCATTGCGGGAGGCCGGTTGGACATGGCGGTGAGATTCCCCCGCGCGCACGCAAGCGGCGCGCCACACCTGAGACGTGCTGAGGGGAGGTGACCACACACGGGACCGGCAGCCGAGAGAGCACTCCGCCGGTCACTTCACGGCGTCCACCCGCCATCAGAAAACGCCAGAGCCCCGGACCACGTCCGGTCCGAGGCTTGACGATCACGTGCGGTGCCGGCCTCAGCCCTTCACACAGATGACCTGCTTGAGCTTCGCGACCACCTGGACCAGGTCCCGCTGCTGCTCCATCACCTGGCCGATCGGCTTGTAGGCGCCCGGGATCTCATCCACAACGCCGGAGTCCTTGCGGCACTCCACACCCCGCGTCTGGTCCTCCAGGTCCCGCGTCGAGAACTTCCGCTTGGCAGCGTTCCGGCTCATCCTTCGGCCGGCGCCGTGCGAGGCCGAGTTGAACGACATCGGGTTGCCCAGGCCACGGACGATGTACGACTCCGTGCCCATGGATCCGGGGATGATCCCCCACTCTCCCGAGCCCGCACTGATGGCCCCCTTCCGGGTAACCAGCAGATCCATCCCGTCGTAGCGCTCTTGAGGTTCACGGCCACCTGCACTATGGCCTGCCCGGTGGGCCATGGCCGGGTCAGCCCCTGTCCCATCACAGGCCATCCCAACGGCGCCTCCGCCGAACTTGGCTACGGGGCCAAGCCGCTGGCCCTGTCGGACCACGCCGGGCCTCCGCGGACGCTGTCGCTCCGGGAAACCGCGGGCACGATGTGCGACTGGCTGACCCGTACGCGCCTGCCGAAGAGCCCATCCGGCAAGGGCTGGAAGGTAGCAGCGCCCACGAACGTGCGGGCCCCGATCACCAACTGCTCGCTGCTCGACGCCACGACGGGCAAGTCCGCCATGGACCTCACCGGCTGTTACGGCACTGGAGAGGACCTGTCGCCACAGCTGCCGATGAGCCAAGTACGTTCCTTGCTCAACGCGTTCGCCAAGGACCAGGCTAAGCGGCGCGGCTGCACCGACCTCGAACTCCCTAGCACGACCATCCACCCGGCGGCGCACTGACGGACACGGCCCAAGGGTTGTCCCTTAACTGCCGTTCACGGGTGAAATGCTTTGCCGTGTCTGGCGTGATCACGACGTTCGAGCCGTCCTGGACGGCCCCGTTCACCGGGCTGCCCCCCGCGACGGTTCGGCCAGCTGATCAGCGCGCGCTGCGCCATCAGGCCGCGAGGGCAGGGGCAGGGGCTGCGCACGTTGCCGCTGACGCGGCCGGAGTCGCCGGGTTGCGGGGCCACAGCCATCTGCCGGGTGCGGTCGAAGACCAGGTCCAAGCGCCTGGTGGTCAGGGTACGCAGATCGACGGGCGGCACCGCCATGGTTGAGATCGACGGCCCACGACACATCGTCGGATATCGCCAGCACGTTCCCGATCAGCGCAAGCAGCCCAGTCTCGTCGTTGTGGATCCGGCGGGACAGCAGCCACTCGCCCTCCGTCCCGTAAGCCGCCCAACGGCTCACCCTTTACAGCCACACCCAGAGCCCCGAGGCTCGGCCGATCTTACGAATGACCGGATCAGACCCACGCTTTGAAAGGCGGACACTCTTCAGTGGCCCCTGCATCTCAGGCGAGGCCAGCGCCATCCGCATGAATGCTGATGGCAGCCCGGTAGCAGAGGGCTGCGCAGGCTGCGACAGCCGCAATGCCAGCCCATCCGAGGCAAGTCACAGCGACGCCCTCACACCGAGCCGAACGCTTAACGCGACCCTTACGCGTCGAGCTGCCCCTATTCCACCTTCGTTGCATCAGCCGTTGTTAGACTCACTCCCCGCACGCGATAGGCATAGGGAATATGAGGGGGAACTATGTCTTTACCGGGAACGTTCCGAGTCGACATCGAGGAACTCGGAAGAATTTCACGGAAGCTCGACGAGAGCGTTACCGGAATGCGTACGGTGACGCAGAAAATGGACCAGGCAACAGCAGGTCAACTCGGACACAAATGCCTGGATTCTACTTGCGAAGACTTCCAGTCGAAGTGGAAGTATGGAATCGACCAGATCTCTAAGCTGGCAGACTCCATACGAGGCTCAATAGATGCCACTGCACACTCGTATCGCACATGTGAAATGGGAATTCAGCAGGCGCTCTCCAAGGGGATGGAATCAGGTTCACCTGACCCTTCTCAATCATCTCCGCCCTCCAGTTCGACATCGTCGGTCTTTGGATAAGGGGGAACCATGAGTGGCGGAAAGATACCTTCCGACGCCGCAGGGTACCCAGGGATAGGGTTCGACCCGGCCCCTGGAAATCTCTCAGCGGTGCGTGCGCTGGTTGACCAGTCATTCGATGCGCATCGAAAGCTGTCGTCGGTCTGGCAGACCCTGAGCTCCATCACCCGCGGGGGTGAGGAGTGGAGCGGAATTGCCGCGGACGCGTTTTCTATGCAGGTGAAGGACCTTCCGAAGCTGGTCGACTCTGCAACTCAGAGTTTTTATGATTGTGGATTCCAGCTGAATGAATGGTCCGCCAAGCTGGAAACCATGAAGTCTCGCGCAACGGACATGGAGGCCCGTGCAGTCACCGCTCGTTCCCGACAGCGAGATGCAGAGGAAAACCCGGATCTGGGACTGGCAGGGCATACATTCGAGACCGACGAAGAACTGCACAACGCCGAACAGCGACTGAACAAAGCGGTCAAGGAACTCGATTCAGCCCGGAACGCCCTCAATTCTCTGATCGAGGATGCGAGACGACTCAAGCAGCAGCATGACGAGGCCGCGGAGAAGGTGGCGGAGGCTATCCGCCGGGCTTCAGAAGCGGCCCCCAACGAACCCGGTTGGCTGGATCGACTCGGCGACGCCATCAAGTCCCTGGCCGAGGCCCAGGCACTTCTGGCGAATCAGGCGTGGGACTGGGTGAAGAACCACGCCAACGCGATCGCGGCGTTGGGGGATGTCATGTCTACTGTCAGTGCGGTAACTGGCCTGGTCGGAGTTGGGGCGGCCGCGCTGGGCCTGGAACCACTGGCGGTGGGCCTTGAGGTCGGATCATCCGTATTCGCGGCCGGCGCGTTTGCCCTGCACGGTGTGGCCCGTGTGGCGGGCGGTGAAGACGTTGTATCGAACCGTACGTTGACGCAGGATGCGCTGGGCATGATTCCGCTGGGAGCCGCTGCTCGCGTCGGAGGCGAACTGGGCACCGCGATGCTCAAGAGCCGAGCAGCAAACGGGGCAGCGGGGTTTGGTCTCGCCGACTCCTGGGCCAGCCTTGTCGGAGACCCCTCTGTGTTCGAGAACTTTGTTCCCAAGAATCCTGGGCAAGCCATTGGAATGGTGGCCAGTCCCTTGTTCCCTGCCCTGCAAAATGCTTGGAACAAGGGAAGCGCCAAGGACCGAGCTGCTGATGGCGGGTGACAACGTCTCATGAATGACGAAGGGATAGCAGCACGTTTCGATGGGCGGGCGTCCGTTGAGTTCATCCTCACCGGATTTGAATCACACCAGGCTGACCACATCACCTGGATAGCCACAGAGCTGGGTTACGCGCTCAGCGCTGCGGAACGGTATGGGCGTGGGCAGTTCCGCGTGTCTTATATGCGCGACGACAGTCCAGCCTCCCGCCAGCGTGCCCAGGCGGCCATGGCTCGAGTACAGGCTGCGGGCAGTTGGCTCGCAGTGACTACCTCGCCATGGTCACCCGCTCAGGCCGCTGATCCGTCCCTGATCACGCCGCTGCGCGCCGCACTAGCGGCAAGGAGCGTCAAATCCTACAACGATTTGCCTGCTGCCCAGGTGCCTATCGTCTTCGTCATTTTTGCCGCCGGATTCTTCGCGTTGACGTGGGCCGTACGCGAGTTGGTGCCCGTCAGCGTGGGGTTCTGCCTCATGGGGGTACTGTGCCTAACGGGAGCCGTTCTCGGCCCGCGGCACAGGCGGAATCGCCATGAAGCTAATCTGCGCCTGCTTGAGAGCTTTCGGCGACAGCAGGCGGCTCGATTTTGGGTGCGCCCGCCCGCTCCGCCACCACATCCACCTTCCGGCCCTCCTTACGACCAGACGGGGAAATGAAATTGAAATTTACTGTGCCGGCGGGATTCACTGCGATCCCCATAGGGGTAACCAGCGAAGAAGCGGAGAGAGCAATTACTTCGCGAACATCTCGAGACGCCCTCGAATCAAACCCGCTGCTATTACAGAACCTTGTGGAGGATATCCATAAAGCCTCTCAGGCACTCGAAAATTCGGGCGCCTTGTATGCCGGAACCTGCGTGCGAACCTACAAGGGCGAACTCTCTTTCGGCACCTTGCTTGTCACCGTCACGCCGTTTGCATTCGGAGATGCGACAGTGGCGGCCACCGGCATAGTACGTTCCCTTGTCGCCAAACGAGGAGAAGCCTGGGAAGGTGGTGTGCTCGACACCCCCACTGGACCGGTAGCAATGTTGTCCGGGATGAACGGTATACACATTCCCGCGGAATTCTCCCCGTCGGGTGAGGAGCTGACCGTTCCCATGGCGGAAATGCAGGCGTTTCTTCCCATCCCGCAAGGGGGCGAGAATCAGGAGCAGTGCCTCGTCTGCTTCAACTTTACGACGCCTTGCGAGGACCACTGGGAAGAATACTGCTCAGACATCGTGGAAATCCTGAGCAGCATAACCTTCGACCAGTCTGGCCACTCCGCTCCCGACTCAAGCGCTCAGCCTACGTCAGAGAGTCTTCCTGCTCTGGCTCCTGAGAGATCCGTTCCCGGAGCAGCCCACCCTGACGGCGACAAGCCCGCGACGCCTTTCGGCTAACAACTGCTCCGGGCTTCGACTCACGGGCATTTCACGCTGACGGTGCCCCGGACCCCATCCCGTCCGGGCTCGTCAACCACGTGGAGTGCTGCCCTCAGCCCTTCACGCACACCACCTGCTTCAGGTGGGCCACGATCTCCACCAGGTCCCGCTGCTGGTCGATGACCTTCTCGATCGGCTTGTAGGCGCCCGGGATCTCGTCGATCACCCCGGAGTCCTTACGGCACTCCACACCCCGCGTCTGCTCCTCCAGATCACGGGTGGAGAACCGCTTCTTGGCGGCGTTCCGGCTCATCCTGCGGCCGGCGCCGTGCGAGGCGGAGTTGAAGGACGCGGCGTTCCCCAGGCCCCGAACGATGTACGAGCCGGTGCCCATCGAGCCGGGGATGATGCCGTACTCGCCGCTCCCGGCGCGGATCGCCCCCTTCCGGGTCACCAGCAGGTCCATGCCGTCGTACTGCTCCTCCGCCACATAGTTGTGGTGGCAGGAGATGACCTCGTCGAAGGTCACCCGCGCCTTCTTGAACTCCCGCCGGATCACGTCCTGGGTCAGCGCCATCATGATCTCGCGGTTGTGCTTGGCGTACTCCTGCGCCCAGAACAGGTCGTTGCGGTACGCCGCCATCTGCGGGGTGTCCGCGATGAAGACGGCGAGGTCCCGGTCGACCAGCCCCTGGTTCTGCGGGAGCTTCTGGGCCACGCCCATGTGGTGATCGGCCAGCTCCTTGCCGATGTTGCGCGACCCGGAGTGCAGCATGATCCACACCGCCCCGTCGTCGTCCAGGCAGATCTCGTGGAAGTGGTTGCCCGAGCCGAGCGACCCCATCTGCTTCAGGGCCCGCTCCCGGCGGAACCTGACCGCCTCGGCGACCCGGTCGAACCGCGCCCAGAAGTCGTCCCAGCCCGCCGTCGGCAGGCCGTGCACCCGGCCGGGGTCGACCGGGTCGTCGTGCATCCCGCGGCCCACCGGGATCGCCTGCTCGATCTTCGAGCGGAGGCGGGAGAGGTCGCCGGGCAGGTCGTTGGCGGTCAGCGAGGTCTTCACCGCGCTCATCCCGCAGCCGATGTCCACGCCGACCGCCGCCGGGCAGACCGCGCCGCGCATCGCGATCACCGAGCCGACCGTGGCGCCCTTGCCGTAGTGCACGTCCGGCATCACGGCCAGGCCCTTGATCCACGGCAGGGTGGCGACATTGCGCAGCTGCTGCATGGCGACGTCCTCGACCGTGGCCGGGTCCGTCCACATCCGGATCGGCACCTGAGCGCCGGGTACCTCGACGTACGACATAACTTCCCCATTCCCCCGAAAACCTGAATAACGCAAAAGCCGGACAAACCATATGATCTCGGACGCCGGACCGGCGTATGCGGCAATGCGTGCGGTAGACATTGTGTCCATCGGCCGCCAACCGGCGGCAACCGCATTTCTCGGGGAACGCAGGGAAAGGAGCAGCGGACGATGTCACGGAAGTCGTTCGTACCCGGTGCCGCTCTGGTGGCGGCGGCGGCACTGGCCGTCGGTCTCGCCGGCTGCTCCGACGGCTCCAGCACCGACGGGAGCGCCACGGACGCCAAGAGCGGCGACGCCACCTCGGCGGTCCAGTCGGCCGAGCCGGGCCGCTACCAGACCCTCCCGGAGGCCTGCGGGCTGCCCTCGCGCAACTCCCTGCGCAGCATGCTGCCCGGCGACGGGCAGCAGCTGTCGAGCGCCGAGGCGAAGAAGCTCTACGCGGGCCAGGCCGACATCACCTATGACACCGACCGCCGGGTCGGCTGCCGCTGGTCCCGCGAGACCACCCGGGGCACCCGCCACCTGACCCTGGACATCCAGCGCGTGGTCTCGTACGACGCCGAGGTCAGCGACGACGACAAGGCGCAGGGGATCTACGCCGGCAAGCAGCAGGACGCGCAGATCCCGTCCGGCGGCTCCGCCTCACCGGGCACCCCGCCCCCCTCCTCCGCGAAGCCGAAGGGCCCCACGGCGGACGGCGCGGCGAGCGCGTCCGGCGCCCCGGTCGCCAAGGACAGCAAGACCGGCGGGGGCGGCAACGGCACCGACGACGGCAAGAGCAGCACCACCGGCAAGGCGGCCGACCAGGCCAGCGGCAAGGCGACGCCCGGCACCCCGGAGGCATCCACCCCCGGCGCCGCCCCCAGCG
Source organism: Streptomyces sp. NPDC020742 (assembly GCF_040641675.1). Taxonomy (NCBI): domain Bacteria; kingdom Bacillati; phylum Actinomycetota; class Actinomycetes; order Kitasatosporales; family Streptomycetaceae; genus Streptomyces; species Streptomyces sp. NPDC020742. Next base: position 38,958 of record NZ_JBFAEA010000033.1, read on the forward strand.
GCTCGATCGCGCCGCGGGTCCTGGACGACCTCGGGGACGCGGCGTTCCTCAACGACAAATTGGTCACCGCGGACTCCGGATTGCACCGCGATGTCACTGTGGTGTTTCGCACGTCGAATGTGATCGTGACGCTCACCTACGACCAGTGGTCCACGGACAAGTCGATGGTGCCGGACAGCCAGGAACTGCAGGACAAAGCCCGTTCACTGGCCGGTGAGCTCTCAGACCGCCTCAGCGAATAGTCCGAATTGAGCGAATCGCCGCGATGCGGCGATGAGTTCCCTATGCCCCGCTTTGCTGGTCGCCCTCATCCCCAGGAAACGGTCACCCACCCCGCCACGCCGCGTACCGTGCCGTCTAGCCGATCCGATGTCGACGAACAGCGAAGGAACCATGCACCGTTCAGCCAAGCGTCTCGCCAGCCTCCTCACCTGCGCAGCAGTACCGGTGCTGCTTGTCGCCGGCTGCTCCGGCTCGGACAGCGCCAGCTCCGGTGACGCCTCCTCCTCCGCGTCCGCCTCCAGCAGCGCGGGCAAGCCGTCGCCCTCCGTCGCCCCCGCGAAGTACAAGTCGCTGCCCGACCCCTGTGCGGCGTTCTCCAAGGACACCCTCAAGAAGATGCTGCCGAAGGCGAAGAACGCCGCCGGCGACCAGGGCACCTCCACCGACAAGGCGGCCCACGGCACCTGCTCCTGGAACAGCTCGGACGAGAACGGCGTCGACGGCACCCAGTTCCGCTGGCTGGACATCGGCTACCAGCGCTACGACTCCGACCCCGCCATCGGCTCCGGCGAGAAGCGGGCCACGGACTTCTACACCAAGCAGATCGCCGACGCCAAGGGCACCAAGGGCGCCAAGAAGCTGGAGACGGTCAAGACCTCCGGCACCGGCGACGAGGCGACCGCGATCACCTACGACGTGAAGAAGGAGGGCAACGACTTCAAGAACACGACGGTCGTCGCCCGGATATCCAACGTCGTCGTCACGATCAACTACAACGGTGCGGGCCTGGCCGGCGCCGACACCCCCAAGAGCGCCGACCTGCTCAAGAACGCCCAGGCCGCCGCCAAGGAGGCGGTCACCGCCGCCACCAAGACCAGCGCCTGACCCGGTCCAGCGCCTGACCGGTCCGGTCCCCGGCGGCCGGCACCGGTCCGGTCCCGGCCGGCCGGGACGCCTCGGCCGCAGCGGGCCCGCACCGACATGCGCGAGCACGGTGCGGGCCACGGCGCGGGGCACGGCGCGGGTCACGGGGCGGGCCACCGGGGCGACGGACCGTCCGGGCCGGCGCCCTCCGTCCGCAGCCCGATCGTGACCCGGCTCCCCCAGTACCGGCACACACCCGCTCGTACGCATGTGCCAGGCTGTCGGTCGCAACAGACCGACTGGGAGAGGGTCCTCGGGTGGCCGCGCCACTGAAGCTGACACGCACACACCGGATACTCATCGGAGTCGTCATCGCCGGCGCGGTGGTCATCGCCGGCATCGGCTTCGCCGGCTCCTACGCGGCCGTGCGTGAACTGGCCCTCAAGAAGGGCTTCGGCAACTTCGCCTACTTCTTCCCCATCGGCATCGACGCGGGCATCTGTGTCCTGCTCGCCCTGGATCTGCTGCTGACCTGGATCCGCATGCCCTTCCCGGTGCTGCGGCAGACGGCCTGGCTGCTGACCGTCGCGACGGTGGCGTTCAACGCCGCGGCGGCGTCCGACCCATTGGGCATGGGCATGCACGCCGTCATCCCGGTGCTGTTCGTCGTCACCGTCGAGGCCGCCCGGCACGCCGTCGGGCGGATCGCCGACATCACGGCGGACAAGCACATGGAGGGCGTGCGCATCACGCGCTGGCTGCTGTCGCCGGTCCCGACGTTCCTGTTGTGGCGGCGGATGAAGCTGTGGGAGCTGCGGTCGTACGACGCGGTGATCAAGCTGGAGCAGGAACGGCTCGTCTACCAAGCCCGCCTGCGTTCGCGGTTCGGGCGGGGCTGGCGCCGTAAGGCACCCGTGGAGTCCCTGATGCCACTGCGGCTCGCCCGGTACGGGGTGCCGCTGGCCGAGACCGCTCCCACGGGGCTCGCCGCGGCGGGCATCGAACCGCAGTTGCTGCCGCCCCAGCAGTCCGTGCCGCCCGCCGTGGAGCCGAGGGCCCCGGCGCCGACCGAGGCCCAGGAGGCCCCGGCCCAGTCGCCGACCGGGTCGCCGGCACCGTCCCGGGCCCAGGCCCAAGAGCCCGCCCAGGCCCAAGAGCCCGCCCAGGCCGAGGAGTTGCCGAACCAGTGGTTCGCGGCACCGCAGGAGGTGACCTACCGGGGCAACTACGACCCTGCATACGTCCCCGGGCAGGAGCAGCAGCCGGAGCACCAGCACCCGTACGCCGAGCACCAGCAGCCACCGGTGCACCAGCAGGCACCGCTGCAGGAGCAGGCCCCGGTGCAGGAGCAGCCCCCCGTACCGGCGCCGCGCGCGTCGGAGCCCGAACCGCAGGTCCCGGTGCCGACCGGCGCCGGCGGGACGCGTCCGCTCGGCAAGGGCATCCCGGAGGCGGCGCCGGGGCCCGCCACGGCCCCGCAGCCTCCCGCGGCCCCGCAGCCCGCCCAGGAACCGGCCGGGCCCCCCACCGAGGAGGACCTGTACCAGGTGTTCCGGCGCTCGATAGAGGGCGAAGGCCTGCCGACACCGGGCGCGTTCGCGGCGAACCTGGAGGCGCAGTACGGAGTGCGCCTGCGGGCCCGGGACCTGAACCGCTACATGGACCGGTTCGGCGACCGTCTCAACGCGGAACTGATGGACGAGCACATCGCGTAACCCGCACAGGCCGTGTACCGCACACAGATCGCGTCACGCGCACAGGTCACCTAGCCCGCACAGGTCGCCAAGCGCCCACAGGTCGCATCACGCGCACACACCGCGTCACGCACACACACCGCGTCACGCACGCACACCCCACACGTACCGCGCAGCGCCTACGCCGCCCCGGCCCCCGCGTCCTTCTCCGAGTGCTCCCTGCGCTCCTTGCGCTTCTTGTCCGTCTCTCCCCAGGCGATCAGCGCCACACCGGCCGCGCAGATCCCCACGTAGACGGCCGACGGCAGCTCGAACCAGCGGGGCAGCAGCCCCCAGGCACCGTCGAAGAACACCTGGCCGATGAAGCCCATGGCTCCCTGGAGCATGATGATGAAACCTAAGAATCCCCTCATGGCCCCAGAGTGACGGGTTCGGCCCCGGGGATCCTCCTCCCCGGGGCCGAACCCGTTCTCACTCCCAGGTCGCACCCGCACACCGTGGGCTACGACTCAGCGGCAACGGCCGCCGGCGTGTCGGTCAGCCGCCGAGCAGCTTGCGCACCCGGTCGGCGCCGACGGCCAGCAGCAGGGTGGGCAGCCGCGGCCCGGTGTCCCGGCCCACCAGCAGGTGGTACAGCAGCGCGAAGAACGTCCGCTGCGCCACCTTGATCTCCGGCGGCAGGTCCTTCGGCGTGGCATCGGCGGAGAAGCCCGCCTGCACCTTGGGCACGCCGTAGACGAGGTGGGTCAGCCCGTCCAGCGACCAGTGCGAGTCCAGGCCGTCCAGCAGCAGCCGCAGCGACTCCCGGGCGGTGTCGTCGAGGGACTTCAGCAGCTCCGCGTCCGGCTCGTCGCGGACCACGGTGCGCTGGTCGGCCGGGACCTGGGTGGTGATCCAGTACTCGGCCTTGTCCAGCCGCGGCCGGGTCTCGTCGAGCGAACCGACCGGCTTGTCGGGGTCCAGGTCGCCGAGGATCCGCAGGGTCTGCTCGTCGTGGCCGGCGGTGATGTCCGCGACCGAGGCCAGCGTGCGGTACGGCAGCGGGCGCGGGGTGGTCGGCAGCGGTCCGGCTGCGGTGCCCACGGCCCGGAGGTAGGCGGCTTCGTCGGCGGGCTGGGCGGCGCCGTCGGCGACCTTGGCCGCCAGCTTGTCCCACTCGTCGTAGAGCCGCTGGATCTCCTGGTCGAAGGCGATCTTGAAGGACTGGTTGGGCTTGCGGCGGGCGTAGAGCCAGCGCAGCAGCGGCGCCTCCATGATCTTCAGCGCATCGCCCGGGGTGGGCACCCCGCCCTTGGACGAGGACATCTTGGCCATGCCGCTGATGCCGACGAAGGCGTACATCGGCCCTATGGGCTGCGCGCCGTCGAAGACCTCCCGGACGATCTGCCCGCCGACGACGTACGACGAGCCGGGCGAGGAGTGGTCCACGCCGGACGGCTCGAAGATCACGCCCTCGTAGGCCCAGCGCATCGGCCAGTCGACCTTCCAGACCAGCTTGCCGCGGTCGAACTCGCTCAGCCGGACCGTCTCGGCGAAGCCGCACTCGGTGCAGGTGTAGGACAGCTCGGTGGTCTCGTCGTCGTACGAGGTGACCGTGGTCAGGTCCTTCTCGCACTGGCCGCAGAACGGCTTGTACGGGAAGTAGCCGGCCGAGCCGCCGCTGCCGTCGTCCTCGCCGGCCGCACCGGAGCCCTCGGCGGCCTCCAGCTCGGCCTCGTCCACCGGCTTCTGCGACTTCTTCGCGGGCGCCTTCTTGGTGCGGTACTGCCCGAGGATCTCGTCGATCTTCGCGCGGTGCTTCATCGCGTGCAGGATCTGCTCGCGGTAGGCGCCGGAGGTGTACTGCTCGGTCTGGCTGATCCCGTCGAACTCGACGCCCATCTCGGCGAGCGCGTCGGCCATCGCGGTCTTGAAGTGCACCGCCCAGTTCGGGTGCGGCGAGCCGGCCGGGGCCGGCACCGCGGTCAGCGGCTTGCCGATGTGCTCGGCCCAGGACCCGTCGACGCCGGGCACGCCGTTCGGCACCTTGCGGTAGCGGTCGTAGTCGTCCCAGGAGATCAGGTGCCGGACCGGCAGGCCGCGGCGGCGGATCTCATCGGCGACCAGGTGCGGGGTCATGACCTCGCGGAGGTTGCCCAGGTGGATCGGGCCGGAGGGGCTCAGACCGGAGGCGCAGACGATCGGTTTGCCCGGGGCGCGGCGCTCCGCCTCGGCAATGACCTCGTCCGCGAACCTGGAGACCCAGTCGGTCTCGGTGCTCTGCTGAGCCACGATCGGCCCTTCCTCTTCCTGGTTCTTCCCGTTAGCGCCACCTTGCGCACGCGGCGCACAAAAGCCTGACGGTGCCATTCTCCCAGACAACCGCGGCTTGGAAATTCAGTGGTACAGGCGTGGGATACTCAGGGGCAAACCCCTTTCCGTCCCCAGCCACCTCCACAGACACCTTTGTCTAGAAGAGAGCGCAGCTTCATGGCCTCGGTCCCTTCCCTCGCAGCTTCGGTCACCCAGCGCGTCGCGGACGCCCTCTCGGCAGCCCTGCCGGAGGCCGGCGCCGCGGACCCGCTGCTGCGACGTAGCGACCGGGCCGATTTCCAGGCCAACGGCCTGCTGGCACTGGCCAAGAAGCTCAAGGGCAACCCGCGGGAGCTGGCGACCAAGGTCGTCGCGGAGATCGGCGAGAACGACCTCCTCAAGGAGGTCGAGGTCTCCGGCCCCGGCTTCCTCAACATCACGCTCACCGACCGGGCGATCACCGAGACGCTGGCCGCGCGCGCCGCCGACGACCGGCTCGGCGTCCCGCTGAAGGAGCAGCCGGGCGTCACGGTCATCGACTACGCCCAGCCGAACGTCGCCAAGGAGATGCACGTCGGGCACCTGCGCTCGGCGGTCATCGGCGACGCCCTGCGCCACATCCTGGACTTCACCGGTGAGCGGACGATCGGCCGGCACCACATCGGCGACTGGGGCACCCAGTTCGGCATGCTCATCCAGTACCTGATCGAGAACCCCGGCGAGCTGGCCCCCGCGGCCGACGTCGACGGCGAGCAGGCGATGAGCAACCTCAACCGCGTCTACAAGGCCTCCCGCGCCGTCTTCGACTCCGACGAGGACTTCAAGGAGCGGGCCCGCAAGCGGGTCGTGGCGCTGCAGTCCGGCGACACGGAGACCCTCGACCTGTGGCAGCGGTTCGTGGACGAGTCGAAGGTCTACTTCTACTCGGTCTTCGAGAAGCTGGACATGGAGATCCGCGACGACGAGATCGTCGGCGAGTCCGCGTACAACGCCATGATGACCGAGACGGCGCGGCTGCTGGAGGAGTCGGGCGTCGCCGTCCGCTCCGAGGGCGCGCTGGTGGTCTTCTTCGACGAGATCCGCGGCAAGGACGACCAGCCGGTGCCGCTGATCGTGCAGAAGGCGGACGGCGGCTTCGGCTACGCGGCCTCCGACCTCTCCGCGATCCGCAACCGCGTCTTCGACCTGAAGGCGACGACGCTCCTGTACGTCGTGGACGTCCGCCAGTCGCTGCACTTCCGGATGGTCTTCGAGACGGCCCGCCGGGCGGGCTGGCTGAGCGACGACGTCACCGCGCACAACATGGGCTACGGCACGGTCCTCGGCGCGGACGGCAAGCCGTTCAAGACCCGTGCGGGCGAGACCGTACGCCTGGAGGACCTGCTCGACGAGGCGGCCGAGCGGGCGACCGCGGTGGTGCGCGAGAAGGGCGCGGCGGTCGGCCTGACCGAGAAGGAGATCACCGAGAACGGTGCGCAGGTGGGCATCGGCGCGGTGAAGTACGCGGATCTGTCGACGTCGCCGAGCCGCGACTACAAGTTCGACCTGGACCAGATGGTGTCGCTCAACGGCGACACGTCCGTCTACCTCCAGTACGCCTACGCCCGGATCCGGTCGATCTTCCGCAAGGCCGGCGACGCGCGCCCCGAGGCGCACCCGGAGCTGGCGCTGGCCCCCGCGGAGCGGGCGCTGGGTCTACACCTGGACCAGTTCGGCGAGACCGTCGCCGAGGCCGCCGAGGCCTACGAGCCGCACAAGGTCGCCGCGTACCTCTACGGCCTCGCCTCGCTGTTCACGACCTTCTACGACCAGTGCCCGGTCCTGAAGGCCGAGGGCGGCCCGGAGCAGGTCGCCAACCGCCTCTTCCTGTGCGACCTGACGGCCCGCACCCTCCACCAGGGCATGGCCCTGCTCGGCATCCGCACGCCCGAGCGCCTCTGACCGACGCCGGAGGCCGCCGGGCTCCCGGGCCCCGGCACTCCCTGACGCAGGCCAATGGCCCCGTACAGCAACCCTGTTGTACGGGGCCTCCGCCGTGGGGAGCCGTTGCCGTGGGCCCTGGGGGCGTCGCCGCGGGCCCCGGGGACCCGGTCAGTGCTGCCAGGGCTTGCGCAGCGTGTGCTTGACCTTCTCGCCGGCGTCCATCCCCTTGCCGGCGGTCTTCTCGGCCTTCCCCTCGGCCTCCAGCTTGTGGTTGTGCGTCGCCTTGCCGACGACTTCCTTCATAGCGCCGATGACCTGGGCGCCCTTGGCGCGCATCGTGTTCTTGGCAGTCATGGTGATCCGCTCCCTGAGCCGGTGGGCTTCCCCGACACCGAGTGCGTGCCCCGCCCAGGGCGAACAAAACCCCATACATACGACTACATACGACTACATGCGTCGGCATACGGACAAAGCTCCCGCCCCGGAACCCCGGGACGGGAGCTTCGCGCGTCAGGCCCGGCGCACCGGCCGTCAGGCCCGGCGCACCGGCCGTCGGGCCCGGCGCAGCGGGCGGCTCACAGCCCCCGCGCGACCTCCGTCGCCCAGTACGTGAGGATCATGTTCGCGCCGGCCCGCTTGATGCCGGTCAGCGTCTCCAGGATCGCCTTGTCCCGGTCGATCCAGCCCTTCTCGGCCGCCGCCTCGACCATCGCGTACTCACCCGAGATCTGGTACGCGGCCACCGGCACCTCCACCGCGTCCGCGATCTTCGCCAGCACGTCCAGGTAGGGCAGCGCCGGCTTGACCATGACCATGTCGGCGCCCTCCTCCAGGTCGAGCGCCAGCTCGCGCAGCGACTCCCGAAGGTTGGCGGGGTCCTGCTGATAGGTCTTGCGGTCGCCCTGGAGCGACGACCCCACGGCCTCCCGGAACGGCCCGTAGAACGCCGACGAGTACTTCGCGGTGTACGCGAGGATCGAGACGTCCTCGTGGCCGGTCTGGTCCAGCGCGTCCCGGACGACGCCGATCTGACCGTCCATCATGCCGCTGGGGCCCACGACATGGACGCCCGCGTCGGCCTGGACCTGCGCCATCTCCGCGTAGCGCTCCAGCGTCGCGTCGTTGTCGACCCCGCCGTCGGCGTCCAGCACCCCACAGTGCCCGTGGTCGGTGTACTCGTCCAGGCACAGGTCCGACATGATCACCAGGTCGTCCCCGACCTCGGACCGCACGTCCCGGATGGCCAGCTGGAGGATCCCGTCCGGGTCGGTACCGGCCGTCCCGAGGCCGTCCTTCTTCTCGTCCAGCGGCACGCCGAACAGCATGATCCCGGCGACCCCCGCCTCGACCGCCTCCACGGCCGCCTTACGGAGGGTGTCACGGGTGTGCTGGACGACGCCCGGCATGGCCCCGATCGGCACCGGCTCGGTGACGCCCTCCCGCACGAACGCCGGCAGGATCAGATCGGCCGGGTGCAGGCGGTACTCCGCGACCATCCGACGCATGGCGGGGGTGGTACGCAGCCGCCGCGGCCGCGCCCCCGGAAAGCTTCCGTACTTCGTCATACCGCCCACGCTACGCCCGCCCCGCACCCTCCTTTGCCGACGTGGCGTCGGACGTCAGGCACCGCCGAGCGCTGCTGAGCGACGTCAGGCCGCGGCATCGTCCTCCGCCGTGCGGCCACGGCAGTCCCGGCACAACCCCGGCTCCCGGGCACGGAAGGCCCGCTCACAGCCATCGCAGGTCCGGAGCGGATGCGGCCGGGGCGGCGGCGGGGCCTCAGCCCTGGCCGCATCGGGTTCCGGTAACGCCCCGGCCCCCGCCGGCAGGGGCGGCGGAAGCAGCTCCCGGAGCCGGTGGGCGAGCAGCCCGGCCGGGTGCGCGAGGTCGGGCGGGAGGTTGGCGGTCAGGGTGCGGTGGACGGCGGCCGGGCTGGCCCCGCGGTCCAGCCAGACGGCCAGCGCCGGGGCCAGGCGGCGGACGTCCCGTGCGGGGAGGGTGAGCCGGTCGTCGGCCCGCCGCAGCGCCGTGAGCAGGGCGACGGCCGTGCCGTGGTGCTCGCTGCGGGGCGCTTCCGGGACGGGGGACGCTACCTGCGGAGCGGGTGGCCTCGGGGGTTCCTCCCTCCGCTCCGGGACCGTCGCGGCAGGGGCCGCCGAGGCCTGAGCGGCGCCGGGGGCGTTGTGAGCGTACGTACGCGTGATCACGCGCCCGTCGGGCGTCCGCTCCCGCACCCGCTCGACGTAACCGTGCGCCTCCAACTCCCGCAGGGCGAAGGCGATCCGGTCACGCCCCTCGGGGAAGCGGGCGGCGAGCGTACGGATGTCGACGGACGCACCCTCGGGCAGCGACAGGATGTGGGTGCCCACCCCGATCGCGGTCAGGGACAGTTCGCGGTGCTGGGCGAGGTGGTTGCCGATGATCGTGTACCGGTCCGGCTGGTGGTGCCTGATCTGGGTGACCCCGGTGTGGGTGGCACTTCGTCGAATCCGGCGATCGGCGCGCGCAACGGCGTTAGGCTTCTGCTCAGCCATCGGGAAGGTCTCGTCTTCCTTTGGTGGTCAGGCCCTCGCATTGGGATTGCCGTCCCGGCGAGGGCCGTCGCATGTCTGGGGTTGTCACGGCGAGCCTGCCCGCCCAAACCGCCCGCGCGCCAGCCGAGTTGGGCGGTTTCACTCCCGTGGGTGACGAACGCGGGGTTTGGTTGGTTGGGAAGGTTCTTTCCCCACGTTCTTTGTCCTTGACCGCCCGCCGTTCCGCCGCCCGGTCCACCGCGTCCCGCATTCCCGGGCTCCGGTGCGAGGCACCCCCACTCCCCCCACCCAACACTCAGTGGCCGGGCCGAAGTTGGACTTCCGCCCACACCGTCTTCGTCGGAACCGGCCCCTCCTGCACGCCCCAGCGATCCGCCAACTCCTCGACCAGCAACAGCCCGTAGCCGGATTCGGCCGGCGCGTCGAGAGGGGCGGGGGCGGTGGTCATACGGACCGGAAGCCGCTCCCACCGGGTGTCGGTCACCTCGATACGCAGCGTGGCGGGCGGGGTGACGAGGAGGGTGAGCCGGAAGTCCCGCCCCGGGACCCGGCCGTGCCGCACGGCGTTCGCGGCCAGCTCGGCGACGAGAAGCCGGGCCGGGCCGTACGACATCCCCCACGCGCGCAACTGCTCCGTGGCCAGGAGCCGGGCGAGCCGGGCGCCGCGGCGCGTGGCGGACAGCGGTACGCAGAAACGGAGCGGCGGGGCGCCGGGTGCCGAGACGGTAGCGGAACTGCTGGTTCGGGTGATTTGTCGAGTCACGTCACACAGCGTGGTCGCGCGTACCTAGCCTGAGAAGGGCTGACACCCGTGCTCACGGTGACTGTCCGGCTGCGGTCCGGCTCTGTCCGGGCCGTACGGGGTGACGGGGCACGGGCGGTCGGAGTTGGACGCGTACGGCACGGCGGAGGGCGGTGGCAGCCGTGGATGGCTGGGACACAGGAATGGACGACGACGAGGCCGGCGCGGTGATGCGCGTCGTGACCGGCCAGGTGAAGCTGTGGCGGGAGGCGGCCGGCCTCACCCAGGCGGAACTGGGTGCGGCGATCGGTTACGGGGAGGAGATGGTCTCCTCGGTGGAACGCGGTCGCCGGATCCCCCGGCCGGAGTTCCTGGACCGAGCGGACGAGGTCACGGGGGCGGGCGGCAAACTCGCGGCACTGAAGACCGACGTCGCAGGGATCAGGTACCCGAAGAAGGTCCGGGACCTGAAGAAACTGGAGGCGGAGTCGGTCGAGCTGTGTGCGTACAACAACTCGGTGATTCATGGGTTGTTGCAGACCGAGGAGTACGCGCGGGCGGTGATCGGAAATCGTCAGCCGCCCTTCCCGGAGAACGAGGTGGAGCGGCGCGTGGCCGGGCGCCTGGACCGCCAGGGGATCATCAGCAGCGCGACAGGGCTGCCGGTCGTCAGCTTCGTACAGTGCGAGGCGACGTTACGACGCCGCATCGGGGGCACAATGGTCCTGCGCAGGCAGCTCGAACGGTTGTTGGAGGTCGGGCAGTTGCCGAACGTGTCGATCCAGGTCCTACCCCTTCAACGGGAGGACAACGCCGGGCTCGCAGGGCCATTCCGGCTGCTCAAGCTCAAGGACGGCACCGCCCACGGACACCTCGAAGTCCAGCATTTGAGCCGAGTGATCTCCGATCCGCGAGAGCTCCAGATCCTCGAATTGCGCTATGGCATGATCCGGGCGCAGGCGCTCACCCCACGGGAGTCGCTTGCCTTCATCGAGAAAGTGCGGGGAGAGACATGACACTCAAGCCCTCTGGCGGGAACAGTTCCGCACTGGAGTGGATAAAGAGCAGCTACAGCACCGACGAGGGCCCCGACTGCGTCGAGGTGGCCTGGCACAAGAGCAGCTACAGCACCGGCGACGGTCCAGAATGCGTCGAGGTGGCCTGGCACAAGAGCAGCTACAGCACCGACGAGGGCGCCCAGTGCGTTGAGGTCGCCGCCGCCCCCGGCACCATCCTCATCCGCGACTCCAAGAACCCCGACGGTCCCCGCCTCACCTTCGCCCCCACCGCCTGGGCCGACTTCCTCCCGTACGCCACCGCACGGGGCTAACGCAGAAGGGCGCCCCGCAAGGAGGCGCCCTTCAAAGCCGTACGTACAGCCGATCAGCTACGGGCCCGCCGACGCGACCCCGGCCGCCGCTCGCTCGGCCGGGTCACCGGGTCACCGGCCGCGATCGCGGCATCGCGCCGCGCCGCACCGAAGTCCGCGAGCGCTTCGGCCAGCTTGTGCACCGACGGCTCGGGCGACATGACATCCACCCGCAGCCCGTGCTCCTCGGCGGTCTTGGCGGTGGCCGGACCGATACAGGCAATGACCGTCACGTTGTGCGGCTTGCCCGCGATGCCGACCAGGTTCCGCACGGTGCTCGACGACGTGAACAGCACCGCGTCGAAGCCACCGCCCTTGATCGCTTCCCGGGTCTCGGCCGGCGGCGGCGAGGCGCGCACCGTCCGGTAGGCGGTGACGTCGTCGACCTCCCAGCCCAGCTCGATCAGGCCGGCGACCAGGGTCTCGGTGGCGATGTCGGCCCGCGGCAGGAAGACGCGGTCGATCGGGTCGAAGACCGGGTCGTAGGGCGGCCAGTCCTCCAGCAGACCGGCGGCCGACTGCTCACCGCTCGGCACCAGGTCGGGCTTCACACCGAAGGCCACCAGCGCCTTGGCGGTCTGCTCGCCGACCGCGGCGACCTTGATCCCGGCGAACGCCCGGGCGTCCAGGCCGTACTCCTCGAACTTCTCCCGGACCGCCTTGACGGCGTTGACCGAGGTGAAGGCGATCCACTCGTAGCGCCCGGTGACCAGTCCCTTGACCGCGCGCTCCATCTGCTGCGGGGTACGCGGCGGCTCCACGGCGATGGTCGGGACCTCGTGCGACACCGCGCCGTACGAGACCAGCTGGTCGGAGAGCGACGCGGCCTGCTCCTTCGTCCGCGGCACGAGTACCCGCCAGCCGAACAGCGGCTTGGACTCGAACCACGAGAGGCGGTCGCGCTGGGCCGCGGCACTGCGCTCACCGACCACGGCTATGACCGACTGACCGCCGTCGGGCGAGGGCAGCACCTTGGCGGCCTTCAGCACCTGGGCGATGGAGCCGAGGGTGGCGGTCCAGGTGCGCTGCCGGGTGGTGGTGCCGGCGACCGTGACGGTCAGCGGGGTGTCCGGCTTGCGGCCCGCGGAGACCAGCTCACCGGCCGCGGCGGCCACCGCGTCCAGCGTGGTGGAGACCACCGCGGTGGCGTCGCTGGTGCCCAGCTCGGCCCAGCACCGGTCGTCGGCGGTGCGGGCGTCGACGAAGCGGACGTCCGTGCCCTCGGCGTCCCGCAGCGGCACACCGGCGTACGCGGGTACGCCGACCGCGGCGGCGACGCCCGGTACGACCTCGAAGACGATGCCCTCGGCGGCGCAGGCCAACATCTCCTGGGCGACATTGCCGTCCAGGCCGGGGTCGCCGGTGACCGCACGGACGACCCGCTTGCCCGCGCGGGCGGCCGTCATGACAAGATTGGCGGTGTCCCGAAGGGGGGAAACGCCATTCGGGGCGACGGGGTTTGACGCCTCGTCAGCTGACGCCTGCAGTGGTGTGTCCACCTGTGCGCGCGCATGCACACGCACGACGTCCAGCACCTGGGGGTCAGCGATCAGTACGTCCGCGGAGGCCAGCGCCTCCACGGCACGCAACGTCAGCAGTCCCGGGTCACCGGGCCCGGCACCGAGGAAGGTGACCTGACCGGAGGCGGAATGGTTAGGGGCGGTGGGGTTCAAAGTGCTCGCTCCCCCATAAGACCGGCCGCACCCTTTGCGAGCATCTCGGCGGCGAGTTCGCGACCCAGGTTCAGCGGGGTCGACTCATCGTCGAGAGAGGCGGGTACGTGCCCGGTGGTGGACATCTGCACCAGCGTGCTGCCGTCGGTCGTGCCGACGACACCGCGCAGATGCAATTCGGTGACAGCCTGCTCATCGGCCTTGGGGCCTCCGCTTGGGGAGAGGTCGGCCAGTGCTCCCACGGGTGCGGAGCAGCCGGCCTCCAGGGCGGCGAGCAGGGACCGCTCGGCGGTCACGGCGGCCCGGGTACCCGGGTCGTCGAGCTCGGCGAGCGCAGCGACGAGGTCTGCGTTGGCGGCAGCGCACTCGATCGCCAGTGCCCCCTGGCCGGGGGCGGGCAAAACCACGTCGGGCGACAGCGCTTGCGTCGCCTCGTCGATCCGGCCGATGCGGGTGAGTCCGGCGGCGGCCAGCACGACCGCGTCCAGCTCACCCTTCTCGACGAAGCCGATGCGGGTGTCGATGTTCCCGCGTATCGGCACGGTTTCGATGTGCCGGCCCAGGGAGCGGGCCCAGGCGTGCAGCTGCGCCATCCGCCGCGGGGAGCCGGTGCCGATCCGGGCGATGCGCTCCGGGTCGGCGGTCAGCTCCTCGAAGGTGAGCCCGTCCCGGGCTATCAGCGCATCACGGGGGTCCTCCCGTGGCGGGACCGCCGCCAGGGCCAGGGCCTCGGGCTGCGCGGTGGGCAGGTCCTTGAGCGAGTGCACGGCGAAGTCGATCTCACCGGCGAGCAGCGCGTCGCGCAGCGCGGAGACGAACACGCCGGTGCCGCCGATCTGCGCGAGGTGCTCGCGGGAGGTGTCGCCGTAGGTGGTGATCTCCACCAGCTCGACGGGGCGCCCGGTCAGTTCGCGGACCGCCTCGGCCACCTGGCCGGACTGGGCCATGGCGAGCTGGCTGCGCCGGGTGCCCAGTCGCAGTGGTCTTGTGGTGCTGTCGTTCATGCCCGCTCCCGTGCTTCCTGGCTGCCGCCGCGCGTGTCGGCCCGGCTGACGGCGGCGACCGTCTGCGGGTCGAGGTCGAACAGTTCGCGCAGCGCGTCCGCGTACCCGGCACCGCCGGGCTCGCTGGCCAGCTGCTTGACCCGCACGGTCGGCGCGTGCAGGAGCTTGTCGACGACCCGGCGCACGGTCTGGGTGATCTCGGCGCGCTGCTTGTCGTCCAGGTCGGGGAGGCGGCCGTCGAGCCGGGCGATCTCGCTGCTGACGACGTCCGCGGCCATGGTGCGCAGGGCGACCACGGTGGGGGTGATGTGCGCGGCGCGCTGGGCGGCGCCGAAGGCGGCCACCTCGTCGGAGACGATGCCGCGCACCAGGTCCACGTCGGCCGCCACCGGCGCCGCCGACGACGGGGTCGGCTGGTCCGCGGCCGTGGCGGAGGCGTCGGCCAGCGACTCGATGTCGACCAGGTGCGCGCCCTCGATCCGGTGGACCGCGGCGTCTATGTCCCGCGGCATGGCGAGGTCGAGCAGGTACAGCGCGTCGTCCCGGCCCTGCAGCGCGGCCTCGATCATGCCGCCGGTCAGCAGCAGTCCGGTCGCGCCGGTGCAGGACACCACGATGTCGGCGACCGCGAGCTCGTGCTCCACACAGCTCATCGCCGCCGCGCGGGCGCGCAGCCCGGTGGCCGCGCCGGGCCCGCCGGGCTCGGTGAGGATCTGCACGAGCCGCTCGGCGCGCTCGACGGTGCGGTTGACCACGGCCAGCTCGCCGATGCCGTTGCGAACCAGGGTGGTGGCGGCCAGCGACGACATCGAGCCGGCCCCAATGACCAGCGCCCGCTTGCCGCGCGCCCAGTCGGTCACGTCCGCCCCGGCCGCGAGCTGCTCCAGGCCGAAGGTGACCAGCGACTGGCCGGCCTTGTCGATGCCGGTCTCACTGTGGGCGCGCTTGCCGACCCGCAGCGCCTGCTGGAACAGGTCGTTCAGCAGCCGCCCAGCGGTGTGCAGCTCCTGGGCGACGGCCAGCGCGTCCTTGATCTGGCCGAGGATCTGGCCCTCGCCGACGACCATCGAGTCCAGGCCGCAGGCCACCGAGAACAGGTGGTGGACGGCGCGGTCCTCGTAGTGGACGTAGAGGTAGGGGGTGAGCTCCTCCAGGCCGACGCCGCTGTGCCGGGCCAGCAGGGTGGACAGCTCGGCGACACCGGCGTGGAACTTGTCCACGTCGGCGTAGAGCTCGATGCGGTTGCAGGTGGACAGCACCGCGGACTCGGTGACCGGCTCGGCCGACACCGCGTCCTGCAGCAGCTTGCCGCGCGCCTCCGGGGCCAGCGCGGCCCGCTCCAGCACGCTCACCGGCGCGCTGCGGTGGCTCAGTCCGACGACCAACAGGCTCATGCCGGCATCACGGCGGGCACGTCCCCGTCAGGTCCCTTGCGGTCGCGGCGGATGGCGGCGGCCTCGCCCGCCACGGCGGGCCCGGCCGGCGTGCCGGCCTCCGGTCCGCCGTCCTCGCCCGCCTTGCGCTGCTCGTGGAAGGCGAGGATCTGCAGCTCTATCGACAGGTCGACCTTCCGCACGTCCACCCCGTCGGGGACGGTCAGCACGGTCGGCGCGAAGTTGAGGATCGAGGTGACACCGGCGGCGACCAGGCGGTCGCAGACCTGCTGGGCGGCCCCGGCCGGCGTGGCGATCACACCGATCGACACGCCGTTGCTCTCGATGATGTGCTCCAGCTCGTCGGTGTGCTGCACCGCGATGCCGGCGACCGGCTTACCGGCCATGGCCGGGTCGGCGTCTATCAACGCGGCGACCCGGAAGCCCCTGGAGGCGAACCCACCGTAGTTGGCCAGCGCGGCGCCGAGGTTACCGATACCGACGATGACGACCGGCCAGTCCTGCGTCAGCCCCAGTTCACGGGAGATCTGGTAGACGAGGTACTCCACGTCGTAGCCGACACCTCGGGTCCCGTAGGAGCCGAGGTAGGAGAAGTCCTTGCGCAGCTTGGCGGAGTTGACCCCCGCCGCCGCGGCGAGCTCCTCGGAGGAGACCGTGGGGACCGAACGCTCGGAGAGCGCGGTCAGCGCGCGCAGATACAGCGGAAGACGGGCGACGGTGGCCTCGGGGATCCCTCGGCTTCGGGTCGCCGGTCGGTGAGTTCGGCCAGTTGCCACGGTGCTCCTGCGGGTAGAGCGGGGCTGCGGGCGCCCGTACGGAACCCGACCGCCCTGTCTTCTGCAGGCTATGTCTTTGTGAACGCGTGCACAAAGATGGTGTCCGCTTTGTCCGGCCAAAGTGATAGGGGTCACGCGGCTTTTACGGGGCTTCGCGGAACCAACTCCCACGTCACGCCGTTCGCTCGCGCCACCCTGAAAACACGGCAGCACCAACGGGAGCACGCGCCCTCACTCCTCACCGCGGGACCCGCTCGGTCCCGGCCCGTCAGACGGGGCGAAGCCCGCTCGCCCCGACCCGCCCGGCGGGCTCCATACCCCCGGAAACCTACAAATCGCCCATCGATGGTAAGCGACCTCGCGCCCCTCCGGCCCCTTCCGTCACCCGGCACAATGGGCCCATGGCCCCTCTGTTCAGCCGCAGCCCCCGCAAGAGCCCCGCCGACCGGCTGGTCACCCTCGTCGGCAAGCCGGGCTGCCACCTCTGCGACGACGCACAGGCGGTGATCGAGAAGGTCTGCGCCGAGACCGGCGCGTCCTGGGAGCGGAAGGACATCACCCAGGACGCCGAGCTGCACCGGAAGTACTGGGAGCAGATTCCGGTCGTCCTCGTCGACGGCGCCCAGCACGACTTCTGGCGGGTGGACCCCAAGCGGCTGCGTGCGGCCCTCGGCGCCTGAGGCCGGCGGTGGGGCCCAGGACGTGGCCGTAATGCGCCCGTCCCGCGCCCCAAGCCCTCCTGACACGCGCCCGTAACCGGAAGCACCGAACAAACTGGCTACGCTAGCGCCATGTCGCCCGCTCGCCGATCCGGCTGGATGCCCTCCGGGGCGCTCTTCGACCTGGGCTGGATCCCCCGCCGCCGACGACCCGCCACGGCCCGCAGCGTGCTGGCCGGCGAGGCCGCGGCCGAGGCTGCCCGCAAGTCCTCGCAGGAGGCCGAGGAGGAGCAGCCCACCGAGCAGACCCCGGCCGAGCCCGAATTCCCGGTCGTCGGGGACACCGCGGCCGCCGCCTTCTTCGACCTCGACAACACCGTCATGCAGGGCGCCGCGCTCTTCCACTTCGGCCGCGGCCTGTACAAGCGGCACTTCTTCCACAAGCGCGACCTGGCCCGCTTCGCCTGGCAGCAGATCTACTTCCGGCTGGCCGGCTCGGAGAACCCCGAGCACATGGCGGACGTCCGCAACAGCGCGCTCTCCATCGTCCAGGGCCACCGCGTCGCGGAGCTGATGTCCATCGGCGAGGAGATCTACGACGAGTACATGGCCGAGCGGGTCTGGCCGGGCACCCGCGCCCTGGCCCAGGCACACCTCGACGCCGGCCAGAAGGTCTGGCTGGTGACCGCGGCCCCCGTGGAGACCGCCACCATCATCGCCCGCCGGCTCGGCCTGACCGGCGCGCTGGGCACCGTCGCGGAGTCCGTGGGCGGCGTCTACACCGGCAAGCTGGTCGGCGAGCCGCTGCACGGCCCGGCCAAGGCCGAGGCGGTCCGCGCCCTGGCCGCGGCCGAGGGCCTGGACCTGTCGCACTGCGCCGCCTACAGCGATTCGGCCAACGACATCCCGATGCTCTCGCTCGTCGGGCACCCGTACGCCATCAACCCCGACAGCCGGCTGCGCAAGCACGCCCGGGAACACGGCTGGCGGCTGCGCGACTACCGCACCGGCCGCAAGGCGGCCAAGATCGGCATCCCGGCGGCGGCCGGAGTGGGCGCCCTCGCGGGCGGCGCGGCGGCGGCCGTCGCGCTCCAGCGCCGACGCCGCTGACCAGGCCTGATCACACAGCGGCGCGGCCGGCCATCCCCGGTCCCTACCCCCCGCGCCGCCCCGTCAGTCCCCTTCCTGACGGTTAGCCACAACACGCCCTCCAACCAGGCAGATTGCGTTCCCTTCCGATCAATAGTTGCTCAGTATTCGATACTTGATCTGCCACCAACCCGGCACGGACCGTAAGTAATCGATGATTTGAGCAACTGGGTGTAGCGCTGCCTGTACGAAGCGTTATTCTCCTCAGACGCAATCCGGAACCCACACGTCCCTACGACGAGTGAACGGTCCCGCACTGCACGTGATGGAAGCTCTGCCTCTGGGAGTCCCGTGTACCCACACGTCGGGGTTGACGCCTCGGGCCTGGCTACGCTGCGTACGACACTCGTCGACCACCTGCGCAGTTTTGTCCCCACCGCGTACGCCGTCCCCGCTTTCGCCTCAGCCGTCCCCGCTGCCGGCCCCTGCTACGCCCTGGCCGACGGGAGCGCTGCGGTCGGCAAGACTGCCGGCAGAACCCGCCGCTCCGGTGCCGGCACCGCCACCGCCCGGCGCCCCGCCGACAGCGACAGCCGTCGCATGATGGACCTCGTCGAGCGCGCCCAGGCCGGCGAGGCCGAGGCCTTCGGCCGCCTCTACGACCAGTACGCCGACACGGTCTACCGCTACATCTACTACCGCGTGGGTGGCCGCGCCACGGCCGAGGACCTCACCAGCGAGACCTTTCTGCGGGCCCTGCGCCGGATCGGCACCTTCACCTGGCAGGGCCGCGATTTCGGCGCCTGGCTGGTGACCATCGCCCGCAATCTCGTCGCCGACCACTTCAAGTCCTCGCGCTTCCGCCTGGAAGTCACCACCGGAGAGATGCTCGACGCCAACGAGGTCGAGCGCAGCCCCGAGGAGTCGGTCCTCGAATCCCTCTCCAACGCCGCCCTGTTGGAGGCGGTACGCAAGCTCAACCCCCAACAGCAGGAATGCGTCACGCTGCGGTTCCTGCAGGGCCTCTCGGTCGCCGAGACCGCCCGCGTCATGGGCAAGAACGAGGGCGCGATCAAGACCCTCCAGTACCGCGCCGTCCGCACCCTGGCGCGCCTCCTCCCCGAAGACGCCCGCTGACCCCGACCACCCCCCGTACGCCGCTTCCGAGCCCGTCCGCACGCACCGTTCCCCTCACCCTTGGCGATCACCCATGTCCGGTCGGTCAGATCATCGTGAGTGCGTAACCCGAGTGCCGCGCCGCTCGTTGTGCGGAATGCAGGCTCCATGCGGTCACGCCATGCCCGCCGCCCCTCACTCGATCGAGTGGCCTCGGACATGGCGTGCAACCGTCCGGCCCGTCTGGATAGTCAAAGCCAGTCCGGGGAGTCGAGCGGGATGACGAGAGGAGGTGCCGCCCGTGATCGCGAATGTCTCGGTGCACCGGCGGGCCAACGCCTTCGCCCAGGCCCTGGAGGAGCAGGTCCTCGAGGGCGCGGCGGCCGAGGACCAGGTCGACAGTCCGACGCAGGCGCCGGGCGAAGCACGGCTGTTGGCGGTCGCCGACGGCCTCGGGAGGCTCCCGAGGCCGGAGATGGCTGCCGAGGTCAAGACTGTCCAGCGTGCCCAGCTCGTCGCCGCGATGGAGGCCGCCTTCGCCGAAGGCGCTCCGTCCGACGGCGTCCGGGTGCCCGAGCAACGGGAGCACAGAGGCGCGCACCGCGCCGCGAAGTCGATCGGCAAACTGCGACCGCGCTCCCGCCTCTCCAAGGGGCTGGCAGCGGGCGGGCTGACGGTCGGGGTCGCCGCGGGAGCCTTCAGCGGCGTCGCCGCGGCCAGCTCCGACGCCCTCCCGGGAGACTCCCTCTACGGCCTCAAACGCGGCATGGAGGACTTCCGGCTCGGCATGGCCGACGATGACGCCGACCGCGGTCAGATGCTCCTCGACCAGGCCTCCACCCGCATGATGGAGGCCCGTCGGCTGCTGGAGCGCGGCCGGGTCGCCGACCTCGACCACGAGTCGCTGGGCGAGGTCCGCAAGGCGCTCTCCGGCGTCACCCACGACGCGGGCGAGGGCCACCGCCTGCTGCACCAGGCGTACGAGCGCGACGGCTCGCTCGGCCCCATCCAGGCGCTGAACTCCTTCACCAGGTCCCACCGCGGCACCTGGTCGCAGCTGCGCGAGAAGCTCCCGGTGCAGCTCATGGACGTCCGGGACAAGGTCAGTTCGGTCTTCGACGCCATAGACGAAGAGGTCGGTCCGCTCCGTCCGCTGCTGCCGCCCGCACCGGGCGGCAGGAGCCACCACCGCGCCACACCGCCCTCCGCCGGCAACGGCTCCGGTCCCGAGGGGCGCCCGGCGCCGTCCGACCGCGGTGCCTCCTCCGGCAAGCACGCCGGCGGCGCGCACGGCCACCGCCCGTCGGCCTCACCGTCCCAGGAGGACGGCCTGCTCGGCGGCAACACCGGCGGGCTGCTCGGCCCCACGGGCAAGGGCAGCAGCCCGGCACCGCACGACGGCGCGCACGGCGGCGGCCGGCACACCGGCGGCCAGCCCGATGTCACGCTGCCCCCGCTGCTCCCGGGCCTGCTGCCCGACCTGGGCATCGACGGCGAGGACCTGCCCAAGTAGCGGGCGTGTCCGCCCCCGTGGCGCTCGGTGTGCTTCCGGAGAGACCTCTCCGGAAGCACACCGCTCAGAAGAACACCGAGCGCCGCTGCACCAGCAGCTTGTACAGCGTGTGCTGGATCGTCTCCCGCACCTGGTCGGTCAGGTTGAACATCAGCATCGGATCGTCCGCCGCCTCCGGCGGATAGCCGTCCGTCGGGATCGGCTCACCGAACTGGATCGTCCACTTCGTCGGCAACGGCACCCCGCCCAGCGGCCCCAGCCACGGGAACGTCGGCGTGACCGGGAAGTACGGCAGCCCCAGCACCCGCGCCAGCGTCTTGGCGTTCCCGATCATCGGGTAGATCTCCTCCGCGCCCACGATCGAGCACGGCACGATCGGCACCCCGGCCTTCAGCGCCGTCGAGACGAAACCGCCGCGCCCGAAGCGCTGGAGCTTGTAGCGGTCCGAGAAGGGCTTGCCGATGCCCTTGAAGCCCTCCGGCATCACCCCGACGATCTCACCGCGCTCCAGCAGCCGCTGAGCGTCCTCCGCACAGGCGAGGGTGTGCCCGGCCTTCCGCGCGAGTTCGTTTATCACCGGCAGGACGAACACCAAGTCGGCGGCCAGCAGCCGCAGATGACGCTGCGCCGGGTGCTTGTCGTGCACCGCGACCTGGAGCATCAACCCGTCCAGCGGCAGCGTCCCGGAGTGGTTCGCCACGACCAGCGCCCCGCCGTCCGTGGGGATGTTCTCGATGCCCTTGACCTCGACCCGGAAGTACTTGTCGTACAGCGGCCGCAGCAGCGACATCAGGACCTGGTCGGTCAGCTCCTCGTCGTAACCGAAGTCGTCGACCTCGTAGTCGCCGGTGATCCGCCGGCGCAGGAACGCCAGCCCGCCGGCGATCCGCTCGTCCAGGGACCGCGGGCCCTGCGGCGGGGGCGAGGCCGGCGGGTGCTCGGTCCGGGCCTCCGGTACAGGCGCCAGCGCGGCGCCGCGCCCGGAGCGCCCGGCCCGGCGGGCCTTCC
Organism: Streptomyces sp. NPDC020742; assembly: GCF_040641675.1. Classification (NCBI taxonomy): domain Bacteria; kingdom Bacillati; phylum Actinomycetota; class Actinomycetes; order Kitasatosporales; family Streptomycetaceae; genus Streptomyces; species Streptomyces sp. NPDC020742. Next base: position 60,830 of record NZ_JBFAEA010000033.1, read on the forward strand.
GGCGCGCCCGGGGCTCCTCGCCGAAGGGGATGACCTTGGCGTCCGCCATCGCGGGTGAACTCCTTTACTGGCCCGGGCCGGGTGCGGGGAGCACGCCGGCGAGCCGGTCGACGGTGCGGGCGAGGGACTCGGGCGGCAGCAGCCCGGGTCCGCGGCTGCGGGCGAATTCCGCGAAGGTCTCCGCCGTCGTGTATCTGGGACGGAACCCCAGTGTCTCGCGCATCTGCGTCGTCTCGACGACCCTGCCGTGCGTGAGCAGCCGGATCTGTTCCGGCGAGAAGTCGGTGATGCCGACGGCCCGCAGCGCCGTACCGGCCCAGTTCACCGTCGGGAGGAACAGCGGCAGGGTGGGGCGCCCCAGCCGGCGGGAGGTCTGTGAGAGCAGCAGTACGCCGTCCCCGGCGATGTTGAAGGTGCCGCTGTTGAGCGTGCCGCGGCGCGGTGCGGAGGAGGCGATCCGCAGCACCTCGAGGGCGTCATCCTCATGGACGAACTGCAGTCGCGGGTCGTAGCCGAGGACGGTGGGCAGCACCGGCAGCGAGAAGTACTCGGCGAGCGGGGAGTCCGCGCACGGCCCGAGGATGTTGGCGAAGCGCAGCACGCACACCGCGACGTCGGGCCGGCGCCGGGCGAAGCCCCGGATGTACCCCTCGACCTCGACGACGTCCTTGGCGAAGCCGCCGCTGGGCAGCGACTTGGGGGTGGTGGTCTCAGTGAAGACGGCCGGGTCCCGGGGCGCGGAGCCGTAGACGCTGGTGCTGGACTTGACGACCACGCGCTGGACGTTCGGGGCCTTCTGGCAGGCGCCCAGCAGCTGCATCGTCCCGATGACGTTGGTTTCCTTCACCGAGGCGCGCCCGCCGCGCTTGCCCAACGGCGTGCCGTTGATGTCCATGTGGACGACGGTGTCGACGCCCGTCTCGGCCAGGACCCGGGCGATCGCCGGGTGCCGGATGTCGGCCTTGAGGAATTCGGCGCCGCCCAGATGGTGCTCCGGTGGCACGGCGTCGACCCCGATCACCCGGTCGACGTCCGGGTCGCGCTGGATCCGGCGGACGAACCGGCCGCCCAGCTGCCGTGCGGCTCCCGTGACGAGCACGACCTTGCCCAAGTCCAGCCCTACCTTCCCGCCGCATCCCCTGGCCCCGCTGTGCCGCCCACGCTATCGGGTCGGTGTTGCGCAGTGATGACCGCAGGATGCCCGCGGGCACATTTCCCACCGACCACCGTCCATACGGCCCACAACGCGCCGCAGCCCCCGATCGCACAAGGCGATGGGGGGCTGCGAAATCGCGATCAGCGTCGCTTACTTCTTGTTACGACGCTGAACACGGGTGCGCTTGAGCAGCTTGCGGTGCTTCTTCTTGGCCATCCGCTTGCGCCGCTTCTTGATAACAGAGCCCACGACTACCCTCGCTCACTTCGAATCACTCGGTGCGGGGCGTCCGAGCCCACACTACCTACATCGGGCCAGCCTACCCGGCGCCGGGCGAACGACGTAATCCGAGGGTCGACGACGGACCCGTCAGGCTGATTCCACCCCCACAAAGGACTCACGGAGATAGTCGTGCACCGCCTGCTCCGGAACCCGGAACGACCTCCCCACGCGAATAGCGGGCAGATGACCGCTGTGCACCAAGCGGTACACGGTCATCTTGGACACTCGCATCACCGTGGCAACTTCCGCCACGGTGAGGAACACAACCTCGTTGAGAGGCCTCTGCTCTGCAGCCATGCCACACCTGCACCTTCCGCATAAGACGGTCACCGGCTTCCCCTCCGGTGACTCTTCGTCGCTATGCGCTCACTCCCCAGATTAGGGGCGGGTGATGCGAGTGGGGAAGAGGAGCAGCGAACAGCCGCCTACCGGGATAGATCCGCACGATTAAGTACATAGCGGACCAGCGGCCGGTAGGACGCGGCCTGCGCGCCGTCATCGAGCGGCACCACCTCAAGGACCCGCCCCTCCGCCTGCCCGACGAACGGCGCGGGATCGTCCGCATCCGCCAGGCCGATCGCCCCGATGCCCAGCTGACCTGCCCCGCAGACCCAGCCGTGGTCCCCGATCACCAGCTCCGGAAGCGGCCCTCCGGCCTCCGCGGCAGCCCCCAGAACGGCCCGTACCGGGAGCGGAGAGTGGGTGTGTACGCCCCCCGCCCCGGGTGCGCCCCGCACGCCGGCCTCTCGCATCATCGCGACTCCCCGTACGTAGTCCAGGATGCCGGTGCGTACGCCGAACCGGGTCGCTATGTCGACTCGGGAGCCATACGCCGGGGTGAGGACGGGGCAGCCCGCCGCTGAGAGCCCGTCTGCGAGTGCGGCGTAGAAGCCCAGCAGCGGGTGCGGATGTCCGGTACCCAGGAGCACCGGCGCGCCACGTCCGGCCGCCTCACCGATCCGCTCGGCGAACCGGTCGAGTGCCGCGATCGTACGGTCCGGATCGATCACATCCGGACCAGAAGTGCGTGCGGGATCGACCGAAACCCCGCACTTCTGCCCCATCAGTCGCAGTACTTCGCCGAACGACCAGTCCCGTTCGGGATCCAGCCCCAGCAGCACCCGCGGATCGCGGGCCGCGAAGAGCCGGTAGCGTCCCAGGCTCTTCTCCCGCGCGGTCGCGATCGTCCCCGCGAGCCGAGCCTCGACCAGATGCGCCCGCAGCTCCCCGGTGCCCCACACCCGCACCATGCTGGCCCGCCGGCCGCCCTACGGGTGCCCCAACCGACGGGTAGTCACACATCCGTGGGCCGGGGCGACTCCGAAGTCCACCGGGCCCGCGCCCCGTCGTAGCCCTCCGGGCCCGCGCCCCGTCGTAGCCCTCCGGGCCCGCGCCACGTCGTACGGGAACTGCCCTTAGGGCAGCAGGCCGTGTGCCGGGAACACCGCCCGGCGGGTGGCGAGCACCGCCTGGTCCAGCCGGTCCGCCGGGTCGTAGCCGTCGTCGACGAAGCTCCGCCACTGCGGCGTCCGCCCGTCCGTCATCCGCTGCGGCGCCAACTGCCGGGTACGGCGGAACACTTCGTGCCGCCAGGCCTCGGGCACCATCGAGGTCGGGTCGATCGGCCGGCCCGCCGCGATCGCCGCCAGGTGCGTCCAGCTGCGCGGCACCACGTCGACCACCGCATAGCCACCGCCACCGAGTGCGACCCACCGCCCGTCGGCGTACTCGTGCGCCAGCGCATGGCAGGACTCGGCGACCGCCCGCTGGGCATCCAGGCTCACCGCGAGGTGGGCGAGCGGATCCTCGAAGTGGGTGTCCGCACCGTGCTGGGTCACGATCGCCTGCGGGCGGAAGGCCTCCAGCAGCTCCGGCACCACCGCGTGGAAGGCCCGCAGCCAGCCCTCGTCACCGGTGCCGGCCGGCAGCGCCACATTCACCGCGCTGCCCGGGGCGCCCGGGCCGCCGGTCTCCTCCGGCCAGCCGGTCTGCGGGAACAGGGTCCGCGGATGCTCGTGCAGCGAGATCGTCAGGACCCGCGGGTCGTCCCAGAACGCCGCCTGCACCCCGTCGCCGTGGTGCACGTCCACGTCCACGTACGCCACCCGCTCGGCGCCCAGCTCCAGCAGCCGGGCGATGGCCAGCGAGGCGTCGTTGTAGATGCAGAACCCGGACGCGCCGCCCGGCATCGCGTGGTGCAGCCCGCCGGCGAAGTTGACCGCGTGCGCCGCATCGCCACGCCAGACGGCCTCCGCCGCACCGACCGACTGCCCGGCGATCAGCGCGGACGCCTCGTGCATCCCCACGAACGCCGGGTCGTCCGCCGTTCCCAGCCCGTACGACAGGTCCGCGGCGGCGGGATCGGCCGAGGCTCGGCGGACCGCGGCGATGTAGTCCTCACGGTGCACCAGCCGCAGCGTGGAGTCCCCGGCCGGCTTGGCCGCGACCACGTCCAGGGGCCCGCGGTCGAGCTCGAACGCCTCCACCAAACGCATGGTCAGCGCGAGCCGTACCGGATCCATCGGGTGCCCGGACCCGAAGTCGTAGCCCGTTACTGCCTCATCCCACATCAGCTGTGCGCGGCCGCTCATGCCCGTCACCGTATCGGTCCGTCGGCGCCCCGAACGAGCGGGCATACACGAGCGTCACCAGCACAAGCGCCATGGGGACGAGCATCGCCCCCCGATAGCTCCACGCCGCACCGAGCGCACCGACCAGCGGCGAGCCGATCAAAAAGCCCACATAGTTGAAGATATTGAGGCGGGCGATGGCCATGTCCGAAGTCCCCGGGCCGTGGCTCTCGTGCGCAAGGCGCCCGGCCGCGGCGAAGGTCTGCGGCACGATCACACACAGCCCGAACCCCAGCAGCGTGAACCCCGCCATCCCGGCCCAGGCACCCGGCGCGGCCGCGACCACCGCGAAGCCGGCCGCCGCGACCACCGTCCCGCACCGCACCACCGCCACCGCGCCGAAGCGCCGCACCCCCAGGTCGCCAACTGCCCTCCCCAGCAGCGTGGTGACCATATAGACGTTGTACGGGACGGTCGCGAGCTGTTCGGAGCTCCCCAGGACGTCCTGCAGATAGGTGGCGCTCCAGTTGGAGACCGTCGAGTCCCCGATGTACGCGAACGCCATCACCAGGCACAGCGGCAGCAACAGCCGCATCGAAACGGGCACGGTGCCGCCGCCCCGCCCCTCCCCGGCCCGCTCGCCGCCGACCGGCCGCTGGTCCCCCGGTTGTTGGCCCGGGAGCCGCTGGTCGACGAACCACCGGCCAGCGAGCAGCGCCAGCGGCACCAGGACGGCCACCACCGGCCCGTACAGCACCACCAGCGACAGCCGCCAGTGCGCACCCGCCCAGGCCAGCGAGGCACCCACGATGCCGCCCAGGCTGTACGCGGCGTGGAAGCCGAGCATGATGCTCCGCCCGTACGCCCGCTGGAGGCTCACCCCGAGCATGTTCATCGAGGCGTCCAACGCCCCCACCGACAGCCCGAACACCGCCAGCGCCACCGCCGCCTGTGCCATCGAAGCCACCGCCCCGACGGCCAGCAGCGCCAGACACACCACCGGCTGCACACACCGCAACACCCGCCCCGGGCGCACCCGACGCACCAACTGCTCGGTGCCGACGCTGCCGACCCCCGCGAGGACCGGCACCGCCGCCAGGAAGACTGGCAACAGCCCGTCCGACATCCCGTACCGGCTCTGGATCGCCGGTATCCGCGTCACCAGGAGAGCGAAGACCGCGCCCTGGACGAAGAAGCTGAGGGCGAGCGCGACCCGGCCGTGCCGCAGCTGCGCTCCCGGTGCCAGAGGGGCCGTCATGGCCGCCCAGACTAGAACTCACCACTACCGCTGGATAGATGGATCACACACCAATTCCGACATCCGTCCGCCGGGTGATCCCGCATCGCGCACCACGCCCGCCCCGGCCGACGCACCCGCACCGCGCCCCCTACGGAACAGCCCTTAGGACAGCAGCAGATCGGGCAGCTCCGCCATCCGTCCGAACAGCGCGGTGGCCCCGGCCTCCGCTAGCTTCTCCCGCGCCGTCATCGCCGTGAACCCGTAGACGTCCATCCCCGCAGCCACCGCCGCCTGCACCCCGAGCGGGCTGTCCTCGACCACCGCACACCGCTCGGGCGCCACGCCCCGCTCGCGCGCCGCATGCAGGAAGAGGTCCGGCGCCGGCTTGCCCCGCCCGACGTCCTGGGACGAAAAGAGGTGCCCCGCGCCGAACCGGTCTAAGAGCCCTGTCCGGCGCAGCGTCACCCGGATGCGCTCATGGCTGCCCGACGACGCCACGCAGTACGGCACCCCGTCCGCGGTCAGCTTCTCCAGGACCTCCGCCACACCGGTGACCGGCTCCAGCTCCCGGTGGAACGCCGCGAAGACCCGGGCGTGAAAGAGCTCATCGAAGTCGTCCGGCAGCCGGCGGCCGGACCGTGCCAGCACCGCCTCATGAATGCGGTGCATGGCGCCGCCCATGTAGTCCCGGAGGGACTCCTCGTAGGTGGTGGGATGGCCCAGCTCGGTCAGATGGCCGGCAAGAATCCGATTGGCGATCGGCTCGCTGTCCACCAGAACGCCATCATTATCGAAAATGATCAGGTCATAGCGCACGCCGGGAGACTGTACAGCGACCCTAGAACGCAGAAAAGCCCCGCACCATAAGGTGCGGGGCTTTCCCACAATGATTGTTCGGCGGCGTCCTACTCTCCCACAGGGTCCCCCCTGCAGTACCATCGGCGCTGAAAGGCTTAGCTTCCGGGTTCGGAATGTAACCGGGCGTTT
>NZ_JBFAEA010000034.1:0-66348 GCF_040641675.1 Streptomyces sp. NPDC020742
CCACCTACATCAACACCCCTCCCATCACATTCCCCCCCACCCCGCCGCTCTCCCCCCGGGGGCCGGGGGGTGGGTGGCGCCCTCGCCGTTCGGCGCCCGGCCGGGGGGGGGCGGGGCCCCCGCCCCGCGCGCCGCGGGCCCGGGGGCCGGGGCCGGCGTGACGTCCGTACCTGGTTCAGCAGCCCCGCGTCAGTAGACGCTCACGCCGTACGCGCTGAGCGCCTCGGTGACGGGCTGGAAGAAGGTGGTGCCGCCGGAGGTGCAGTCGCCGCTGCCGCCGGAGGTCAGCCCCAGCGCCGTGCTCCCCGAGTAGAGGGGACCGCCACTGTCGCCGGGTTCGGCGCAGACGGTGGTCTGGATGAGGCCGGAGACGATGTCGCCGCCGCCGTAGTTGACGGTGGCGTTCAGTCCGGTCACCTTCCCGCTGTGGATGCCGGTCGTGGAGCCGCGCCGGGTGACCGACTGCCCGACGCTCGGGGTGCCGGCGCTGGTGATGTCCTGGCTGCCGACGGTGCCGGGGTGGGAGGCCGAGCCGGTGTACTGGACGATGCCGTAGTCGTTGCCCGGGAAGCTGCTGCCGACGGTGTTGCCCAGGCTCGCGCCGGAGCCGGTGCTCCAGGGCGGGTTGCCGTCCGTGCAGTGACCGGCCGTCAGGAAGTAGTAGGTGCTGCCCTTGCGTACGTTAAAGCCCAGTGAGCAGCGCCAACTGGGGGCGTAGATGGCGTCGCCGCCCGAGATGTACTTGCGAAAGGCGCCGGCGACCCGGTCGATGCGGACCGCGGCGGCATTGTCGCCCGCGGCCCGCTGGATCTCGGCGATCCCGGCGCGGGAGACGGTGCGGTCGGCGGTGACGACCAGAGTGTGGGTGGCGCTGTCGACCCGCCAGGCAGTGCCGGGGACGTCCGCGGCGCGTACCGCGGCGCCGGCGGCGCTGAGCTGGGTGGCGCTGAACGTCCGTGCCGGTGCGGGGATCTGGGCGTGGGCGGCGGGGACGGCGAGGGCCCCGATGGCCACCAGTCCGGACGCGACGGCGATCAGCCGGGTGCGTCTCGCGACGCCGCTGTGGGGGATGGTGCGCTCGTTCCTCACTGATTCCTCCGAGGGGGATCGGGGGGCCGCAGATGAGCAGCCCGGTGAGGCGCAGCCGAAGGGCACGCAGGAATCCGCACGTTCATTTTCGGCGTGCCCCTGACAAGCGCTGAGCGGAGTCTCGGGTGCACCGCCCCCACAGCGCAAGAGGCCTTCACTCACGTCTTTTCCGGGGCTCGGTCCGCGGCCGGCCCCCGGCCCCTGACACTCCGCCCCGGCAGCCGCGTTGGCGGGCTGCCGGGGCGGCGCTGACCCCCTCGGTCAGCACTGGGACGGGCCGGCGGACCATCCGGTTCCGCTCCCCGCGCAGAAAGTGCACGCCGGACGCCGGACCCGATGGCGTCCAGGACTTCGCCGCCCGACTCCGGGGCGAGCCGGGGCGGCTCGTCGAGGAGCGGCAGCCCGGATCCCCCGGGGTGAGAGCCCCCGCGAGGGCCGTTCGCCGCCGCTCCACCCGGGCCGCGGTCAACCGCTTCAAAGAGGGGGCACTTACGAGCGGAATCTCGCGCCCGAGGGAACCGCCCGTCGGCGCTCAGCACCGAGCGGAACGGCCCGCCGAAGATCGGATGAACCGGGGCGCACGGGGGCGCGCGCCCCCGGCTTCTGCAGCGGGACTTCAGAACCGGCCGGCGTTGTCCGATTATCGCGGTACTCCCCGTTCGGGGGAGGCCGGTCCACGAGACCGCCGGCCCGCGCGCCGGCCCCGTACGCCCGCGGGACCAGGGCTTTGCCGCAGATGCCGGCCCTGGAGCGGCACCACCGGCCAGCACCCGACACCACCCGGTCGGGTACCGAACGTCATGCTCTTCGTACTGTCAGTTTCCTTGCCGGGCGCGCAAGCTGATAGTGCGCCACCCTCTTTGCACCAGATGTGTCACGAACCCCCCGTGCGGCGGCTATCCGCTTGGCACACTGTCGGCCTCATGGACGACGATAGGGGTACACACACAGACACCGCGGGCTGAGAGGAGGCGTCAATGGGATCGGTGCGCAAGGCGAGTGCCTGGCTTGGCCTCGTCGACGACGGTGACGACGAGCGCTACTACGACGACGACTACGCCGAGGGACCCGATACGGGCGACTCGGGCGGCAGCAATCCCTGGGTGACCGACCCCCGGGTCCGGGTGGCCGACGAGACCGCCCACGACCAGGGCACCCGTATCGCCACGGTCACCCCGGAGAGCTTCCGGGACGCCCGCGGCATCGGCGAGCTGTTCCGGGACGGTGTCCCGGTGATCGTCAACCTGACGTCGATGGAGTCCGCCGATGCCAAGCGTGTGGTGGACTTCGCAGCCGGCCTGACCTTCGGCCTGCGCGGGTCGATCGAACGGGTCGCCACCCGCGTCTTCCTGCTCACCCCCGCCGACTACCGGGTGCTCAGCGGCGAGAGCCGCGACCACCGCAACGGCGGCTTCTTCAACCAGAGTTAGGGGCAGGGCCGCTCACCGGACGGCGCGCCGGGCACCCGCCGGTCCGGCTACCGGAAGGCATCCAGGCCGGTGAGCGCCTTGCCCAGCACCAGCTGGTGCATCTCGACGGTGCCCTCGTAGGTCAGCACCGATTCGAGGTTGGTCGCGTGCCGCATCACGGGGTACTCCAGCGAGATCCCGTTGGCGCCCAGGATCGTCCGGGACGTGCGGCAGATCTCGATCGCCTCCCGTACGTTGTTCAGCTTGCCGAAGCTGATCTGCTCGGGGCGCAGCCGTCCCGCGTCCATCCGCTGCCCCAGATGGTGGGCCAGCAGGATCCCCTTGTGCAGTTCGACCGCCATGTCGGCGAGCTTGGCCTGGGTGAGCTGGAAGCCGCCGATCGGCCTGCCGAACTGCTCCCGGCTCCGGGAGTACGCGAGCGCGGCCTCGAAGCTGGCGCGCGCGGCGCCCATGGAGCCCCAGACGATGCCGTAGCGCGCGTGGCTCAGACAGCCGAGCGGACCGCGCAGACCGGTGGCCCCGGGCAGCACCGCATCGGCCGGCAGCCGCACCTCGTCCAGGACGAGTTCGCTGGTCACCGAGGCCCGCAGGGACCACTTGTGGGTGATCTCGGGGGCGGTGAAGCCGGGGGTGCCGGCGGGGACGAGGAAGCCCCGGATGCCCTCGTCGGTACGGGCCCAGACCACCGCGACACCGGCCACCGAGCCGTTGGTGATCCACATCTTGCGCCCGCTGAGCACCCAGTCCGAGCCGTCGCGCTTGGCGTGGGTGCGCATCGCGGCCGGGTCGGAGCCGATGTCGGGCTCGGTCAGACCGAAGCAGCCGATGGTCTCGCCGGCCGCCATCGTGGGCAGCCACTGCTGCTTCTGCTCCTCGGAGCCGAAGCGCCAGATCGCGTACATGGCGAGCGAGCCCTGGACCGAGACCAGCGAACGGATGCCGGAGTCGGCGGCCTCCAGCTCCAGACAGGCCAGGCCGTACTGGATGGCGGAGGCGCCGGCGCAGCCGTAACCGGTCAGGGACATGCCGAGCGCGCCGATCGAGCCGAGCTCGCGGGCCAGTTCGCGGATACCGGGCAGCTCGCCCGCCTCGTACCACTGGGCGATGTGCGGCAGGACGCGGTCGGCGGCCCACCGGCGGACGGTGTCACGGACCGCCCGGTCCTCGTCGGTGAGCAGGTCGTCGAGGCCCAGCGGGTCGCCGGGATCGAACGGCGGGACCGTCGAGGAAGCAGCGGACGGCTGTGCGGACATGCGGGCCTCCGGCGGGTTCAGCGCTCGCGCCAAAACTAGCAGTGGTAGTTATGCGCTCCGACGGTACGGCCCGCGACGGCCGTGCGGCAAGGGTCACCGCCGCACGGCGCCGTGAGGAAAGACCGGGCCGTCAGCGGCCCGAGCGCGCCGCGGCCGGCTCGCCGCCGCAGCCGGCGCCCGCAGCGTCGGCCGGCGCGGCCTCGCCCTCGGCCTCCGCCCGCTCCGTGGTCTCCGCGGCCCGGCGCGGCAGCCGCAGCGCGATCCCGGCGCCGATCAGCAGCAGCACGGCGCTGGCGACCAGGGTGACGTGCAGTCCGCGTACGAAGGAGTCGCGGGCGGCCTCACGCAGCGCCGCCCGGGCGGCCCCGCCGAGGCCGGCAGCCACCTTGTAGGCCTCGCCGAGGGAGTGCGCGGCCGAGGCGGAGGCCTTCGCGGGCACCCCGTCGACGCGGCCCAGGCCGGGCGCGTAGGCGGCGTTCATCACGCTGCCGAGCAGCGCGACACCGATGCCGGCGCCCAGCTGGTAGGCGGTCTCGCCGAGGGCCGCGGCCCCGCCGGACTGCTCGGCGGGCGCCTCGTTGAGCATCGATTCGTACGCTCCGAAGAGCGTGGACTGGAAGCCGAAGCCGAGCAGGACGAAGCCGCCGGCCAGCAGCCAGGGGCGGTCCTGAGCGGACATCGCGGTCAGGCAGAGCACCGCGGCGGCGGTCAGCACGAAGCCGAACGAGACCATCGCGCGCGGGCCGAGCGCCTGCAGCAGCTTGGAGCCGGTGAGCCCGGCGGCCATCGCCGCGAAGACCAGCGGCAGCATCCGCAGCCCGGTCTCCAGCGGGCTGAGCCCCAGCACCAGCTGGAGGTACTGGACGGCGATCAGCTGCAGGCCGACCAGGGCCAGCATGGCCAGCACGATGCAGCCGACGGAGGTGCCGAACGCGGGCCGGGCGAACAGCCGCATGTCGATCAGCGGATGGGTCCGCCGGCGCTGGCGCCGGACGAAGAGGATCAGCAGCGCGACGCCGAGCACGATGGGCAGCAGGGTGGTCGGGCCGACCAGGGTGGCGCCGCTGCCGATCCGCTTGACGCCGAGCACAATGCCCAGCACACCGAGCGCCGCGACGATCGCACCGATCACGTCCCAGGGGCCGTTGCGCTCGCCCCGGGACTCCGGCAGCAGCCACCGGCCTATCAGCAGCATCGCGGTCATCATCGGGATGTTGATGAGGAAGACCGAGCCCCACCAGAAGTTCTCGACGAGGAAGCCGCCCAGCACCGGGCCGACCGCGGCACCGACGGCGGCCACCGCGCTCCACACCCCGATCGCCACCGCGCGCTCCCGCCGGTCGGGGAAGACCTGGCGCAGGATCGACAGTGTCGCGGGCATGATCATCGCGCCGCCGATGCCCAGCAGGGCACGGGCCACCATCAGGGTCTGCGGATTGGGCGCGAGCGCCGCGGCGGCCGAGGCCAGGCCGAAGAGGCCGTAGCCGAGGAGGAGGACGCGGCGGCGGCCGACGCGATCGCCGAGGGTGCCGAAGAGGATCAGCAGCGACGCCGCGATCAGCGGATAGACGTCGACGATCCAGAGCAGCTCCACCGGCCCGGGACGCAGATCCTCGGTCACCGACGGCACGGCGACGTAGAGGATCGTGGTGTCCAGCGCGACGAAGAGCAGGCTGACACAGAGCACGATCAGCACGGTCCAGCGGTTCACACCGCCGCCTGAAAGCCGGGGAACACCAGCCGCCCGTCCACTGCCGGACGCGGTCGTCCCGGACATAGCACCTCCAGTCATGCTTCTCGCGGCCACGGATCAGGGCGCGCAGAACGCCCCGGGAGAACCGGTGGCACGGGCGAGTTTGAGACGTCAGACTACGCGAGTCCCCGGAGCCGCCGCGTGGCTCACCTCACGATGAGACGCGCATCGCAGCCCCCTGCGTTCCCCCGCCCGCGGCCGACCGTCGTTCTTCGGCCACCTGGATAATCGTCGGGATGAGCGATCTTGCCTCTGCCGCCGTTCCCGGCCGGGCCCTGAGCGACGGCACCGGTGCCCGGGCCGCGCTGCGCCGGGCGGCGCCCGCACTGGCGGTGTACGCCGCCATCCGGCTGCTGGGCCTGACGGTGCTGGCCGCCTGGTCGGCGGCGGACGGCAAGAGCTGGCACACCCTGCTGACCGCCCGCTGGGACTCCCTCTGGTACACCCGGGTCGCCGAGCAGGGCTACGGCTACGCGGTGCAGCTGCCCAGCGGTGACATCCACTCCAACCTGGCGTTCTTCCCGCTGTTGCCCTGGCTGGAGCGCGGCCTGTCGGCGGCCCTGCCGGTGTCGCCCGCGGACGCCGGGATGGCGGTGGCCTGGCTGTCCTCGCTGGCCGCGGCGGGTGCGCTGTACCTGACCGGGGAGCGGCTGCACGGGCCGCGGGCCGGGGCCCTGCTGGCCGCGCTGTGGGCCGCACTGCCGGTCGGGATCGTGCAGTCCATGGCGTACTCCGAGTCCCTGTTCACCGCGCTGGCGGCCTGCGGGGTCTACGCCGTACTGACCGGGCGCTGGGTGTGGGCGGGGGTGCTGTCCTCACTGGCCGGGCTGACCCGGCCGGTGGGTGCGGCGGTGGTGGCGGCCGTGTGGATCACCGCGGCGGTGACGCTGTGGCGGGAGCGGACCGACGGCGCCGGGTTGCGGGCGGCGCTGCGCCGGCACCCCGGCCTGCTGTCCGGCGTCCTGCTCGCCCCGCTCGGCTGGTGCGGCTTCTTCCTGTGGGTCGGGGCGCGCCAGGGCTCGTTCACCGGCTACCTGGACGTCCAGGGCGGCTGGGGCAACGGCTTCGACGGCGGGCTCGCCTTCGGCACGTTCATCTGGCAGCAGTTGTCCGGGCCGGCCCTGCCCGCCGGGCTGGCGCTGCTGGCCGGCGTCGGGCTGGTGCTCTGGCTGTACGGGCACGGCGTACGGCGGGGCCAGCCGCTGCCGCTCATGGTGTACGGCGGGGTGGTGCTGCTGCTCGCGCTGACCGCCAAGGGCTACTTCGGGTCCAAGCCGCGGCTGATGATGCCGGCCTATCCGCTGCTGCTGCCGGTGGCGACGGCCCTCGCTCGGTGCCGCCCGGTGCGGGCCTGGTGGGTGGTCGGGCTGGTGGCGGCGGGCTCGGCGATCTACGGGGCGTTCTGGCTGAACGGGTCCGGCCCACCATGATCATCTTTCGGCCAGATGGCCCGAAGGTGGCGGTCCACCCGCGCGGCGACGGGGAAACGGTACACAGCGCCCGGGCAAATGAAGGATAAACTCCTCCAGGGAAAAGAAGATAAGGCGCTGAGCGGTCCGACACGCGGCCGCCGGCAAGGGATTCGGATTCGCCTGGAATTCGCTTCCAAATCCCAGCGACGAAGCCTCGATTGAGACTCATTCCACATCACATCGTCATTACAAAGCGCACAGTTTGACCAAGCGCCTACATCACACGCGGTAACGTCGATTGAGTGCGTACCGATGAGAAGCTCGACCAGATGGAGGAGCACCCGACCGATCGTGCCCGATCACCGCAGATGACCCGGACCCGCCATTGGCTGTTCGGCGGCACGCTGGCGGTGTACGCGGCGATCGTGGTCGGAGTGCTGACCACTTCATGGCTGGTCACCTTCGACTGGCAAGTCATGTTCTTCCGGCCCTACAAGCAGTGGCCGGAGATCCACGCGTTCCTCGACTACTTCGTGGTGCTCGGCCAGCGCGGCCCGACCGCGGTGGCGGTGGCGGCCTGGCTGGGCTGGCGCTGCTGGCGGCAACGGAACCTCCACCCGCTGCTGGTGCTCGGCGCCTCGCTGCTGCTGCTGAACGTCACCGTGGGCGCGGCCAAGCTCGGCATGAGCCGGCTCGGCCCGCACTACGCGACCACCGTCGGCGCCAACGAAATGGGGCTGGGGGGCGACATATTCCCCTCGGGCCACACCGCGAACGCCGTGGTCACCTGGGGCGTGCTGGCCTACCTGGCGACCACCCCGCTGCGCCGCCGCACGCTGTCGGTGATCGCCGCGCTGGGTGCGCTGGGCGTCGGCATGACGACGGTCTACCTCGGTACGCACTGGGTCAGCGATGTGCTGCTCGGCTGGGCGGCCGGCCTGCTGGTGCTGCTGGCGCTGCCGTGGCTGGAGCCCGGCATCATCTGGGTGGAGGACCGCCTCATGGGCATCCTGCTGCGGCTGTGGCTGCGGCTGCGCCCCGATTCCCTGCGCGGCCCGCTGCCGGCCGGCTCGCTGGCCCCCGGGGTCTCCCGGCAGCGCATCTCCCCCGAGGGCGAGGTGCTGGTCCGCGGGCCCATCGGCGCCCCGGCCTCCGTCCGTTCCGCCACCCGCGCCCCGGACGGCTGGCCGCACCACCCACCGCGCCCGCACACCGCCCGCTCCGAGCGCACCCCGGTCACCCCGACCGGCAGCCGCCGGCCGCCGCACGCGGACCGCGTCCCGCGGACCACGCCGCTGAGTCCGGCCTCCGGGCGCGGCCGCAACACCAACGGCTGACCGCCCCACCAGCCGCGGGGCCGGTACGCACACCCCACCCCGCCACGAAGGCCCCGGCCGCTCCATCTGGAGCGGCCGGGGCCTTCGTCGTCGTACGGGCCGGTGCCCGCCCCGCTCAGCCCTGCCAGCTGCGGCGCACCGCGCCGTCCTGCACCTCGAAGTTGAGCCGGCCGGCGAGGTACTCCATGGTGACGATCGCGCCCGGCGGCAGCGAGCGGACCGTGGTCCAGCCGCGCTCCCTGGCGCGCTCCTCGGCGTCCTGCTGGCCGAGGCCGACGTACGCCTCGACGTCGTCCGGCGGGTTGTCCGGAAGGTTCGGTAGATCATCCATGACGCCACCGTAGGCGCCGGCCCCCGGCCCGGGGAAGGCGGGGCCGTCGCACACCGCGGTGACTTTCCGGTCCGCCGATGGTCACACTTGTGTCACAGCTATCGATCCGGCGTTTGCCGGAACTTCCGTCACCCGTACGCGCCGGGTGACGGCGCAACCGGGTGGAAAATAAAACCGCCGGAATTCCGCCTTGATCAAACACGGAACGAACGGGTGTGGTCCGGGGCAGTCCAGCCGGGACGGCCGGCGATCCGGAATTTAATCAGTCGTCAGTGCCGGATTTCCCTTGCCGAGCGCCCCTAATCGACCGGCCGGAAATTAGCCAACGTGACACACCCCGCACACATTTTCCGCACATCGCCCAGCGGGCCGGATCACGGACACTTCTCCCGCGCCTGCCAGCGGCCTCGACCGGCCCGCCCCCGGGCCGCCGGTTCGGTGCTCGGTGCCCGGCACTCGGTGCTCGGTGCTCCGCGCCCGGGTGGGCCGTTCCCGGGGCAGCGGGGGCCGTGCGGTGGGGTGAGGGGGTCCAGTCGCTGCGCGGGGTCCGCCGGTCCGCGCGGCCGGTGTCACGAGGGGCGGCGGCAGCGAAGGGAGCTTCGGTCCATAGGACGGCGCGACCGCCCACCCGGGGCGGGCAGGCGGTCGGGCGTTCGGCCGGGAGTCGAGCGGGCAGGCGCTCGGCCGGGCGGTCAGCTCTGGTCCGGACCGGCGACCCGGACGGCCAGGTCGTTGTCGAGGGTGTAGTACGGGCCGACCCGGACCTGGCCGGCCGGGCAGCTCACCGCGAGCGCCGGATAGCTGAAGACCTGCTTCTTGTCGGCCACGTCGTCCAGGAGCCGGGCGATCCGGACCGGCCGGGCGCCCTCGGCGGGGCGCAGCCACAGGTCCCAGGGCTCGCTGCCGCTCTCCCAGTGCGCCGCCAGCTCCGCGTAGGGCAGGGTGAAGGTGAACTCCGGGCCCTCGATGTCCAGCGGGACGGTGACGGTGGCCGGTCCGCCGCCGTCCGGGGACTCCCCGCGACGCCGCGCCCGGGCCTCGGCCTGGGCGCCGGTGGCGGCCGGTGCGGCGCCGTAGAGACGCCCGGAGACCGTCATCCCGTCGGGCGCCACGAGGATGTCCCCGGCCTCCGCATGCGGGCCGCGCAGCCAACTGCGCAGTGCGAGGTTGCCGAACTTGGTGGCGTACGGGATCCGTACGCCGAGCCGGCCGATGCCCGCCAGTGGGCGGCGGTCCACCAGGGACCGCAGGTCGTTGACCCCGGGCAGCAGGCGGCGCGGGTCGCGGCCGTCGCCGAGGTCGGCATAGGCGTTCCAGCGGCCCTCGGCGAGCGCGACGGTGCTGGGCAGCACGGCGCGCAGCCGGCCGGCGCCGTTGGGCCCGAGCGGCAGCCGCACCTCGCCGTCGCCCGCGCCGTCGCCGCCGCGCAGCCGCAGCACCAGGGCCGCGCTCCAGGCGGCGGGCGCGTCCTGTGGGGCGGTCAGGTCGAAGGTGAGACCGCCGGCGGAGTCCGCGATGCAGTCGGCCCGCAGCTCCTCGGGCTCCGGCTCCCGGTCCTTACTCCTCCCCGGCGGGGTCCGCCGCTCGGCGCCGCCGGGGTCTGGTCTCACGGCTGTGGGTTCCTGCTCGATGGCGGCGGACTCCTTCGTCTCGTCTCCAGTCACGGTCATTTGGCGCGCTGCGGTCATGCCGTCCGCACCCCTCCCAGCACGGCGCGGGCCGCGTCCTTGGTGGCGTATGCGCCGCTGAGCAGGGCGCCCCGGGCACGGTGCAGGCTGCCGTGCAGCCGGCCGGACCCGCGGCGGGTGCACAGCTCGCGGAAGAGCTCCTCGTAGCGGCCGGCGATCCGGTCGGGGTCGAAGCGGGCGGACGAGGCCAGCGCCGCACGGCCCATCCGCGCCCGGGCGTCATCGTCCCGGATCAGGGCGAGCAGCCCGCCGGCCAGCGCCTCGGGGTCACCGACCGGCACCAGCGAGCCGTCCACGCCGTCGGCGATAATCTCGCCGGGCCCGTGCGGACAGTCGGTGGCCACAACCGGCAGACCGCACCGCATCGCCTCGACGATGGTCATCCCGAACGACTCCAGGCTGGAGGAGACCGCAGCGATCGAGCCCTTGGCCCACTCGGCCTCCAGGGGGTTGGCCGGGCCCATCAGGAACACGTGGTTGTACAGGCCGAGTTCGTCTATCAGGGCGCGCAGCGCGGCCTTCTCCGCGCCACCGCCGTAGATCCGCAGCCGCCAGTCCGGTCGTTCGGCGACGACCTGCGCGAAGGCCCGGATGAGCACGTCGTAGCGCTTGACGCGGGCCAGCCGGCCGGCCGCGACGACCCACTTGTTGCCGCCGTCCGCGGGCGGAAGTCCGGGCGCGGGCACACTGTTGGGCACGGCCTCGACGCGTACGCCGGGCAGCCGGAGCGTGCGGCGGTAACTGCGGGCGTCGGCCTCGGTGACGGTGGTGACCGCGTCCAGCCGCGGATAGGCGCTGCGCAGCGCCAGCTTGAGCGGCCGGCTGTGGGTGTCCAGGGTCAGGTGCTCCTGCCCGACGCGGACCGGGCCGCGGCGCGCCTGCTTGGCTATGTGGACGTTCAGCCCCGGCCGGGTGCCGACCACCACGTCCGCCGCCACCCCGCGCAGGTGCTGGGCTATCCGCTGGTCGGTCAGCTCGCTGTACTGGCCGTAGCGGTTCTCGGCGGCCGGGAAGACCTTGGCGGGACGGGCGTACGCCGGGTCGGCGCCGTCGTAGTCGGGGCTGGACTCCCTGATGTCGACGAGGTGCCGCAGCGCGACGCGGGGGCCGAAGTCGAAGACCGGGTCATCGCGGTGGCGCAGCACGGACACGATCTCGACGTCATGCCGCTCGGCCAGCGTCCGGGCCAGGTTGACCGTGGTCCGGATCGTCCCCCCTATGCCATAGGCATTGTGAATCAGGAATGAGATATGCATCCGTCCCCGTGTCCCCTGGTCTTCCGTGCGGATCCCCGCGCCCCCAGGGACCGCATCGCGCTCCCCTGCCGCGACGGGTCCCTCCCACCTACTGAACGCAGAGACCACGCGGGGCGGTTCCGGGTTGGGCGGTTTCGCCAAGATGTGCCGAAAGCGTTGCGGCATCGGTAACGGGCAGCGGGAACCCCGGGCCGATGGTTTCCGTCCACCCCGGTAGGGACACCGGGGCGGACGGGACAGCCGAACGCCTTGCGGGGACGCCCTAAGGGAGGATCAGCCGGGCGCCGGGCACCAGCCGGTTCGGGTTCGCCCCGAGCGCTTGCCGGTTGGCCTGGTGCAGCGCCTGCCAGCCGCCCGTGACGCCCTGTCTGCGGGCGATGTCGCGGAGGGTGTCTCCGGGCCGTACGACATACGTCCGCTCGCCGCGGACCAGACCGTAGCGCCTGGCGCACACCGGCCAGGCCCCCCATCCCTGGGCCGCCTGCACCTTCTTGGCGATCACGATCTGCTCCTTGCGGCTGGCGAGGTCGGCCCGCCGGGCGAAGGCCAGGCCGCCGAAGGCCTCCCAGGTCGGCTGCCAGAACTGCAGCCCGCCGTAGAAGGAGTTGCCGGTGTTGACGTGCCAGTCGCCGCTGCTCTCGCACTCGGCGAGGCAGCCCCAGGGCCACTGGTCGACGGCGCAGGCGTGCCGTGCCTTGTCCCCGTCGGCGTACGGGACCGCGGTGCCCCCCTGTGGTCCGTCGGCGGCGGCCCCGACGGGCAGGGCCAGGACCAGGGCGGTGGCCGCCGCGGTGAACAGCCCGGCGGTTCCCGGAAAGCGCCGTCGCGCCCATGAGTTGTCCGACATAGCCGGTGACCGTAAGCAGCCGTCCGCCGTCCACCCGCGCGCCACGCGCTCCCGGCCCCGGACCCACCCGCTCCGGTGTACGGAACACCGCCAACTGCGCCATCTGCGGCGCCTGGAGCGGCGGTGGGCGACGGCTCGGGGGAGGTCATTTCGTGGTTCTCGGCTGTGCGGAACCGGTTCGATTCCGTTCGCGTCGTCGCGTGACCCCTGCCGCAGGTCACCCGTTGTCCTTGTACGAGCCGGGAGACCACCCGGCGGACGCACAGAGATCGAGGAGCCACCCGTGCCGCGCATGCTCGACGTCAGTGACGACGTTCGCGCCGAGATCGGCGATGAAGAAGCCGACCGCCTGCTGGCCGGTGGCGACGCCCCCGGCAGCTACGACTGCACCTCCTGCCGGACCCCCGGGGACAGCGAGCAGGAGCGCACCAGCACCGTCCTGTTCGTGGGCGAGGAGACCGCGGTGCTCGCGTTCGCCCACGCCACCTGCATCCCCTCGCAGGTCGTCCCGGTTTCGGAGGAGCAGCTCAAGGGAGCCGTGCGCTCCATCACCGGCGAGGACACCGGCCCGGGACCGCACGCCGCACAGGCCACCCCGCTCCCGATCGGTGAGCGCCAGGCGACCCTCGGGATCACCTGCGGGCTGGTGCTGGTCGAGGACGATCTGCGCCCGGCCCTGGTCGTCGAGCCGGACGGCCCGATCGCCCGCCCGGGCTCGGTCGGCCTGGACGACAACTTCCTGCCGCTCCTGATGGAGCAGGGCTTCCAGCGGGTGACGGACATGAACCAGCTGCCGGCCCTCAACCCCGGCTGGTCCGCCCTGCTGGCCATGGGCAAGCTGCACGCCGTGCTGCAGCCGGGCAGCACCGGCGGCCAGGCGGCCTGGTGGCAGGCGCACCAGCCGCTGGCGGTCTCCGACGGCTGGCGCACCGCGGCCAACAAGGCCCAGACGGTACTGATGTACGCCGCGCCCGCGGGCACCATCGGCCACCAGCCGCGCGAGGACCTGATGCGGCAGGCGCTGGAGGAGGCCGCCGCCAAGGGCGCCCTGGTCGCCGCGGCGATGCCGCTCGCGGGCACCTGACGGCCCTGGTAGCACCCGATCGCGGGGGCGGACCGCCGAGCCGGCCGGTCATGCCCTCGCGATCCGCCATTTCCACCGCAAAGCCGCATCCCCCGGCGACCGGGGTCGTTGGCACAGACGTGCACGCATACGACCCCTCCGCCCGCGCCCCGTACGTCCCCATCCCCGCCATGCGCCCCTCGCACGAACGCGGGGCGGCGTACACGGTGGGACGCGGCTCGGCCACCCCGATCTACGACGAGCTGTACGCCGAGTACCGCCGTGCCTTCCGCGCGCTGCCCGGTGACCGTACGGACGAGCCGGAGCTTCCGGAGGTGCTGCGCGGCGGCGGGAGTTGGGGCCGCCCGGCGGCGGCCGGCGGGCACTGGGAGGTCATCGGGCGCCAGCCCTACCACCCGCGGGCGCACCTCCCGGCCCTTCCGCCGGGGCCGCGCGAGGCCCGTCCGCACGGCCACTGACCAGCCGCACGGCTCCCGTCCGCGTCCGCACGGCCACTGACCGCCCTGCCGGGGCCGGGCGTCCGCGGCTCAGGCCGCGGACCGTGCCCGGCGCGCCGGCTACTTCTTCTTGGTCCGCTTCTCCCGCACCCGCACCGAGAGGTGGATCGGGGTGCCCTCGAAGCCGAACTCCTCGCGCAGGCGGCGCTCGATGAACCGCCGGTAGCCGGCCTCCAGGAAGCCGGAGGCGAACAGCACGAAGCGCGGGGGCTTGGTGCCGGCCTGGGTGCCGAAGAGGATGCGGGGCTGCTTGCCGCCCCGGATCGGGTGCGGGTGGGAGGCGACGATCTCACCGAGGAAGGCGTTCAGCCGCCCGGTGGGGACACGGGTCTCCCAGCCCGCCAGCGCGGTCTCGATCGCCGGGACCAGCTTCTCCACATGGCGGCCGGTGCGCGCGGAGACGTTCACCCGCATCGCCCACGGGATCTGCACGAGGTCCCGCTCGATCTCCCGCTCCAGGTAGAACCGGCGCTCCTCGTCCAGGTTGTCCCACTTGTTGTACGCGATGACCAGGGCGCGCCCGGCCTCCACGGCCATGGTGATGATCCGCTGGTCCTGGACGCTGATGGACTCACCGGCGTCGATCAGGACGACCGCGACCTCGGCCTTCTCCACGGCCGCGGCGGTGCGCAGCGAGGCGTAGTAGTCGGCGCCCTCCTGGAGGTGCACCCGACGGCGGATGCCCGCGGTGTCGACGAACTTCCAGGTCTTGCCGCCCAGTTCGATCAGCTCGTCGACCGGGTCGCGGGTGGTGCCGGCGAGTTCGTTGACCACCACCCGCTCCTCGCGGGCGACCTTGTTCAGCAGCGAGGACTTGCCGACGTTCGGACGGCCGATCAGCGCGATCCGACGGGGGCCGCCGCCGGCCGCGCCGAAGGTCTGCGCGGGCGCCTCGGGCAGCGCCTCCAGCGCGGCGTCCAGCATGTCGCCGGTGCCCCGGCCGTGCAGTGCGGAGATCGGGTGCGGCTCACCGAGGCCCAGCGACCAGAGCATCGCGGCGTCGGCCTCGCCGGACGGGCCGTCGACCTTGTTGGCGACCAGGACGACGGGCTTGCCGGAGCGGCGCAGCAGCTTGACCACGGCCTCGTCGGTGTCGGTGGCGCCGACCTTGGCGTCGACGACGAAGACCACCGCGTCGGCGGCCTCGATGGCGAACTCGGCCTGCATCGCCACCGAGGCGTCGATGCCCAGGACGTCCTGCTCCCAGCCGCCGGTGTCGACGACCTTGAAGCGGCGGCCGTTCCAGTCGGCCTCGTAGGTGACGCGGTCGCGGGTGACGCCCGGCCGGTCCTCGACGACCGCCTCACGGCGACCGATGATGCGGTTCACCAGCGTCGACTTGCCGACGTTGGGGCGGCCGACGACAGCGAGGACGGGCAGCGGGCCGTGGCCGGCCGCGGCGATGTCGCCCTCGACCTCCTCGAGGTCGAAGCCCTCCTGCGCGGCGAGCTCCATGAACTCCGCGTACTCGGCGTCGCCAAGCGCACCGTGCTCGTCGCCGGTGGGGATCTGGTCGTTCATGAAGTCCGTTCCTCGTTCATCATCATCGGTGGACCGCTCGTCCGCGGCCCACTACTCATAGCTGGCTCAGCGCCCGGTCAGGCGCCTGGCCTCTGCCAGGTGGGCGGTCAGCCGCTCCTGGATCCGTACGGTCGCCTCGTCCAGCGCCTTACGGGTACGCCGGCCGCCACCGCCCCCGGCCCCTTCCTGGGCCTCGAAGGCGTCGCCGAAGACGACGTCGATGCGCCCGCGCAGCGGCGGCACGGCGCGGGTCAACCGGCTGTGCCGGTCCGTGCCGCCGAGCACCGCCACCGGTACGACGGGAGCGCCGGAGCGCACCGCGAAGTACGCCAGGCCCGCCCGCAGGGAGGCGAAGTCGCCGGTGCCGCGGGTGCCCTCCGGGAAGATCCCCAGCACCCCGCCGCGCTGCAGCACGCCGAGCGCGTCGGTGATCGCCTTGCGGTCGACGGTGCTGCGGTCCACCTTCAGCTGCCCGATGCCCCGTAGGAACGGGTCCAGCGGGCCGACGAAGGCTTCTTTCTTGATCAGGAAATGCACGGGCCGGGGCGCGGTGCCCATCAGCATCGGCCCGTCGATGGCGCCCGAGTGGTTGACGGCCAGGATCACCGGGCCGGCGGACGGCACCCGCCAGGCGCCCAGCACCCGCGGCCGCCACAGCCCGTACATCAGGCCGATGCCGATCCGGCGGCCGAGTACGGCGCCGGAAGCGCTCGGGGCGTCGGGCCGGGGCGAGGCCCCGGCGCCGGCCGGGGGCGGCACCGTGCCAGCTCCGGTCACCGGGCGAGTCCCGCCTTTTCGGCGCTGACGCCCTCGATGAGGGTGACCACGCACTCGATGACCTGCTCCAGCGTCAGCTCGGTGGTGTCCACCTCGACGGCGTCGTCCGCCTTGGCCAGCGGGGAGGTCTTGCGGGAGGAGTCGGCGGCGTCCCGCTTGATCAGTGCCTCGCGGGTGGCGGCCAGGTCGGTGGCGTCCTTGCCCTTGAGCTCCCCGGTGCGGCGGGCCGCACGGGCCTCGGCGGAGGCGGTGAGGAAGATCTTGAGGTCGGCGTCGGGCAGGACCGTGATGCCGATGTCCCGGCCCTCGACGACGATGCCCTTCGGCGCCGAGGCGGCGATGGAGCGCTGCAGGTCCGTGATCAGGGTCCGCACCTCGGGCACCGCGCTGACGGCGCTGACCGCGGAGGTGACCTCCTGGGTGCGGATCGGGCCCGCGGCGTCCAGGCCGTCGACGGTGATGGTCGGGGCGGCCGGGTCGGTGCCGGAGACGATCACCGGCTTGGCGGCGGCGTCGGCCACGGCGACGGCGTCCTTGACGTCGATGCCGTTGTTCAGCATCCACCAGGTGATGGCGCGGTACTGGGCGCCGGTGTCGAGGTAGCCCAGGCCCAGCTCGGCGGCCACCGCCTTGGACGTGCTGGACTTGCCCGTGCCTGCGGGTCCGTCGATGGCGACAATCACTGCAGCCGGGGCGGTCCGAGCGGCGGTTTCCACGGTGACGAACACCTTTCTTGTCCACGGGGCGGGGGTCCAAGGGCCGTAAGGGCCTCGCACAAGGTTACTGGCTCACCCGGACGGCGCCGTCCACGGTGTCACTGCCGGATCGACCACCCGCGCTCCCGCAGCTCCGCGGTCAGCACCGGCACCGTCTGCGGCTCGACCATCAGCTGGATGAAGCCCGCCTGCTGACCGGTGGCGTGCTCGATGCGGACGTCCTCGATGTTGACCCCGACCCGGCCGGCGTCGGCGAAGATCCGGGCCAGCTCGCCGGGCTGGTCGCCGATGTACACCGCGACGATCTCGTACGCGGCGGGGGCGGCGCCGTGCTTGCCGGGGACCCGCTCGCGGCCGGCGTTGCCGCGCCGCAGCACGTCCTCGATGCCACTGGCGCCGCCGCCGCGCTTCTCCTCGTCGGCGGACTCCAGGGCGCGCAGCGACCGCACGGTCTCGTCGAGGTCGGCGGCGACCTCGGCCAGGACGTCGGCGACCGGTCCGGGGTTGGCGGAGAGGATGTCGATCCACATCGCCGGGTCGGAGGCCGCGATCCGCGTCACATCCCGGATGCCCTGGCCGCAGAGGCGGACGGCGGTCTCGTCGGCGCCCTTGAGCCGGGCGGCGACCAGGCTGGAGAGCAGCTGCGGGGTGTGCGACACCAGGGCGACGGCGCGGTCGTGCGCATCGGCGTCCATCACCACCGGGACGGCCCGGCACAGCGCGACCAGCTCCAGGGCGAGGTTGAGCACCTCGGTGTCGCCGTCGGGCCGCGGGGTGAGCACCCAGGGGCGGCCCTCGAAGAGGTCGGCGGTGGCGGCCAGCGGGCCGGACCGCTCCTTGCCGGCCATCGGGTGGGTGCCGAGGTAGCCGGTCAGGTCACAGCCCCGCTCCTCCAGCTCGCGGCGCGGGCCGCCCTTAACGCTGGCGACGTCGATGTAGCCCCGGGCCACGCGGCGCCCGATGGCGTCGGCCAGCGCGGTGGCGACGTGTGCCGGCGGCACCGCCACCACGGCCAGGTCGACCGGCTCCGGCGGCACCTCGGCGGTGCCGGCGCCGAGCGCGGCGGCGGTCAGCGCCTGGGCCTGGTCGTGGTCCTCGAGGTACACCTGGACGCCGCGCGCGTGCAGCGCGAGGGCGGCCGAGGTGCCGATCAGGCCGGTTCCGATGACGAGTGCGGTTCTCACTGCGCGATGTCCTTTCGCAGCGCCGCGGCGGCACCGAGGTAGACGTGGGCGATGCCGGCCTTGGACAGTCCGGTCTCGACGTGGGCCAGCACCCGCACCACGCGTTCCATGGCGCCGTCGACCGCGAGCTCCTGGGCACAGATCAGCGGGACGTCGGTGATGCCCAGGGCACGGGCGGCAGCGGCCGGGAAGTCGCTGTGCAGGTCCGGGGTGGCGGTGAACCAGACGCTGATCAGGTCGTCCGCGAGCATCCCGTTGCGCTCCAGGACGGCGGTGAGCAGCTCGCCCACCCGCTCCTGCATGTGCGCGGCGTCGTCCCGCTCCAGTTGGACGGCCCCGCGGACCGCTCGTACCGCCACGTCACTGCTCCCCTTGTGTTGTGTGCCGTGTCACGCACCCGTGCTCGCACTGATCAGCGTAACCAGCCGCACTGACATTCCGTACGCGGCGGGTGACCGCGGGACGAGCCGGAACGCCTCCCGGCGCGGGCGGCGACCGCCCGCCCACCGAGGGTGATCATGCCGGTGACCACTGCGTGACGGGTGTCCCAAACCTGGTGACATCCGCCGCCCCACCAGCCACAATCGCCGCCATGCCGGAAGCCTCCGCAGAGCACTCGCTGGTCGTCGAGCACACCGTCTACGCGTGTGTGATGGGCTCACGCGCCTTCGGACTGGCGACGGAGAACAGCGACATCGACCGGCGCGGGGTCTTCCTCGCGCCGACCCGTCTGTTCTGGGGCTTCGAGAAGCCGCCGACCCATGTGGAGGGGCCGCGCGAGGAGGAGTTCTCCTGGGAGCTGGAACGCTTCTGCCAGCTGGCGCTGCGCGCCAACCCCACCGTCCTGGAGTGTCTGCACTCGCCGTTCGTCGAGCGGATCGACGACACCGGTCGGGAGCTGCTGTCGCTGCGCGGCGCCTTCCTGTCCCGGCAGGCCCACCGCACCTTCACCGGGTACGCCACGGGGCAGCTCAAGCAGCTGCGGGCGGATGTGCGGCAGCGCGGCGCACCCCGCTGGAAGCACGCCATGCACCTGCTGCGCCTGCTGGCCAGCTCGCGCGACCTGCTCCGCACCGGCGCCCTCACGCTCGACGTCGGCCCGGCCCGGGAAGAGCTGCTGGCCGTCAAGCGGGGTGAGGTGGCCTGGGAGACCGTGGAGCGGCGGATGGCACGGCTGTCCGAGGAGGCCGACGCTGCGGTGTCCGGCTCGCCGCTGCCGGCCGAGCCGGACCGGGCCCGGGTGGCGGACTTCCTCTTCCGGGCCCGGCGGACCTCAGCGCTCGTCTGAGGCCACGGCCCGCGGGCCGGGCTCCGGGTACCCGGGCGCCGCCAGTCGGGCCCGGACGACCAGGTCGTGGAGCGCCGCACGGGCGCCCGGTACGTCCGGCAGGGCGGTCGCGGCCTGCGCGGCGTCCAGCCGGGCGTGCAGCGCCTCGACGTCCGCGCGTAGCCGCGCCGCGTCCACTACGTCACCGGCCGCGCCGTGTTCGGCCGCCTCCTTGGCCGCGATCAGCTCGGGCACATAGGCGGGCGCGGCCACCTCGCCCACCAGGGTGGGCAGGTGGGGCTGCACCCGGCGGCCGGTCATCAGGTGGATCCCGGTGAGCAGCACCCGCAGGGTGTACAGCAGCGGCTTCAGCTCGCCGGTCTTCTCGAAGAGCCGCCACTGGGTCCGGGCGAAGCCGCGGTAGTGGTGGGCGTGGTGAGAGGTGAGCAGGTCGGGGGCGAGCGCGACCAGCTCCCGATGGACCTCCGTGGTGTGCACGACCAAGGGGGAGAGCAGCTGTTCCAGGACGTAGCCGTTGCGGCGCAACAACAGGCGGGCGAACTTCCGCAGGTCGTGGGAGACCAGGTCCGTCTCGACGCCGTCCCGGTCCCCCATCCGGGTCCGGGTCTCCTCCGGCTCGTGGAGGCCGACCAGCGCGGCCGTCGGCAGCAGGTGGGACCCGCGCAGGTCGACGTCGGAGTCGTGGGAGGGAAAGCCGTACAGATGCGCGCCGGAGACGGTGGCGAAGACCAGCGGGTCGTCCGCCTCCGCCAGCACCGCGCTCAGGTCGACGGCGGGCACCCCGGCCGCCCGGAGGACGGCGTCCCGCTCGGTGGCGCCGGTGAGGCCACGAGCGCTCTCAGGCGCGGCCTCGGGCGGGCTCTCGGGCAGGGTCTCAGGCATCCCAGGCCTCCCCCAGCGCCAGCAGCTCCTCGCGGTACTCGATACGGGCGACCCACTCCTCGGGCCAGGCGCCGGCTCCCCGATGGGCACCCGCGAAGGCGCCGGTGAGGCAGGCGATCGAGTCGGAGTCGCCGGAGGTGCAGGCGGCCCGGCGCAGCGCGGTGAGCGGCTCGTCGGGGAAGAGCAGGAAGCAGAGCAGGCCGGTGGCCAGCGCCTGCTCCGCGATCCAGCCGGCACCGGTGGCCAGGCAGGGGTCGGCCTCCGGGTCCGGTGCGGCGAGCGCCGCGTCCAGGCGGTCCAGCACCCCCAGGCACTCGTCCCAGCCCCGGGCGATGAACCTCGTCGGGGACGGGTCCTGGCCGTGCCGCCACAGGTCGCCGAGCCAGTCCTCCCGGTAGACGGTGCGCCCCGCGCGGGCGTAGGTCCGCAGCAGGTCCGGCAGCTCGGCGGGTCGGGCGCCGTCGGCGAGGACGCGGACGGCGAAGGCGGTCAGGTCGCTCGCGGCGAGCGCGGTGGGGTGCCCATGGGTCAGCGCGGACTGCAGCTGGGCGGCGCCGGACCGCTGCTGCGGACTCAACCCCGGGGCGAGCCCGAGGGGGGCGACCCGCATATTGGCGCCGCACCCCTTGGACCCGATCTGGCTCGCCGCGACCCAGGGCCGGGCCGGGGCGGCGAGCAACTCACAGGCGCGCAGGCAAGTGCCGCCCGGTGCACGGTTGTTGTCCGGCGAGCGCCACCAGGCGACGTACTCCTCGCGCACCGGCCCTTCGAGCCCCGCCGCGGTGAGTTCGCCGCGCCCCATGGCCGTCCGCAACCCCCGCCCCAGCGCCAGCGTCATCTGGGTGTCGTCGGTGACGAAGGCGGGCTCGGGCAGCGGCATGCCGCGCCACGGCCCCGCCTTCGCGAGGATCGCCGGTACGTCGTTGAACTCCGTGGGAAAGCCCAGCGCATCGCCGAGCGCCAGGCCGATCAGCGCGCCGGTTGCGGCGGACCGCGTTGCCCCCGTGGACCCCATGAAAAACCACCCCTTAATCGTCATGGTGACGTTAAGGGGTGGTGGGGTGCGACCGCAAGGCGATATCCGGGAGCGGCTCCCGGGATACCGCCAAGCGAGGCCCGGCCGGGCGGACCGGCCACGGCGTGCTTACAGCTCGACCTCGCGCATCAGCATGCCGACCTCGGTGTTGGTCATCCGGCGCAGCCAGCCCGACTTCTGGTCACCCAGCGAGATCGGCCCGAACGCGGTCCGCACCAGCTTGTCCACCGGGAAACCCGCCTCCGCCAGCATCCGGCGCACGATGTGCTTGCGGCCCTCGTGGAGCGTGACCTCGACGAGGTAGTTCTTGCCGGTGTTCTCGACCACCCGGAAGTGGTCGGCGCGGGCGTAGCCGTCCTCCAGCTGGATGCCGTCCTTGAGCTGCTTGCCCAGGTCGCGCGGGAGGGGGCCCTGGATCGCGGCCAGGTAGGTCTTCTTGACGCCGTAGCGCGGGTGCGTCAGGCGGTGCGCCAGCTCACCGTGGTTGGTGAGCAGGATGATGCCCTCGGTCTCGGTGTCCAGCCGGCCGACGTGGAACAGCCGCGTCTCGCGGTTGGTGACGTAGTCCCCCAGGCACTGGCGGCCGTCCGGGTCCTCCATCGTGGAGACGACGCCGGCCGGCTTGTTCAGCGCGAAGAAGAGGTACGACTGGGTGGCGACCGTCAGGCCGTCGACCTTGATCTCGTCCTTCTCCGGGTCGACCCGGACGCCCTGCTCCATGACGATCTTGCCGTTGACCTCGACCCGTGCCTGGTCGATCAGCTCCTCGCAGGCCCGCCGCGAGCCCATACCGGCTCGGGCCAGCACCTTCTGCAGCCGCTCGCCCTCCTGCTCGCCGAACGTCTTGGGCGTCTTGACCTGCGGCTTGTTGTGCCGGGCGCGGTTGCGCTCCTCGACCTGGGCGTCGTACTCACGGGGCCGCGCGGGGCCCTGACCGCGGCCCCGCTGGGGCCCGCCCTTGCCACCGGCACCGCCCTTGCCACCGGCCGCGGGCTTGGCGCCGGTACGGGGACCGCCCTTGGCACCACCGCGGGCCGCCGCGCCGCGGCTGCCACCGCCCTTGCGCTCGTCCTTGGCACCACCGGGGCCGCCCTGCCCGCCCACGTCGTAGCGGCGCTCCTCGGGACGGGGGCGGCCCGCGCGCTGCTGCTTCTCGTCCCTGCCGTTGCCGGCGCCGCGGTAGTTGCCGCGCCCGCTGTCCCTGTTGTTCCTGCCGCTGCTTCGCATCAATGATCCGTCTGAGAGTCGCCGCTGTCGTCTACGTCGAACGACGGGATACCTTCCGCAGAGTCGCCCTCGACCGCGTCCGCTTCCGGGAGGAACGGTGCGAGCTCGGGGAGCTCGTCCAGACCGCGCAGGCCCATCCGCTCCAGAAAGTAGTTCGTCGTCCTGTACAGGATCGCACCTGTTTCAGGTTCCGTCCCCGCCTCCTCCACCAGGCCGCGCTGGAGGAGCGTGCGCATCACACCGTCACAGTTCACTCCGCGGACGGCCGAGACGCGGGAACGGCTGACCGGCTGACGGTACGCGACCACGGCCAGAGTCTCCAATGCGGCCTGGGTGAGCCGGGCCTGCTGGCCGTCCAGGACGAAGCTCTCCACCGCGTCCGCGTACGCCGCGCGGGAGTAGAAGCGCCAGCCGCCGGCCACCAGGCGGAGGTCGAAGCCCCGGCCCTGGCGCGCATAGTCGTCGGACAGCTCGCGCAGCGCCAGCGCGACCGCGCGCCGGGGCCGCTGCAGCACGCGGGCCAGGTGCTCCTCGGTCGCCGGCTCGTCGACGACCATCAGCACCGCCTCCAGCGCGGGCTTCAGCTCCAGCTCGGCGACGCCCAGGGAACCGGTCGGCTCCTCCGGGCGCTCCCCCGGTCCGCCGCCGTCCGCGCCGGCCTCGGTGATGTCGTACGTCTCGGTGGTCCCGTACGCCTCGGAGGTTCCGTGGGGGCCGGTCGCCCCGTACGTGCCGCCACCGGCCGCGCCGTTCATGCCTGCTCCTCTTCCGCTTCCGCGCGCTCGTCCCGTCCCGCCCCGGTGGCGGTCCGCTCCCCCGGTTCCTGGTCGAACTCGTCCGTGACCTGTGGGACGGCCCCCTCCGCGCCCGTCCAGCGCACCGCCAGCGCGCCCAGCGCCTCCTCCTGGTCCAGCGCCACCACCCGCTCCCGGTAGAGCTCCAGCAGAGCCAGGAAGCGCGCCACGACGGTCAGGGTGTCCGGTGCGTCGGCGACCAGTTCCGCGAAGGTGGTCCCGCCCACCTCCCGCAGCCGCGCCATCACCACCTCGGCCTGCTCCCGCACGCTCACCAGCGGAGCGTGGATGTGGTCGACGAAGACCTGTGGTCGGGCCTTGGGCTGCATCGCCTTGACCGCGAGCCGGGCGAAGCCCTCGGCGCCGATGCTGAGGGCGACCTCGGGCAGCAGCTCGGCGAACTGCGGCTCCAGCCCGACCGTCCGGGGGTGGCACCGCGCCTCGTCCGTCAGCCGGCCGCTGAAGATGTCCGCGATCCGCTTGTACGCGCGGTACTGCAGCAGCCGCGCGAAGAGCAGATCGCGGGCCTCCAGCAGCGCGAGGTCCGCCTCGTCCTCCACCTCGGCGGCCGGCAGCAGCCGGGCCGTCTTCAGGTCGAGCAGGGTCGCCGCGACGACCAGGAACTCGGTGGTCTGGTCCAGGTCCCAGTCCGGCCCCATGGCCCGGATGTGCGCCATGAACTCGTCGGTCACCTTGGACAGCGCCACCTCGGTGACGTCCAGCTTGTGCTTGGAAATCAGCTGCAGGAGGAGGTCGAAGGGACCCTCGAAGTTGTCCAGGCGGAGGGTGAACCGTCCGTCGCCGCCGTCGGCCGGAGCCCCGTCGGAAGCATCATCGGACGCGATGCCGGAAGGAGCGCCGGACCCGGTATCGGAAGGAGCGCCGGACGCGGTGCCGCACGGAGGACCGGGCGCGGCATCGGCAGGGACGTCGGGAGCGCCATCGGACACCGCGTCGGAAGCGGCGTCGGCGGCCGGCGTCCCGGCGGAATCACCGGCCGCAGCGGGCGCATCCACCTCGCCCGACGCCGCGGGCGGAGCGGACTCCTCCGGCAGCTCCCCTCCCGCGGGCGCCGCCGGCTCCGCCGTCCCGGCGCCCGGCCCGCGCCCGAGTTGTCTGCGGGCGCGGGGCGCGGGGGCGTCGTCGTGGGTCGTCGGCATCGTGGTCCTGGTGCTGCGGTCCCGCGCCGGGGGCGACGGGCTGGTCACGGGCGGGAAGACCCGCCGGAGAGGCAGGTTATCCCCTCCCCGCCCGGGACACGCTCCAGGCCGCGCGGCAGGCCCCGCCCCGGAGCGGACGGGAGTGTGACGGCGGGGCCTAACGCCCGCGCAGCCGCCGTACCAGGATGCTGGCGTCGCCCCGCGACTCCAGGTCGGCGAGGACGACGGCGACCGCCTCGCGGACGATCCGGCCGCGGTCGACGGCGAGGCCGTGCTCCCCGCGCAGGACCAGCCGGGCGTGTTCCAGGTCCATGAGCTCCTCGGCGGAGACATAGACGGTGATCTTCTCGTCGTGGCGCTCCCGGCCGCTGGGGCGGCGGTTGGCGCCGCGGGTGCCGCCGCGCCGACGGCCCTGGCCACCCGCCTGCGCGGCTGCCGCGGCGTCGGGAGCGGACGGTCCGGACTGGCCTGCCTGTGCGCGGTGGCCCTTGGCCGGACTGCCGTCCGTCTCACGGCCGTTGTGCTCGGCGGGGGCCCCGACCGGAGGCACCCGGGGCGGGGTGGCCGGCCCGCCGTCACCCGCGGTCGCCGCGGCGTCCGGGGTGTCGTTCCCGGGCCGCCGCTGCCGGACCGCGGCGGCGGCCTCCGGCGCCTCGGCGGCCGGATCGGACTCGCCGGCCGGCGGGGGCACGCGGGGCGTCTCGCCGCCCGCCGCACCGTTCGCCGAACGGCGGGGGCTGGAGGGCTGCAGCCCCACCCCCCCGGTGGTGCGGAAGAGTTCGTCCGCTCCCGGCAGACTCACTCGGCGTGACACCGGGCGAGCACCTCCCTGGCGAGCTGGCGATAGGCGGCGGCACCGACGGAGTTGGAGGCGTACGTGGTGATCGGCTCGCCCGCGACGGTGGTCTCGGGGAAGCGGACCGTCCGGCCGATGACCGTGTGGTAGACGTGGTCGTCGAAGGCCTCGACGACCCGCGCCAGCACCTCACGGCTGTGCACGGTGCGGGAGTCGTACATCGTCGCGAGGATGCCGTCGAGCTGCAGCTCGGGGTTGAGCCGCTCCTGGACCTTCTCGATGGTCTCGGTGAGCAGCGCGACACCGCGCAGCGCGAAGAACTCGCACTCCAGCGGCACGATGACCTTGTGAGCGGCCGTCAGGGCGTTGACGGTCAGCAGGCCCAGGGAGGGCTGGCAGTCGATGACGATGTAGTCGTAGTCGGCCAGCAGCGGCTTCAGGGCGCGCTGCAGCGTCGACTCCCGGGCGACCTCGCTGACCAGCTGCACCTCGGCGGCGGACAGGTCGATGTTGCTGGGCAGCAGGTCCATGTTGGGGACCGCGGTCTTCAGCAGCACCTCGTCGGCCGACATCCCCCGCTCCATGAGCAGGTTGTAGACCGTCAGATCGAGTTCCATCGGGTTGACGCCGAGTCCGACCGACAGGGCGCCCTGCGGGTCGAAGTCGACGAGCAGCACCCGTCGTCCGTACTCGGCGAGTGCCGCGCCCAGGTTGATGGTCGAGGTGGTCTTGCCGACCCCGCCCTTCTGGTTGCACATCGCGATGATCTTTGCCGGGCCGTGGTCCGACAGCGGTCCCGGGATGGGGAAATAAGGGAGCGGGCGTCCGGTCGGGCCGACGCGTTCGCGGCGCTGGCGCGCGGCGTCCGGCGCGAGCGTCGCGGCGTATTCGGGGTCCGGCTCGTACTCCGCGTCCGGATCGTAGAAGTGCCCCTCGGGCAGGTCGTCGTAGTCGGCGAGACGGGCGGGTTCTCCACTGCCCCGGTCGCCGGCCATGGCGTTCACGTGATGGCCGTCCATGCTCTGGTGGGCTGTCGTGGAAATGCTGGCTGCGAAGGTGCGGACCGCGACGGAGCCGACAGCCTTCAGCCCCGGGGGACCCTGGACCCCTGCAACCGCTCCTGGTTGACCACCTCCGGGAGTAAATGTCGACTCATTCACAAGTCGTCTTACCTCCTTGGATGTGACCAGGAAACTTTATCGATAGGTCAGCGTGGCACCATGCCGACGGTTGGCGACTCTATGGCGTGTCGGGCGTCCGCAGCAACACAATCCACCGGACCCGGCACGATGTGTCGGTAACCGGACCCCTCGATGTCAAGAGCGCAAGCGGTATCGGACCGATGTTTCGGGGGTACACGAACCGGTTAAAGGGTTACGTTCACGGCGAGTTGGGGTCCGGCGATCCGGAACCCCTCCTTCCGGAGGTCGCACATGCGACCGGCCGGGCCCTGTTACCAAGGCCCGGCCGGATGTGCAGCGTTGACGCGCGTCGTTGACGCCTCAGCCGAGGAGGGTGCGCAGTTCGATGGTCTCCAGGCCGTGGGCCTCGGCGACCGGGCCGTAGACGACCTTGCCGTCGTGCGTGTTCAGACCCTTGGCCAGCGCCGGGTCACGGCGCAGCGCCTCGACCCAGCCGCGGTTCGCCAGCTCCACGATGTAGGGCAGCGTGGCGTTGGTGAGCGCGTGGGTGGAGGTGTTCGGCACCGCGCCGGGCATGTTGGCGACGCAGTAGAAGACCGAGTTGTGGACCTGGAAGGTCGGCTCGGCGTGGGTGGTCGGACGGGAGTCCTCGAAGCAGCCGCCCTGGTCGATCGCGATGTCGACAAGGACACTTCCGGGCTTCATCTTGGCGACGAGCTCGTTGGTGACCAGCTTGGGGGCCTTGGCACCGGGGATCAGGACCGCACCGACGACGAGGTCGGCCTCGATGACGGCCTTCTCCAGCTCGAAGGCGTTGGAGACGATCGTCTGCACCTTGGTGCCGAAGATCTTGTCGGCCTCGCGGAGCTTGTTGATGTCCTTGTCGAGCAGGGTGACGTGGAAGCCCAGGCCCACGGCGATCTGCACGGCGTTCCAGCCGGAGACGCCACCGCCGATGACGACGGCCTTGCCCGCGTGCACACCGGGGACGCCACCGGGCAGCACACCGCGGCCGCCGGCCTGGCGCATCAGGTGGTAGGCGCCGACCTGCGGGGCGATCCGGCCCGCGACCTCGGACATCGGGGCGAGCAGCGGCAGCTGACGGCCGGCCGTCTCGACGGTCTCGTAGGCGATGGCGGTGGTGCCGGACTCCAGCAGCGCGTCCGTGCACTCCTTGGAGGCGGCGAGGTGCAGGTAGGTGAAGAGCGTCTGGTCCTTGCGGAGGCGGTGGTACTCCTCCGCGATCGGCTCCTTGACCTTCAGCAGCAGGTCAGCGGTGCTCCAGACCTCGTCCGCGGTGTCCAGGATGGTGGCACCGGCGGACACGTACTCCTCGTTGGTGATGGACGAGCCGAGGCCGGCGTCCTTCTCGAGGAAGACCTGGTGGCCGTGGCGGACGAGTTCGTTGACTCCGGCGGGCGTGATGGCCACGCGGAACTCGTTGTTCTTGACCTCGCGGGGGATACCGACCTTCACGTCGATCACGGTCCTTGAAAGAGAGGGTGCAGGAGGAATTATCCCCTCATGCGATGCATGACGGAACTGGCCGCGCCGTACGCGGTTCAGCCAGTCTATTGAAGGAGCCGTTCTTGTCTAGCCTTGCAAAGCATTAATTTCTGCGAGAAGCACCACCGATTTCGTAGGTCAGTCCGGATGATCTCCGAGGAGGTGCTCCCCCACGGAACGGTGGAGGCCTGCCGCCGCGGGGTCGCCGAGCCGGTCGAGGGTGTCCGCAATCCGCAGTTGCAGCACCGCCTCCAGGTGTCCGTCCGCCGCCTTCCGGGCCAGGTCGAGGGCCTCCTGGCAGATCCGCAGGGCCCGCTCGGGCCGCCCCGCGCCCTCGTGCACCCGGGCCACTTCACCGGTCGCCCGCGCCTGACCTGCCCCGTCGCCGAGCCGGCGGTACGTCCTGGCCGCGGCCCGCCAGTGCCTGAGCGCCTCCTCCCACCGGCCCACGGAGCTGTGCGCGCCGCCGATCCGGCCGTACAGCCGCGCCGCGTCCGGGGTCTCCCCACGGGCCAGCCGCAGCTCCAGCGCCCGCCCGTACCAGTCGGCGGCCCGCTGCCCGTCGCCCAGCTCGGTGTAGGTGTCGCCCAGCGACTCCAGCGCCCGGCCGGTGGCCACCGGGTCCTTCACCGAACGGGCCGCCTCCAGCGCTCCCCGGTAGCGCGTGGCCGCCTGGGCGGTGCGTCCTGCCCGGGTGTCGAGGTCGGCGAGGTTCAGCAGGGCCGCGGCCCGCTCCCTCGGCAGGCCGCGCCGCTCGGCGACCCGGAGCACCAGCCCGTGCAGCGCGTAGAGGTCCGGAGCGGCGGCCTCGTCCCCCAGGTGCACCAGCAGCGAGCGGGTCAGCACGGCCATCAACCGCCGGTCCAGGGTGTCGAGTTCACCGTCCGCGACGGCGACGGCGGCGGCGTCCAGCAGCGCACCGCGGCGGCTGCGCAGCCAGTACGCCGCGGCGTCGCCGGAGGCGAAGCGCATCGGGCGGGGCAGCGCGGCGGCCTTCTGGCGGGCGGGCGCATCGGCCGGCTCACCCATGGCCCGGCAGGACTGCAGCAGCCGCACCGTCCGCTCCAGCATCCGGGCCCGGGCCAGCCGGATCTCGGCCGGCCGTTCGTGTTCCCCGAGCAGGGCGCGTACCTGCGGATCGAGGCAGCCGGGGAGGGTGTAGGCGGGGTACAGGGCGCCATCGGGCATCCGGACGCCCGGGGGCGGGCCGTCACCGGCGGGCGCCGGCCGCAGCAGGCCCAGCGCCGCGAAGTCCCCCAGGGCAGTGGCGGCCGTGGCCACCGAGCACCCGGCCAGCGCCGAGGCGATCTGGGCGTCCACCAGACCGGCCGGTGCCAGGGCGGTCAGCCGCAGTATCCGGGCGGCGGCGGGCGAGAGTGCCTGGTGGGCCAGGTGGAAGGCGCGGAACAGCGGACGGGCGCCGCCGGCCAGGTCCGGGGGCACCGGGACGGCTTGCAGCGCCCGGAGCAGGTCGGCGACGGAGGAGGTGGGGCGGGCGGCCAGCCAGGCACCGGCCAGGATCAGTGCGGCGGGCTGGCCGCCGCACTCCTCGGCGACGCTGTCGGCGGTCCGCGGATCGACGGTGATCCTGGTCGGACCGGCGTAGCGGCTGAGGATCTCGACACCGGCCGGGCCGTCGAGGCCGCCCAGCGCGCACGGCCGGACGTCCGGGATGCCGGTCAGCGGCCCCCGGGAGACCACCACGACCAGGCAGTCGGGGGCGTCCGGGAGCAGCGGTGCGACCTCGTCGGCCCCCGGGGCGTCGTCCAAGAAGAGCAGGACGCGGCGGCGGGCGAGCGCGCGGCGCAGCTGTTCGGTCAGCTCGTCCTCGACCGAGCCCGGGGAGACCCGCGCCCCGAGCGCGGCCAGCAGGTCCCGCGCGATGCGGCCGGTGTCGGTGACCGCACCGTCCGGCCCGGTCAGCCTGGCCCGCAGCACCCCGTCCGGGTAGCGGTCGGCCAGCCCCCGCAGCAGCTCCTCGGCCAGCGCGGTACGGCCGGACCCGGGCCGGCCGGCGATCAGCAGCACCCGGCTGCGGGCGCCCTTGCGGCCGGAGAGGGTGTCCAGACCGGCCCGGGCGATATCGGCGTGCAGCTCCTTGAGCTCGCGGCGCCGGCCGGCGAACCCGGTGGCGGGCGGCGGGGGGCCGGCAGGGCGGGCGGCGGCGCCGTCCGCGCGGCGGGACTCCGGTGCCCGCCGGCCCGGTGCCGCCACGGCGGGCACCTCCACCGTCCGGGGCGGGAGGTGTCCCCCGCCCACCGCCTGCTCCGTCACCGGTCACGCTCCCGTCCGCCCGCGCGTACGCTCCCGGCGCACGCGCGCACGGGACACCGCTGTCGAGCGTAGTTCACAGCCTGTCACGTTCCGTACGGAGCGCGGCGGTTGGGCCACTCGATCGGATCGGCGGATCATGCGACCGGCGCCCTGGACGGGGCACGGCGGGGCGGACCGGTACGCCGTGCCGGGAAGGTGCGGAGCGGGCGGGGCCGGGGCGTCAGGCTTGGAAGGGGCGGGCCGGCCAGGGCGCATCGGCCGGCCGGAGCGCGTCCAGGCTCCCGGCGCCCTGCGCCGCGGTGAGCGCCAGCACCCCCACCACCAGGCAGTTGTTGTGCAGCTCACCGGCGAGGACGCCGCGCACCAGCTCGTCCTGCGGCACCCGCGCCAGCTCCATGTCGGCCTCCTCCTCGGAGACCTCGAACCGCTCGCCCTCGGCCGCGGACAGCCCACGGGCGAGGAAGATCCGTACCGCCTCGTCGCAGCCGCCGGGCGTGGTGTAGACGTCGGTCAGCACCCGCCAGTCCTCGGCCTTGACGTGCGCCTCCTCGTAGAGCTCGCGCTGTGCGGCGTGCAGCGGGTTCTCCCCGGGGACGTCCAGCAGGCCGGCCGGGATCTCCCACAGCCGCTGGCGGACGGGGTGGCGGTACTGGCGCAGCACCAGCACCCGGCCCTCGTCGTCGAGCGCGAGGACGGCGACCGAACCGGGGTGGACCTGGTAGTCACGGGTGACCGACGAACCGTCCGGCATGACCACCTCATCGGTGCGCACGCTGGTCTTGTTCCCGGTGAACGGCGTCGTGGTCGCGGTGACCGTCCACTCCTCCGGGATGTCCTTGATCGCCATGGCGCGTCCTCCTGTGATGAGCGTTGACCCACGTGGAACCGGGGTACGGCCGGTCACTCCCGGCCGTACCCCGGCAACCGTATCCGCCGGTCCGCCGCCTACTTCGCGGTACCCGTCTTGCGCGCGACCGCGGCCTTCACCAGCCCCGCGAACAGCGGGTGCGGGCGGGTCGGGCGGGAGCGCAGCTCCGGGTGCGCCTGGGTGGCGACCAGGTAGGGGTGGATCTCGCGCGGGTACTCGACGTACTCGACGAGCTTGTTGTCCGGCGAGGTGCCGGAGAACTGCAGGCCGGCCTTCTTCTCCAGCTCACCGCGGTAGGAGTTGTTGACCTCGTAGCGGTGGCGGTGGCGCTCCTCGACGTACGGGGCGTCGCCGTAGACCTCGCGGACGATGGAGCCCTCGGCGAGCTTGGCCGGGTACATGCCCAGCCGCATCGTGCCGCCCATGTCGCCCTCACCGGCGACGATGTCCAGCTGCTCGGCCATCGTGGAGATCACCGGGTGGGCGGTCGCCGGGTCGAACTCGGTGGAGTTGGCGCCCTCGATGCCGGCGAGGTTGCGGGCCGCCTCGATGACCACGCACTGCAGGCCCAGGCACAGGCCCAGCAGCGGGAGCTTGTTCTCCCGGGCGTAGGTGATCGCGCCGACCTTGCCGTCCACACCGCGGTCGCCGAAGCCGCCGGGGATGCAGACCGCGTCGCAGTCGGAGAGCTGGGCCGCGGCGCCGGCCGGGGTCTTGCAGTCGTCGGAGGTGACCCACTTGAGCTTGACCCGGGTCTTGTTCGCGAAGCCGCCGGCGCGCAGCGCCTCGGTGACCGACAGGTAGGCGTCGGGCAGGTCGATGTACTTGCCGACCAGCGCGATCTTGACCTCGTGGTCGGGGTTGTGGACGCGCTCCAGCAGGTCCGCCCACTGGGTCCAGTCGACGTCGCGGAAGGGCAGGTCCAGCTTGCGGACGACGTAGGCGTCCAGGCCCTCGGCGTGCAGCACCTTGGGGATGTCGTAGATCGACGGGGCGTCGATGGCGGCGACCACGGCGGCCTCGTCGACGTCGCACATCAGCGAGATCTTGCGCTTGATGGCGGTGGGCACCTCGCGGTCGGCGCGCAGCACGATCGCGTCGGGCTGGATACCGATGTTGCGCAGCGCGGCGACCGAGTGCTGGGTCGGCTTGGTCTTCAGCTCGCCGGACGGGCCGATGTAGGGGAGCAGCGAGATGTGCACGACGAAGACGTTGTCCCGGCCGACCTCGTGGCGGACCTGGCGGACGGTCTCCAGGAACGGCAGCGACTCGATGTCGCCGACGGTGCCGCCGACCTCGGTGATCACGACGTCGACGTCCTCGGTCGCCATCCGCCGGATGCGGTGCTTGATCTCGTTGGTGATGTGCGGGATGACCTGCACGGTGTCGCCGAGGTACTCACCGCGGCGCTCCTTGGCGATCACGGTGTTGTAGACCTGGCCGGTGGTGACGTTCGCCGAGCCGTCGAGGTCGACGTCGAGGAACCGCTCGTAGTGGCCGATGTCCAGGTCGGTCTCGGCGCCGTCGTTGGTGACGAAGACCTCACCGTGCTGGAACGGGTTCATCGTGCCGGGGTCGACGTTCAGGTACGGGTCGAGCTTCTGCATCGTGACCCGCAGGCCCCGCGCCTTCAGGAGGGCACCCAGGCTGGAGGCGGTGAGCCCCTTGCCGAGCGAGGAGGCGACGCCCCCGGTGACGAAGAGGTGCTTGGTCGTCGTGGATTTGGGCGGCATGGCCAAGAGGGGGCTCCCGTGGTCGCGAGGTGGAGAGGTGCGAAGCGGCGCCGTCCCGGTTGTGTCAGGGGTGCCGTCGCTGCGGTTCGGGGGTGCCGTGATATCTGCTGCGACATCGGTTGGGCCCACCGGTCCACGGGGTACCAGGCTATCAGCGCCGGGACATGGTCGCGCCCGGCCACGCACCGGAACCTCGTACGACGACTCCCCGGTGACCGTGGGTGACGGCAGGGCCTGACAGTGTCACGTGATGGAGGCCACCCGTTCGGAGCACCTCACTCGTCGCGAGGGTCGCGCGGATCACCCGCGTGCGTCGTATCCTGCTCGGACACTCGCTACGAGCCGTCCGGGAAGGCACCACCCTCCCCCAGCCACCGCTGGACGGTGCCCCAGCTACCGCTGGGCGGTGCCGCCAGCCCGATTTCCGGTCCCGCTGCTCGGCGACGTTTCATGGGCAGGACGGACAGATCACAACGTCCCATGGGGGGCGTGACTCCAGTTCGACGGGAGATGCACGTGGCCGGGCGCATCGAGGACTACGCACTTATCGGCGATATGCAGACCGCCGCTCTAGTGTGCAGGGACGGGACGGTCGATTGGCTGTGCCTGCCCCGCTTCGACTCGCCGGCGGTCTTCGCAGGGCTGCTGGGCACGGAGGAACACGGTTTCTGGCGGATCGGGCCGCTGGGCGGCGAACGGCCGAAGCAGGCCGACCGCAGGCGCTACCGCGGTGATTCGCTGGTGCTGGAATCGGAGTGGGACACCCCGCGCGGTACCGTCCGGGTGATCGACTTCATGCCGCCGCGGGACGGGGCGCCGCAGGTGATCCGCATTGTGGAGGGCGTCAGCGGACGCGTGCCGATGCGCTCGGAGCTGCGGATGCGGTTCGCGTACGGCTGGGTCGTGCCGTGGGTGCACAAGGTCGACGACCGTACGGTGGCGGTGGCCGGGCCGGACTCGGTGTGGCTGGACACCGAGGCCGAGACCTACGGCAAGGACCTGACCACCTACTCCGACTTCACCGTCTCCCCGGGCGAGCGGATCGCGTTCACCATCAGCTGGGAGCCCTCGCACAAGCGGGCGCCGGCGGTGGCCGACCCGGAGGGGTCGCTGGAGGCGACCGAGGAGTTCTGGCGCGAGTGGGTCGAGCACTGTACGTACCACGGCCCCTACCGGGACGCGGTGGTGCGCTCGCTGATCACGCTGAAGGCGCTGACGTACGCGCCGACCGGCGGGATCGTGGCGGCGCCGACGACCTCGCTGCCGGAGTGCATCGGCGGGGTGCGCAACTGGGACTACCGCTTCACCTGGCTGCGGGACGCGGCGATCACCCTCTCCTCGCTGCTGCGCACCGGCTACCGCGAGGAGGCCATGGCCTGGCGGGAGTGGCTGCTGCGCGCGGTGGCCGGCGATCCGGACAACCTGCAGATCATGTACGGCATCGCCGGTGAGCGGGAGTTGGGCGAGAACGACCTCACCTGGCTTCCCGGGTACGAGAACTCCCGTCCGGTACGGGTCGGCAACGGCGCGGCCGGGCAGCTCCAGCTCGATGTCTACGGCGAGGTCACCGAGGCGCTGCACCTGGCCCATATGACGGGCCTGGCGCGCAACGACTACGCCTCGCTGCTGCAGCTGAAGCTGATCCAGTGGGTGGAGAAGCACTGGGACGAGCCGGACGAGGGCATCTGGGAGGTGCGCGGCCCGCGCCGGCACTTCGTGCACTCCAAGGTGATGACCTGGGTCGCGGTCGACCGCACCGTCAAGCTGATCGAGTCCGGCGATGTGGACGGCCCGTTGGAGCGCTGGCGGGACCTGCGCGAGACGATCCACCGCGACGTCTGCGAGAAGGGCTACGACAAGGAGCGCAACACCTTCACCCAGTCCTACGGGTCCCGGGAGCTGGACGCGTCGCTGCTGCTGATCCCGCAGGTGGGCTTCCTGCCGCCGGACGACAAGCGGGTGATCGGCACCATCGAGGCGATCCAGCGGGAGCTGTCCACCGAGGACGGGTTCGTGCTGCGCTACCCCACGGCCGATGAGGGCGTGGGCGTGGACGGCCTGGAGGGCGAGGAGGGCGCGTTCCTGGCGTGCTCGTTCTGGCTCGCCGACGACCTGGCGATGATCGGCCGGGTGGACGAGGCCCGCAAGCTCTTCGAGAAGCTGCTCTCGCTCCGCAACGACCTGGGCCTGCTGGCCGAGGAGTGGGACCCCAAGCTCAAGCGCCAAGTGGGCAACTTCCCGCAGGCGTTCAGTCACGTTCCGCTGATCGACACCGCACTGCGGCTGACGGCCAGCGGGGCGTACGGGGGCTAGCGGACGTACGAGAGCCGACGTACGAGGAGGCCGCCGCCGGTTGCACACGCTCCGGGGGCGGCCTTCTTGCACGTCGTCCTCCTCGCACCGGGTCTCCGGGCGCAGGGTCGGAGCCAGGGACTTAGAACGGGGTCAGGGTGAGGGTGATCTCCCTGGGCGCGCTGTCCTCGATGTACGAGGCGAAGCCGGCGACGTCGTCGAAGGCGAAGCCGTAGGCCTTGCCGTCCTTGGTCGCGGCGTGCAGTTCCCTGGCGTAGTGGTTGGTGAGCCGCTGCTGGTAGAACGCGGCCGGGTCGGTGGTGGGCTGGTGGTCCTGCGCGGTCAGCGTGGAGCGGTTGAGGGCGGCGCCCAGGACGGCGGCCACCGGTCCGGTGGTGCCGTCGTTGGGAGCGGCGAGGGCGCCGTCGCAGAAGAGGACGTCGCGGGTGGTCGGCTTGTCGAAGGAGACCGATCGGGGGCCGGTGAAGGTGAGCCGGCCGCCGCTGACCCGGCCGGTGAAGGTGCCGGCGTCGGTGGTGACGGTGAGGTCCTTGGCGGTGTAGGCGGACCAGGCCTCGTCGATGGCCGGGGCGAGGTAGTCCTGGGCGAACAGCCCGCTGTCCAGGCCGTGGCCGGGGGCGATCACCCGCTTGTCGCCGACGACCAGGCGGTCGAAGCCCTCGGCGGCCTTGACGGCGGAGAAGACCGTGGCCCGGGCCCCGTCCTTCAGGGTGCCGGTGGTCTGCTCCTTGGCCCCGGAGAGCGTGAGGGACAGCGGGACGCTGAACATGTCGACCATGGTGGTGTTGCAGTACATCCCGCCGGCGGTGAACGTGAACTCGGCGCAGTCGTGCAGGACGTCGTAGTTGGGGTCGCCGGCGACCCAGCCCGCGGGGTAGGCCAGGGCGGCCTTGCCGTTGCCGTCCTGGACCGCCTTGAACTTCAGCTTGTCGCCGAGTGCGGTGTAGATCCGGCCCGACATCCGGGGCAGCTGGAGGGTCGTGGTGCCGCTCGCGGCCAGCGGGATGGCGTAGTCGGTGAAACCGTCCGGGCCGTTGTCGGCCAGGGCGACCGGCCTCAGTTCTCCGTCCTGGGTGACGTGTACCTGCTGGGTGCCGTCATTGCCGACGAGGTAGATCCACACCGAGGCGTTGGCGTACTCGCCGGAGTTGTTGATGATGTGCAGCGGCATGCCGGCGGAGCGGGCGGGCCCTGCGGATCGGGCGGGCCGTGCGGATCCGGCGGGCGCGGTGGCGGGGGTGCCGCTCGCCCGGCCGGCCAGGGCGAATCCGGAGGCGGTGGCGGCGCCGGCGGCGAGCCCGCCGAGCAGGCTGCGGCGAGTGATCATGCGGTGGCTCCTTGCGGTGCGGTGGGGCGGGCGGCGGGGGCGGGCGGCGTGGGATGGGCGGCGGCGCTGGTGGTCGGGCCCGGCCGGGAGGCGGCGGGCGGGCCGGGGCGCGCAGCGGGGGCCGGTCGTTCCCCGGCGGGGGCGGCGGGCTGCTGTACGGAGACCGCGACCTGGTCGACGAGGAGCGAGCCGTCGGGGCGGGTGGCATCGGTGGGGGTGGCGAAGCCGGCGACACCGTCCGGGAATCCACCGCCCATCGCGAGGTTGAGCAGCAGGAAGTGGCCGTGGTGGGTGGCCCTCGCCCAGCTGTCGGCGTCCATCTCGGAGGCGTTCACGGTGTGGAACTCCTGGCCGTCGACGTACCAGTGCAGGGCTTCGGCGGCCGGGTCGGTGCGGTCCAGCTCCAGTGCGTAGGTGTGGAAACCCGCCTGGCAGGCGCTGCCCGGGCACGGGCGGGAAGTGCCTCTGCCCTGGGTCTCGTTGCACGGACCGCCGGGGCTGACGCCGCAGTGCAGGGTGCCCCACACCTTGTCGATCCCGTTGACGTTCTCCATGACGTCGAACTCGCCGATGCCCGGCCAGTTCTGGTAGTTGCCGCGGAAGTCGGCGCCCAGGGTCCAGAAGGCCAGCCAGTAGCCGAGTGCGGCGTCCCCGGTGACCTTGGGCATCCGGACGCTCGCCTCGATGCGGAGCCTGCCGCCGGCCGGGGCGGCGAAGTCGGCGCGCCGGGACTCGATACGGCCCGAGGTCCAGGTGGTGCCGTCCTTCCGGGCGGTGATCCGCAGATGACCCGCGCCGTCCAGCTGGAGGTTCTCGGGACGGTCGGTGTAGGTCTGGCGCTCGCCGGTGCCCCAGTTCGGCGGGCCGCCCGGATAGCCGGTACCGGTGTCGATGATCCAGTCGTCGTCGGAGGGCCGTGCGCCCGCGGCACCGTCGAAGTCCGTGCGCCACACCTCCGCGAAGGCCGCGGTCCGGTCGGGGCGGCCGGGGGGACCGGGGGGACCGGCTTCCTGGGCGGAGGCGGTGGGGAGGGTGACCGTGCCGGCGGTGACGAGTGCGGCGCTCGCGGCGAAGAGCACCGCTCTGCTGCGGAATCCGGCCCGCATCCGGGACCGATACACGCGCATGTTCATGACATTCTCTCCTCGGCGCTGTGGGGGTGGTGAGGAGTGCGGTGGCGCGGGGTGAAGAGTGCGGACCGGCGGGGGCGAAGGCGGGGCGGAGGCGGGGCGAGGGCGGGCCGGTGATCAACCGATGAGGGCCGGTGCGAACGGCTGGGCCGGTGAGGACGGTTGGGAGGGCTTCGGGGGCGGCTTCGGGAGAGCTTCGTGGGAGCTTCGTGGGGGGGGGAACGCCTTCCTGAGAGCGCTCTCACTCCGCGCTCCGTGCACCCTGCCGACTTCGTGGCACACCGTCAAGTGTGCGTAGGGAAAACGCAGTTGAGGGCGGGGGTGGGGCCGGGGAGCGCCGGTCGGGCGATGGTGGGGGGCGTCGGACGGTGGTGCCCGAGCCGTCGGAAAGTGGCACCTGGACCTTGGCGGTGACACCCGAATCGTCGGGCGGTGGGAGTGAACCGTCGGTCAGTGGTAGGCGAGGAAGGGGCACTCGGTGGACTGGGAGAGCGCGCCACACGGTGTGCGGGAGAGCTGGTCGTCCGGCGTCCGGGAGAGCCGGTCGTTCAGCGTGCAGGAGAGCTGGTCGTCCGGCGCCCGGGAG
Organism: Streptomyces sp. NPDC020742; assembly: GCF_040641675.1. Lineage (NCBI taxonomy): Bacteria > Bacillati > Actinomycetota > Actinomycetes > Kitasatosporales > Streptomycetaceae > Streptomyces > Streptomyces sp. NPDC020742. The sequence continues at coordinate 38,238 of NZ_JBFAEA010000034.1, forward strand.
AGCCGGTCGTCCGGCGAGCAGGAGGAGGGGTCGCACGGTGTCTGAACCGAACGGTGGTCGGCCGACGCTGGAGGCGGTCGCGGCGCTCGCCGGGGTCTCCCGCGCCACGGTGTCCCGGGTGGTCAACGGCGGTACGGGCGTACGGGAGGCGGTCCGGGAACGGGTTCGGCAGGCGGTGCGCGAGCTGGGCTACGTCCCGAACAGCGCGGCCCGGACCCTGGTCACCCGCCGTACCGGAGCGGTCGCCGTGGTCATCGCGGAGCCGGAGACCCGGGTCTTCTCCGACCCGTTCTTCGGCCGTCAGCTGCGCGGGATCAGCCGCGAACTGGCCGCCGCGGACACCCAGCTGCTGCTGCTGCTCGTCGAGCACCGCGCCGACTACGACCGCATCGGCCGCTATCTGGCGGCCGGCTATGTCGACGGTGCGCTGATGTTCTCGCTGCACCGTGACGACCCGCTGCCCGCGATGGCGGACCGCGCCGGACTCCCCACCGTCTACGGTGGCCGGCCTGATTGGGAAGACACCGAGCGCGCAGCGCGGACCCTGTACGTCGACACCGACAACCGCGACGGCGCCCGCCAGGCCGTACGCCATCTCCACGCCCGCGGCCGCCGCCGGATAGCGGTGATCACCGGCCCGCTCGACCAGACCTCCGCCATGGACCGGCTCGACGGCTACCGCGAGGCGCTGGGCGGGGCGGAGTCGGACCCGCGGCTGATCGCCGACGGGGGATTCACGGCAGCCGGCGGCGAGCGTGCGATGGCCCGGCTCCTGGACGCCGCACCGGACCTGGACGCCGTCTTCGCCTGCTCCGACCTGATGGCGAACGGTGCCCTGCGCACGCTGCGGGCGCGCGGGCGCCGGGTTCCCGACGAGGTGGCGGTGGTCGGCTACGACGATCTGGAGCCGGCCGCCTGGGCGGACCCCCCGCTGACCACGGTCCGCCAGGACGTGGAGGAGATGGGGCGGTTGATGGCCCGGTTGCTGCTGCGGCGGCTGGGGGTGCCGACGGCGATCCCGATGGAGCTGGCACCGGTGATCACGGAGGCCCGGCTGGTGGTGCGGGAGTCGACGTGAGCAGGGGCACCACAGGAGCCGGCGTCACGGGCGGCCGTTCCGCTCCGCATGGCGGACTACCGGTACCGTTCCTGGCCATGGGGCCGGAAGCAAAGATCGAAGCCGAGATCACGGTACGCAGGGCACTGGAGCTGCCCGCGCTGCGGCGCGGGCTGCCGGAGGTGCTGGCCGGTGGGGACCGGCTGGACCGTGCGGTGCGGTGGGTGCACGCCGGCGAGGTGCCGCATATCGCTTCCCTGCTCAAGGGCGGTGAACTGCTGCTGACCACCGGCCTGGGGCTGGGCACCCGGCCCACGGAGCAGCGCGCCTTCATCCGCAAGCTGGCGGACCGCGAGATCGCCGCTCTCGTCGTGGAGCTGGGCTCGCGCTTCGAATCGCTGCCCGCTGCGCTGGTCGAGGCCGCGCGGGACTGCGGGCTGCCGCTGATCCAGCTGCACCGCGAGGTCCCGTACGTCACGGTCACCGAGGCGATCCACACCGAGATCATCAACAGCCACTACGCACAGCTGCGGCGGGCCGACGAGATCCTGCGGCGCTGTACGGACGTGCTGCTGCGCGGCGGCGGCGCCCCCGAGGTGCTGCGGCTGCTGGCCGTCTTCACCGGCAACCCGCTCTGTCTGGAGGCCCCCGACGGCAGCCCGCTGTACGCGGCCGGCCCGGAGAGCGGCGACGGCGGTCCCGCGGACGCCGACCCGCTGCTGGCCTGGGAGGGCCTGCGGGACACCGGCGTACGCATCGATGTGCCCGGCGGCGGCCACGGCCCGGACGCGGTCCGCGCCCGTCTGGTCCTGCTGCCCGTCAACGCCCCGGTGGCGCCGGTACACCGGATCGCCGCGGAGCGCGCCGCCGATCTGCTCGCCGTGGTGATGCTCCAGTCCCGCCAGGAGGAGGTGCTCGCCGCCCGGGGGCGCGGCGACTTCCTCGCGGACCTGGCGGAGGGCCGGATCTCGGCGGCCGAGGCACCGGCCCAGGCCCGGCTGCTCGGCTTCCGCCCCGGCTCGGACCCCGTCCTCCCGGTGGTGATGCGACTGCCCGCCGGTCTCCCCACGCCCGGCAGCTGGGCCCTGCTCGCCCAGGCGCTGCGCGAGGAACTCGCCGCGCCGGGCGTGCCGGTGCTGCTCGGCGTGCGCCCGGTGGAGGGCCGGGTCCCGGTGCTCGTGGCGCTGCGCACCGGGCAGGACCGCGCGGCGCTCGCCGACCGGATCGCCGAGGCGCTGCGCGCCGGCGTGGTGCGCGCGGGCCTGGACCGGCCGACGGCGCACCGCCCGGTGGTCGTCGTCGGTGCGGCCGGTGACTGGGCGGCGGCCGGGCCCGGGCTGCGGCATGCGGCGGAGGCGGCAGCGGCGGCACAGGGCCTGCCGGAGCAACCCTGGTACGACGCCCGCCGGCTCGACATCGAGCTGCTGCTGTGGCGGATGCGCGAACAGGGCGAACAGGGCGTCCTCACCGACTTCGTGGAGCGCGCCATCGGCCCCCTGCTCGCGCACGACCGCAGTGCCCGGCAGCCTCTGCTGCCCACACTGGAGGCCTATCTGGCCAGCGCGGGCCGCAAGGCGGAGACCGCCCGCGACCTGAACGTCAACCGCCAGACGCTCTACGACCGGCTGGCCCGCATCTCCCAGCTCCTGGGCACGGACCTGGACGATCCGCAGACGGTCCTGGGCCTCCGACTGGCCCTGCGCGCCAGGCGTCACACGAACCGGTCGTAGGGCGGGCTACGACGGAGGGCGGCGCCGTACCCGGCCCGTGCACCCCGCGACCAGCAGCCGCCACCCGTGGTGATCACCGCGTCGCCCCCCCGCAGAGGCGTGGCACCGGGCACCGAGGCCGGAGTCCGGTCGGGACAATGAGGCCACGCCGGCTCGACTCGGATCGGGCCACGTCCGGTCACGCCAAGCCAGGTCCGGTCCGGCCATGTCAGGCCACGCCCGGCCAGCCATGTCAGGTCACCGCGGCTGGACCGCCTCGGCCGGCTGCGTCAGTTCGTCGTAGACGCTGAGGACCTGGGCAACGGTGTCGTCCTCGGTCGGCCAGCCGGCCGCCTGGAGCCGGCCCGCCCCGGCCAGCGCCTCCCGGCGTGCGGGGTCCGCGAGCAGCGCCAGTACGGCACGGGCCAGGGCGGCGGCATCGCCGTAACGCACCAGTTCCGCGGCCGGGCCGACCAGTTCCCTGGTGCCGCCGGCATCGGTGGCGACCAGCGGCACCCCGGCCCGCAGTGCCTCCTGGGCGATCAGTGAACGCGCCTCCCACCTGCTGGGCAGCACCACCAGGTCGGCGGCGGCGAGCAGTTCGGGCACGTCGTCACGGCGGCCGAGCAGGTGGACCGGCAGTTGCTCGGCGTCGATCCGCCGCTGCAGCACGGCCCGTTGGTCCCCCTCCCCCGCGATGACGACCAGCGGCTGGGGATCGAGCGCGCACCAGGCGTGCGCGGCGTCCAGCAGCAGGTCATGGCCCTGGCTCGGGTCGAGGCGGCCGACCGCGAGCAGCAATGGGCGGTCCACCGCGCCCAGTTCGGCACGCTCCTTGTGGCGCGTCCGGTCGGCCTCCTGGGGCTCGGCCGGGGCGCCGCCGGACCGTGGGCGGGGAATGGCGACCGGTGCCAGCCGTGCGTCACGGGCGCCCCGCTGACGTGCGCGGTCCACGAGATCGGAACAGGCCCCCAGGACGACGGCGGCGGCCCGGGCCACCCGTCGCTCCATGAGGTGCACCAGCCCGGCCCGGGGGCCCTCGGTGTGTGTCTTGGTGTGCCAGGTCATCACCAGGGGGACGCGCCGTCCGCCCCGGGGACCGCGCAGTCCGCGCAGCGCCATCGAGGCCCGCATTCCGGCCCGCAGCCCATGGGCGTGGACCAGGTCGGCGTCCCAGCAGGCGCTGCGCAGCGAGGCCACGCCCGCCGGGTCCATCCGCGGCGGAACATGGACGAACCGGGCACCAACGCCGGTGAAGTCGTAGGCCTCCTCGATGTCCGGCGTGGCACAGACCGTCACCCGCACACCGCGCGCGACCAGCCCTTCGGCCAGCGAGCGGACGTGTGCCGCGCTGCCGGCGCTACCGTGCCCGAGCACCTGGACCGTGCGCAGCGGCGACAGCCCGTGCGTCGAGGTCGGGGTGCTGATCACGTGGTCGGCGCTCCTGGGTCGGGGCGGGGCGGGCCGTACCGGGAGGTCGGCCCGCTGCTGCGGTGTGCGGCGGCCCACCACCGGGCGACCGCCGTCCCGCCCGTCAGGGCGGCACACGGCGAGCGCGCCCGGAACCGGGCACCGCGCCCAGGATGCCAGCCCGGCGACGTCAATTCGGCACCGTCGGCCTGCCGTTCCGGTGGGAAGTCTCACCCCGGCACATACCGGATCACTCACATGGGTGACAAACCGCCCGCGCGAGCCACCGGTTCCTCTGGGTGAAGCGCCCCCCGGAGCACGCCCGCCACCACGACATAGGGCGCGCACGCGGTTGTCCGGGGCGCATCCGTTTTTGTCCGGATCAAGGGCATACGGGAGGGGCGCGGAGTCGCGCGTAACGGACGTGGGCCGCGCGAACGGGCAGGCGGGGCGCGCGGGGTCCGCTCCCTGTCGTGGAACGGGCGCGGGGAGGAGACGGCGCGCATGGCCCGGGCGGGGCGCAGTGCGCGCGGGGCATGGTGCGCCGCGGGGCAAGGTGCGCCGCGGGGCAAGGTGCGCCGCGGGGCAAGGTGCGCCGCGGGGCAAGGTGCGCCGCGGGGCATGGTGCGCCGCGGGGCGAGGTGCGCCGTGGCGCCGCTCGCCGGCGTGGAACGGCATCGCGCACGGCCGCGCCTCCCGCCGGTCCCGCCCCTCCTCCCCGTAGCGGTCGCCCCGTGACGGCGCAACGGGCCGCCCATGACGTCAGAGCGCCGCTGCCGCCCGGGTCACACGGTCCCCGACGGCCGCCGCGGCGATCAGTCCCGCGGCGTGGGCGGCCAGTCCACCGCGCCCGTTCGCCGTCACCACGGCGAGCCCCAGGGCCGCGCCGAGCGCATGCGCCCCGGCGTCGCCGAGCATGGTGCGCTCCCCGACGTCCTCGGCGACGACGGCGGCCGCGGCCCCCATGGGCGCGGCGGCCAGCGCTCCCGAGGGGCCGTTCCGCAGCAGGCCGGGCGCCCCGAGGGCCAGCACGGCACCGGCCGCCCGCCCCGGCCGGACGTCGAGGAGGTTCACCAGGTGCGCCGAGCCGGCGATGACCACGCCCGCCAGCAGCCGATCGGCCGGGCGCTCCTTCACCAGGGCACCGGCCACCAGCCCGGCGGCGCCGATCCCGAACAGCTTCACCGCACCGCTGGTGACCTCCCGCTGCCGCAGCGCGGAGAGGTGTGCCCGGAATCCGCGGCGGGAGTCATCGGCGCCGACGGCGTCGTCGTACGCCCCGCAGCCGCCGGCGGCCAGTACGGCCAGTGCGGACGCGGCACGGGCGCGGGCGGGCAGGCCCGGAGTGGTCGCGGCGGCCAGTGCGGTGCCGGCGGTCGTCGCGAGCCCGGCGTGCAGGTGCACGGTGCGGCCGGCGTAGTTCTTGCGCTCCCAGCGGGCGGCGCCGCCCGGCGGCCGCTTCCGCAGCACCTGGTAGGCGGCACGGGTCGCCGCTGCCGCCCCGAGCAGCGCCGTGATCCGGCCCCGCACTCCGTTGTCTCCCGCCGTCACCATGTCGCTCCCCTTGCCTGGCACTCCGCCACGCTCGACTCTCTGTTGTCCGGGGCGCGGTCCCCCTCGGTGACCTTGCCCCCTCCCCCGCGGGCCCGGCCGGCAGCGCGTGCCACACGGCGTCGGCCCGACGGCTGGGAAAGTTTCTTTGGGATCTTCGAGCCCACGAAGATCCCAAGGAGGCGTCCTACGGGCCAGCCCTCAGCTCCCCCGCCGCGCCGTCTCCAGCAGCTCCTCGGCGTGTGCCCGGGCCGTTTCGGAGTCCTCCTGGCCGGCCAGCATCCGGGAGAGCTCGCGGACCCGCTCCTCGCCCTCCAGGACCGTCACGCCGCTCCGGGTGACCGAGCCGTCGTTCGTCTTCGCCACCAGCAGCTGCCGGTCCGCAAAGGCCGCGACCTGCGGGAGGTGGGTGACGACCACCACCTGCGCCGACTTCGCCAGGCGGGCCAGCCGCCGGCCGACCTCGACCGCCGCCTTGCCGCCGACGCCGGCGTCGACCTCGTCGAAGAGGTACGTCGGCACCGGGTCGGAGCCGGCGAAGACCACCTCCACGGCGAGCATCACCCGGGACAGCTCACCACCGGACGCCCCCTTGGCGATCGGCCGGGGCGGGGCGCCCGGGTGCGGTGCCAGCAGCAGCTCCACCTCGTCGGCGCCGTACGGTCCGTAGGCGACGGCGCGGCCACCGACCTCGATGCCGTCGACGTCGTCGACGTCGTCGGCGACCTCGGTCTGGCGGATCTCGACGCTCACCCGGGCGTGCGGCATGGCCAGTTCGGCGAGTTCGGCGGTGACCGCGTCGGCGAACCGCTGGGCCGAGGCCGTGCGGGCGTCGGTGAGCTCCTGCGCCAGCTCGCCGAGTTCGGTGCGCAGCGCGTCCCGTTCGTCGGTGAGCTCGCCGATCCGGTCGTCGTCGCCGTCCAGTTCGGCGAGCCGGGCGGCGCTCTGCTCGGACCACGCCAGGACGGCCGCGATGTCCGCGCCGTACTTGCGGGTGAGCTGGTTCAGGGCGGCCCGGCGCTCCTCGACGGCCGCCAGCCGCAGCGGGTCGGCGTCCAGGCCGTCGGCGTAACTGGCCAGCTCGCCGGCCACGTCCGCCATCAGGATGCCGATCTCGCCGAGCCGGTCGGCGAGCGCGGACAGCTCCTGGTCGTGGCTGCGCACGGCCTCCAGTGCCCGGTGCGCACCGGCGAGCAGCGTGGTGGCCTCGACGCCCTCGGGGTCCTCGGGGTTGCCGGCCAGCGCGGCGTGCGCGGCGGTCGCGGCGGAGGCCAGCGCCTCGGCGTGCCCGAGCCGCTCGGCCTCGGCGGCGAGTTCGGTGTCCTCACCGGGCAGCGGCTCGACGGCCGCGATCTCGTCGAGGCCGAAGCGCAGCAGATCCGCTTCCTGCGCGCGCTCACGGGCCCGGGTGGTCAGCTCCTCCAGGTCGGCGGCGACGGCGCGCAGCCGGCGGTGGGCGGCGGTGTACTTGGCAAGCGGCACGGCGACCGCGTCCCCGGCGTAGCGGTCCAGGGCCTGGCGCTGGCGGGCCGGCCGCAGCAGGCCCTGTTGGTCGGTCTGGCCGTGCACCGCGACCAGGTCGTCCGCCAACTCACCCAGCAGGCCGACCGGTACGGACCGGCCGCCCACGTGGGCGCGGGAACGGCCCTCGGCGGAGAGGGTACGACTGATCAGGAGGGCGCCGTCGTCCAGCTCTGCGCCGGCCTCCTCGGCCCGTATCGCGGCGGGCGCCTGGGGGCCGACGCTGATCCGGCCTTCCACGACCGCCGATTTGGCGCCGATCCGCACGAGGGCGGGGTCAGCGCGCCCGCCGAGCAGCAGGCCGAGGCTGGTGACGACCATGGTCTTGCCCGCGCCGGTCTCGCCGGTCACCGCGGTGAAGCCGGGGGACAGCTCGACGACGGCGTCATCAATGACACCCAGGGACCGGATCCGCATCTCCTCCAACACGGATAAGACCTTACGAGGTCTTGGGGCCGCCCCGCGACGGCCTCCCCCCTCCCTCGCACCGCGGTACTGAGGAAAACCCCACCGCACCTCGGAGGAATTCCTCATGGTGAGTGATCACGCTCGGCCGTCACGCTGGTCACGGAACGGAACGAAAGGTGTGCTCATGTCCAGCGGATCGGCGCGTGCGGCGCTGCGCTCTCGCCCCGCTGCGCCACTACGCCTCTGCAGCCCACGCCGCCACGCCCCGCAGACCCTGGACGTGGCCCGACCCCATCCCGAGGTAACGCCATGAACGACCCCGTCACCGGCCCACGGCATCGCCGCCGGCCCCGCGGCACGGCCCGGCTGCTGGCCGCGGTCACGGCCTTCGCCGCCCTCACCGCCTGCGCCGGACCGGCCCGCGCGGATCGCCCGGGCGGCCGCCCCGGTGCGGGCCCCGGCACCGCCCTCCCCGCAACGGCCGGGGCCCCGGGCGGCCGCGGCGCCGCGCTGGACGGCGTCTGGCGGATGGACGGCTACGGCACCCTCGTCACCCTTGAGGGGCGCGCCCTGCGCAGCTATGAGACCACCGCCGTCAGCTGCCTGCCCGGCTCCCTCCGGGGCACCCGGGCCGGCGCCCCGGATCCGCACGGCCGGAGCCGGTTCACGGTGCCCGGCTCGGCCCCGGTCACCGTCGCCCCGGCCGGCGCCGGCCGCGCCCAGCTGACCATCGAGGACAACCTCGGCGTACGGGCCCTGCGCCGTATCGGGGCGCTGCCCCGACGCTGCACACAGCGCCCCGCGCGCGACCCCAGGGCCGTGTTCGACGTCTTCTGGCAGACCTTCGCCGAGAACTACCCCTTCTTCCGCGCGAAGAAGACCGACTGGACGGCGGTCCGCGACCGCTACCGGCCCCGCATCACGGCCCGGACCACCGATGACGAGCTCTTCGCCGTGCTGCGCGAGATGATCGAGCCGCTGCACGATGCCCACACCCGGGTCGTGGCGAGCCCGCAGCAGTGGTTCGCCGGTATGCGCCCCGGCACGGTACTGCCCACCCCGGATTTCACGGCCCGGGTCGACCGGGCGATCGCCACCGGGCTCGGTGCCGGCACCGTCCAGCGGCGCTGGGCCCGGGGCCGGCTGAGCTACGCCGATCTGCCCGGCCGCATCGGCTACTTCAGGGTCACCCAGTTCGCCGGCTACACCGCCAAGGGCGACTACGCCGGTGATGTCGCCGCGCTCGACCGGGCCCTCGACGCGGTGTTCACCCGGGCCCGCACCCACGGCCCGGGGGCGCTGCGCGGCCTGATCGTCGACGTCCGGCTGAACGGCGGCGGTGCGGACCCCCTCGGCCTGCGCATCGCCTCCCGGCTCACCGGCCGCCCCTACCTCGCGTACCGCAAACGGGCGCGGAACGACCCCCGCGATCCCGGCAGGTTCACCACGCCGCAGCCGCTACGGGTCCGGCCGCACCGGGGCCCGGTCTACACCGGCCCGGTCGCGGTGCTCACCGGACGGCTGACGATCAGTGCGGGCGAGACCTTCACCCAGTCCTTGATGGGCCGCTCCCCCGCACCGGTCCGCATCGGCGAGCCCACCCAGGGCGTCTTCTCCGACGTACTGGGCCGCTCCCTGCCCAATGGCTGGACCTTCGGCCTGCCCAACGAGGAGTTCTGCACGGCCGACGGCCGCACCTTCGACGGCACCGGCATACCCCCGGCCGTCGCCACCCCCGTCTTCACCGAGGAGGAGCTCGCCGGCCGGCGCGACTCCGCCCTCGCCCGCGCCCGGCAGCTCCTTGCGCGCGGGGCCTCCAAGGACGACTGACCGGAGGCGTCCCGGGGCACCGGGGCCTGGGCGGGAGGTGCCGCGGAGGCCGGCCCGGGCGGCCCCGGACGGCCCCGCGGTCCCCACGGGTCAGGCAGTCCGCCCGCCCCGGGCCGTCCCCATCGGGCGGACTACTGCGGCGCCCCCCGCCAGCCCGCCACCGGCAGGGCGAACTTGGCGACCAAACGGTCCGTGAAGGAGGCATGGTGCAGCCGGGCCAGGCGTACCGGGACGGCGCCGCGGCGCACCTCGACGCGGGCGCCGGCGGGGAGTTCGACACTGCGGCGGCCGTCGCACCACAGCACGCCGTGCGGGGTCTCGGGCTGTACCTCGACCGCCAGGACGGAGCGCGGCGAGGTGACCAGCGGCTTGGCGAAGAGGGCATGGGCGCTGATCGGCACCATCAACAGCGCCTCGACCTCGGGCCAGACGACCGGGCCGCCGGCCGAGAAGGCGTAGGCGGTCGATCCGGTGGGCGTGGCACAGACCACGCCGTCACCGCCGAAGCGCGAGACCGGGCGGCCGTCGACCTCGGTGACGACCTCCAACATCCGCTCCCGCGCGGCCTTCTCCACCGACGCCTCGTTGAGGGCCCAGTCGGTGTGCACGACATTGCCGTTGTTGCGGACGAGGACGTCGAGCGTCATCCGCTCCTCGACCTCGTAGGCACGGGTGACGACCCGGTCGACCACCTTGTCGAGGTCGTCGCGTTCGGCCTCGGCGAGGAAGCCGACCCGGCCGAGGTTGACGCCGAGCATCGGGACGCCGGACGTCCGGGCGAAGTCCGCACCGCGCAGCAGCGTGCCGTCACCGCCCAGGACCACCAGGAGTTCGCAGCCCTCGGCGGCGCACTGCTCGGACTCGACGCGCTGGACGGCCGGCGGCAGCGGCAGGTCCGCGGCCTCCTCCGCCAGCACCCGCACCCCGATGCCGGAGCGCAACAGCCCCTGGACGACGAGTTCGGCGCTGCGGATGGCCGCGGGGCGGCCGGTGTGGGCGAGCAGGAACACCGTCCGCCCGGCTCCGGTGTTGTCGGATGCTGCGCTGTCTTCAACTGCCTGGGTAGTGGTCAACGAGGCCCCTCCGCCACTGCACGGTCGACATCCGCCGGGTCGAGTGCAGGCGCCCCGGCGCGCAGCCACAGAAAGTACTCGACATTCCCGGAAGGTCCAGGCAGCGGGCTCGCAACTACTCCAAGTACGCCAAGTCCCAGCTCCGCCGCCCGGCTCGCGACGGTGCGCACGGCCTCGGCCCGCAGCTCCGCACTGCGCACCACCCCGCCGCTGCCCAGCCGTTCCTTGCCGACCTCGAACTGCGGCTTGACCATCAACACCAGGTCCGCGTCCGGCGCCGCGCAGCCGGCCAGCGCCGGCAGCACGAGCCCGAGCGGGATGAAGGAAAGATCGCCGACGATCAGGTCGACGGGCTGCCCGTCGATCTGCTCCAGCGTCAACTCACGTACGTTGGTGCGGTCCTTCACCGTGACCCGCTCATCGCTCTGCAGCGACCAGGCGAGCTGTCCGTATCCGACGTCGACGGCGACGACATGACCGGCACCGGCCCGCAGCAGCACATCGGTGAAGCCGCCGGTCGAGGCGCCCGCGTCCAGGGCCCGCCGGCCGTCGACCTCCAGGCCGCGCGGGACGAAGGCGGCGAGGGCGCCGGCGAGCTTGTGGCCGCCGCGCGAGACGTAGTCGGGGTCGGTCTCGTCGGCGCGGACGACCAGGGCGGCGCTGGTCTCCACCTGGGTGGCCGGCTTGGTCGCGGTCGCGCCGGCGACGGTCACCCGGCCCGCGGCGATCAGCTGGCTGGCGTGCTCGCGCGAACGGGCCAGCTTGCGGCGCACCAGCTCCGCGTCGAGTCGGCGTCGTGCCACTCCTGCCACCTGTGGTTCAGCTCCTGTTGTCGTGCTTCGTCGGGGACGGGGCGGGCGGCCCGGCGTGCTGGTCGAGACCGGCCAGCACATCGCGCAGCCCCCGGTGCACATCCTCGTACACGGGGAGGTGTCCGCTCGACGGGAGGTGGTCGGCGTCGGCGAGCCGCCGCAGCGCGGCGTCGACGGCGGGCTGTCCGGTGGGCGTCACGCCCACCCCGAGCGGCTGCGGCCCTTCCTCGGGCGCGGCCGGCTCTCCGTACGCGGGCGACTCCCCGGATGCACCGGGCTCGGCGTACACGGGGGACTCCCCAGAGGAACCGGGTTCCGCATCGTCCCCGGCCGCCCCGGGCTCGCCACGCCTCCTAGACTCCCCGGACTCCCCACACTCCCCGGACCACACGGGCTCGGCCGGCAGGGCTCCGACGCTCTCCCCCGCCCCGGCGTCTGCGGTGGCCCCCGCACGGTCCGCGGTGTCCCCGGTCGCCTCCGGCTCCGGGCCGGACATCGGCTCTTCCATGCCCCCGACGCTACCCCGGCGGACCGGGCCACGGGCGAACGAGCCGCCCCCGACCTGGCGTATCGTCGGTCGCGATGGCAACTCTCGACCAGTGCCGTGCCGCGCTCGACCGGCTGGCCCAGAACCTCTCCGCGGCCGACGGCGGCGTACGCAGCGCCGCCGCCCTCGACCGCTCGCTCAGCTGCCGGATCACCGATCTCGATGTGACCTTCCTCGGGCGGCTGGCCGACGGCACCCTCCAGAGCGTGACCAGCGTGCCCGGACCACCGCCGGACAAGGCCGAGATCAGACTGGCCATGGCGGGCGACGATCTGGTCGCACTGGTCGACGGCCGGCTGAACTTCGCCAGGGCCTGGGGCAGCGGTCGCGTCAAGCTGGAGGCCGGTCTGCGCGACCTGCTGCGTCTCAGGTCGCTGCTGTAGCCGCCCGCTCCGGCGCCCGCCGGCCGCCGCGCGCCGTACGCGCCGCCGGCACCACCAGCGGCGTCCCGGTCTCCGGGTCGTCGATGATCTGGCAGCGCAGTCCGAAGACGCGTTCCACCAGCTCCGCGGTGACGATCTCGCCCGGCGCGCCCTCGGCGATGATCTCGCCGCCCTTCATGGCGATGAGGTGGGTGGCGTAGCGGGCGGCGTGGTTGAGGTCGTGCAGCACGGCGACGAGCGTGCGGCCCTGCTCCTCGTGCAGCTCGGCGCAGAGGTCCAGCACCTCGATCTGGTGCTGGATGTCCAGGTAGGTGGTGGGCTCGTCGAGGAGGAACAGCGGCGTCTGCTGGGCCAGCGCCATCGCGATCCACACCCGCTGCCGCTGCCCTCCGGAGAGCTCGTCGACATAGCGGTCGGCCAGCTCGGCGACGCCGGTCGCGGCCATCGACTCCTGGACGATCCGCTCGTCCTCGGCCGACCACTGCCGCAGCAGCCCCTGGTGCGGATAGCGGCCCCGCGCCACGAGGTCGGCGACCGTGATCCCGTCCGGGGCGACCGAGGACTGCGGCAGCAGCCCCAGCGTCCGGGCGACCTTCTTGGCCGGGAGCGAGGTGATCGCGGCGCCGTCCAGCAGCACCGAGCCCCGGGCCGGCTTCAGCATCCGTGACAGGGCGCGCAGCAGGGTGGACTTCCCGCAGGCGTTGGGGCCCACGATGACGGTGAAGGAGTGGTCGGGAATGGCGACCGAGAGGTTCTCGGCGATGACCCGCTGGTCGTAGGCGAGCGTGACGTTCTCGGCCGTAAGGCGGCTCACTGGGGAACTCCTGGGGTTGTGGTGGTGCTGCTGTTGCCCGGTACGGGCCCGACCGGTGCCGGGCGGTCGCGGCGCACCGGCCGGCCGCCGCCGCGGTCCGCTCTCACACCCGTCCCGCCTTCCGCTCGGTGGCCAGCAGCCAGAGCAGGTAGCCGCCGCCCAGGACGCCGGTCAGCACGCCCACCGGCAGCTGGTCGGCGCCGAACAACCGCTGGGAGGCCCAGTCCGCGGCCACCAGCAGGACGGCTCCCATCAGGGCGGAGAGCACCAGGTTGGGGCCGGGCAGGGGGCCGCCCTGCGCGCCCTTGCGGAAGCGGGGCACGTTCAGCCGCCGGGCCAGCTGGGGTGCGGTGAGCGCGACGAAGGAGATCGGCCCGGCCGCCGCGGTGGCGGAGGCGACCAGCACCACCGCGGCCAGCAGGGCCACGACGCGGACCCGGCCGACCCGTACGCCCAGCGCGTGGGCGGCGTCGTCGCCCATCTCCAGCATGCGCAGCGGCCGTCCGTGCAGCAGGACCACCGGGAGGCAGACGGCGCAGACCGCGGCCAGCGGCCATACCTGGTCCCAGTCACGGCCGTTGAGGGAACCGGTCATCCAGGTGGTGGCCCGGGTCGCCTCGACGATGTTGGCCTTGGTCATCAGGTAGAGCACCAGCGCATAGAGCATGGCGCCGGCCCCGATGCCGACGAGCACGAAGCGGTAGCCGTGGACGCCGCGCTTCCAGGCGAGGAGGAAGATGGCCAGGCCGGTGGCGACCCCGCCGACGACCGCGCCGGCTGCCACCGCGACGGTGCCGGCCTGGAAGTAGACGATGGCCACCAGCGCGCCGACGGAGGAGCCCTGGGCGAACCCCAGGACGTCCGGGCTGCCCAGCGGGTTGCGCAGCACGGTCTGGAAGACCGCGCCGGCGGTGCCGAACGCGGCGCCGACCAGCAGGCCCACCAAGACCCGCGGCAGCCGCAGCTCCTGCACGATGAACTGCTGCCCGGCATCGCCGCCGCCGGTCAGCGCGCCGATGACCTCGTCCGGCGTCATCGGGTAGTCGCCGGAGCCGATCAGCGCGACGGCGGCGGCCAGCGCCACGGCCACCAGCAGCAACCCGGCGACGACGGCGCGGACGTCCAGGCGCAGCGAGAGACCGCCCTTGGTACGCAGCACCCCGGTCCGTTGCGGCCTGCGGGGGTTCACGGTCGTACTCACAGCTGGGCCATCCTCCGACGACGGACGAGAAAGATGAAGACCGGGCCGCCGACGACGGCCGTGACGATGCCGACCTGCAGCTCGCCGGGCCGGGCCACGACCCGGCCGAGGATGTCAGCGCCGAGCAGCAGGACCGGCGAGAGCACCGCGGAGTACGGCAGGATCCAGCGCAGGTCGGGCCCGGTGAGGGCGCGTACGGCGTGCGGAACCATCAAGCCGACGTAGACGATCGGGCCGCACGCCGCGGTGGCCCCGCCGCACAGCAGGGTGACCGCGAGCATCGCCAGCACGCGGGTGCGGGTCAGCCGGGTGCCCAGGGCCCGCGCCTGGTCGTCGCCGAGGGCGACGGCGTTCAGCGGGCGGGCGAGCAGCAGCGCGAGCACCGCGCCGACGGCGAGGAACGGGGCGATCTGCGTGACCGTCGGCAGGGTGGCGGAGGCCAGCGAACCGACCGTCCAAAAGCGCATCCGGTCCAGCGCCGCCGAGTCCAACAGATTGACCGCGTTGATGTAGCCGATCAGGACGGCGGTCAGCGCGGTACCGGCGAGGGCCAGCCGGACGGGCGTGGCGCTGCGGACGCCGCCGAGGACGTACACCGCGACCGAGACGAGCGCGGCGCCGGCGAAGGCGAACCACACATAGCCGGTCAGCGAGGTGACGCCGAGGAAGCTGATGGCGGAGACGACGGCGGCCGAGGCGCCGGCGTTGATGCCCAGGAGGCCGGGGTCCGCCAGGGGGTTCCGGGTCAGGGCCTGCATGACCGTGCCGGCCAGCCCCAGGGCGGCGCCGACGATCAGTCCGAGCAGGGTGCGCGGGATGCGGAGGTCGTGGACGACCACGTCGGTGTCGTTGCCGGAGTAGTGGAACACCCCGTGCCACACCTGGTCGAGGGGGATCTGTTTGGCGCCGACGGCGATGCCGAGGACGGCGACGACGGCCAGCACAGCCACGGAGGCGACCAGCCCCGCGGAGCGGAGGACCTGGCGCCGCCGGGGTGCCGCGGAGGCCGGGGCCGCTGGTGCTTCGGAGGGACTGTCAACCAACACGTCGGTTAGGTTAGCCTATCCTCACATCAACTCGCAGACTCCCAGAGAGAAGCGCACCCACATGAGCACCTCCCGCAGCGTTTCCCCGTCCCGTCGCGGCGTCCTGGCCGCGGGCGGCGCCCTCGGCATCGGTGCCCTGCTCGCCGCCTGCGGCGGGGACAAGGGCGCGGCGGGCGCCAACGGCGGTGCCAAGGGCGGCCCGTGGTCCTTCACCGACGACCGCAAGCAGAAGGTCTCCCTGGAGAGAACGCCCCAGCGGATCGTCGCCTTCACCGGCACCGCGGCCGCCCTGCACGACTTCGGGATCGACGACCAGATAGTCGGCGTCTTCGGTCCCACCAAGCTGAAGAACGGCAAGCCCGATCCGCAGGCCGGCGACCTCGACATCAGCAAGGTCACCCTCATCGGCAACGCCTACGGCCAGTTCAACGTCGAGAAGTACGCCGGGCTGCGCCCCGACCTGCTGGTCACCAACATGTACGAGCCGGGTGCGCTGTGGTTCGTCCCGGACGACAGCAAGGACAAGATCACCAAGCTGGCCAAGTCGGTGGCCCTCACCTCCTCGCGGGTGTCCCTGGTCACGATCATCGAGCGCTACGCCGAGCTGGCGCGGTCGCTCGGTGCCGACCTGAAGGCCAAGCAGGTCACCGACGCCAAGACCCGCTTCGAGCAGGCCTCCGCGCGGCTGCGCAAGGCCGCCAAGGCCCACCCCGTCAAGGTGCTCGCCTGCTCCGGCAGCGCCGACCTCTTCTACGCCTCCAACCCCGGCATCAACGCCGACCTCATGTACTACAAGTCCCTCGGCGTGGACCTGATCGTCCCCGACCACCTGGACAAGGGCGGCTACTTCGAGAGCCTGAGCTGGGAGAACGCCGACAAGTACCCGGCCGATGTGCTCCTGCTGGACAACCGGACCGCCACCCTCCAGCCCAAGGACCTGGCCGCCAAGCCCTCCTGGGCGAAGCTGCCCGCCGTCAAGGCCGGCCAGCTCACCCCCTGGTCGAGCGAGCCGCGCTTCTCCTACGCGGGCGCCGCCCCGCTCATCGAGTCGCTGGCCGAGGCGATCGAGAAGGCCAAGAAGGTCAACTGACCCACGACGCACCGGCCGTGGCGCGGCGTGAGCCCTCGCGCCGCACCACGGCACCCCGCCCCCACCACCGTCCCGGGAGGTCTCCCGTATGACCGCGACCGTCGCCCCCGCCACCGCCCCGTACCGCTTCTTCGAGGTCCACGTCGTCCGCTCCCGGCGGCTCGGCCCGTCCATGGTGCGGATCACCTTCGGCGGCGAACGGCTGACCGAGCTGGTGTCCGGCGGTCGTGACCAGCGCTTCAAGCTCTTCCTCCCGCAGCCCCACCAGGACCGGCCGGTCTTCCACGACACCAGCGACGGGTGGTACACCGCCTGGCGGGCCCAGGACCCGGCCGAGCGCGCGGTGATGCGCTCCTACACCCTGCGCGAACAGCGCCCCGCCTCAGGGGAGTTCGACGTCGACTTCGCCCTGCACGGCGCCGACCCGGAAGCCGCCGTACTGAGCGGCGGCCCGGCCTCCCGCTGGGCGGCCCGGGCCCGGCCCGGCGACCGGCTGACCGTGCTCGCCCCGGCCGTCGAGGACAACGGCGGCGTCGACTTCCGCCCGCCGGCCGGCACCGACTGGATCCTGATCACCGGCGACGAGACGGCGCTGCCCGCGATCGGCGGCATCCTGGCCTGGCTCTCCCCCGGCACCCGGGCCGAGGTCTGGATCGAGGTCGGGCACGAGGACGACCGGCAGCAGCTGCCGACCTTCGCGGACGCCGAGATCACCTGGCTGGTCCGGGACCCGGCTGCCACGGCGGACCACGAGCCGGTGCTCGACGCGCTGCGCGCCGCCGACCTCCCCGAGGGCACTCCGTACGCCTGGATCGCCGGGGAGTCCGGCACCGTCAAGGCGGTGCGCCGGCACCTGGTCCGCGAGCGCGGATTCGACCGCAGGGCCGTCAAGTTCACCGGCTACTGGCGGCGCGGCGCCACCGAGGAGGACCTGCTCGCGGAGCTGACCGCCGGTACGGCCACGAACGACAAGGACTGAACCGTCCGCCGCCGTACCCTCCTCCGCCGCCGTACCGTCCCTCGCCGTGCGGCACCGCGTCCCGGAGGCCGGCCGGCACCCGGAAGCACACCGGCGCCCGGCCGGCCGGCAGGACACCGCCGCGCCGGTCCGGCCACTCGCGCCCGTCCCGCCGGACGTGCTGGTTTCACCGCCCCACGGGTCCCACCGGTCGCGCCCACCCCGCCGAAGATGACGGCCCCACCGGACGCACCGGTCCCACAGCTCCCACGGGCGGGCCCCACCGGACGCGCCGGTCCCACAGGTCCCACGGGCCCCACCGGACGCGCCGCCCCTCACATCCCGATCCGCGCCAGCGCCTTCCCCGCGTCCGCGCCGCAACTGCCCTCGCCCGCCGCCGTCCAGGCCGCCGCGCACAACGCCCGCAGCCCGTCCAGCGGGGTGCCCCGGCCGTCCACCGTGAAGGAGCCCCCGGCCGCCTCAGCCCGCCAGCCGCCGCACCGGAAGCCGCCGCCGTCCGCGGTGACCTCCGGCTGCGGTGCCAGCAGCCCGCGCAGGTCGGCGTCCACATACGTCGGGCGGTGCTGCGGCGGGGCGGCGAGCAGCGCGGCGGGGGTGGTGACGCCGGTGAGCACCAGGAGCGAGTCGACCTCGCCGTTGTAGGCGCCCTCGATGTCCGTGTCGAGCCGGTCCCCGACCACCAGCGGCCGACGGGCCCCGGTGCGCAGCACCGTCTCGCGGTGCATCGGCGGCAGCGGCTTGCCGGCCACCTGCGGTGCGCCGCCCGCCGCGGTCCGCACCACCTCCACCAACGCGCCGTTGCCGGGGGCGATTCCGCGCTCCTTGGGGATCGTCAGGTCGGTGTTGGACGCGAACCACGGCACCCCGCGCTGCACCGCGTACGCGGCCTCCGCCAGCCGCCCCCAGTCCAGCGTGGGGTCGAACCCCTGCACCACCGCCGCCGGAGCGGCGTCCGCCGAGAACACCGGCAGCAGGCCCCGCTCGCGCAGCGCCACCACCAGTCCCTCACCCCCGACGACCAGCACCGGTGCGCCCGCCGGCACCTGCTCGGCGATCAGCCGGGCCACCGCCTGCGCCGAGGTGATCACATCGTCCGCACCGGTCGGCAGCCCGAACCCGGTCAGCTGGTCGGCGACGGTCTGCGGGGTCCGGGCGGCGTTGTTGGTGACGTACGCCAGATGCATCCCGCCGTCCCGCGCGGCGGTCAGCGACTCCACGGCATGCGCGATGGCCTGTCCACCGGCGTAGACGACGCCGTCCAGGTCCAGCAGCGCGGTGTCGTACGCCTCGCCCAGCGGGCGGTGGCTCCCGTCGGGCCGTCCGCGCACCTGCTCGTTCATGCCGTTTCGCTCCTCACTTTCCAGGGCCTCCGGTTTCGTACGGAGTTCCGCACGAAGGTTCCGCGGCGCACCTTACGGGCGCACGCAGCGCACCGCCGGGGCTTGCTGTTCGCCACCGCGCGCACACCGCGGTTTCCGGCCATTTTCCGGCTGTCCCCCGATCTTCCCTCATCGGCCCGGCGGCATAGCATTCTTCAATGACCAGTACCGACGGCCTTCGCCTCCTCCCGTTCCGTGGCCTGCGCTACGCCCCGGACCGGGTCAGCAGCCTGACCGCCGTGACCTCACCGCCGTACGACGTGGTGGTCCGGCCGGAGGGCGTGCGTCATCTGGAGACCGCCGATCCGTACAACATCGTCCGGCTGATCCTGCCGCACGCGGCCGACCCCACCACCCGGCACCGCCAGGCCGCCGAGACCCTCCACCACTGGCGCACCGAGGGCGTACTGCGGCAGGACCCCGAGCCCGCGCTGTACGTCTACGAGCAGCGCTCCGGTGAGGTGCTGCAGCGCGGGCTGATCGGCGCGCTGCGCCTGGACGGGCCGGTGCTGCCGCACGAGGACGTGATCCCCGAGGTCGTCGCGGACCGGGCGGCCCTGATGCGCGCCGCCGCGGCCAACTTCGAGCCGCTGCTGCTCTCCTACCGTGGCCGGAACGGCGCGGGCGGCGCCACCGCGGTGATCGAGCGGGTGGTGGCGGACGATCCGCTGCTCGCCACGACCACCGAGGACGGCTTCACCCACCGGCTGTGGGCGGTCACCGACCCCGCCGACCTCGCGACCATCGACGACGACCTCTCCCGCCGGCAGGCCCTGATCGCCGACGGCCACCACCGCTGGGCGACCTACCAGCGGCTGTACGAGCAGCAGCCCGGCGCCACCGCCGCCTCGCCGTGGGCGTCCGGCCTGGTGCTGCTGGTCGACACCGCGCGCCACCCGCTTCAGGTCCGGGCGATCCACCGGGTGCTGCCGCATCTGCCGCTCGCCACGGCGCTGGCCGATGTGGCGGGTGCCTTCCGCGCCCGTGCGCTCCCGGGCGGGCTGTCCGCCGCCCTGACGGCCCTGGAGGAGACGCCGGGCACCGCCTTCGTCCTGGCCGGCGGCCGGGACTCCTTCCACCTCCTGGACCGCCCCGACCCGGAGCTGCTGGACCGTACGATCCGGCGGGACCGCCCGGAGGCCTGGCGGCGACTGGACGCCACGGTGCTGCACTCCGCGCTGCTGGACGAGGTCTGGCGGATCCCCGACCACCCGTCCGACATCAGCTACTTGCACCACGCCAAGGCCGCCGTGGAGCACGCCGCCCGGAACGGCGGGACGGCCGTACTGATGCGCGCCACCTCGGAGGAGACGGTCCGTCAGCTCGCCGAGTGCGGGGTGACGATGCCGCGCAAGTCCACGTCCTTCGGCCCCAAGCCGGCCACCGGCCTCGTCCTGCGCACCCTGGAGGACCCGCACCACTGACACACGGTCCGCGCACCGCACGCGGCACCCCCATCCCACCCGGCGAAGTTAGGTTAGGCTTACCTCACTACGTCGCCGGGTGGGTCTCCCTGCCCCTGCGTACGCCCCGCCCTGCGCAGGACGTGGTCAACTCCGCACCAGGGAGGACACCTTCATGACTCTCCTCGCGCACTCCGCCGAGGACCCGGCCGACAGCCGGATGTATCTGCTCAACAACGGCACCGCCCAGAGCTACCGCAGCGCGGTCACCGACTCCGTCGCACGGGTCAGCGCCAAAATCGCCGGTACCACCCGCCCGTTCACCGGCGTCTCCGTCGACGGCCTGGCCCCCACCGTCGACGGCGTCGACCTCGACACCCCGCTGCACGACGCGACCGCGGCGCTCGACGAGCTCGAAGAGGTCTACCTGCGCGACGCCGTCTACTTCCACCACCCCCGCTACCTCGCGCACCTCAACTGCCCCGTGGTGATCCCCGCCCTCATCGGCGAGGCCGTGCTCTCCGCCGTCAACTCCTCGCTGGACACCTGGGACCAGAGCATCGGCGGCACGCTCATCGAGCGCCGGCTGATCGACTGGACGGCCGGCCGGATCGGCTTCGGCGAGGCGGCCGACGGCATCTTCACCAGCGGCGGCAGCCAGTCCAACCTCCAGGCCATGCTGCTCGCCCGGGACGAAGCCTGCCGACGCGAACCGACCCGCCCGGACGCCCCGGCGCAGGCCCGGCTGACCGACGTCCTGCCCCGGCTGCGCATCCTCACCTCCGAGTGCAGCCACTTCAGCATCCGCAAGGCCGCCACCCTGCTCGGCCTGGGCGCGGAGGCCGTCCTCACCGTCCCCACCGACGACCGCAAGCGGATGCGCACCGACGCCCTCGCCGACGCCCTGGCCCGCTGCCAGCGCGACGGGCTGATACCCATGGCCGTGGTCGCCACCGCCGGCACCACCGACTTCGGCTCCATCGACCCGCTGCCGGAGACCGCCGAGCTGTGCGACCGCTACGGCGCCTGGATGCACGTCGACGCCGCGTACGGCTGCGGGCTGCTGGCCTCCCGCCGCCGGGAGCTGCTGGACGGCATCGAGCACGCCGACTCGGTGACCGTCGACTACCACAAGTCCTTCTTCCAGCCGGTCAGTTCGAGCGCCGTGCTGGTCCGCGACCGGTCCACGCTCCGGCATGTGACGTACCACGCGGACTACCTCAACCCGCGCCGGATGGCCGAAAGGCGCATCCCCAACCAGGTCGACAAGTCGATCCAGACCACCCGCCGCTTCGACGCCCTCAAACTGTGGCTCACCCTGCGCATCATGGGCGCCGGGGCCGTCGGCGCACTCTTCGACGAGGTCATCGACCGCGCCGCGGAGGCCTTTGCGCTCCTCCACGACGACCCCCGCTTCGACGTCGTGGTCGCACCACAGCTGAGCACCCTGGTCTTCCGCTACCTCCCCACCGGAGCAAGCGACCCCGAGCTCGCCGACCGGGTCAACCTGCATGCCCGGGACGCCCTGTTCGCCTCCGGCGACGCGATCGTCGCGGGCACCACCGTCGACGGCCGCCACTACCTCAAGTTCACCCTGCTCAACCCGGAGACCACGCTGGAGGACATCGCCACCGTCCTCGACCTGATCGCCGAGCACGCCGGCAGCTTCCTCGCCGCGCAGCCCCGGCCGGCGCTCAGCGCCGGCTGACCCGGGCCCGCCGCCCGCAGCGCGCCCGACGCGCCCCGCCGCGAACGCGCCCCGCCGAGAACGCGCCCTGCGCACCGCGCCCCGAGCCGCGCCCCTCACCTCCCCTGAGCCGAACCCCGGAGACCCCTGTGTCCGCCCCTTATGACTTCCTCGCCATCGGCCTGGGCCCCTTCAACCTGGGCCTGGCCTGCCTGACCGAGCCGATCGACGGACTCCACGGGCTCTTCCTGGACGACAAGCCGTCCTTCGACTGGCACCCCGGCATGATGCTGGAGAGCAGCCACCTCCAGGTGCCCTTCATGGCCGACCTGGTCACCCTCGCCGACCCCGCCTCCCCGTTCTCGTTCCTGAACTACCTCAAGGAGTCCGGGCGGATCTACGCGTTCTACATCCGCGAGAGCTTCTATCCGCTGCGCTCCGAGTTCAACGACTACTGCCGCTGGGCGGCCGGCAAGCTGCGGTCCGTCCGCTTCGCCCACCGCGTCACCACCGTCGAGTACGACGAGCGCGAGGAGCTCTACGTCGTACACGCCGAGCACCTCCCCGCCGGCGAGCGCCACACCTTCCGCGCCCGCAAGCTCGTCCTGGGCACCGGCACCCCGCCGCACATCCCCGACGCCTGCCGCGGCCTGGGCGGCGACCTGCTGCACAACGCCGACTACCTGGACGCCAAGGAGACCCTCCAGGCCAAGGAGTCGATCACCCTGGTCGGCAGCGGCCAGAGCGCGGCCGAGATCTACTTCGACCTCCTGACAGACATCGACAGCCACGGCTACCACCTGACCTGGGCCACCCGCTCCCCGCGCTTCTTCCCCCTCGAATACACCAAGCTCACGCTGGAGATGACCTCCCCGGAGTACGTGGACTACTTCCACGCCCTCCCCCCGGCCACCCGGGACCGCCTCAACGCCACCCAGAAGCACCTCTACAAGGGCATCGACTCCGCCCTGATCAACGACATCTACGACCTGCTCTACCAGAAGAACCTGGCCGGCCCGGTCCCCACCCGCCTGCTCACCAACACCGCGCTCAGCACGGCACGTTACGACGGGACCTCCGGCACCTACACCCTCGGCCTGCGCCAGGAAGAGCAGGGCATCGACTTCTCCCTGGACACCCAGGGCCTGATCCTCGCCACCGGCTACCGCTACCGCGTACCGGACTTCCTCGCCCCGGTCCACGACCGGATCGCCTGGGACGACGCCGGCCGCTACGACGTGGCCCGCAACTACAGCATCGACACCACCGGCCACGGCATCTTCGTGCAGAACGCCGAGCTGCACACCCACGGCTTCGTCACCCCCGACCTCGGTATGGCCGCGTACCGCAACTCCTGCCTCATCCGCGAGCTGCTGGGCCACGAGTACTACCCGGTCGAGAAAGCCATCGCCTTCCAGGAGTTCGCCGCACCGGCCGGCCGGCACCACCCCACGGAGATACCCGCATGAGCACCACCCTCTTCACCCGCACCGACCCCACGCTGGGGGAGTTCTCCCTGCGGCCCGTGGACCCCGCCGCCGACGCCGCGCTGCTGCACTCCTGGGTCACCCACCCCAAGGCCGTCTTCTGGCTGATGCAGGGCTGCGACCTCGACGCCGTCGAGAAGGAGTTCACCCGGATCGCCGCCGACCCCCACCACCACGCGTACCTGGGCCTGCACAACGGCACCCCAGCCTTCCTGATGGAGCACTACGACCCGGCCCACCGCGAACTGGTCGGCATCCACCACGCCGAGCCGGGCGACGTCGGCATGCACTTCCTGTGCGCCCCCACCGACACCCCCGTCCACGGCTTCACCCTCGCCGTGCTCAGCACCGTCATGGCGGCACTCTTCGCCAACCCCGCCCACCGGCGCGTCGTCGTCGAACCGGACGCCCGCAACACCGCCGTCCACACCCTCAACAAGGCCGTCGGCTTCGAGGTCCTGCGCACCGTCTCGCTGCCCTCCAAAGACGCCTACCTCAGCACCTGCACCCGCGACCAGTTCCTGGCCACCCGAGGAGAGCACCGATGACCGCCGCCGGCACCCGGCCTACCGCCCAGGACGCCGTCGCCCACCTCACCCCCGCCCGGTGGGCCCGCGCCAACCGCCTGCTGATCCGCAAGGCCCTCGCCGAGTTCGCCCACGAACGGCTGCTCATCCCCGAACCGCAGCCACAGGACGGCCACTTCGCGGTACGCAGTGACGACGGCTGCACCGCCTACCGCTTCACCGCCCGCAGACGCGCCCTCGACCACTGGCAGGTCGACGCCGACAGCATCACCCGGCACCGCGGCGGCACCGAACTCCCCCTGGACGCCCTGGAGTTCTTCATCGAGCTCCGGGATACCCTGAGCCTCGGCGAGGAGATCCTCCCGGTCTACCTGGAGGAGATCAGCTCCACCCTCTCCGGCACCGCCTACAAACTGGCCGCCGAGCGCCCCACCGCCGCCGAGCTCGCCGCGTCCGGCTTCCAGGCCGTCGAGACCGGCATGACCGAGGGCCACCCCTGCTTCGTCGCCAACAACGGCCGCCTCGGCTTTGGCATCCATGAGTACCACGCCTACGCCCCCGAGACGGCCAGCCCCCTGAAGCTGCTCTGGCTCGCCGCCCGCCGCGACCACGCCACCTTCACCGCCGGCAGCGGCCTCGACTACGACACCCTCATCCGCGACGAGCTCTCCGAGGACACCCGCAGCCGCTTCACCGCCACCCTCACCGCCCTCGGCCTCGACCCCGACGACTACTACTTCCTGCCCACCCACCCCTGGCAGTGGTGGAACAAGCTCTCCGTCACCTTCGCCGCCGAGGTCGCCCAGCGGCGCCTGGTGTGCCTGGGCCCCGGTGACGACGACCACCTCGCCCAGCAGTCCATCCGCACCTTCTTCAACGCCACCGACCCCGCCAAGCACTACGTCAAAACGGCGCTCTCGGTCCTCAACATGGGCTTTATGCGCGGTCTGTCGGCCTCGTACATGGCGGCCACCCCGGCCATCAACGACTGGCTGGCCCGCCTGATCGACGCCGACGACACCTTCCGGGACGCCGGCTTCTCGATCATCCGCGAGCGCGCCGCGATCGGCTACCACCACCGCCAGTACGAGGCCGCCACCGACAAGGGCTCCCCGTACCTCAAGATGCTGGCCGCCCTGTGGCGCGAGAGCCCCGTCCCCACCCTGGAGCCGGGCCGGCGCCTGGCGACCATGGCCGCACTGCTGCACACCGACGATGAGGGCGGCTCCTTCGCCGCCGCGCTGATCGAGGAGTCCGGCCTGGACCCGGACGTCTGGCTCCGCCGCTATCTGGACGGCTACCTCACCCCGGTCCTGCACTCCTTCTACGCCTACGACCTGGTCTTCATGCCGCACGGCGAGAACGCCATCCTGGTCCTGGAGGACGGCGCCGTGGCCCGCGTCCTCTTCAAGGACATCGCCGAAGAGATCGCCGTCATGGACCCGCACGCGGTCCTGCCCCCCGCGGTCGAACGCATCCGCGCCGACGTCCCCGAGGAAAAGAAGCTCCTCTCCGTCTTCACCGACGTCTTCGACTGCTTCTTCCGGTTCCTCTCCGGCATCCTCGCCGACCTCGGTGTCCTCGACGAGGACGCCTTCTGGCGGACGGTCGCCGAGTGCGTCACCGACTACCAGAAGGCGCACCCCCAGCTCGCCGACAAGTTCGCCCAGTACGACCTGTTCACCGAGGAGTTCGCGCTCTCCTGCCTCAACCGGCTCCAGCTGCGCAACAACCGGCAGATGGTCGACCTCCAGGACCCCGCGGGCGCCCTCCAGCTCATCGGCACCCTCCGCAACCCCCTCGCCCCCTACACACCCACTGCCTGAAACACCGCCTGGCCTTCCCCCCCACCATGACGAAGGGCGGGACCCCGTACGGGATCCCGCCCTTCACCATGCGCTCACCGGAGGCGCTCAGCCCTTGCCGGGCTCCTCACCCGAGTCGGTACCGGCCTCGTCGGCCTCGTCGGCCTGGTCCGCCTGGCCGTCCGCCGCCTCGCCGGACTCCTCCAGCACATCGGTGAACTCCACGCCGTCCAGCTCCGCCAGCCGGTCCGAGGCGTCCGTCGTGCCGCCCTGGTCGGCCTCCAGCGCCTTGGCGAACCAGTCGCGCGCCTCGTCCTCGCGCCCGACCGCCAGCAGCGCATCCGCGTACGCGTACCGCAGCCGCGCGGTCCACGGGTGGACGGCGCTGGACGCCAGCTCCGGGCTCTGCAGCGTCACCACCGCGGCGTCCGACTGCCCCATGTCCCGGCGGGCACCGGCCGCGACCAGCCGCATCTCGACCTGCCCGGCCTTGTCGAGCTTCTGCACCTCGGGCTCACCGGCCATCGCCAGCGCCTTCTCCGGCCGGCCCAGACCGCGCTCGCAGTCCGCCATGACGGGCCACAGCTCCACGCTGCCGGTCATCCGCCGGGCCGCCCGGAACTCCGCCAGCGCCTCGCTGTACTTGCCGACCGCGTACGCCGCGAAGCCCGCGGCCTCACGGACCGCGGCGACCCTGGACGCCAGCCGCAGCGCCACCCGCGAGTAGCCGTAGGCCTTCTCCGGGTCCTCGTCCAGCAGCCGGGCGACCATCACCAGGTTCTTGGCGACATCGTCGGCGAGCGTCTTCGGCAGGCTCATCAGCTCCTGCCGCACGTCCTTGTCGATCTCCTCACCGGTGACGTCCTCCGGCAGCGGCAGCCGCTTGATCGGCTCCCGGTCCCGGTCCCGGCGGTCGTCCCGGCGGTCGTCCCGGCCACGGCCACCGCCGTACGGCCGACGCCCGCCCCGCTCGTCATCCCGCCGGAACCCACCACGGTCATCCCGCCGCGGCCCCCGGTCGTCCCTACGGAACCCACCGCGGTCGCCCCCGCGCTCATCCCGCCGGTCGCCCCCACGGAACCCACCACGGTCCCCACCGGACGGACGGTCATCCCTACGGAAGCCACCGCGGTCACCGCCACGGTCGTCCCGCCGGAACCCACCACGCTCATCATCCCGACGCGGCCCACGCTCATCCCGCCGGAAACCGCCACGGTCGCCCCCGCGCTCATCCCGCCGGTCCCCGCCCCGGAACCCACCACGGTCCCCACCAGACGGACGCTCGTCCCGACGGAAGCCACCGCGGTCACCGCCACGGTCGTCCCGCCGGAACCCACCACGCTCATCGTCCCGACGCGGCCCACGCTCATCACGACGGAAACCACCACGGTCCCCGCCCGACGAACGGTCGTCCCGCCGGAAACCACCACGGTCGCCGCCACGCTCATCCCGCCGGTCGCCCCCACGGAACCCACCGCGATCACCACCGGACGGACGCTCGTCCCGACGGAACCCAGGGCGATCCCCACCCCGCTCATCCCGCCGGAACCCACCGCGGTCGTCATCCCGACGCGGCCCACGCTCATCACGACGGAAACCACCACGGTCCCCGCCCGACGAACGGTCGTCCCGCCGGAACCCACCACGGTCGCCCCCGCGCTCATCCCGCCGGTCCCCGCCCCGGAACCCACCACGGTCCCCACCGGACGGACGCTCATCCCGACGGAACCCAGGGCGATCCCCACCCCGCTCATCCCGCCGGAACCCACCACGCTCATCATCCCGACGCGGCCCACGCTCATCACGACGGAAACCACCACGGTCCCCGCCCGACGAACGGTCATCCCGCCGGAACCCACCACGGTCGCCCCCGCGCTCATCCCGCCGGTCGCCCCCACGGAACCCACCACGGTCCCCACCGGACGGACGCTCATCCCGACGGAAGCCACCGCGGTCGCCGCCACGGTCGTCCCGGCGGTCGCCGCCGCGGAACCCGCCACGGTCACCACCCGACGGACGGTCATCTCGGCGGTAACCTCCGCGGTCACCACCGCGGTCACCACCGCGGTTGGCGCCACGGGCACCCCGGTCATCACGCCGGAAACCACCGCGGTCACCGTCGTCGCGCCGCTGCGGCCGGCGCTCCGAACGATCGTCGGAAGAGTTGGTGGACATCGACGTGACTCCTGTCTTCGGTACTGCATTCATTCTCGCGCACCCATCAGGTCGGCGCGCTTCGGCAAAAACAAAAAGGACCCTTGGTCCCAGCATGAACGCTGGGACCAAGGGTCCTGAAAGATTGTTCGGCGGCGTCCTACTCTCCCACAGGGTCCCCCCTGCAGTACCATCGGCGCTGAAAGGCTTAGCTTCCGGGTTCGGAATGTAACCGGGC
>NZ_JBFAEA010000035.1:0-62729 GCF_040641675.1 Streptomyces sp. NPDC020742
TCTGTTTTT
This sequence comes from Streptomyces sp. NPDC020742, assembly GCF_040641675.1. Taxonomy (NCBI): domain Bacteria; kingdom Bacillati; phylum Actinomycetota; class Actinomycetes; order Kitasatosporales; family Streptomycetaceae; genus Streptomyces; species Streptomyces sp. NPDC020742. The sequence continues at coordinate 10 of NZ_JBFAEA010000035.1, forward strand.
TTATTTGCTTTTGGGGGGTGGCTTACAACACCTTTTCTATTACCGCCCCCCCCCCCACCCCCGCAGGCCCACCCCCTCCCGTGGAAGGGAGAGAAAAACGGTGGGTCGGGGCGTGTCCGAGTGGTCCCCCTCCGGTAGTCGAGGGATCAGGCCCGCCACCGCCCCTACGCTTCTCGCATGATCCGTGCAGTGGCATTCGACGTCGGGGAGACCCTGATCAGGGACGACCGCGGATGGGGTGCATGGGCCGACTGGCTCGGCGTCAATCGGCACACGCTGTCTGCTCTGGTGGGTGCTGTGGTGGCACAGGGCCGGGACAACGCGGACGCGCTGAGACTCGTACGGCCCGGCATCGATGTAGCGGCCGAACGGGCAGCGATGGAGCGGGCCGGGCACGGCGAGTTCCTGGATGAGACGGACCTGTACCCGGACGTGCGGTCGTCCTTGGCCGCGCTCCGGAAGGCGGGCCTTCGCGTCGTGGTATCCGGCAATCAGACGTCCCGGGCCGGGGAGTTGCTGCGGGCGCTTGATCTGCCCGTGGATGCACTGGCCACCTCCGGCGAATGGGGCGTGGCCAAGCCTGACGCGGAGTTCTTTGCCCGCACTGTCGCGCTGGCCGGGGCCGCCGCCGACGAAGTGCTGTACGTCGGCGACCACCCGCAGAACGACGTCGCCCCCGCCCGCGCCGCCGGGATGCGTACCGCCCACCTGCGCCGGGGCCCACTCGGGCACCTCTGGGCGGACAGCGAGTACGCGCAGGCCGCGGACTACCGCGTCGGTGACCTGTTCGAGCTGGTGGAGGCCCTGCGGCGTAGGTGAGGCAACTGCGCTGCCCCGCCGGCGCGATGGCAGCGAGACAGGTTACGGCCTCTGACCGTGACGGCCCGGGTACGGTTCGGGGTGGCTGTACCGAACGGAGGTGGTATGCGCAGCATCGTGTACCACGGGGTGGGCCCGCGCATCGCCTACGAACGTCGCATCGCCGGCCTCGCCCAACACGCCCTCGCTGAGCGCGCCCGCGTCGCGCTCGGCACCATCCGGAAGATCGAACGGGGCGAGCGCGGGGTGTCCGATGCCGTGTTGGCGGCCATCGCCGATGCCCTCGATGTCGATCCGACCCGTCTGCTTCCGGACGGCGAACTGCCGGACGGGCATATGCACCAGGCGATGCCGGGGCTGTCGGCCGTCTTGGCCGCCTATGAAGAGTCGGACGACGGGCCGCTTCGCACCCTGCCCGCGCTGCGCGAGGCTGTGGCGACAGTCGTTACCTACCGGCTGAGTGCGCAGTACGCGCGTATCGCACGGGCCGCGCCGGGGCTTCTCGCCGAGCTGTGTCGTGCTTTGCACGCGGCGGTGCCGGGCGACCGGCCCGTGGTGGCCCGACTGTTGGTGGATGCCTGCCGAGCCGCGGACGCGGTGGCTTTCAAGCGCGGCGCCAAGGACCTCTCAGCGCGCCTCCTCGATCTCATGCACTGGGCCGGAGCTCGGGCTGATGACCCGATCGTGGACGCGACCGTTTCCTACGTACGGGCCGAGCTGCACTTCGGCGCCCAAACGCACGCCGTGGGCCTGCGCGTTCTGGAGCGAGCCCTCGACCGTGCCCCGCGTACCGACTCGTGCGAGGCGTTGGCGGCCCGCGGCGCGCTGCACATGCGGGCCGCGGTGCTGGCAGGCCGGTCCGGCAATGGCGACGCCGCAGACACCCACCTCGACCATGCGCGGGAACTCGGCGACCGGGTGCCGGAAGGTGTCTACCACGGCACGGCGTTCGGGCCGGATAGTGTCCGCGTCCATGAGGTGTCGGTGGCAGTGAGCCTCGGTGACGGGCGGCTCGACCGCGCGCTGCGGCTGGCTCACGAGTGGAAGCCGCCGCGAGACCTGCCGGCGGAGCGGCGGTCGGGTTTCTACATCGAACTCGGCCGTGCCCAACTCTGGGCGGGCCGGCCGGACGCCGCGTTCACTTCGTTGAAGGTCGCCCGCCGGATCGCGCCGCAGCATGCTCGGGAGCACCGCTGGGTGAGGGAGGACGCGGCCACCTTGCGCCGGCTGAAACGCGCGGACGCCGAGTCTCTGACGAACTTTGCAGAGTGGTGTCACGCGCGGGCAGGCGGCTGAACGCTACCCCTCACAGGGGTACTTGCGGTGTACGCACCAGGCCACTCTCTCTCCGAACCCAACGGCTCAGGGAGAGGCCCATGACCGCAACGAAGGCTCCACCTGCCGCAGACCTCGATGTCAGTATCGTGTTGCCGCGTGGTGATGTGCACTCCCGGTGGGGAGTCGCGCACAGCACGCTCGCTCCAGCCGGATCGGTCACTGCACCGGTCAGCAGCGGCGTGCGTGCCTGGTCCAGGGTGGCCTGCCTGCGGCACCTGTATCGGAGGCCGCAGTGACGGCCGCGACCGGCGCCGCAGGCCACCAGGAGATCAGGAAGACCGTCGAGTGCGCATTGCGCCCGGGGCCGCCCCCGCCGTACGACGAGTTAGTGGCGCAGGAGCAGAGGCTGCTCCTCCTCATCGCCGACCTGTGGATGGTGGTTGATCGCTGTCCGCTCCGCGGTGCGGAGAATGACCAGCGCAAGGCCCGGATGGACGCCATCCGTTACCAGACAGCCGTTGGGCTGGGCAACGGCCTGGTGTCCGCGCACCGGCAGGTCCGTGCTCTCGCCCGGGACTGCCTGTGGCTGCTTGATCAGCACTCCACGGCACCCCACTGACACAGCGGCCACACCTCCCTCATGAGGAGCACACCATGACCACCGACGACCAAGGGGTACGGGCCACCGCCCCCCGCTGTGACTGCGGCAGCACACTCGATCTTCGGGACGTGCTGCTCGACTCGGCCTCGGGCCCGTGCCGGAGCGTGACCTTCTGCGGGCGGTGCGCACCGTACGCCACCGAATCCGTGCCCGAAGGGGTCGCCCGGATCCTGGCCCGCCGCGCAGGCCTCCGCCTCCCCGACGATCCCCCGACGATCCGCCCCTGATGCCTCGCGGCGCCGCCCGCCTACCGGGCGGCTGCCGTCGACGCTCACCGGGCAGCACAGGGCGGGCGACCGGCATTGCGGCCGGGGGAATTTGCCGGGCCATTGCTGATGGCATTCCAAGAATTGCCCCTCCTTGTCGCATCTTTGATGCGTACGCGGTGCCCGGGTGACCCAGCGCCGGTTAGCGTGTTCGAGCGAGATCACGTTCATCGGGGGGAGCCAGTCATGGCGGCGGAACACTTCAGCGTGCATCCGGAGAAACTCCGGGGGTTGTCCAAGGACTTCACGCATACCGGTGACCGGCTCGACGGGCAGATCAAGCACTTCGCCGGTAAGGCGGAGAATGTGGACGACGCATTCGGAGTTCTCAGCGAATCCACCGAAGCCCTGGCGAAATACGTGGAGATGACGAAGGCCACGGTGACCAGCCTCCAGCAGTTGCGTCGGCAGCTGGCCGCATACGCCAGCGGGCTCGACCACTCGGCGGCCGGCTACGAACACACCGACGTGCAGCACGCGGCCGGATTCAAGGAGGCGTAGCGACCGTGGCCGAGGAACAGCAGCACATCGAGAAGAGCTTCAACATCCTCAAGCCCGGCGGCAATCCCCAGGTCCTGCGCACCTGCGCCGCGGCGTGGCGGGAGATGGCCCAGGAGCTGCGGGCGGCGGGTGCCGATCTGAACCGCCACGTGGAGGATCTGGACGAGGCGGACTGGGGCGGGAAGGCGGCCACCGGTTTCCGCGCGCACTGGAAGCACACCAAGGAACAGATCGATCACGCGCTGCCCAGATTCCATGAGGTCGCCAAGGAATTGGAGCAGGCGGCCGACCATATCGAGGACACCAACAAGCAGGTCGAGCACGTCCTTGAAGAGCTCGCGGTCACCGCGGCCGTGGGTATCGGACTGACCGTCATCACGGCAGGCTTTTCGGATGCGGTGGCCGCCGGGAGCGCGGCGGCCGAGGTCGCCGAGGCGGGCGCCGTCGTGGCACGACTCGGCAGGGTCCTCAAACAGGTCGAATCGGCCCTGGAGACCCTGCGGGAGCTGATGCAATCCAGCAAGCTCCTGAAATTCGGCGTGGAGTTCGCGACGAACACCGCGGGAAATTTCACGGGAAATGTGCTGGGCCAGGAATTCACCGGCCAGGACATCACCTGGGGCCAGGACTTCCAGGACGCCGCGGTGGCCGGCGGGGTGGGCACCGCGCTGGGGGCGGGCGGCCGGGTGCTGGGCAAAGAACTGCCCGGCGCGTTCGGCGATGTCGTCGGCGGCAAGGGCCTCGCGGGCAGAATGGCCACGGGCGCGGTCACGAGTGGGGCAGGTCAAATGGCCGCGGACGGGGTCGATATCGCCGATGGCCATGCGGGCGGCAAGACCAGCGACAGCATCATCCCCGACCTGATCACCAGTGCCGTCGGCGGTGCCGCTGGCGGTGCGGCGGTGCACGGCGGCGATTCCTGGTACGAGCACGGCGGACTCGGCGGAGGAGGGCGGCACCGCAACCCCGAGACCGGCCCGACCTTCGGCCCCGGGCGGGAGGCCGCCACCAACGGCGTGGTGTACGGAGATGCCGGCGCCAATGAGTCCGACCGCACGGCCGACCATCCGGACAGCCCGTTCGACAAGCCCCGTTCGGCACTGACCGACCCGGACGGCGCGTACAAGGGCTGAGGAGAGAGCCAGGAATGTGGGGCGTCTGGAAGAGCGTGCGCGCCTACCGCGAGGACCCCGAATGGCAATACCGGAAGCGGGAGTCCCGTGACTGGGTGAAGGCCTTCGGCGTACCCGGCCATCCCTTCGGCCCGCGCGGCAATCACGTCAAGCATGTGCTCGAGGGGCGGGTGCGCGGATACGAGGCGACGCTCTTCCATCTCGCCGCCGTGCATCAGGGCGGGCGGCACCCCACCGACGTCAGCATGTATGCGGTGGCGGTGCTGACCCTGCCGGGCCGGCTCCCCGCCACATCGGCCTCGGTGGCCAGCCTGGTGCGCTGGCTCGGTACGGAGCCACTCCCACCCCGCGCCGGTACGCCTGTCCACCTGCCCTCCAGGCACAAACCCCGCATGGTGACGTGCTCCGTCGACCCCGCCTTTGCCGAACGGGTCCTCACGGAGCAGGTGATCCGGATGACAGCGGACGCCACCATGGGGTGGCGCCTGCACGAGGACCGGATGATCGGGTGGATCAAGGATCACCAGCCGTACGAGCGCCTCATCGCGCTCGCGGAGACGATGGCCGAGATCCTCGCGGAGTTTCCCGCGTCGGTGTGGCAGCAGGGCCCCACCGGCCAAGAGCGCGAAGAGCGCCAAGCACGCTGAACCAGCGAGGGTGCGCGGGGCCGGTGGGCGGCGGCCCTGGTCGTTGCGGCGGCTCGGGGCGGCGGGGGCGCTGGGCGCCGTCGCCCCGAGCGGCTGTGACCAGGGCATGCCCGGCCGGATCCGGGCCGGCTCTAGGCCGGTTCCACCGCCTCCGCGAACTGGGCCGCGTAGAGCCGGGCGTAGGCGCCGCCGGCGGCCAACAGGGCCTCGTGGGGGCCCTGTTCGACGATGCTGCCGTTCTCCATGACGAGGATGGTGTCCGCGTCGCGGATCGTGGAGAGGCGGTGGGCGATCACGAAGCTGGTACGGCCGGTGCGCAGCTGGGCCATGGCCTGCTGGATGAGGACCTCGGTGCGGGTGTCGACCGAGCTGGTCGCCTCGTCCAGGACGAGGATGGCGGGCTCGGCCAGGAAGGCCCGAGCGATGGTGATCAGCTGCTTCTCGCCCACGGAGACATTGCCGCCCTCGTCGTCGATGACGGTGTCGTAGCCGTCGGGGAGGGTGCGGACGAAGCGGTCGACGTGGGTGGCCCTGGCGGCGGCGACGATCTGGTCCAGGGAGGTGCCGGACGGGGCTCCGTAGGCGATGTTCTCCGCGATCGTGCCGCCGAAGAGCCAGGTGTCCTGGAGGACCATGCCGATCTGGGCGCGCAGTTCCTCGCGGGCCATGGCGGCGATGTCGGTCCCGTCCAGGGTGATCCGGCCGCCGTCGACCTCGTAGAACCGCATCAGGAGGTTGACCAGGGTGGTCTTGCCGGCGCCGGTCGGACCGACGATGGCGACGGTCTGGCCGGGGTGGACGGACAGCGAGAGGTTCTCGATGAGCGGCTTGTCCGGGGTGTACGAGAAGGAGACGTCCTCGAACACGACATGGCCGCGGACCTCCGTGGGGCGGGCCGGCTCGGTGGGGTCCGGCTGCTGCTCCTCGGCGTCGAGGAGTTCGAAGACCCGCTCGGCGGAGGCGACACCGGACTGGACGAGGTTGGCCATCGAGGCGACCTGGGTCAGCGGCTGGCTGAACTGGCGGCTGTACTGGATGAAGGCCTGGACATCGCCGATGGACAGGGCGCCGGAGGCGACGCGGAGGCCGCCGACGACGGCCACCAGGACGTAGTTGAGGTTGCCGATGAACATCATCGCGGGCTGGATGATGCCGGAGATGAACTGGGCCTTGAATCCGGCGGAGTAGAGCGCCTCGTTCTGCTCGCGGAAGAGCGCCGCGGACTCCTTCTGGCGGCCGAAGACCTTCACCAGGCTGTGCCCGGTGTACATCTCCTCGATGTGGGCGTTGAGCTTGCCGGTGGTCTTCCACTGCTGGACGAACTGCGGCTGGGCACGCTTGCCGATCTTGGTGGCGACGACCACCGACACCGGGACGGTGACCAGCGCGACCAGCGCCAACAGCCAGGAGGTCCAGAACATCATGCCGAGCACGCCGACGATGGTCAGCAGCGAGGCGACGATCTGACTGAGGGTCTGTTGGAGCGTCTGCTGGATGTTGTCGATGTCGTTGGTGGCCCGGGAGAGCACCTCGCCGCGCTGCTGCTGGTCGAAGTAGCTCAGCGGCAGCCGGGCGAGCTTCTCCTCGACCTGTTCGCGCAGGCGGAAGACCGTGCGCTGGACGACGCGGGTGGCGATCCGGGCCTGGACGAAGCCGAAGACCGAGGAGCCGGCGTAGATCAGGGCGACCCAGAGCAGCACCACGCCCACCGCGTCGAAGTCGATGCCCTGGCCGGGGACGACCGGCATCGCGCTGAGCATGTCGGCCAGCCCGCCCTGGCCGTGGGCCCGCAGCTCGGCGGCGGCCTGCGCCTTGGTCAAGCCACTGGGCAGCTGCCGGCCGACGATGCCGGACATGATCAGGTCGGTGGCGTGGCCGAGGACCTTGGGGGCGACCACCATCAGCGCCACGCTCGCCACGCCCAGCAGCAGCGCGACGGACATGACGGCGCGCTCGGGGCGCATCTGGGCCAGCAGGCGTTTGCCGGAGCCCTTGAAGTCGAGGGATTTCTCGGTGGGTTGGCCGCCCATGAACCGGGCGGGTCCGGCCGCCGGGGCCGGGCCTCGTCGGGGCGCCGCCTGGGGGGTCGCCCCGGTGGCCGCCGGGGCCGCGGCGCGCGCGTCCCCCTTGTCCGCGGTGGTCACGCCGCCTCCTGCTCGGTGAGCTGGGAGAGCACGATCTCCCGGTAGGTCTCGTTGTCGGCCATCAGCTCGGTGTGGGTGCCGGTGCCGACGACCCGGCCTTCGTCGAGGACGACGATCCGGTCGGCGCCGCGGATCGTGGCGACCCGCTGGGCGACGATCACGACCGTGGCCCGGTCCGTCTCGCGGGCCAGCGCGGCCCGCAGCGCGGCGTCCGTCGCGTAGTCCAGCGCGGAGAAGGAGTCGTCGAAGAGGTAGATCTCGGGCCGGCGCACCAGGGCGCGGGCGATGGCCAGCCGCTGCCGCTGGCCGCCGGAGACATTGGTGCCGCCCTGGGCGATCGGGGCGTCCAGCCCGCCCTCCATGGCCGCGACGAAGTCCCGGGCCTGGGCGGTCTCAAGGGCGTGCCAGAGCTCCTCGTCGGTGGCGTCGGGGTTGCCGTAGCGCAGGTTGGTCGCCACCGTGCCGGAGAAGAGGTAAGGCTTCTGCGGGACCAGGCCGATGGCCCGGGCCAGCGTCTGCTCGTCGAGGGTGCGGACGTCCTCGCCGTCCACCAGGACCTGGCCGCCGGTCGCGTCGAACAGTCGCGGTACCAGCCCCAGCAGGGTGGACTTGCCCGCGCCGGTGGAGCCGATGACGGCGGTGGTCTCCCCGGGGCGGGCGGTCAGCGAGATGTCCTTGAGGACCGGCTGTTCGGCGCCCGGGAAGCGGAACTCGACGTTGCGCAGCTCCAGTTCGCCCTGCCGGCGCAGGGTGGTGACCGGGTCCTTGGGCGGGGTGACGCTGGAGTCCGTCGCCAGCACCTCCTGGATGCGTTCGGCGCAGACCTCCGCGCGCGGCAGCATCATCACCATGAACGTCGCCATCATGATCGACATCAGGATGTACATCAGGTAGCTGAGGAACGCGGTCAGCGCGCCGATCTCCATCCCGCCGCTGTCGATGCGCAGCCCGCCGAACCAGACGACGGCCACGCTGGAGAGGTTCACGATCAGCATGACCAGCGGGAACATCGTCGACATCAGCCGGCCGGCGCGCAGCGAGACGTCGTAGAGGTCGGTGTTGGCCCCGGCGAACCGCTGGTGTTCGTGCCGGTCGCGGACGAAGGCCCGGATGACCCGGATACCGGTGATCTGCTCGCGCAGGACGCGGTTGACGGTGTCGATGCGCTCCTGCACCCCGCGGAACAGCGGACGCAGCCGGCGCACGATCAGTGAGACGAGGATCCCGAGGGCCGGGACGATGACCAGGAGAAGGCCGGAGAGCGGCACGTCTTGATTGAGCGCCATGACGACACCGCCGACGCACATGATCGGCGCCGAGACCATCATCGTGAACGTCATCAGCACCAGCATCTGGACCTGCTGGACGTCGTTGGTGGTGCGGGTGATCAGCGACGGTGCGCCGAACGCGCCGACCTCCCGCGCGGAGAAGGACTGCACCCGGTCGAAGACCGCGGCGCGGATGTCCCGGCCGAGCACCATCGCCGTACGGGCACCGAAGTAGACCGCTCCCACGGCGCAGACGATCTGCAGCAGCGTGACGGCGACCATGAAGCCGCCGAGGCGCAGGATGTAGCCCGTGTCCCCCTGCACAACACCGTTGTCGATGATGTCGGCGTTCAGGGTGGGCAGGTAGAGGGTGGCCAGGGTCTGGATCAGCTGAAGCAGCACGATCAGGGATATGGAGCGCCTGTGGGGGCGCAAATGCGCCCACGCGAGTCGGACCAGCACACACTGAGACTAATAGAACGCTTGCCTTCGGCAATCGAATTTCCGGAGTACGCCGGGGGCTGGCCGGGGTGCGGTACGGGGCGGCGCCCGGACCGGACCGGCCGCCGCGTGCGCCATCATGGAGGCGGCAACGACGGGGTGCCCGCCACCGCGGGCACGCCCCCTGACCGACACGACGAAGAGGCCGCCGTGACAACAACTGGCACCGTGCGCTACTGGGCCGCGGCCAAGGCCGCCGCCGGCACGGCAGAGGAGCCGTATGCGGCGGCGACGCTCGCCGAGGCGCTCGACGCGGCACGCGCGGCGCATGCCGCGAACCCCGAGTTCGCCCGCGTCCTGACGCGCTGCTCTTTCCTGGTGGACGGCGATCCGGTCGGCACCCGCGACCATGCGGGGGTGTCGCTGGCCGAGGGCGGCACCGTCGAGGTCCTTCCGCCGTTCGCGGGAGGGTGAGCAGCAGACCATGAGCGACCACCAGCCGCAGGGCCACCGCCCGTACCCGCCGCACGACCCCTACGCCCAGCAGGACCCCTACGGCCAGCAGGCCCCGCAGGATCCGTACGCCCAGCAGGCCCCGCAGGCCCCTTACGCCCCGCAGGCCCCGCAGGCCCCTTACGCCCCGCAGGACCCCTACGGCCGGCCGGCCCAGCAGGCGCCGCAGCCGGGGCATCCGCCGTACGACCCGCAGGCGGGGTACGGCGACCCGTACGGGCAGCAGGCGTACGACCCGGCCGCAGCGCAGCAGCGGCCGCAGGGACAGCCGGGGCAACCGGGGCCGGGGCACGCCCCGTACGGGTACGACGCCCACGCCCAGCAGCAGCCACAGCAGCCCCAGCACCACCAGCAGCCACACCCGCAGTACCAGCACCAGCACCAGCAGTACCCGCAGCAGGCGCAACAGCAGCACGGCCAGCAGCAGCCACACCAGCAGCAGCACGGCCAGCACCCTCAACACCACCAGCAGCAGCCCGGCCAGCACGCCCAGTCCGGCCAGCACGGCCAGCACGGCCAGCACTCCCCGCTGCCCGCCCAGCCCGCGCAGCACCAGAGCCCGCAGCACCAAAACCCGCTGCCGGCCGAGGAGCCGTACGCCCGCCAGCACCCGCAGGCCCGGCCCACGGCCCCGGCCCCGGCCGCCGCGCCCGCTGCCCCGGCGGCTCCGACCTCGCCGCTCCTGACCGCGCCGCTCGCCCCCAACCAGCGCGCCCGCGCCGAGGGTCGCTCGCCGATCATCCCGCCGGGGATCCAGCCGGCCGCGCTGACCGCCGTGCTCGCCCTGCTGCTGGCGCTCACCGCGCCGCTGCCCCGCCCGGTGCTCGCGGTGCCGGTGGTCCTGCTGCAGGCGGTCACCGCCGCCGGCTGGTTCCGGCTGAACGGCATGTGGCCGGCCCGCCAGGGCATCGCGCTGGCGTTCCTGGCCGGGGTGACCACCGATGTCGCACTGCTGGCCACCGACCGGGACAGCGCCCCGCTGGTGGGGATCGGCACGCTCGGCGTGTGGTGCCTGTTCGTCCTCGTCCTCCAGCTGCGCAACCGCAGCAGCGCCGACGAGCGGCTCTACGCGCTGACCGCGGGGCTGACCTCGACCGCGTTGGCGGTACTCGCCGCCGGGCAGCTGGCCGCGGCCCCGCACGCCGTGGTGGTCGGCGCCGCCGCGGTCGGGGTCGCCACCCTCGCCCGGGCGCTGCCGCTGCCCTCCCCGGTCTCGATCGGCGTCTCCCTGGTGGCCGCCGCGGGCGCCGGTATCGCCGCTGGGCAGCTGACCGGCCTGGGCGCGGCCGGTGCGCTGCTGGGCCTGGCGGCCGGCGGCTGCGCCCTGATCGGCCTGCGGGTGGCCAGCTACGACTACCCCTCCCGCTTCGTCCACATGACGGCCGGGGTGGCCCTGCCGCTGGCCCTGGCCGCACCGGCGGTCTACGTCCTGGGGCGGGCGCTGGGGTGAGCCCCGTAGGGGCCGCGGACCGCAGACGGCGGGCCCGCGGACCGCAGAGTGCGCGGCGGCTGCCGGGCGGTGGATGCACCGGCCGGCGGCCGCCGCTCCCGCTTCCCCGACCCCGTCCTCTAGGGTCTGTCCGGAGCGCAGGCAGGGGGCCTGCCCGGACGAGCGGCCGCGATCCGGCCGAAGTGTGGGGGAAGTGGTTCGATGCGTGCACTACGGGTGCTGCTGATCATCCTTGTCATATTCGGCGGGCTGTTCGTGGCCGCCGACCGAGTGGCGGTGAACCTCGTCGAGGACCAGGCCGCGGAGAAGATCCGCAGCAGCCAGGGCCTCGACCGGGCGCCGGAGGTCTCCATCAAGGGCTTCCCCTTCCTGACCCAGGTCGCCGGGCGCAGCCTCGATGAGGTGGACGCCGACCTCAAGGGCATCGAGGCCCGGGCCCAGGGGCGTACGCTGCGCATCGACCGGCTCTCCGCGCAGTTCCACGAGGTCGGGCTGACCAGCGACTACATGTCCGTCGAGAGCGCCGCCTCGGCCACCGGCACGGCCCGCATCAGCTACGCCGACCTCACCAAGGCGGCGGGCGGCGACGTCAAGATCTCCTACGGCGGGCAGAAGAACGGCCGCAGCCAGGTCAAGATCTCGCCGAATCTGCCGGCCCTCAGCACGCTGGACGTGACCGGCTCCATCTCCATCGTGGGCGGCAACACCGTCCGGCTGCGCGCCGACGGCCTCCCCACGATGTGCCGGGTGCTCCCGGGCTGCGAGTCCAAGGTCCGTGCCCAGACCGACCACGACTGGAAGCTGGACCAGCTGCCCGGCAATCTGAAGCTGGACAAGGTGGCGACGCAGGCGGACGGCCTCTCGATCTCCGCCTCCGGCAAGAACGTCAAGATCACCGGCTGATCGGCCGCCCCCGGCGGGCCGCCCCACCGGCCCGCCGTCCATTCCCTGAGACACGCCAGTCCGTACGCCAGACCCCCCACCTGCGCGTCCGCCCCGGCACCTTCTCCGCGACCGGCGCGAACGGCTTCGCGTATCACAGTGCGGACAATCACGTCTCACCATTCGACACGCCGGTGACATGCCCGGCTCCGCGTCCCTACGATCGGAGCCATGCAGAGCGCATTGAGCCGTCCCCACCCCCGGGGTCTGGCGGTACTCACCAAGCGGCGGGCAGTCGACCTGTGCCGCGTCGCCGCCATGCTCTGTCGCCCTGTCTGACGGATCCTTCGCCCCCCGTCACACCCCGGCCGGCCCCTCTGGCCGGAACCCCGCGTGTCCCCGCACAGCGCCCTCGGGCCCGTACGACACTGAACGGCGCCCGACGACCGGCGCTCGCCCGGCGTACCCGCGTGCCACTCCGCAACCGCCCCCGCAACTGCCCCGGAGGAGAAGAACATGAGCCGTAGCGACGTCCTCGTAGACGCCGACTGGGTCGAGGCCCACCTCGAGGACCCGAAGGTGGTTCTCGTCGAGGTTGACGAGGACACCTCGGCCTACGACAAGAACCACATCAAGAACGCCGTCCGGATCGACTGGAAGCAGGACCTCCAGGACCCGGTGCGCCGCGACTTCGTCGACCAGGAGGGCTTCGAGAAGCTCCTCTCGGCGAAGGGCATCGCCAATGACGACACCGTCGTCCTCTACGGCGGCAACAACAACTGGTTCGCCTCCTACGCGTACTGGTACTTCAAGCTCTACGGCCACGGCAGCGTCAAGCTGCTCGACGGCGGCCGCAAGAAGTGGGAGCTGGACTCCCGCGACCTGGTCGACGGCTCCGAGGTCCCCGAGCGCCCGGCCACCGACTACAAGGCCAAGGCCCAGGACACCTCCATCCGCGCCTTCCGGGACGACGTCGTCGCCGCGATCGGCAACCTCAACCTGGTCGACGTGCGCTCCCCCGACGAGTTCAGCGGCAAGCTGCTCGCCCCGGCACACCTCCCGCAGGAGCAGTCGCAGCGCCCCGGCCACGTGCCCAGCGCCCGCAACATCCCGTGGTCGAAGAACGCCAACGACGACGGCACCTTCAAGTCGGACGAGGACCTCAAGGCCCTCTACGAGGCGGAGTCCGTCGACCTGGCCAAGGACACCATCGCCTACTGCCGCATCGGTGAGCGCTCCGCGCTGACCTGGTTCGTGCTGCACGAGCTGCTCGGCCAGAGCAACGTCAAGAACTACGACGGCTCCTGGACCGAGTACGGCTCGCTGGTCGGCGTCCCGATCGAGCTCGGCGCCAACAAGTAAGCAAGAAGCTTCTCCCCCGACCCTCAAGGAAGTACCCATGTGTGGAGCACAGGCCGGCGGCCCGGACGCCTCGACCATCAAGCCCGGTGAGACCACGATCCAGGGCAGCGTGACCCGCGACGGCGAGCCCGTCACCGGTTACGTCCGACTCCTGGACAGCACCGGAGAGTTCACCGCCGAGGTCCCCACCTCCGCGACCGGACAGTTCCGCTTCTACGCGGCCGAGGGCACCTGGACGCTGCGGGCGCTCGTCCCCGGTGCCACCGCGGACCGCACCGTCGTGGCCCAGAAGGGCGGCCTGGCGGAGGTCTCGATCGCCGTCTGACGGCAAAGCCGCCCTCATGGGCAGCTTCCCCGCGGCCGGAGGGCCGCACCCCAGAGGTTTGGACGCCTTACACGGGGGTGCGGCCCTTCTGCCTGCGCACCGGCCCCCACCGGGCCGCGACCGGGCCGCTGCCCGGCTTCTTTCCCGTCCCGCGCGGACTTACCGTGGAGGTATGGACCCGCACCGCCGGTCGCCCGCAGAGCGCCGTCATCGCCGGTACTTCGTGCTGATGGGCGTGTGCCTGGTGTTGTTCGTGCTCGCCTGGGCCGTGGTGCGGCTGTGGTCGGTGCCGGCCGCGGTGGGCATGTGCGTGGCCGCCATGGTGATCCCGCCGGTCGCGGCGATCATCGGCAACCGGCGCGAGCCCGACGAGCGCTGGTGGGACGAGTCCGGCGACCCCGAGTCCGACCGCTGGTGGCGGGAGCTGGACGAACGGGGCGACGACAAGCACCCGTGGCAGTGAGCGGACAACGCACGCTGCCGCCGGGACGCCGTCCCACAGCGGCACACGACGCACACCGGCACGCCCCATTCACCGACGCCCCGTACACCGGCGCGCCCCGTAGAACAGCACGCCCTGTAGAACAGCACGCCCCGTAGAGCAGCGCGCCCACCGCACCGGCGCGCTCCGCACACCAGCGCCGGGACGCTCAGTACACCAGCGTCAGCACGTCGTCCGGCATGACCTCGCTGACGAACACCTGGGCCCCGGCGATGCCCGCGCCCTCGATCAGGTCCTTCTGTTCGATGTTCCGCCGGGCCGCGCACTGGGTGCTGACGGTGATCGCCCCGCCGCCCTTGCGGATCGTGTCGATCAGCTCCGGCAGCGGCTCGGTGTGCGGCAGCGAGAACTCGGCCGCCCGGCCGGGCAGCGCGAACCACACCGCCTCCCCGGTCAGCCACAGCGAGACCTCGACGCCGTCGGCCGCGGCCGTCGCCGCCACCGTGAACGCCTGTGCACACCGCTCGGGCGCATCGGCACCCGACGTCACCTTGATCACGAGCTTCTTCGCCATGAGGCCAGAGTAGGCCCGCGGGGCGTCCGCGGCGGACCTCACAGCGCCGCCGTCACCGCCGCCGACTAGACTCGCAGGCGGTCCGTTACACCCTCACTCCGTCCAAGGAGCGCGCTCGTGCTTGAGGCATTCTTCACCACCCTGCTGGTTCTGGTCGCCGTCGGCGTGCTCGCGTTCGCCGGGCTGACCTGGAAGAAGCTGTACCAGGGCCAGCGCTGACCCACCGCCGTCCGCCCTCGTCGGAGCGCTCCGCGCGCCCCGTCGATCCCGTCTCTACAGATCGCCTGAGCTGTCATGATCGAGATTCCGTCCGACCTGAACCCGGCCCTGGTGCCGCTCGCCTTCCTCCTCGGCCGCTGGGAGGGTGCCGGCGTCGCCGACTTCCCCGGCACCGAGAAGTGCAACTTCGGGCAGGAAGTCACCTTCAGCCACGACGGCCGGGACTTCCTTGAGTACACCTCGCACAGCTGGGAGCTCGACCAGGAGGGCAAGAAGGTCCGCGCCCTGGAGAGCGAGAGCGGCTACTGGCGCATCGACGCGGACCGCAAGGTCGAGATCGTGATGAGCCGCGACCAGGGTGTGGTGGAGATCTGGTACGGCGAGCTGGCCGACAAGAAGCCGCAGATCGACCTGGCCACCGACGCCGTGGCGCGGACCGCCGCGGCCGGCCCGTACAGCGGCGGCAAGCGGCTGTACGGCTACGTCAACGGCGACCTGATGTGGGTCGGCGAGAAGGCCACCCCGGACGTCCCGCTGCGCCCGTACATGTCGGCCCACCTGAAGAAGGTCGCCGACCTCAAGGAGTGGGCCGAGAGCCTGCCCGACGACATGCCGGACGGCGTGTCCTTCTTCAACCCGGACGGCACCCCCTACCAGGGCTGACCGTCCGCAACCGCACCACGCGCCCCGCGGGGGAAGTCCGGTGAGAGTCCGGCGCTGACCCGCAACGGTAAGCGGAGAGTCTCCGCAAGCCCGATCGCCCGCGGCGGCGTTGGATCCTGACAACTCGCCGTGGACTGCGAGGGGACACCGCCGCTGCCCCGGCCGCGGGCCGGGGCTCCTTTCCGTACGCACGGCCCGAGCCGAAGGCGTACGCCCCGTGGCAAGCCCCGCCCGTACCGCCCCGCTGGTGGTCGCGCTGAGCGCCGCCCTGCTCGGCTCCCTGCTGTGCGGCGTCGGCCTCGGCGCCGCCGGGGTGAGCTGGGCGCAGGTGGTGCGCTACCTCGGCGCCGGACTGACCGGCGGCACCCTCCCGGCCGGTGACGCCGCCGCCTACACCATCGTCTGGGAGCTGCGCTTCCCCCGGGCCGTGCTGGCCGCGGTCGTCGGCGCCGGGCTCTCCGCCATCGGGGTCGCCGTCCAGGCACTGGTCCGCAACGCGCTGGCCGACCCGTTCGTGCTGGGCATCTCCTCCGGCGCGGCGGTCGGCGCCAACGCGGTGCTGCTCTTCGGTGCGCTCGGGGCGCTCGGCGTCTGGGCGCTGTCGGTCTCGGCGTTCGTCTCCGCGCTGCTGGCCATGGCCCTGGTGTACGCGGCCGCCCGCACCGCCCATGGGCTCACCCCGCTGCGGCTGGTGCTGACCGGCACCGCCATGTACTACGGCTTCTCCGCCGTCACCACCCTGATGGTGTTCACCGCCGACCGCGGGGAGGCGGCCCGCTCGGCGATGATGTGGCTGCTCGGCAGCCTGAGCGGGGCTGGCTGGGGGTCGCTGCCGGTCGCCGCGGCCGCGGTCGCCGTCGCGCTGGCCCGCCTGCTGTGCACCGCCGGCCGGCTGAACGCGCTGGCCATGGGCGATGAGACGGCCGCCGCCCTCGGCGTGGACGCCGGGCGGCTGCGCCGCGAGCTGTTCGTGCTCGCCGCCGCCGTCACCGGCGCGGTGGTCGCGGTCAGCGGCGCCATCGGGTTCGTCGGGCTGATGGTGCCCCATGTCGCCCGGATGCTGGTCGGCGCCGACCACCGCCGGGTGCTGGCGGTCGCCCCGCTGCTGGGTGCGGTGCTGCTGGTGTGGGTGGACCTGTTGTCGCGGGTGCTGCTGGCGCCGGTCGAACTGCCGGTCGGGGTGATCACCGCGGTGATCGGCGTGCCCTGCTTCGTGCTGCTGATGCGGCGGCGCGGCTACACCTTCGGAGGCGGCGCCTGATGCGGCTCGACATCGAGGACCTGTCCGTGGACGTGGCCGGCCGGCGCCTGGTCCACGACATCGCGCTGCGGGCCGGCAGCGGCCGGGTGATCGGCCTGGTCGGACCCAACGGCAGCGGCAAGTCGACCCTGCTGCGCTGTGTCTACCGCGCGCTGCGGCCGTCCGCCGGGACGGTCCGGCTGGACGGTGCGGACCTGCACGCCATGGACGTGCGCGAGGGCGCCCGGCTGCTGGCCGCGGTGCCCCAGGAGAACGGCACCGAGTTCGACTTCACCGTCGCCGAGATCGTCGCGATGGGGCGGCTGCCGCACCAGCGCGGTGCGGGCCGGGCGAGCGCCGCGGACCGGGCGGTGTGCGAGCGGGCGCTGACCCGGGTCGGCGCGCAGCACCTGGCCGACCGCGGCTTCCTCGGCCTCTCCGGCGGCGAGAAGCAGCGGGTGCTGATCGCCCGCGCGCTGGCCCAGGAGCCACGGGTGCTGGTCCTCGACGAACCCACCAACCACCTCGACATCGCCCAGCAGTTGGAGGTGCTGGGGCTGCTGCGGGACGGGGACGCCCACCGGGCCGGGTCCGCCGGGGACACCACCCGGGCCGGGTCCGCTGAGGGCGCCGACCGGACCGGGTCCGCAGGGGGACCGACCGTGCTGACCGCCCTGCACGACCTCAATCTGGCCGCGGTGCACTGCGATGAGCTGTACGTCATCGCCGGCGGCCGGCTTGTCGCCTCGGGGCCGCCGCACGACGTGCTGACGCCACAGCTGCTGGCCGAGGTCTTCGGCGTACGCGCGCACCGGGTCCGGCACCCCGAATCCGGCGCCGTCCAGCTGCTGTTCGACCGTCTCCCGCACCCCGCCCCGCGCGCCTCTTCCTAAGGACCCGCCATGCCCCGTCGCCCCGCAGCACTGCTCACCGTCCTCGCCCTGGGCCTGACCGGCTGCGGCGCCACGATCTCCGACGCCGGCAAGAAGGGCGGACCGGGCGGCCACCGCCCCGTCACCGTGGAGAACTGCGGGGTGCGGACGACGTACGACAGCACGCCCCGCCGCGTGGTCACCAATGACGTGGGCATCACCGAGATCATGTTCGCGCTGGGCCTGGAGGACCGGATGGCGGGGTACGCCATGCCCGACGACCGGGGCGACCTCGACTCCGTGCCCTGGAAGGCCGCCTACCGCAAGGTCCGCTGGCTCTCCAAGAAGCCGCTCACCAAGGAGCTGGCCCTGGACGCCCGGGCCGACCTGGTCTTCGCGGGCTGGAACTACGGCTTCGGCGAGGACAACGGCCTGACCCCCGCCGCCCTGAAGAAGCTCGGCATCGGCAGCTATGTGCTGACCGAGTCCTGCCGCCACGGCCGCGACGGCAGCGCCCGCGGGGTGCTGCCGCCCCTGGAGGCGCTCTACGCCGACCTGCGGAACCTGGGGAAGATCTTCCACGTGGAGGCCCGCGCCGCCGCACTGGAGAAGACCTACCGCCGCCAGGTCGCCGAGGCCGCCGCCCAGGCCCCCGCGCCGGACCGCCGCCCCACCGTGTTCCTCTACGACGACGGCCGTGACAAGCCGCTGACCGCGGGCCGTTACGCCGGCCCGCACGACATCATCGGCAAGGCCGGCGGGGTGAACGTCATGGGGGACCTCAAGGACTCCTGGACCACCGTCGGCTGGGAGACCGTCGTCGCCCGCGACCCCGACGTGATCGTCATCAACGACTACGGCGACACCTCCGCGGCGCAGAAGAAGGCGTTCCTGCTGTCCGCTCCGCCGCTGGCCGGCGTCTCTGCGGTCAAGCACCGCCGGATCTACGTCATGGACTACGCCGAGCTGGTCGAAAGCCCCCGCAATCCGGCCGCGGTCGGCGCGCTGGCCGGCTATCTGCGCGGCATCCGGGCGGACGGCTGAGCCCGGCGGCCCCTGCGCACCCGCCGCCCGCCCTCCTACACTGGCCCTGTGGTGACCACCGACTGGCAGAGCGACCTCCGCAGACGCGGCTACCGACTGACCCCCCAGCGCCAGCTCGTACTGGAGGCCGTCGACAGGCTGGAGCACGCCACCCCGGACGACATCCTCACCGAGGTGCGCAAGACGGCGGGCGGGGTGAACATCTCCACCGTCTACCGGACCCTGGAACTGCTGGAGGAACTGGGGCTGGTCAGCCACGCCCACCTCGGTCACGGAGCGCCCACGTACCACCTCGCCGACCGTCACCACCACATGCACCTGGTCTGCCGGGACTGCACCGAGGTCATCGAGGCGGACCTGTCGGTGGCCGAGCCGTTCACCGCGATGCTGCGCGAACAGTTCGACTTCGACACCGACATGAAGCACTTCGCGATCTTCGGGCGCTGCGCGGCGTGCCGCACCAAGGCGGCCCGGGCCGACGGCTGAGGCAACCGCCGGCTAGTCGTAGGCTGGGCTCATGCTGCGACAATCATCCGCCAGCCCCCTGCTGTCGCTGCCCGGCGCTGTCCCCGCCGAGGCCCCCGACGAAGGCGTCGCCGCGCACTACGGCGACCTCTTCCGGGAGCAGCGCGCCCTCGCCGACGGCACCGGTTTCGTCGACCTCTCGCACCGCGGCGTGGTCACCGTCTCCGGCCCCGAACGGCTGAGCTGGCTGCATCTGCTGCTCACCCAGCACGTCAGCGAACTCCCGGCCGGTCAGGCCACCGAGGCGCTGATCCTCTCCGCGCACGGCCACGTCGAGCACGCCGTCTACCTCGTCGACGACGGCACCACCACGTGGCTGCACGCCGAGCCGGGCACCCAGGAGGCGCTGATCGCCTACCTGGAGAGCATGAAGTTCTTCTACCGGGTCGAGGTCGCCGACCGCACCGACGCGTTCGCCGTGGTGCACCTGCCGGCCGGCTCGATCACCGAGGCGCCCGCGGGCACCGTCGTCCGGGAGACCCCGCACGGCCGCGATCTGTTCCTGCCGCGCGCGGACCTGGAGTCCTTCGCCGCCGCGCACGGCCCGGCGGTCGGGGTGCTGGCGATGGAGGCGCTGCGGGTCGAGGCGCACCGCCCGCGGCTGGGCCTGGAGACCGACCACCGCACCATCCCGCACGAGCTGGGCTGGATCGGCACCGCCGTCCACCTCGACAAGGGCTGCTACCGCGGCCAGGAGACCGTCGCCCGGGTCCACAACCTCGGCAAGCCGCCGCGCCGGCTGGTCTTCCTGCACCTGGACGGCAGCGAGGTGCACCTGCCGCCGCACGGCACCCCGGTACGCCTCGCCTCGGACGGGCCGGAGGGCCGCCAGCTCGGCTTCCTCACCACCTCCGCCCGCCACCACGAGCTCGGCCCGATCGCGCTGGCCCTGGTCAAGCGGAACGTGCCGGTGGACGCCGCCCTGCTGGCGGGCAGCACGGCGGCGGCCCAGGAAGTGATCGTCGAGCCGTAGGCCCCGGCGGGCGGAGGGGCGGGGCGGGGGGCTGGGCCCCTGGCACGCCCCTCCGCCCAGCCGGAACGCCCCTCCGCCCAGCCGGAACGCGCCTCCGGCCTTCCCTGGCACGCGGATCGGTCTCCCCCCGGCACGAGCCACCGGCCTCTCCGGCCCCTCCGGCCCGCGGATCAGAACACAACGCTCAGGGAGCAACCCCCGACACACACGGTCGGATCTCGCCACCCGCAGTCAGATTCGGAACGGGCCGGAAACGGGCTCGGAACGGGTTGCGGAACGGGCTCACAAGCGTCGCGGATCAGACTTCCACGAGCACCGTGAACGGCCCGTCGTTGGTCAGTGACACCCGCATCTGCGCCCCGAACCGGCCGGTCTCCACCTGGGCGCCCAGCGCCCTCAGTTGGGCGACGACCTCGTCGACCAGCGGCTCGGCGACCGGCCCCGGGGCGGCGGCGTTCCAGGTGGGACGGCGGCCCTTACGGGCGTCACCGTAGAGAGTGAACTGGCTGATCACCAGCAGCGGCGCCGAGGTATCCGAGCAGGACTTCTCCCCCTGCAGGATCCGCACCGACCACAGCTTCCGGGCGAGCTGCGCCGCCTTCTCCGGGGTGTCGTCGTGGGTCACCCCCACCAGCACGCACAGCCCCTCACCGACGATCTCCCCGACCGTCTCGCCCGCCACCTCGACGCGGGCACCGTCAACTCTCTGCACCACGGCTCGCATACCCGCCATCATGCCGGGCGGCCGGACCGCTTCGGACAGCCGTGCCCCCACGGGGGCCGTTCGGGTGCCATGGCCCTGCAGAAGGACCGCCCAGAGTGGCACGATGCGTGCACGTGGTGCGTTTCACGGACAACATGCCCTGGACGCGGCACCGGACGAGGGGACGGAACGATTCATGAGCACTGTCGGCGCCGGACAGACACCCGGTCCCGCACCAACCGCCCGTACGACACCGACCGGCCGGGCGACACCGGCCTCCCCCGCAGCCGACACCGGCCATACCGCGCCCACGCCTCCGACGCCACCGTCCGCCGCCACCACCAGCACCTCCACCGCCACCACCGCCCCACCCACCTCGACGACCACGACAGCGGCTCGCCCCGAGCCCGCCGGCACCAAGGACGGCCCCATGCTCCAGGCAGGCCAGGCGCAGCACCCCCGCCCTCCGCAGCAGCGCGACCGCTGCCGCCCTGCCACCGCCTCCGATCTGTCCGGCCTGGGGCTGCCCGAGCTGCGGGTGGTGCGGCGCGACTCCCAACAGGAAGAGGCCGATCTGAGCTACCTGCGGCGGCTGCTGCAGGGCCGGATCGACATCCTGCGGGCCGAGATCGCCCGCCGTACCGCACAGCACTCACCGCTGCTGGACCGGCTGCCGGAGATCCTGGCGGACCTGCCGTCGCGGCACCGCTCGTCGGCTCGCCATGTGACGGTGGGCACGCCGCACAGCGAGGAGTACCGCAGGCTCGCCGAGGAAATGCTGGGTGAGGTCGAACTCTCCGACCTCACCGCGCGCACGGACCAGGAGCTGCACGACGCGATGGGGCGGCTGATCCAGTACGAACGCCAGGTGTCGCGCCGCCGCCAGTCGCTGCAGCGCACCACCGACGATTGCAGTGCGGAAATCGCCCGCAGGTACCGTGAAGGCGAAGCGCAAGTAGACGACCTGCTGTCCTGACCTGGCCGCGAGCCTTCCGGGCAGGGGTCGCCCCTCCCCACCCCGGAAGGCCACCGATGACCTCGTCCTCGCCCACCCCGATACCCGACCGCTCGTCCCCGGCCACGACCGAGGCCGCTCCGACCGCGGCCTCCCCGGTCCTGGCCGAGGTCGTGCGCTCCGGCTTCGTCGAGGGACGGCACCGGGGCTCGCTGGTGGTGCTGGCGGCCGACGGCAGCGTGGAGTGGGCACTGGGCGAGGTGACCGCCCCGGTCTTCCCCCGCTCGACGAACAAGCCGATGCAGGCCGCTGCGGTGCTCCGGGCCGGCCTGGAGCTGTCCGGCGAGCGGCTGGCGCTGGCCGCCGCGAGCCACTCGGGCGAGGCCTTCCACCTGGAACTCGTCCGCAAGATGCTCGCCGAGCACGGACTGACCCCCGACCAGTTGCAGACCCCGCCCGATCTGCCGCTGGACCCGCAGGAGGCGGAGGCCTACCTCGCCTCCGGCCAGGTCCGGGACCGTCTCACCATGAACTGCTCGGGCAAGCACACCGCCATGCTGGCCGCCGCCGCGCTCAACGGCTGGCCGCTGGACAGCTACCTCGACCAGGGCCACCCGCTGCAGCAGCTGGTGACCGAGGGCGTCCGCACCGCGAGCGGCGAGGACGTCGCCCACGTCGGCACCGACGGCTGCGGTGCGCCGCTGCTCGCCCTCTCCCTGGTCGGTCTGGCCCGGGCCTTCCAGCACTTCGTACAGGCCGACCCCGGCACCCCGGAGCGCCGGGTCGCGGATGCGATGCGCGCCCACCCTGAGTTCGTGGCCGGCACCCGCCGCCCCGACACCTGGCTGATGCAGGCGCTGCCCGGCACCCTGTCGAAGATGGGCGCCGAGGCCGTCCAGGCGGTGGCCCTGCCCGACGGCCGCGCACTGGCCTTCAAGATCGACGACGGTGCCGTCCGCACCCTCGGCCCGGTCCTCGCCCGCGTCCTGCGCCGGATGGGGATCGACTCCCCCATCCTGGCCCGCCTGGAGGACGCCCCGCTGCTGGGCGGCGCCGTACGGGTCGGGGAGATCCGCGCCGCCTTCTGACGCCCGCACCGCCGTACGGCGGCCGGTCCGGGCGGGTGCCGCCGGGGCCGGCCGCCACCTTCGGCCCGTGACCGCTGCCGCATCGGCCATGGCCTGCATAAAGTGGCGATGACAGCGCAGGACGCACCACCCACGACAGCAGGAGGCCGGCGACATGAGCGAGGCGAATCCGGAGCCGCAGGGGCCCGAGTCGATCGAGCACGCGCACGACCCCGAGGTACTGCAGCTGGCGGCGAAGGTCTTCGACCTGGCCCGGCACGGCGACACCGACACCGTCGCCGCGTATGTGGACGCAGGCGTACCCGCCAACCTGACGAACGACAAGGGCGACTCGCTCGTGATGCTGGCCGCCTATCACGGCCACGCCGCCACCGTGGAGGCGCTGCTGCAGCGCGGCGCCGACCCCGACCGCACCAATGACCGCGGCCAGACGCCGCTGGCCGGCGCGGTGTTCAAGAGCGAGGACGAGGTCGTCAAGGCCCTGGTCGCCCATGGCGCGGACCCGTCGGCGGGCACCCCCTCTGCGATCGACACCGCCCGGATGTTCCAGAAGACCGAGCTGCTGAAGCTGTTCGGGGCGGAGTGAGCTGCTGAAAGCCCTTCGGGGCCGCAGGGGCCACAGGGACCACGGAGGAGCCGCGGAGGGAGCGACAGGCATCGGTGGGCTGAGGTGACGGCCGAGGCGGTGCGGTGCGGGGCGGGGCTCGGAGACGAGAGGCGAGAGGCGGGAGGCGGGAGGCGAGGCGGTACGGAGCGGGGCGGGGCGCCGGGACGGGCGAGCGCAGTTGACCTCAAGTTTGATTGAGGTTCTAGCGTCGGCTCCCGACGGCAACACCGCCGTCCGCCGACGCCGCCTCGCCATGAAGGGCCGAGCATGCCCCAGCACCCGTACCGCCTCGCAGTGATCATCGGCAGCACCCGGAAGGGCCGGTTCGCGCCCGTCATCGCGAACTGGTTCACCCGCCAAACGGAGCGCCACCCCCACATCGAGGTGGACACCGTCGACCTGGACGCCCTCCGCCCGTACGAACTCCGCTACGGCAGCGAGGAGTACGAGACCTTCGCCAAGCGCATCGACGAGGCCGACGCCTTCGTCGTGATCACCCCGGAGTACAACCACTCCTTCCCGGCCCCGCTCAAGCACGCCATCGACCTGCTGCACCCGCAGTGGCAGGCCAAGCCGGTCGGCTTCGTCTCGTACGGCGGGATCTCCGGCGGCCTCCGCGCCGTCGAGCAACTGCGGCTGGTCTTTGCCGAGTTGCACGCCACGACGGTACGCGAAACGGTGAGCTTCCCGGTCGCCGGCGAGCTCTTCGACGACGCCGGCGACCTCCACGACCCGGCCCCCGCCACACAGGCCGCCGACACCCTCCTCGACCAGCTGACCTGGTGGGCCCTGGCCCTGCGCGAGGCACGGGCAACGCGGCCGTACGGCAGGGCCTAGGCCCCGACGCCGCCCCGACGCCGCCCCGACACCCCGAACGCCCCGATGCTCCCGACGCCCCACCGCCCCACCGGCCTACCCGGCGGCGACGGCCCGCACCGGCCCCCCGAGCCGCGGCTCCCGGCCGAGGCTGCCGGGCAGGGCTCCCAGCCGCGGCTGCCGGCCAGGGCTCCCGGCCGAGGCGGACTAGTTCGCCACGGGATCCGCACCACCCATGGGATCCGTACCGCCCACGGGATCCGGATCGCCCGTGGGCCGCCCGCCCTCCGGCCCGACGGCGCGGTCGACGAGCGCCGAGATCAGCCCGTCGGTCTCCTCGACCGGCACCACCCCCGGCAGCGTCAGCTGCTCCAGCATCAGCCCGGTCATCGCGAGGTAGATCAGCGTCACGGCCGTACGGTCGCCCGGCAGTCCGCTCTCCAGGTGGAAGCGGATGTCGTCGTCGAGCGTCGCCCGGATGACCCGGCTCAGCTCCTCGCGCAGCTCCGGCCGCCGGGTCGCCTCCAGACGCAGCTCCAGCATCGCCAGATAGCCGATGCGGTTCTCGGTCACCCGGCGGTTGATCCAGCGCATCAGCTCGGCCACCAGCGCCCGACTCGGCGGCGCCGCCATCACCGCGGTGACCTCATCCGGGTCGGGCGCGATGCGCTGATGGATCTGCCCGGTGACCTGGCCCAACAGGTCGTCCCTGTTGGCGAAGTAGTTGGAGGCGGTGCCCTTGGGCACGCCTGCGGCCGCATCGACGGCCCGGAAGGTCAGCCCGCGCGCACCGTCCTGCGCCAGCACCTCGATCGCGGCGTCCACCAACGCCGTCCGCCGCTCAGGATTACGCACCATGCCGTCGTCCACCTCGCACCATCTCGTCCACGCTCCCTCACACTTACTCGCGGCCCCGCCCCGACCCCTTCGGCCCCTCCAGCCCCATAGCCCCCTTAAGCCCCTTGGGCCTCTTGGACTCCTTCCGACCCTTCGGGCTGGTGACCACGGCCTCCACGCACCCGGCAACTCCCTCGCCGGACGGCGCCCTTGCCCCGCATACGGGGAAGCAGCTCCTACCCGGACGGCGGCCTTCGCATGATTGAAGGAAGCCATCAAGAGGCGGATACCTGCACCTCCACCCGAGGCCCCGCCCGCACACCCTTTCCGCAAGAGCGACGCCCTTTCCCCGAAAGGGACTTGCAACCACTACATCCAGAGTACTACAACTGGAGTTGTTGCCGTGGCCGGACCAGTCGGCCGCGAACGGAGAGGACCACCATGCGCTTCGCCAAGCTCGGCACCGCCCTGCTCACCGACGACGTCGCCGCGAGCACCCGCTTCTACACCGACCACTTCGGCTTTGAAGCAGTCGCCGAACTGGACTGGTACGCCAGCCTTCAACACCCCCAACACCCGGCATACCACCTGGACTTCACCAAGCGCGGCCACGAGGCCATGCCGGAGGGATTCCGTGCGCAGGAGACCGGCGGCGTCCTGCTCGGCTTCCTCGTGGAGGACGCCGAGGCCGAGGAGGCCGCCCTGCGCGCCAAGGGCGTAGCGATCGCCGAACCGCTGCGCGACGAGCCCTGGGGACAGCGCCGCTTCAACGTCTGGGCCCCCGAGGGCACCCTGATAGAGGTCCTGCAGAACATCGCCCCGGATCCCGAGTGGATGGCTGCCCAGGGGCTGTGAGGCCCCGCTGGGGGCCGCCGTGAGTACCGCCGGTCACGGGGCCGGGGCAGCGGCTCGAACGCCCGCCTTGGACCCGACCTGGACACCTGCCCGGGCGCCGGCCCAGGCCCCAGGAAGCCGCCTCAGAACTACCCGGCACCTCACACTTCGCACCTCGCGCCCGGCGCCCTCCGGCACCCGGCACCCGGCACCCGGCACCCGGCACCCGATCAACGCCTGACCGTCGTGGCGACATGCATCAGCATCGCGCACGGAATCCGTCCGTCCGGCCGCGTCAACTCCCGCGCCTCCGCCTCGACACGGGCGCGCAGCTCAGCCGCGAGCGCGGGGGCGAGCGGCCCAAGGTCGTAGCAGCCCCCCACGGTCGCCCAGACCTGTTCCCACGGCCCGGTCAGATCGATCCGTTCGGTCTTCCACTCCACGGGCCCGAACCCGGCAGGCCCGAAAACCTCATCGAGCCCCTCACGGGTCCGCAGCCTCCGGTCCCCGAGTCGCGGAATCTGCTGCTCCTCCGGGGCGGCGCCGATCAGCGACCGCGCGGCCCGCTGAAAGCACTCGTACGCCTCCCCGCCGGCCGCCCCGCCGCTCACCGCGACGGCCAGCGTGCCACCGGGCGCCAACACCCGTGCCACCTCGTCCGCGACCCGCTCCACCTCGCCCATCAGCATCAACGCCATATGGGATACACAACCGTCGAACTGCGCACTGCGGAAAGGAAGTTGCTGCGCACGCCCGGCGCACAGAGCGGCCCTTTCGAGCCCCGGTCGGCGGCGCGCCAGCGCCAGCTCCGCCACGGACAGATCCAGGCCGGCCACCTCCCGACCGGGCCGCCCCCTACGGCTCTCCGCGAGGAGCTCCAGCAGCAGCCCGTCGCCGCACCCGAGGTCCAACACCCGCTCACACGCGGCCATCCGATCCCGCAGCAGGGCGTAACTGGACCGGCCGTCCTCGGCGCGCCCATGCGCCATCGCACGAGCCGTCACCGCCGGATGCGCCGCATGAAAGTCCCGCAGAAAGGCTTCCGCTTCCTCCGTCGTGGCCATCCGCCGATCCTAGAAGCCCCGTACCGCCCCGTCCCGGCTTCCCGTCCAGCCGTCCAGCCGTCCAGCCGTCCAGCCGTCCCAGCGTCCCGGAACCACGCCCGGCCGCCGCCCGCAGTCCCGGATTCCGCGCCCGGCCGCCGCCCCGACACCCTCGGGCCCCAGCACCGGTCCGGTCAGCCCAGCCGCGGCCGTTCCTGCAGGGCCCAACCGTTCCCGTCCGGATCGCTGAAGTAGACGAACGAGTTCCAGGCCCCGCCAGGACCGTCGGCCATCGCACCGTCCTCGATGTGCTGTACGGGCCCGGCCGACACCCCCCGTTCGATCAACTGCGCCCGGGCCGCCGCGATATCGGACACCACCAGCTGCAACCCCTGCACCGAACCGGGTACCACCGGCGTCACACCGTCCCCGGCACCGAGCACAATCGAGCAGCCCGACCCCGGCGGCGTCAGCTGGACAATGCGCACCTCGTCACCGACGCACATGTCGTGGTCGACGGCGAAGCCCATCTGCTCGCTGTAGAAGCGTTTCGCCCGCTCCACATCCGACACCGGAACGGGCACCAGTTCAAGCTTCCAGTCCATGGCGGGCCGTCCTTCCGCACGGACGACGACCGCTCCTGCACGGCCGCCGTCACCACCGACCTTCTCGCCCCGTCGTACGTCGCTGTCGTACGTCGCTGTCGTACGTCGCTGTCGTACGTCGCTGTCGTACGTCGCTGTCGCACGCCAGCACCGCACATCCCCGTCGCACGTCGTCGCCGTACACAGCCGCCGTACACAGCCCCGTACGCCGCTGCCAAAAAGTCTAGAGAGCCACCGACGGATCCGCGCCCGCAGAGGCCCACCAACACCTCACGTCCCGCCCGCCCTCACCCCCTGCCCACACCCCGCAAGCCCAAGCACACGCCCTGACACAGACCCAAGGCACGACCAGGCCACCGGGCTCACGTCACCGGGCTCATGTCACCGGGCTCACGTCACCGGCCGCAAGGCCCCGACCAACTCCCCTGACGCCGGCCTTCGCCACCGATCCCCATTGACGGAGTGAGTACTCACTCCGTACCGTCGGACCATGACTCCACCCCGTCGTCGCGCCCCCGGCATGAGCCTCGAGGAGCGCAGGGCCATGATCGTGGCCGCCGCACTGCCGCTTGTGGCGGAGTACGGCGCCGCGGTCACCACCAGCCAGATCGCACGCGCCGCCGGCATCGGGGAGGCCACGGTCTTCCGCGCCTTCAAGGACAAGGACGAGCTGCTTAACGCCTGCATCGCCGAGGCGACCGGCACCGGCCATGTGCTGCGCGAGCTGGCCTCGATCTCCCTGGACGAACCGGTCGCCGCACGCCTCACCGAGGCCGCCGAAGCGCTGCGTGCCCACATGGAGCGAATGGGCACCGTCATCGGTGCCCTCCATGCCTCCGGCCACCGCCTCACCCGTCCCCCGGGGCCCAGCGAAGACACCCCGGAGGACGGCCCGCCCGTGGACCCCCGCGCGGAGTCCTTCCTCGCCCTGCGCGAGGGGATCGTCGAACTGATCGAGCCGGACCGCTCCGCCTTCCGCCTCGGCCCCGACAAGGTGGCCGCCGCGTTCCTCGGCCTGCTCTTCACCCGGCTCCATTCACCGATTCCGGGAGCCGACGCCCCGCTCACACCCGAAGAGCTCATCGCCGTACTCCTGCACGGCACTCTCCACCAGCCCGGGAGCACCCCATGACGGTAACCCTGAACCACACGATCGTCCCGGCCGCCGACCACCGCGCGGCGGCGCGCTTCTTCGCTACGGTGATGGGGCTACCGGAGCTGCCACCGGCCGGCCGACACGGTCACTTCATCCCGGTCCGCGTGAACGAGTCCCTCACCCTCGACTTCATGACCGTGCCGGACGCCCAGGGCCATCACCTCGCGTTCGACGTGGACGCCAGGACCTTCGACGAGATCCTCGCCCGCATCCAGTCGGCCGGTATCCCCTACGGCAATGACCCGGCCAGTCCCGACAACGGCCGCACCGATCACCCCCTGTGCGCCCGCGGTCTCTTCTTCCGCGACGCCTCCCACAACCTCTACGAGGTCATGTCCCCGGCATAGCCACCCCGTTCACGCCCCACGCCCCGTACCCGCGCCCCTCGTTCCCGGCGCCCCACCCCCGCCCCCTGCGCCCTGCGCCGACGGGGCCCCTGCCCTCCACCCGCTTGCCCTTCCCTCAGCCGTTGACGAACGTCATGCTCACCTGGTCGTAACGGGTGCCGGCTATCTGAGCGGCGGGGGCCGCGGCGTCTATTGCGGCGAGTTCGTCGGCGGACAGCTCGAGCGCGAGCGCGCCGAGGTTCTCCTCCAGATACTTCTGGCGGCGCGTGCCGGGGATCGGGACCACATCGTCACCGCGGTACTGCACCCAGGCCAGGGCGAGTTGGCCGGCGCTGACGCCCTTTTCCGCGGCGAGTTGGTGCAGCTTGTCGACGATGGCCAGGTTCTGCTCCAGGTTGCCGTCGGCGAAGCGCGGCTGGGTCCGGCGCAGGTCGGACTCCGGAAGACCCTCCACCGAGGTGTAGCGGCCGGTCAGGAAGCCGCGCCCCAGGGGCGAGAACGGCACCAGGCCGATGCCGAGTTCCCGGCACACCGGCGCGATCTCCTGCTCCAGATCACGGGTCCACAGCGACCACTCGCTCTGCAGCGCGGCGATCGGATGCACCGCATGCGCACGCCGTACCGTCTCCGCGCCCGCCTCGGACAGTCCGAGATGCCGCACCTTGCCGGCCTCGACGAGTTCGGCCATCGCCCCGACGGTCTCCTCGATCGGTACGTCGGGGTCGACACGGTGCTGGTAGTAGAGGTCGATGTGGTCGACCCCGAGCCGGCGCAGTGACGCGTCGCAGGCCTGTCGAACGTAGGCGGCGTCACCCCGGATCGCGGTCGGCTCGCCGAGCTGGTTGGCGAAGCCGAACTTCGTGGCCAGGACCACCTCGTCCCGCCGGCCGGCTATGGCCCGGCCGATCAGCTCCTCGTTGTGGCCAGCCCCGTAGAAGTCGGAGGTGTCCAGGAGGCTGATACCGAGATCGAGCGCGCGGCGAATGGTCGCGATCGACTGTTCGTCGTCGGACGCGCCATAGCCGTGGCTCATCCCCATGCAGCCGAGCCCCTGCGCGGATACCGTCAGCTCCCCGAGCTTGCGCGAAGGTACGTTCATCGTGGTCATACTGCTGATGCCTCCTGAACCGGGCCTGTCCCGAACGTCAGTCAGGACGCTATGAGTTGGAGTGCACTCGAAGTCAACAATCCGTGATGCACCTCGGCCGCACGGCCAGCGGCCAGCCGCCAGTCGCCAGTCGCCAGTCGCCAGTCGCCAGTCGCCAGTCGCCAGTCGCCAGCAAGCCTCGCACCTCTGATCCGTGACATCCGATCCGCGACAGCCGATCGCGCCGCCTGCTCTGTGGACGACACACGCCGCACCGAGGTGGCAGTCTGCCCCGGTCCGACGATCCCGGCCCTCGGAGGTCGGGGCCGTCCCACCCGGTCAGCCTGTGTCGCCCGCTATCGCCCGCAGGGCCTGGCAGTGGGCGGTGAACGCGGACCGTCCGCCCGGTGTCAGGGACAACCAGGTGCGGGGGCGCTTGCCGACGTACCCCTTGGTGACTGCGACGTATCCGGCCTTCTCCAGGGTCGCCACCTGCCGCGACAGGACCGAGTCGCTCACCTCGACGGTGTCGCGGACGAAGGCGAACTCGGCCTTGTCGGCGGCAGCCAGCGTGGCCACGATGGAGAAGCGCACCGGTGCATGGATGACCTCGTCCAACCCGTGGCGCGGGTGGGCGCGCTGGTACGAATCGGTCACCGCCGGGCCTCCAGATAGCCGCCTATGACGCCGGGCAGGGCGACCACGACGGCACCCGCCACCCACCACGCCGTAACACCGCGGAACCAGGTGGTGCCGGGAAACAGCACGGCGACGTAGAGCAGCCCACACAAGATGATCATGCCGGAGTGCCGCCGCCCGTATCCCCGCCGGACGACCCGCTGCCGGGTCGAGTAGACCGTCAGCCCGGTGAGCGCGGCGCACCAGAAGCCGCTACCGATCGCCACCCCGTAGGGATGGGGCAGCAGTCCGAGGACGAGCACCAAGACCGCGGCCGCGCAGCCGTAGATCACTTGATAGCGAGCGTGCCCCTTCGCACTGCTCCGGACCGTCGAGCCCAGTTCCTGCGCACGAGCCAGCGCGGCCGCCGCGTCTTTGGATGCGTATGCACGCTCCGTCATCTCAGTCCCCCCTGACTGATCTTCGGGCCCTTGGACCCCTTCATCTGCCGAACCGCGTTCGGCCCCCACCGAGACCGTCGAGACCGTCCGACCTCAGTTCGTACATTCATCGTCGCAAGAACTTTCCAATCCGACAAGTACTTTCCGTTCACTCGATCGATGGCCCACCACCCGCCCCATCGCCCCGGTCATTCACTGCTCCCTCCATCCGGCCGTTCACGGCACCTGTCCAGCCCGGCTGTTCCCGGCGCCTGTACGCCCCAGCCATTCCCGGCGCCGGTCCGGCCGGCCGTTCCCAGCACCTTCGGCGACGTCCGATTCGCCCCGCCACCACCCCCACCTCTCCCGCCTCCCCTGCCGCTTCCGCCCCCAGCGCCCGACTCGCCAGCCCCAACCCCACCCCGCGTTCCGGCCGCACCACCCTCGCTAGGGTCGTGCTGTGTGAATACCAACTCGCCCTTCAGCGAAGCCTTTGTCAGCCTCACCGAGCCGCACGCCGCCTGGGGCGCCGAGCAGCTCGAAACGTTCAACGCCTTCCTGCCGACCGGCCCTTGGACTGCCGACTTGGAGCAGCGCCGCTACCGCCAGTCCGGCCGCGACCTGCGCATCTCGATCCTCGGCAGCTATGACGAGTCGGACGGCACCTGGCTGTGGGGGTGGGCCAACCCCGGCTTCCGTGAGCTGCCGGCGGTCGAGGCGGCGGAGGCGGTACGGCAGTTCGGACACGCCCACGGCGTACGGGAATTCACCGAGGAGGTGCTGGACCTCTCGGCGTGTGCCCGTCCTCGGATGGCGGTGGAGACCCTGGCGTTCGGCGCGATGGGCATACTGCGCGCCGCCGGCTACATAGGCGTGCAGGCAAGTCCGAGCACCCGGCTGTACATGGTGCCGGACGATCCGCAGGTGCCGTGGGCGACCCCCGATCCGGTGACGCTGCCGCGGATGCTGGTGGCCGGCGCGGGTGTGCACGGGAGTTCGGCCCACGCCGTGGTGACCGGCTACTGCGACCACCACGAACTCGCCCGGCGCCACGGCCCCGGCCGGATCAGCACGGACCTTCCCGGCGGGACGACGGCGGAGATCTCCTTCGACGACGCCGGGCGGATCGGCTCGGTCGAAATCGGGGCCTTGGACGGGCAGAAGCCCCGCTGACCCGACGCCCCGCGACGAGGGCGGGCTGCCGCCTCCGCATGAGGGCTCCACCATCACGGCACCGGCATCACGGCGCGCTGGCATCACAATGCCGGCATCACAATGCCGGCATCACAACACCGGATGACAGCTCCGGCATCACGGCACCGCAATGGCTCCACTCTGTGCGCCGCGCCCCAGGTCAGGTACTGTTGCCGGTCCCAGCAGTGGACCGACCGAGGAGGTGAGACCGATTCCCCGCCAGACCAGGCAGGCGCTCCCGGCTCACGCCCGTGCGGTGCACCCGACGCAGGTGACCGCCCGACACATGTGATGCGGGCAGCGCCCCAGGCGCCCCGAAAGGCTCACATGCCGTCCCACCAGAAGTCGTCCTTCCCGATGCCTTCACCGCTCACCTCGCCCCTCTCCCGCCCCCGCCCCCTCTCCCCGACGCTTCGTCACGCCATCGTCGACAGGCTGCGCACAGCCGGCTGCGTCTTCGCCGAGGACGAGGCGGAACTGCTGCTCTCCACCGCGCGCACGCCGGACGAACTCGCCGCCATGGTGGAGCGCCGGGTCACCGGTTTCCCCCTTGAACACGTCGTCGGCTGGGCCGAGTTCCACGGCCTGCGGGTCGCCGTCGACCCCGGCGTCTTCGTCCCGCGCCGTCGCACCGAATTCCTGGTGGGACAGGCGGTGAAACTCGGACGTCGGGCCGGCAGCCACGGTCCCCGGGCCAACGGTCAGACGCCTCTGGGTACCGACGCCCACGATCACGAGCCCCCGGGAACGGGCACCGGCACGGGCGACCGGGCTCCCATCGCCACCGGCAGCACACCCCGCCCCACGGTCATCGTCGACCTGTGCTGCGGCTCTGGTGCCGTGGGCGCCGCGCTGGCCGCCGCCCTGGGGCCGGTCGAACTCGTCGCGGCCGACATCGAACCCGCGGCGGTGCGCTGCGCCCGCCGTAACACCGCGCCTGCCGGAGGCGTGGTCCACGAGGGCGACCTCTTCGATCCGCTGCCCAACGGGCTCCGCGGCCGCATCGACATCCTGGTGGCCAACGTCCCTTACGTACCGACCGAAGAGGTCGGGCTGCTCCCGCCTGAAGCGCGCGAGTACGAGCCGCTGGTGGCGCTCGACGGCGGCGCGGACGGGCTCGACGTGCTGCGGCGGGTGACCGCGGAGGCCTCACAGTGGCTGGCCCCGGGCGGCCACCTGCTGGTCGAGACGAGCGAACGGCAGGCGCCCCGGGCCGTCCAGGAGTTCACCCGTAGCGGGCTCTTCCCCCAGGTGGCCGCGTCCGACGAGCTCTCCGCCACGGTCATCATCGGGACCCGCCCGACCGGGTAACAATGCCGAGTCGCAGCACCGGACGCCGCAACCACGGACCACCGCGGTAGCCCGGACCACCGCGGTACGGACCACCGTAGCCCGGAGCGCCGTAGCACCGGCCGCCGCAGGACCGGCCGGTGCTACACCGAGCGCCCCTGCACCGAGCGCCCCTGCACCGAGCCGTCCTGCACAGCCCCGGCGCGTCAGCCTCCGGCGAACCGGTCCACCAGGACGTCGAGCCGCTGCTGTGCCCCTTCCCGGGGAAGCCGGCCCGAGCGGGCGAGCGTGACCAGGCCGTGCAGGGCCGACCAGAAGACCTCGACGAACAGG
The DNA here is from genome assembly GCF_040641675.1 of Streptomyces sp. NPDC020742. Lineage (NCBI taxonomy): Bacteria > Bacillati > Actinomycetota > Actinomycetes > Kitasatosporales > Streptomycetaceae > Streptomyces > Streptomyces sp. NPDC020742. The sequence continues at coordinate 34,205 of NZ_JBFAEA010000035.1, forward strand.
GCCGGTTCGGCGTCCCCCGCGAGGCCGCCGAGCGTGTCGAGCAGCGTTCCGAACGCCTCGCGCAGCGGCGCCGGTGTCGCCGCGTCGGCGAACGGGAGGCCGGCGTCGAGGAGGAACATCGCGTCGTAGAGCGCGGGGTTGTGCTCGGCGAAGTCGACGTACGCCGCCACGAGGGAGGCCACCGCGGCCCGCCCCGACGGCCCGTCCGCCACCGCGCGCCGGAGCGCCTCCGTCAGCTCGGCGAAGCCCTCCAAGGCCACCGCCGCGACGATCTCCCGCTTGCCCCGGAAGTGACTGTAGAGCACGGGCTGGCTGTACTCGATGCGCTCGGCCAGCCGGCGGGTGGTGACGGCGTCCCAACCCTGGGACTCGGCGAGTTCACGGGCCGTCGCGACGATCAGCTGGTGGCGGTGGGTCCGCTCACGTTCCTTGCGTTCCTGTACCGACATACCTCGATCCTAGCACCGCTAGACATTCGAGCGTTGTTCGGTCTAGCATCGCATGGCAATCTAGCGGCGCTAGAAAATTGCCGTTGAGCCTCAGGAGGGGACATGCACAACGCACTGGCCATCGCCACGGTCGTCATCGTCGGCCTGCTGGTGGGCGTGGAGTTCGCGGTGGCGGCCTTCATCAACCCGATCCTCGACCGGCTGCCGAACGACGGCGGCCTCGCGGCCCGCAGCGACGGCGCCCGCATCCTCGGCAGGGTGATGCCGTTCTGGTACATCGGGTCGGTCGCGCTCGGTGCGATCTGGACGGCCGTGGCGTGGGGGACCGCGCGGACGGGGCTCGTCGCCACGGCCACCGCCCTGCTCGCCCTGAGCGTGCTGATGTCGATCGCCCTGCTCGTCCCGATCAACTCGCGCGTCGCACGGTGGACTCGGGACGGCGTTCCGGCGGACTGGAAGCAGCAGCTCGGCCGTTGGGACCGGTTCCACTACGTACGCGTCGCCGTCATCGTCACGGCCTTCGCCCTGCTCGTCACCGCCCTCACGTTCACGTAACGCCCCACCTGCACCTTCGGGGCCGAGCCCAGTGACCACCCGTCAACCTGCCGGGTGCGGCGGTGCGGACGGCAGCGGAGAGCGGGACCAGCGGACCGGATGGCCGTCGGAGCCATCGGCGAGCCAGGAGCCGTCGCCTGATCCGGCCCGATCGACAAGGCGCCCCTAGCATGGGCGCCCATGGGGACGCACATCGACGGATTGATCGAGACACGCAGGGCAGGCGGGGCGTGGGAGATGGCGGTCGATCTGCTCGACTTCGACCTCGGGAAGGCCCGGGACGCCCGCGAGTGCCTGTTCGGCTACGGCGGGAGCCTCGGGGTGGAGCGGCCGCTGTTCGACCAGCGGGGGTGGCCGGAGGACGCCTGCGACGAAGTGCCGAAGGGGTGTGACGAACTGAACCACAGCCACTCGTACGCGACGTGGGCCGAGATCGCGGCGGTCGACTGGGACGCGCCGCTCTGCGACGGCCCCGACGGGAACCGTCTGGGCGAGTGGCGACCGGGGCCGGACGGCGAGCTCGTCCTGGACGACGTGGCCTGGGCGCCGATCCAGGTGCTCGACGCGGCGGAGGAGCTCTTCGGCGAGGATCTGTTCCCGTCCGAATGGCCGCCGGGCGGCGAGGTCCATCTCAACGACTGCGTGTACCGTCCGGTGGTCCTCACGGCCGGGATGTTCGTTCCACCGGACGGCCGTTGGGCCCCGGTGTGGGCGTCGATGAGCGCGCTGGCGGCCGAGTACGGGAACGAGAACGTCCGCCTGGTGGTCTGGTTCGGCTGAGCCGGCTCGACCGGATTCCCGGCCGGAGCCGGACCCCCGGACCTGGGCTGAGGGGGCGGTCCGGTACGGCACCGGCGTCGTGCTCCGATGCACAGATGCGGCCCCACCCCCGTGCGGGGACCGTTCTGCCAGCGGGATTCCGCTCGACACCCGGGTCACGCCCGCCCAGGAGAATCACCTCCCCTCCCCCGGCCCTCCCTCCGACTGCCGGCCGGTTCACACTTTTGCTAGCGCTTGCTTGCAATAGTTAGCACGAGGAGGCACCATCGACGTATGGCATCACTCAACGTCGGCAATCTCGGCGAGTTCCTGCGGGAGCAGCGGCGCACCGCGCAGCTGAGTCTGCGGCAGCTCGCGGATGCCGCCGGGGTGTCCAATCCGTATCTCAGCCAGATCGAGCGCGGCTTGCGCAAGCCGAGCGCGGAGATCCTGCAGCAGCTCGCCAAGGCGCTGCGGATATCCGCGGAGACGCTCTACGTCCAGGCCGGGATTCTGGACGAACGGCACGGTCTGGACGGGGTCCAGGTGCAGACCGCGATACTCACCGACCCGGCGCTCAACGAGAGACAAAAGCAGGTCCTGCTGCAGATCTACGAGTCCTTCCGCAAGGAGAACGGGCTGGTCGGCGGCGGTGACGATGCTGCGAGCGGGCAAGGGGACACGCCGCAGAAGGCGTCCCCCGAACACGGCACGGACCCCCGTGAGACAGAGGCCGACGGCGGCCCGCACGCCACCTGAGCAACCGATTCCGTTTCCAGGAGGAACAACGCCATGGCCATCACCACCGATGACCTCCGCAAGGCCCTGACCGACACGACCCCGCTGTACGCCCTGGCCGGCACGGTCGACCTGGCCGCCGAGAAGCTCGGCGAGGTCCCGCAGCTCGTGGAGAAGATCCGCGCCGAGGCCCCCAAGCGCTTCGAGTCGGTGCGCGGCACCGACCCCAAGGACGTCCAGGCCCTGGTCACCAAGCAGGCCAAGGACGCCCAGGAGAAGCTGGGTGAGCTGCTGGAGTCCCTGGACGGCGACTTCAAGAAGCTCCGCGACCAGGCGCAGGAGCTGGCGCTGCAGGGCGTCGGCCGGGTCGCCGAGACCGCGGTGAAGGCCCGCGAGGGCTACGAGGAGCTGGCCGAGCGCGGCCGGGGCGCGGTGGCGACCTGGCGCGGCGAGGCCGCCGAGCGCGCCGAGGACATCGCGGTGGCGATCGAGCCGGAGCCGGCGCCCAAGCCCGCACCCAAGAGCGGCGCCCGGACCGGGGCCGCCAACGGCGCCAAGGCGGAGTCCAAGGCCGGCGCCTCGACCCAGACCAAGCCGGCCGCGGCGAAGAAGCCGGTCGCCCAGCGCAAGCCGGCCCCGGCGACGAAGAAGACCACCCCGCCGTCCGCGAAGTGAGCCGCATCACGGTTCAGTGAGGACCGGGTTTCACCGGCCGGGCCGGGCACACTTGAGGTGCCCGGCCCGTTGTCCGGGTACGGTGGGGCCGCAGGACGGCCGACGGCCGTGACGGACCAGAGACGACACGACAGGCGAACGGGCGGTGGCCGGCGGTGCTGATTTACGGATTCCAGAGCCTGCTGGGCTGGGCGCAGCTCGCCCTGGGCATCTATGCCGGCGTGATGCTGATCGACGCCGCGGTGCGCCGCGAGGATGCCTACCGCGCCGCCAGCAAGCAGACCAAGGGCATGTGGTTGATCTTCCTCGCCCTGGCCACGGCGCTGCTGTTCATCCTGCCGATCATGTCGTTCCTGCCGGTCATCGGCGTGATCGCGGTGATCGTCTACACCGTCGACGTACGGCCTGCGCTCCGCGCGGTCAGCGGCGGCGGGCGTGGTCCGCGGCGCGGCGGCTCCAGCTCGGACGGGCCCTACGGGCCGTTCAACGGCGGGCGCTGAGCCGCCCGCAGACTCCGGGCACACACGCTGCGCAGCCGGCCGGTGCGGCAGGCCGCTTCAGCGGCGGTCCAGCAGGAGGACGGCCACATCGTCGGTCAGTTCGCCCCCGTTGAGGTCGCGTACTTCCCGGACGGCGGCGTCCAGCAGTTCCTCGCCGGTCAGACCGGTGGCCATCTGGCGCCCGACCAGCTCGGTCATGCCTTCCTGGCCCAGCCGCTGGTTCCCCTGACCGATCCGGCCCTCGATCAGGCCGTCGGTGTACATCATCAGGCTCCAGGACGCGCCCAGCTCCACCTGCCGGCGCGGCCAGCGGGCGTGCGGCAGCAGGCCCAGCGCCGGGCCGCCGAACTCGTACGGCAGCAGCCGGGGGTGGTCGCCGGCGCGGGCCAGCAGCGGCGCGGGGTGGCCGGCCAGCGACAGGCCGGCGCGGTGGCCGTCGGCGGAGATGTCGACGGTGCAGAGCGTCGCGAAGATCTCGTCGTCGGAGCGCTCGTGCTCCAGCACCTTCTGCAGGGTGGCCAGCAGCTCGTCGCCGGACAGCCCGGCGAAGGTCAGCGCGCGCCAGGCGATCCGCAGCTCGACGCCGAGCGCGGCCTCGTCGGGGCCGTGCCCGCAGACGTCGCCGATCATCGCGTGGACGGTGCCGTCCGGAGTGCGGACGGTGTCGTAGAAGTCGCCGCCGAGCAGCGCGCGGCTGCGGCCGGGGCGGTAACAGGCGGCGAACCGCAGGTCGGAGCCGTCCAGTAGCGGGGTGGGCAGCAGGCCGCGCTCCAGGCGGGCGTTCTCCTGGGCCAGCATCCGGGACTCGGTGAGCTGGCGCTGGGCGAGGTCGGCGCGCTTGCGCTCGACCGCGTAGCGCACGGCGCGGCTGAGGACCGCGCCATCGAGCTCGTCGCGGAAGAGGTAGTCCTGGGCGCCGACGCGTACCGCATCGGCGGCGCGCTCGGCGTCGGTCTCGTAGGTCAGCACGAGGACGGCGTGCGCGGGTGCCAGCCGCAGGACGTCCCGCAGTATGCCCAGCTCGTCGTCCGGGGCGCCGGCGCGCTCGCCCTCCCGCTCGGTGCGGTCGCTGGGCTCGGCCGGGGCCAGATCGAGCAGGATGCAGTGCACATCGTCGGTGAGCAGCCGCTCGGCCTCGGTGAGGTTGCGGGCGGTGCGCAGGCGGACCTTGCGGCCCGCCCAGTCCCACATCTCGGGGACGTGACTGTTGGGGTCCTCGCCGATGAGGAGGAGGGTCAGGCCCTGCGGGGCCGGTTTGTGCTCGGCCGGCTCCTGGTCGGGGTGCTGGTCGACCACCCGCTGCTGGCCGGTGAACGGCTGGTCGGAGACCTGCAGGCCGTACGGCGCCGGATGGGCCGACGGCCGGTCGGCGGCGGGTGCCGGGGCGCGCAGGCTCCGGTCCGTCGCGTCCCCCGCGCCCGGCGCGCCGGCGACCGGTGCGACGGCCGCGCAGGCGTCGTCCACCGGTCCTGCCTGGTGCGGCAGCACGACCGACCGCTGGTGCGGTACGGGTACGGGCATGGGTCTGGTTCCTTCCCTCCCCCCGAGGGGTGCGATGGGCGCCGACCGGCGCTCCACTGTGCCCGGCTCGCTCCGCTCGTCGGTCATCTGAGCGGCACACACACGGGGCACTGGAAGGCGACCATAGCGCCAGTGTGGAGGGGTTTGGAATGGCCGAAGACAATCGGCCCTTGTCATATGCCCAGGCCGATAAGCCATTTGACCTGCGGCGGGCGGAATGCGGAATGACGAACATCACCCCGCTTGGGCGCTTTCAGCTGCCCGGTGACAACCCTCGGGCAGCAAACATTCCGGTCATTCGCCGTCCTAGTGAGCTGCGTCATCGTGGCGGGCGTCACCATCGGGGCGCACCACACCGAGGATCGGCATGGTGCCGGCACCGGTGATCGTCACCTGGCGGCCGGGGCGCGGGGCATGGACGATCGCGCCGTTTCCGAGATACATCCCGACATGACTGGCGTCGGTGAAATAAATGATCAGATCGCCCGGCCGCATGTCCTTGAGAGCCACGTGCGGCAGCTGCCGCCACTGCTCCTGCGAGGTTCTCGGAATGGTCCGGCCGCCGTGCTCCCAGGCGCGCAGGGTCAGCCCGGAGCAGTCGAAGGTGTCCGGCCCCTCGGCACCCCACACATAATCCTTGCCGATCTGTGCGGTGGCGTACGAAATGGCCTTCTTGCCCGGCGCCGAAGCGGTGTTGCTGATCTCGTCGAGGATGCCGGAGTCGAGCCACTTCTGCTGCTGCTTGAAGGCCTGCTCGTCCTCCAGTTTCTTCAGCCGGTCCTTTTCCTTGGCGGCCAGCCGGGATTCCAGCTCCTTTGCCGCATCGATCTTTTTCTTGATGTCCCGCTGGGCGTTTTCCTTCTTCTTGCGGTTCGCCTCCAGGCGCTCCCAGCGGTCCGTGGCGGAATGCGAATAGCTCTCCAAGTCGCCCTGGATTTTCGTCAGTTGACTGATCAGGCGTTTGGCGGCCAGCTGCCCCTTACGGGCCAGCAGGGCATTGTCGAGGAAGCCCTCGGGGTTGGCGGCGAGCATCAGCTTGGCCTCCGCGGGAAGCCCGCCGCCGCGGTACTGGGCGCTGGCCAGCGCGCCCACCTGCCGCTTGAGGGTGGTCCGCCGGCGCTGGGTGGCGTCGATGGTGCGGGCCAGCTTGACGATCTCCTTCTGCTGGAGCTCGACCTGTTCCTTGGCCGCGTTGTAGGCCTCGGTCGCCTGCTCGGCCTTGCGGTAGAGGGCGTCGATCTTCTTGCGCACGTCGTCCAGGCGCTGGGCGTCGGAGTCGTCGGCCGGCGCCGGGGCGCCCTTGGTCGGGGGCTTGGGGTCGTCGGCGTACGCGGCACCCGTCGCGGTGCCGAGCAGTCCGGTCACGGTGAGGACCACGGCCGCGCACGCCACCCCTCGCCGGACCCTTGCAAGGCCTGCGCCCCGGCCTGTGGCCTGACCTGTGGCCTGACCTGTGCCCCGGCCGGTGGCCCGGCCCGCCCCCCGCCCCTCCCGCACGCTCCGTGGGCCCCGCTCGTCGCGCGCACCCCCGTCGTCCCGTACGTCGCCTGCTTCCCGAACGCCCTGCTGTGCCCCCTGGCGTCCCACCAGCCACCTCCGGTCGTTCCGCACCGATTTCGTGTGTTCCTCCGGCGCGGATGCTGCCATACCGACCGGTAATTCAACAGAGTGACGGGCTGTTCTGCGCCGTGTACGGACGCCGCTCACCTCGCACCCACCTGATGGCCGAGGTTCACCCTGCGTTCACCCTCCTCCATCGGCCGCTTCACTTGATCTACCTAATTTCAGCCGTACCGAGTGCGCGCCACGCCCTCATGGCAAGCGCGACGCGGCTAGGACATACCTGGCCGGCACACCGCACCCCACGGCGGTCATCACCCACCTCACCACCCAGCACGCCGATGATGCGGCGCGCCCCAGGAAGGAATTCCCGACAGTGAAGCTTCAGCGCAAGAACCGGGTTCGCGCCCTCGCCGTTGGCGCTCTCGCCGTCTCCGGTGCCCTGGCCCTGACGGCGTGCGGCTCCGACGACACCACCGGCGGCAGCGGCGGCAGCGGCAGCGCCGCCAAGACCTCGAACATCAAGTGTGAGGGCAAGGGCAAGCTGCTCGCGTCCGGCTCCTCGGCGCAGAAGAACGCCATGGACGTCTGGGTGCAGAACTACTCGGGCGCCTGCAAGGACACCGAGATCAACTACCAGCCGACCGGCTCCGGTGCGGGTGTCACCACCTTCCTGCAGGGCCAGACCGCCTTCGCGGGCTCGGACTCCGCCCTCAAGCCCGACGAGATCACCAAGTCCAAGCAGGTCTGCAAGGGCGGCCAGGCCATCGACCTGCCGATGGTCGGCGGTCCGATCGCGGTCGGCTACAACGTCCCCGGCGTCGACAACCTGGTGCTGGACGCCCCGACCCTGGCGAAGATCTTCGACTCGAAGATCACCAAGTGGAACGACCCGGCGATCAAGAAGCTGAACCCGAGCGCCAAGCTCCCGGACCTCAAGATCCAGGCGTTCCACCGCTCCGACGACTCCGGCACCACCGACAACTTCACCAAGTACCTCAAGGGCGCCGCCCCGGGTGACTGGAAGCACGAGCCGGCGAAGAAGTGGGAGGGCACCGGCGGCCAGGCGGCCTCCGGCTCGGCCGGCGTCTCCTCGCAGGTCAAGCAGACCAGCGGCGCGATCTCCTACTTCGAGCTGTCGTACGCGACCGCCGGCAAGATCCCCACGGCCAAGCTGAACACCGGTGCGAAGGCGCCGGTCGACGCGACGGTCGACAATGCTTCCAAGGCCATCTCCGAAGCCAAGCAGGTCGGCAAGGGCGACGACCTGGCCCTGCAGCTCAACTACACCACCAAGGCCGAGGGCGCCTACCCGATCACCCTGGTGACGTACGAGATCGCCTGCAACAAGGGCAACAAGGCCGAGACCCTGCCCGCCACCAAGTCGTTCCTCACCTACATCTCCAGCAAGGACGGCCAGGCCGCGCTGAAGGCCCTCGGCTACGCCCCGCTGCCCACCGAGATCGCCGACAAGGTCCGCGCGACCGTCGCGAAGATCGCCTGACCAACCCAGGGTGGCGGCCCGAGGCCAGTACGGTCTCGGGCCTCCGCCCGTCCGGTGCACCGCCGCGCCAGGAGCCCCCACCGGCTCCGCAGACCGGAGAATCCATGACTCACGACTCCTCGATAACCGACACCCCACCGGCACCACGCAACGACCGCCCGTCGGTGTCCGGACGGGCCGTTCGCCCCGGTGACCGGATCTTCCTCGGCCTCTCCCGAGGTTCCGGTATCGCCCTCCTGGTGATCATGGCCGCCATCGCGGTCTTCCTCACCTACCGGTCCGTGCTCGCCATCTCCGGCGACAAGGCCAACTTCTTCACCACGTTCGACTGGAACGCCACCGGCACCGACCCGAAGTTCGGCATCGCGGTGCTCGCGTTCGGCACGGTCGTCAGCTCGGTGATCGCGATGGTCCTCGCGGTCCCGGTCGCGGTCGGCATCGCGCTGTTCATCTCGCACTACGCCCCGCGCAAGCTGGCCTCGCCGCTCGGCTACGTCATCGACCTGCTCGCCGCGGTGCCCAGCATCATCTACGGCCTGTGGGGCGCCCTCTTCCTCGTGCCGCACCTGACCGGTCTCTACAACTGGCTGAACGACTACCTCGGCTGGACCGGCATCTTCAGCTACTCGCAGGGCGCGCCCCGCTCGCTGTTCACCGTGGGCATCCTCCTCGCGATCATGGTCCTGCCGATCGTGACCAGCGTCAGCCGTGAGGTCTTCCTCCAGGTGCCCAAGATGCACGAGGAGGCGGCGCTGGCACTCGGCGCCACCCGCTGGGAGGTCATCCGGATGGCGGTGCTGCCCTTCGGCCGCTCCGGCGTCATCAGCGCCTCCATGCTGGGCCTGGGCCGCGCGCTCGGCGAGACGATGGCCGTCGCCACGGTCCTCTCGCCCAGCTTCCTGATCAGCGCCAGCCTGCTGGACCCGGGCGGCGGCACCTTCGCCCAGAACATCGCCAGCAAGTTCAGCGAGGCCGACCAGTTCGGCCAGGACGCCCTGATCGCCTCCGGGCTCGTCCTCTTCGTGATCACGCTGGTCGTCAACGGCGCGGCCCGCCTGATCATCGCCCGCCGCAAGGAGTACTCGGGAGCCGCAGCATGAGCGCCGTGACTGACCACCGACCGGTCGCCAACGGCGGCGCCCCGCTTCCGGTCTCCCTCAAGCAGGCCCGCCTGCCCCGTTGGACCACCCCGCTGCTCGCACTGGTCGCGGTCGGCGCCGGCTGCGGCATCGGCGTGGGCGCCGGCCTGGACAGCACCCTGCAGTGGGGCCTGATCGCCGTCGTGCTGTTCATCCTCGGCACGTTCGCGCTGGCCGCCGGCGTCGAGGGCGCCCGGCAGGCCAAGGACCGGCTGGCCACCAGCCTGGTCTGGGTCGCCTTCCTGCTCGCCGTGATCCCGCTCGCCTCGCTGCTGTGGGAGACCGTCGTCCGCGGCAGCAAGGTCCTCAACGGCTACTTCCTGTCGCACTCGATGGGCACCCTGCCCGACGCGATGCCCGGCGGCGGCATCTACCACGCGATCATCGGCACCCTGGAGCAGGTCGGCCTGGCCACCCTGATCGCCGCGCCGATCGGCCTGCTCACCGCGATCTACCTCGTCGAGTACGGCCGCGGCCGGCTCGCCAAGGCCGTCACCTTCTTCGTCGACGTGATGACCGGCATCCCCTCGATCGTGGCCGGCCTGTTCATCCTCTCCGTGTGGATCCTGATCCTCGGCTTCGGCCCGTCCGGCTTCGCCGGCTCGATGGCGCTGGCGATCCTGATGATGCCGGTCGTGGTCCGCTCCACCGAGGAGATGCTCAAGCTCGTCCCGAACGAGCTGCGCGAGGCCTCGCTGGCCCTGGGCGTCCCCAAGTGGCGCACCATCCTCAAGGTCGTGCTGCCGACGTCGATCGGCGGCATCACCACCGGCGTGATGCTCGCCATCGCCCGTATCACCGGTGAGACCGCCCCCGTCCTGCTCCTGGTCTGGGGAGCGAAGACGATCAACAACAACCCCTTCGAAGACGCCCAGCAGTCGCTTCCGCTCTACGTTTTCCAGCAGTGGCAGCAGGGTTCCGAGGCCTCCTACGACCGCGCCTGGGCCGCGGCTCTGGTCCTCATCGCCTTCGTCATGATCCTCAACCTGGTGGCCCGCGGCATCGCCCGCTGGAAGGCCCCACGCGGAGGACGGAGTTGAGCTGCAGCGGAGGTCGGGGGTCGCATCCGAGGAACGAGGGTGCGGCACCCGGCCGGAGCGGAAGCGAAACGAAGTCCGACCATTTGACGCAGCCCGGCCGCTGACCAAGCCCGGCGACAGAAAGAAGCAGTGATTTCCATGGCCAAGCGAATCGACGTCAGCGGCCTCTCCGCGTACTACGGCAGCCACAAGGCCATCGACGACATCTCGATGACCGTCGAGCCGCGCTCCGTGACCGCCTTCATCGGCCCCTCCGGCTGCGGCAAGTCGACCTTCCTGCGCACCCTGAACCGGATGCACGAGGTCACCCCCGGCGGCCGCGTCGAGGGCAAGGTGATGCTGGACGACGAGAACCTCTACGGCTCCGGGGTCGACCCGGTGGCCGTGCGCCGCACCGTCGGCATGGTCTTCCAGCGCCCCAACCCGTTCCCCACCATGTCGATCTTCGACAACGTCGCGGCAGGCCTGCGACTGAACGGCTCGTACAAGAAGAGCGAGCTGAAGGACATCGTCGAGCGCTCCCTGAAGGGCGCCAACCTCTGGAACGAGGTCAAGGACCGGCTGAACAAGCCCGGCTCGGGCCTGTCCGGCGGTCAGCAGCAGCGGCTGTGCATCGCCCGCGCCATCGCGGTCGAGCCGCAGGTGCTGCTGATGGACGAGCCCTGCTCGGCGCTCGACCCGATCTCCACCCTCGCCATCGAGGACCTGATCGGCGAGCTGAAGGAGCGCTTCACGATCGTCATCGTGACGCACAACATGCAGCAGGCCGCGCGCGTCTCGGACCGTACGGCGTTCTTCAACCTCGCGGCCGTCGGGCAGCCCGGCAAGCTGATCGAGATCGACGAGACCGAGCGGATCTTCTCCAACCCCTCGGTCCAGGCCACGGAGGACTACATCTCCGGCCGCTTCGGCTAGGCCCGCCCGGCCGACGCCCCCCAGAGCGTCCTGCGGTGCTGCATGGCGGTGCCACCGCAAGACGAAGGGCCCGCCCCTCCTTCCCGGGGGGGGCGGGCCCACTGCGTCGTCCGGCCGGATGCGGCGGCCGGGGCCGGGTGCGTCAGCCGAAGGCGAGCTGGATCAGCCAGTACGCGAGCGCCGCGACCAGCGCCGCCGCCGGCATGGTGATGAACCAGCCCATGACGATGTTCTTGGCGACGCCCCAGCGCACCGCGCGCGGGCCCTTGGTCGAGCCGACGCCCATGATCGCCGAGGTGATGACATGGGTCGTGGAGATCGGCGCCTGGAACATGAACGACGCGGTGTACATGACCGAGGCCGCGGTGGTCTCCGCGGCGAAGCCCTGCGGCGGGTCCAGCTCGATGATGCGGCGACCCAGGGTGCGCATGATGCGCCAGCCACCCGCGTACGTGCCCAGCGAGAGGGTGAGCGCACAGGCCAGCTTGACCCAGATCGGGATGGCGTCGTTCGCGTCCTCGACATCGGCGATGACCAGGGCCATCACCACCACGCCCATGGTCTTCTGGGCGTCCTGCAGACCGTGGCCGAGCGCCATACCGGCGGCCGAGACGGTCTGGGCTATGCGGAAGCCGCGCTTGGCCTTGTGCGGGTTGGCCCTGCGGAAGATCCACAGGATCACGACCATCACGAGGTAGCCGAGCACCAGGCCGATCACCGGCGAGATGAACATCGGCAGGATGACCTTGTCGACCACCCCGGACCAGATGACCTTCGTGCCGCCGGCCAGCGCCGCGCCGACCATGCCACCGAACAGCGCGTGCGAGGACGACGAGGGCAGCCCGAAGTACCAGGTGACGAGGTTCCAGACCACCGCGCCGAGCAGCGCGGCGAACAGGATGCCCATCCCCTGGCTGCCGTGCGGCGTGGCGATCAGGCCCTCACTGACCGTCTTGGCGACCCCGCTGCCCAGGAAGGCGCCGGCGAGGTTCATCACGGCGGCCATCGCCAGCGCGGCCCGCGGCGTGAGCGCACGGGTCGAGACCGAGGTCGCGATCGCGTTGGCGGAGTCGTGGAAGCCGTTGGTGTAGGTGAAACCGAGCGCGACCGCAATGGTCACGACGAGCGCGAAGGTGTCCATGGCCGGCGCTCAGGACTCCTTGACCGCAATGGTCTCGACCGTGTTGGCGACGTGCTCGAACGCGTCCGCAGCCTCTTCCAGGATGTCCACGATCTGCTTGAGCTTGAGGACCTCGATGGCGTCGTACTTGCCGTTGAAGAGGTGCGCCAGCAGCTTGCGGTGGATCTGGTCGGCCTGGTTCTCCAGGCGGTTGACCTCGATCCAGTACTCGGTGAGGTTGGACATCGTGCGCAGGTTCGGCATCGCCTCGGCGGTCAGCTCCGCCGCCCGCGCCAGCACCTCGATCTGCTGCTCGATGCCCTTCGGCAGCTCCTCGACCTTGTAGAGGACGACCAGATCGACGGCCTCCTCCATGAAGTCCATGATGTCGTCGAGCGACGAGGCGAGGTTGTAGATGTCCTCGCGGTCGAACGGCGTGATGAACGAGGAGTTCAGCTGGTGGAAGATCGCGTGCGTCGCGTCATCTCCCGCATGCTCCGCCGCACGCATGCGTTCGGCGATCTCGGCCCGCGCGGAGGCGTCCGCCCCGAGCAGTTCCATCAGGAGCTTCGAGCCCGTGACGATGTTGTCCGCGGAGGCGGCGAACATGTCGTAGAAGCTCGTCTCCCTGGGGGTCAGACGAAAACGCACGTGAAATCCTCGGGGTACATCGGATTCGGTCGGGTTGATGCTAGGCGCATCATCCAGCCACTGCTAACCGGCATTCCTTCAGTGTCGCCCATCGTGCAGCATGCTCTGCACGGGGTACCGCCGGTGCCCGCAAAGTTCGGTACCATATACCCACCAGGGGTATGCAAATCGCCGGGATTCCACGGGAGAAGGCCATGACGACCACGGACGCCGACGCCAACGGCAGCACCGCAGCCGCCACGGCCGGCCACCCCGGGCAGCCGGGCCGCACCCCCCGGGACGCGAACGAAACCGTGACGGATAACGCAGAGCCCTCCGCCCCGGCCGGTCCGCACGGCTACGCACAGCAGAAGGACGCGCACATCAAGCGACTGCGCCGGATCGAGGGCCAGATCCGCGGACTCCAGCGGATGCTGGAGGAGGATGTCTACTGCATCGACATACTCACCCAGGTCTCGGCGAGCACCAAGGGCCTGCAGTCCTTCGGGCTCCAGCTCCTGGAGGAGCATCTGCGGCACTGCGTCGCCGACGCGGCGGTCAAGGGCCCCGAGGCGATCGACGCCAAGGTCCAGGAGGCGACCAAGGCCATCGAGCGGATGCTGCGCACCTGACCGTGGCTACCCGGGCTCAGCGGCCCGGTCACGATGGTCGCCGTCGACGTCCAGCACCTCGTCGATACGGTCCGCGCTGAGCCGATCCTCACTGGCGGCCGCGGCCGCGATCATCAACTCACCAGCCAGGTCGATCTCGACGAGGGCCACGTGGTCCTGAACCGTCTGATGGCGGTGGCCGGCCACGAGCAACACCTCCTCCTTCGAGCGCCTTCCCACGCCTCTGGTGGTTACCGCCCAGCGTAGGGACGGCCGCACCCTACGCGCATGACACGGATGGACCATTTCCGCCCCGGAGGGCACCGCCGCCCCCGGCCGCCGGGCGGCTAGGGCGCAGCGGAAGCGATCTTCCCGGCGTAGATGTCGCGGCGATCCGGGAGCCGCACGACCACCGGGGTGCCAAAGCCGGACAGCTCCGTCGTCGAGGTCACCGACGCACCGTTGGGCGCTCCGTTGGCGAAGCGGAAGCTCTGGCGCACCTTGCGCAGCCGCCCCGCTTCGTCCAGATACGCGTCGAACGGCACGGTGTCGGTGGTGAACCCCTTCTCCGCGGCGACCAGCGCCGGCCGGGTACCCGGCGACGCCGCCCGGGCGGCCCGCGCGATGTCCGTCGTCCCCCGGTAGTGCCGCACCCGGACGCCGCCCATCCGCTCCTCGCCCTGGTAGGTCACCTCCCGTGCCCCGCGGAGCAGTTCGGCCGCAGTCAGCGGGTCGGTGGCACCGCCGGTGACCAGGTTCCCGTCGGCCAGCGCGGCGGTGTCCACCCGCACCCACTTGTCGGCCGGCACCCCCGCACCGCGGTTCTTCATGTACAGCGCACCGGGCGCGAAGATCTCGGTGATCGGCTGCCGGCCCTCGGCGGGCCGGCCCGCCGGATCGGGCAACACCACCCGCAGCCGCCCGGTGCTGGTGGTGAAGTCGTAGCCGCCGGTGCCCCGGATGGCGACCAGGGTGCCGCCGCTGACCGTCTCCATGGCGCTGCGCACCTCGGCGGAGCGGGCCCGGAGCAGGACGTCGGCGCTGCCGCGGACTTGCGCGGCGGCCGCGACGGGGGACCGGCCGGCCGGCTCCTGGTCGTCGGCCGCGGCGCCGTCGGGGGAACAGCCCGTCGTCAGCAGCCCGACCGCCAGCCCCGTCCCGCACGCCGCGGCCACGACGGCCGCGCCGCCTCGCCTGTCCTGCACCACCATCGCGTACGAGCCCCCTCGGCCGCCGTCTTCGGGACCGTCCTGGCCGGCCGGTCCGCTCGGGAGGGTCGGACGTCGCGCCGGCGCCGCACCTGACGTTCCGTCGACCGATCCGTTCAACGACCGTTACGGGGGCTCGTCACGCAACGGCACCGGGGGCGCGTAGCGTGGACGGGTGCCCGAGCCAGCCCACACGACCTCCACCACCGAACGCGGGTCCTTCTGCACGGCCCGTTGTGAGTGCGGCTGGCGCGGTCCGGCCCGCCGCGCCCGCTCGCAGGCACGCACGGACGCCGAGCGCCACCAGGCCGACCCCGAGTCCGGGGCCCTGACCGGACGCACCGTGGAATGAGACAGTCCGTTCCGGGAACCCCCAACGCCCGTACGCCATCTGGGTAATGAGAGAGGCAGCAGCACCGCGCCGGCAACGGACGGCAAGGCCGGAATCGGACAGTCCGGGACGGCGCGGAGCATGCCGGGCACGGCGGAGTGCGGGGGAGGTACACGGCTCACCGCCCGGTGCTGTGCTCCCAACACGCACCCCGCGGGACCACGGCCGGCCGCCGGCGAGCGGGGCGCGACCGTACCGACATCGAGGGGGACTCATCCCAGTGAAGCGGCGCACACTCCTGCAGGCCGGCACCGGACTGGCGGCGGCCTCGGTCGCCCTGGCCACCGGCTGCGACAACAAGACCGGCAAGGCGGGCGCGGCCTCCTCCGCCTCCGCCTCCGGGGCCACCGCCGGCTCCGGCGCCGGTGCCGCACAGACCAACGCGGCCGCCGTCCCCGCCGGCGCCGCCCGGGCCACCCAGGCGAACTGGACCGCACTCGGCAAGAGCCTGGACGGCAAGCTCATCCGGGCCTCCGACGCCGCCTACGCCACCGCCCGCAAGCTCTACAACACCCGCTACGACACGCTGAAGCCGTCGGCCATCGCCTATGTCGAGCACCCCGCCGACATTGCCGAGTGCCTCACCTTCGCCCGACGCCACGGCACCCCGGTCGCCATCCGCAGCGGCGGCCACTCCTACGCCGGCTGGTCCAGCGGCAACAACAAGCTGATCATCGACGTCTCGGCGCTCTCCAAGGTCGGCGCGCCGTCCGGCGGGACCACCCGGATCGGCGCCGGCGCCAAGCTCATCGACGTCTACGAGGGCCTGGGCGCGCACGGCGTGACCATACCCGGGGGCTCCTGCCCCACCGTCGGCATATCCGGCCTCACCCTCGGCGGCGGCCACGGCGTGGTCTCCCGCGCCTACGGCCTGACCTGCGACAGCCTCGTGGGCGCCACCCTGGTCACCGCCGACGGCAAGACCGTCGACTGCGACCGCAAGCAGCACACCGACCTCTTCTGGGCGCTGCGCGGCGCCGGCAACGGCAACTTCGGCGTGGTCACCGAACTCCGCTTCCGTACGCATCCGGCGCCGCGCGCGGTGATGGCGTACATGACCTGGCCGTGGTCCAAGGCGGCGAAGGTGGTGGCGTCCTGGCAGAAGTGGGGCCCGACCCAGGCCGACGAGATATGGTCCGCCTGCCATCTCGACGCCCGCCCCGGCGGCACCCCGTCGGTGTCCATCGCCGCCTTCTCCCTGGGCAGCCACCGCGACCTGCAGAACGCCGTGGACAAGCTCGCCGACCAGGCCGGCGGCCCCGGCCCGGCCTCCAGCATCCACCTCACGCCCAAGGACTACCTGGACGCGATGGAGTCGTACGCCGGCTGCTCGTCAAAGTCCACCGCGCAGTGCCACATGCCCGGTTCGCTGCCCGGCCACACCGGCTCCGGCCAGTTGGGCCGGGAGACCTACGCGGCCCGCTCGCACTTCTTCGACCGCTCGCTGTCCCCGGCCGGCATCCAGACCATGCTGCAGCAGATCGAGAGCGGCGGTCGCAAGGGCGTCACCGGCAATGTGGCACTGACCGCGCTGGGCGGCGCCATCAACCGCGTCGGCCGCACCGACACCGCCTTCGTGCACCGCGGATCGCGGTTCCTGGCCCAGTACTTGACGTCCTGGTCGGCGAACGGCTCGCCCGGCGCCCGCACAGGGTGGCTCAATTCGTTCCATGACGCGATGCAGCGCCACTCCTCGGGCGCCGCGTACCAGAACTACACCGACCCCGGCCTGACCGACTGGAAGTCCGCCTACTACGGCGCCGCCGCTGACCGGCTCGCCCAGGTCAAGCGGGCCTACGACCCGCAGCGGCTGTTCAGCACCTTCCCGCAGGCGCTCTGAGCCGCACCCGTCCGGCAGCGGACACACGGACGGCCCGGTCCCCTCAGGGGCCGGGCCGTCCGCATCCGCCAGGTCTTCTCCGTCCCGTACGGCCGCGCGGGCCGTACGGGCGCTCAGGCCGCCAGGTCCTTGTCCCGCTCCGGGTGCCCGCCCGGCACCGCCGATCCGGTGGCCACCACCCGGCTGCCCTCGGCGCCGGCGGGCTCCACGGCCACCCCCGGCGCCCGCACCAGCCAGGACACCTTCGACCGGGCGATCGCGCTCATCAGCGGCACCAGCAGCGCCTGGGCGAGCGGCGCCAGCAGCAGCGCGACGGCGGTGCCCAGCGCGAAGCCGCCGATCACATCGGTGGGGTAGTGCACGCCCATGTAGACGCGGCAGAAGCCCTCGGCGAGCGCCAGCAGGATCCCGATCACGCCGTACTTCCGGCTGGCGAGGAACAGCCCCACGCCGACCGCCATCGTCAGCGTGGCGTGATCGCTCACGAACGAGAAGTCGCTCTTCCCGGGGATCAGCACGGCCAGCCCGGCGTGGTCCTTGAACGGCCTCGGCCGCTCGACGAAATCCCGGATCGGGATGTTCGCCAACAGGGCGATGCCGGCCGCCAACGGCGCCCACACCAGACCCGCGACGGCGGACGGCGCACCCGGCCGGCGGCGCGCGGACCACCAGGCCACCAGGCACAGCACCGCGAGCGCGGCGATGAGGCCGTACTCGCCGATGTACTCCATGGCCTTGTTGACCCAGTGGGGGGCGTCCTTGGCAAGGCCGTTGATGCCGTCGAGCACGTCGACATCGGGGTTCGGCCCCTCCAGTGCGAGTCCAGCCATCTACCGTGGCCCCTTATCTTTCCCGCGCGCGAGCGCCTTGGTGTGCTGCCAACCCCCGTGGTCGTCGAGCGTGTGCTGCTGCGAGCGCTGCTACGTCCCCACGCACAGGAAACGACATCCCTGCGCCGGTCGTTCCATCCTCCACGGGATGATCACCAGGACGTTATCGAAGCTTGACTCATCACCGCAGTTCAGGGCCTCATGTTTACGCAGCGTTCGCAGCAGGGAGTGCTTTTGCGCCATCCGAGGTGACCCGGGTCGCCCCGATGTAGTCCGGTGTGTCGATCTTGTCGAACCGGATCTTCGCGCCCGTGTAAGGCGCATTGATCATGTACCCGCCGCCCACATAGATCCCCACGTGGTGGATCGACCGCGGGTCGTTCAGGTCGTACGCGAAGAACACCAGGTCTCCCGGGAGCAGCTCACCGCGCTTGGGGTGCGGTCCGGCGTTCCACTGGTCGTTCGCCACCCGCGGCAGCTCGATGCCCACCGAGCGGTAGGCGGCCTGGGTCAGGCCCGAGCAGTCGAACCGTCCGCGCTGCGCGGCCGTGCCCGTCCCGCCCCACAGGTAGGGCGTGCCGAGTTTGTCCTGCGCGAAGTAGATGGCCCCGGCGGCCTGCCGGGAGGGTGCCACCGGGCCGGCCGGCGCCTCGAAGCTCTTCGCCAGCGTCGTGATGGTCTTCACGTAGTTCTGGGTCTCCCGGTAGGGCGGCACCCCGTTGTACTGGATCACGCGGTAGGCACCGGCGTTGTACGCAGCGAGCATGTTCTTCGTCGCGTCACCGGGCGCATTGCGCACGTACTTGGCCAGCTCACAGTCGTACGAGGCGGCCGAGGCGATGGCGTCGGCCGGGTCCCAGACGTCCCGCCGCCCGTCACCGTTCCCGTCCACCCCGTGGGTCTGCCAGGTCGCCGGGATGAACTGCGCCATGCCCTGCGCGGCGGCCGGGCTCTGCGCCCGGGGGTTCCAGCCGCTCTCCTGGTAGAGCTGCGCGGCCAGCAGCGGGGGGCTTATCGCCGGACAGAGCGCCCCCCACTTCTGCACCATGTCCTGGTACGCGGCGGGCACCGCACCCTTCGCCAGCCCGGCCGCCCGGCCCCCGAGCCCGGCCAGCCCGGCCGCCACCACGTACGTAGCGATCACCAGCAACGCGAGCAGGCCGAACAGCAGCCCCGCCCCGAGCCCGCCGGCCACCCAGAATTTCCGCACCCCACAACCCTCCCCCATCCAGGCCCGGTTCACTGCCCTTTTCCAGCCTCACGCTGCGCGTTGCGTCACACAGGAGGCGCAGGGGCGCTCCGACCGGGGGCGCGATCCCACTCCCGGCGGCACCCGGCGCACCGCCGGACGGGCGACGGCACACCGGCCCCGGGAACGGAATGCGGGTCTTTCACCTCTTACCTCGGGGAACGGACGGGTCGTCACCCGCGCTGCCGGGCGGCGCACTTCCCCGGCGGGGCGGGGCGGCCACTGCGCCGCCGCCCCGATGATCATTGCTCAGGGTTATCGGCCGTGATACACACGGTGAGAGTAGTCGGTTCGATGGACGGCGTGCGCCCATCCACACACGCCACCCCCATGGGATCCGTCAAAGAAAGGTGCCAAGTCGACTTCTGACGGCGCCTTTGTCGGCGAAGATAGAAGCGGCCTGTGCCGCCCCGGTGCAGGTACGGACAGCGAACTACCCACAAAGGGGCGGTGAGTTCAGACATGGCACAGATGTCACAGATGTTCCTTGCGGCCGAAAAGGGCGACATCACCACCATCATCGGCGGAATCGCCCCGGACTGGGGCCCGTTCGGCAGCCTGGGCAACGAGGCCCGGGTGATGGTCGAGGTGGTCATGGCGGTGGCGATCCTGCTGTGCCTCGGCATCGCGATCTGGGGCGCCGCCAAACAGCGCATCGGCGCCACCGCCCTGCGCGACACCTTCAGCGCCGAGCAGGGCAAGGGCCTGATCGTGGCGGGCCTCACCGGCGTCTTCATCATCGGGTCACTGGGGACCCTGTTCACCATCGTCTACGGCATGGCGGTCTAGCCGACCCCATCCCCACCGTCACCCGGGCAACCGCCCGCCGTCACCGCGGCCGGGCGACCACCCCTGCGACCGCACACCGGGCAACCGCCCGATGCCCGTGGCCGCACACCGGAGGCCACACACCGGGCCCCTCCGCCGCGAACCGGCGAACCGGCGGCCTGGCGACCCGGCGACGGTCCGGCGGCGGTCCGGCGGCCTCCTCGGCCATCCCGGGGCGACGTCCGGAGGTGGCCCCCCTCGGGAGACCGCCCGTGTTGCCCCGTTACCCCGTTGCCCCGTTCCACCCCGTCCACGTCCCTCCATGCGCCCCCGCCCGCTCCCCCTCCGCCGCCCCGTGCCTCCATTCGTCTCCACCGGCCGCACCTCCCCTGCCGAGGCCCCATGCTGACCCCCACTCACCCCGGTCCGACGGGGCCCACCCGCTGCCCTCATCACCCCCGCGACCAGCGGACCGGTTGGGCAGCCCGCCGCGCGGGGACAGGTGGATCCGGGGCCCACGAGGGTCTCGGAGGCCATGGCGACGACGGAGCGGGCGATGTACACAAATAGCCTAGAGTCCCCCATTCGCCCCCGCCGCACCGCATCTGAGGACCCGTCACGGTGAGATGTACTCGTACCACTGCGCCCGAGCCACCGCCCACGCGGCTACGGTCATATGAGGGCGGCACAACGACGGCACGGACGGCGACGGCGGTAGAGGGGGCACAGGCGCGATGAGTCTCAGTGACGACGGCGGCTACGGCGGCGACGGCCACCGCGGCTCGGGGACGGGCCAGACACGGACCAGACTCCCCGACAACGAGGGCGACCTGTACGGCTCGGGACGCCGGCCCCGCGCCGGCATGTCCAGCCGCAACCTCGTCACCATCGTCGGCGTGATCGTCCTGCTGCTCGCGGCCATCGCCTTCGCCAACCGCGGCGGCAGCGGCAACAACGAGTCCCCCTCCGACGACTCCGCCAAGGATGCCGCCGCCGGCCCGGCCCGCCCCACGGCCCCCACCGGCACCAAGCCGGTCTCCGGCAAGAACGGCGGCATCGCCACGGGCTTCGCCAAGACCGAACAGGGGGCGCAGTCGGCGGCGGCGAACTACGTGGTGGCGCTGTCGAGTGACGGGATGTATACGGCGCAGCGGCGCGACGCGATCGTCAACTCCGTCTACACCCCCGCCGTAGCCGCGGCACGCAAGGGCAGCCTGCGCAAGGTCTACTCCGACCCGAAGTTCCTCGCCCAGGTCGGTCTCAAGCCGGACGGCGGCACCCCCAGCGGGATGACCTTCGTCTCCCGGGCCAATCCGGTCGGCACAAAGGCCGAGAAGTTCGACGGCACCACCGCCAAGGTCGCGGTTTGGTACTCCCAGTTGTTCGGCATGGCTGGCCAGGGCTCCCGGAATCCGGTCGCGGAGAGCTGGTACACGTCCACGATGGAGCTGCAGTGGGTGGACGGAGACTGGAAGGTCGCCGGCTTCAGCCAGAAGGCCGGCCCGGCTCCGGTCGGCGGCGACCAGTCCGCCGCGACTGCCAAGGACATGTCCAAGGCCGTCCTAGGCTTCGGAGGGTTCACTTATGCGAGGTAACAACCGACGCCGGGCCCTCACCGTCGCCTCGGCACTCACCGGCCTGCAGACGACGCTGGTGCTGCTCTCCGCCCGGGTCTTCGCCGCGCCATCCCCCAAGCCGACCGAGGGCGCGTGTGACCTCCTCCCGGACAAGGCCAAGGAGCTCTGCGAAAGGCGCAGCACCGACGGTGGTGGCGGCAGCACGCCCAATCCGGGCGGCCTGTCCGACTCCAACCCCCTGGACCCCCTCGACTCCCTGGCCAAAGGCTGCGCCAAAGCCGCCTCCTGGATCGTCGACAAGCTGTCCGACGCCGTGAACGCCACCTCCCAGGTGGACTTCACCAACGCGGCGTTCCTGCGCCAGTACGCCGTCGTCTTCGCCGCCTCCACCGTCCTCACCCTCGTGCTGTGGCTGCTGGCCGTCGCCAAGCGGGCGGTGCGCGGGGTGCGGCTGACCGAGGCGATCAGCGAGGCGGTTGGGTTCCTCTGGCTGACGGTGCTGGCCTCCGCGTTCACCCCGCTGATCCTCTACACCGTCGTCTCGGCGACGGACGGGGTCACCGAGATCATCGCCAAGGGGACGGGTTCACAGACCGATACGTTCTTCGGGGCGTTCTCCCAGGCGCTCACCAAGGGCACCGACATCGGCGGCGGCCCGATCATGCTGATCGTGGTGTCGCTGGTCTCCGTGCTGGCCGCCGGTGTGCTGTGGCTGGAGCTGGTGATCCGGGCCGCGCTGCTGTACGTCGGGGCGCTGCTGGGGACGGTCGTCTACGCCGGGCTGGTCGACAAGAACATGTGGGGCCACGTCCGCCGCTGGGCCGGGATCATGATCGCGGTGATCATGGTGAAACCAGTGATCGTGATCGTACTGGGCATCGCCGGCGCGCTGTCGTCCAACAAGGGGCCGAACGCCATCTCCGCCGTGGTCTCCGGGCTCGCGATCATCCTGCTGGCCATCTTCGCCAGTGCGGTGATCTACCGCTTCGTCCCCGGCTTCGGCGACGAGATCGCGGCGTCCCGCAACAACCGGATGAGCCGGGGCGCGGAGAACGCCGCCGCCGCGGTGCTCAGCTCCCCCGCCGCCCTGGTCTCGCAGGGCATCAAGACCCACAGCACCCGCAGCTCCGGCGGGGACGGCGGCGGCCAGCAGACCTCCGGCGGCCAGTCCCGGCCGGCCGACGCGGTCTCCGGCGGGGTCGCCGCGCACGGTTCCCGCGGGGGCAGTGGCGGCGCCCCCGCCACCCCGGCTCCCCGTACCAACCCCACCCCCGGCAGCGGCGCCCGCACCGGCAAGACAGCAGGAGGTGAAGGGCGTTGAGCACGCACCCCGCCCCGATCGCACCGCGCCGCACCTATCTGATCGGCCGCGCCCGGCCCAACGCGATCGTCGGCAAGAACCGCGAGACCGGCGAGATCGCGCTGATCATTGCGGGCGCGTTCCTCGGCATGATGTGCGGCCTGCTGGTGCCCGTGCTCCCGCTGCGGATCGTGACCCTCACCGGCTTCCCGATGCTCGGCCTCGCCGCGGTCTACGTGCCGTACAAGGGCCGTACGTTCTACCGCTGGTTCGAGATCCGCCGCAGCTTCCGCCGTACGGTCCGGCAGGGCGCCACCTACCGCTCCGCCGCCCAGGAGGCGGGCGTACGGCTGGACGGCCGCGAGGTGGAGATCGGCCCGCCGCCCGGCATCGGACGGATCAACTGGCTCTCCGCGCCGTTCGGTCCGGACGAGATCGCGGTGCTGCTGCACGCCGACCGCCGTACGGTCACCGCGGCCATCGAGATCGAGGGCCCCGGCGTCGGCCTGCGCGACAGCGAGGACCAGGAGGCCCTCGTCGACCGCTTCGGCACGCTGCTGAAGCACGTCGCCAACGGGGACGGCTTCGTCACCCGGCTGCAGATGCTGGCGCGCACCCTGCCCGCCGACCCGGACGCGCACGCCAAGGACGTCGCCCAGCGCGGCGACGCCACCTCCCCGGCCTGGCTGCGGGAGTCCTACGACCAGCTGCAGTCGATGGTCTCCACCTCCTCCGAGCAGCACCGCGCCTACCTGGTTGCGTGCATGCACTACACCCGCGAACTGGCCACCGAGGCGCACACCATGGCCCGGGCCGCCCGGATGCACCAGGGCGGGCTGCTGCGCAAGAAGGTCGACCGGGACGCCGGCCTGGCGGTGGTGATGGCCCGTGAGCTCACCGACATCTGCGCCCGGCTCGCCGAGGCCGACATCCGGGTGCGCCAGCCGCTGGGCCAGGCCCGGCTGGCCTCCCTGGTGCACTCGATGTACGACCCGGACCACCCCATCGACCACATCCAGGCGATGAGCAAGCGCAACGCCTGGCCCGCCGAGCTCGATGCGATGGAGCCGACGTACCTCCAGGCCAAGACGCGGGAGTCGACGACCCGCGCCCCCTGGTGCCACGCCACCGCCTGGGTCAAGGAGTGGCCGCTGACCCCGGTGGGCGTCAACTTCCTCGCCCCGCTCCTGGTGCACACCCCCGATGTGATCCGTACGGTCGCGGTGTGCATGGACCTGGAGCCCACCGAGGTCGCCATCGAGCGGATGCTGACGGAGAAGACCAACGACGACGCCGAGGCCAGCCGTGCGGCGAAGATGAACCGGGTGGTGGACCCGCGGGACGTGGCGCACCACGGCCGGGTCGACCAGCGCGGCGAGGACCTGGCGTCCGGCGCGGCCGGCGTCAACCTCGTCGGCTACCTCACGGTCTCCTCCCGCTCCCCCGAGGCGCTCGCCCGCGACAAGCGCACCATCCGCGCCTCGGCCGGCAAGTCCTACCTCAAGCTGGAGTGGTGCGACCGCGAGCACCACCGGGCGTTCGTCAACACCCTGCCGTTCGCGACCGGGATCCGCCGCTAAAGCCGCTGGGAGGCGCGTACGTCATGGCCATGCTCGATCCGATCGGAGCGCTCAGCGAGGCGTTCACCAGCTTCCTGTTCGGGAAGGTGGAGACCACCCGGCTGCCCGTACGCACCTCCACCGGCCAGGCCCAGGCGGTCTACCTGCCCACCGCGGCCCCCGGCCTCGGCGACTCCGGCGTGATCATCGGCCGTGAGGTCTACAGCGGCAAGGGCTACATCTACGACCCCTTCCAGCTGTACGGGCAGCAGCTGCCCGCCCCGCACTGGCTCGTCCTCGGCGAGTCCGGCAACGGCAAGTCCGCCCTGGAGAAGACCTACGTCCTGCGGCAGCTGCGGTTCCGCGACCGGCAGGTCGTCGTCCTGGACGCCCAGGGCGAGGACGGCGTCGGCGAGTGGAACCTCATCGCCGAGGAGCTGGGGATAACCCCCATCCGCCTGGACCCGACCGCCGCCCTCAACGGCGGCATCCGCCTCAACCCGCTCGACCCGTCGATCACCACGACCGGCCAGCTGGCCCTGCTCCGCACGATCATCGAGGTCGCGATGGGCCACGGCCTGGACGAGCGCTCCGGCTTCGCCCTCAAGGTCGCCCACGCCTACGTCAACGAGACCATCACCGACCGCCAGCCCGTCCTGACCGACATCGTCGAGCAACTGCGGCACCCGGAGGCCGAGTCGGCCGAGGCAATGAACGTCGACATAGACGACGTACGGGCCTGGGGCCTGGACGTCGCCCTGGTGCTCGACCGGCTCGTCGACGGTGACCTGCGCGGCATGTTCGACGGCCCGACATCGGCCGGCATCGACCTGGACGCCCCGCTGATCGTCTTCGACCTCTCGCACATCGACCGCAACTCCATCGCCATGCCGATCCTGATGGCCATCGTCGGCGTCTGGCTGGAACACACCTGGATCCGCCCCGACCGGAAGAAGCGGATCTTCCTGGTCGAGGAGGCCTGGCACATCATCAACTCGCCGTTCGTGGCGCAGCTCTTCCAGCGGCTGCTGAAGTTCGGCCGCCGGCTGGGGCTGTCCTTCGTGGCGGTCGTCCACCACCTGTCCGACGTGGTCGACGGGGCCGCCGCCCGGGAGGCCGCGGCGATCCTCAAGATGGCCTCGACCCGGACCATCTACGCCCAGAAGGCCGACGAGGCACGCGCCACCGGGCGGGTGCTGGGCCTGCC
The DNA here is from genome assembly GCF_040641675.1 of Streptomyces sp. NPDC020742. Lineage (NCBI taxonomy): Bacteria > Bacillati > Actinomycetota > Actinomycetes > Kitasatosporales > Streptomycetaceae > Streptomyces > Streptomyces sp. NPDC020742. The sequence continues at coordinate 59,850 of NZ_JBFAEA010000035.1, forward strand.
CCGTTGGGCCGTGGAGATCATTCCGACGCTCACACCCGGTATCGCGGTCTGGGACGTCAACGGCAACGTCCAGGTCGTCAAACACCTCATCACCGAGGCGGAGCGCCCGCTGGTCTTCACCGACCGGGCGATGACCGAGTCCTCCGCGATGCCGACCGACGAGGCGCGCTCCCTCGCGGCGGCGGCGGACGCGGAGGCCGAGGCGCGCGCCGAGGCCCTGGCGATGGAGCGCCGGTGGCGGGACGAGTCGAGCGAGACGGTGGCGTGAGGCGCGGATACCACGACGAACGACACGGCGGCCCCAGCTACCGCGAACCACGCGGCGGCCGGGGACGCGGCATCCCCGACTCCCTGCTGGTGGGCCTGCTCGCCTTCCTGCTGGGGCTGACGCTGCTGGTGTGGACGGCGACCGGCCTGGCCGGCCTGTTCGCGCACGGCGCCTGGCCCGAGCATGTGGACTACTCCGGTACGCCGCTGGCGCTGCGCCACCTGGTCTCCGCCCCACACGACATGGCGACGGCCTGGCCCGACACCCCCAAGGGCCAGCTCTCCGGCTACGGCCTGTTCTGGGGCATCCTCATCGGCGAGCTGATGGTGCTGCTGGTGCTGACCATCTTCGCCATGGGGACGGTGGCCCGGTACCGCGCCGTACGGGCCACCCGCCGGGCACAGGCCCGCCGGGACCGGGCGCACGCCCTGGACCCCGACCTCAAGGCGCCCCACACCACCCAGGAGCCGCCCGCGCCGGCCCCTGCCGCCGCCCGCACCGAGGACGCCCCGGCCACCCCTGCAACACCGGCCGCGGCACCGCCCTCCCCCGCGGTACCGGCGTCCGTCGCCCCGGCGCCGTCCGAGACCGCCGCCGCAGCCGCACCCGCCGCCGCGGCCACCGGCCCGGTCCCCGAACAGCGCACCGCCTCCCCGGCCGCCCCCGGCACCGAACCGGCCCTCCCCCGCATCCAGTTCGCCACCACCGGCCGGGCCGCCGCCCTCGCCGCCGCGGTCACCACCGCCACCGCGGCCCCGGGCCCGCTGATCGTCGCCACCACCGACCCGGCCCTCTGGTCCGAGACCAAGGACGCCCGCGCCAAGCTCGGCCCGCTGCTGACCTACGACCCGACGCACCGCCTCGACACCCCCGCCCGGCTGCGCTGGTCGCCCACCTCCGGCTGCGACGACCTCGCCACCGCCACCGCCCGCGCCACCGCCCTGCTGGCCCCCGTACGGCCCGCCGGTGCCCTGGCCTCGGCAGTCGCGGACGCCGCGCAGACCCTGCTGCGGTGCTGGTTGCACGCCGCCGCGGTGGACGGCCGTCCGTTCCGCCAGCTGCACCGCTGGGCGCACGCCGCCGGCGCCGCCCAGGAGCCCGTACGCATCCTCCGTACCAGCTCCAAGGCGTCCGCTGGCCAGGCCGGCGAGCTGGAGTCCGTGCTCACCGCCCACACCGAACGCCGGGAACTGGCCAAGGAGTTGGTCGGCCGCGCCCTGACGGCCCTCTCCTCCATCCATATCCGGGACGCCTGCAACCCACTTCGCACAGATTCAGCCCTCCTCGAATCATTCATCGATGAGGGGGGAACGCTCTACGTGGTAGGCGAACCCATCGAGGATCCGCGTACCGACCCGGGTGCGATGCCGTTGCTCACCGCACTCCTCTCGCACGTGGTCGAGCACGGCCGCCGCATGGCCGAACGGTCATCTGACGGTCGGCTCGACCCACCACTCACCCTCGTCCTGGACGACATCGCGGCGCTCGCCCCGCTGCCCGCCCTCCCCGACCTCCTGGAAACGGGCCGTGCCCGCGGGCTGCTGACCCTTGCCACCATGCGCTCCCAGGAACAGGCCCGGGCCCGCTGGCCGCACCGCTCCCTCCCGGTCTGAGCCGCTCCACCGGCCACGCCCCCGCATGTGCACGCCTCCGGGCACAGGAGCCCTGATCACAGAACGGGCCGGAGCGGGGCGGCCAACGGCGGGAATGATCCGACGGACCCTCACGTTGCCCCTGGGCCCGTCCACGTCACCACATGGGAGCATCGTGCCCGACACCACGCCCGCCACGTCCACCGTTCTCCCCTTACTCCCGGCCCTGAGCGCACAGGCCGAGCGTCTGGTCGAGCTGGGGGTGCACGAACTCGCAGGGCTCTCCGCCACCGAGCTCCGTGCCTTCGCCGCGGCAGCCGAGGCCCCGGCCGGCGGCGCCCTGCTCGCCGTCCACCCGGAACGCGCCCCTGCCTCCGCCCTCGCGCCGCTGCTCCGCCTCGACGACAAGTCGGGCTTCGTGGTCACCGACATGCCGGACGTCGACCTCTTCGCCCCGCTCGACACCGTCCCCCTGCCCGATGCCCCGCTCTACCTCCTCACCGGCCTCGACCGCGGCGACCACCTGGCCAACTGGACCCCCAACGAAGCGCTGCCGGCCCTCACCGCGGAGGCTCGCACCCCGTTGCTGCTCACCGAGGGCATCCACTGGGTGCTGCAGCAGCCCGCCGTCCTGGAACGCAACCACTGCTTCATGACCATCGGCTCCCGGCTCCGCAAGCCCAACGGCGCGCTCGACGCCCGCACCCCGGCGCTCTGGATCAGCAACGGCACCGGGCGGGACGGCCGCGAGCGCCGCAACGCCCCCAAGGTCGGCTGGTGCTGGGCCGGCAACCGGCACACCTGGCTGGGCTTCGCCTCCGCAACCAGCCGCCGGGGCCAGGAGCTTAAGGAGTAGCCCAGACGGGTGGAGGCCGCAGAGCCAAGTGATCGAGCCACGCAGCTGAAGCCCCATCGACTGGCCCCGGAACGCAGAAAAGCCCCGCACCATAAGGTGCGGGGCTTTCCCACAATGATTGTTCGGCGGCGTCCTACTCTCCCACAGGGTCCCCCCTGCAGTAC